>NZ_JBEZGO010000001.1:667205-810356 GCF_040650035.1 Actinoplanes sp. NPDC048796 | reverse complement strand
GCCTCAGCCTCCCTGGCCGGCCTCAGCCTCCCTGGCCGGCCTCAGCCTCCCTGGCCGGCCTCAGCCTCCCTGGCCGGCCTCAGCCTCCCTGGCCGGCCTCAGCCTCCCTGGCCGGCTTCAGCCCTCCCCGTCGGCTTCAGCCCTCCCCGCCGGCCCTCATGATCGACTTGCGGGCCCGCCACGCCATGACGGAACCGATGGACAGCGCCGACAGAACCGAACCCACCGACAGCCACGAGCCGATCGACAGGACCGAGCCGAATGACCCGACCGAACCCACCGACAGCGCCGAACCGGTGGAGCCGATCGACAGCACCGATCCTTTCGAGTAGATGCTCAGAACCGAACCTTCGGACTTGTACGACAGCACACCGACCCCTCTCAGAAGTCCGCGCAGATGTACGGCATCTGCCGCGGGAACAGACTGCTCAGCGGCCCGACCGCCGCCCCGCCGACCTGACCGAGGCCGCGCGTCACCACCTCGACCGGGTCGAGCACGCCGTACAGCAGCCCACTGAAGCCACCCACCGTCAGCGTCGCCGCCGGCTCGGCCGTGCCCTTGGTCACCGACAGCCGGCCACCCTCACCCACGAGCCGCCAGACGCCGCCCACATGCTCGTCGTCGGCAATCTCGATCGTCACCTCGCCGTCGCCGACCGTCGTACCGGTCAGCGCCTCCATGTCGAGCACCCGCACCATCGCCCCACCCCGGCGCGGATGATCCACCTTCGCCTCGGTGGTCACCGAGAAGTCGGTGCCCCACAGCTCGGGCACCTCATCGGCGCTGACCCGCACCACGATCCGCGACACCTGGTCGACATGCCGGCTGAAGAACTGCAGGAGCAGCGCCCGCCCCAGCGGACCGGTGGCCAGCAGATCGGATCCGTGCAGCTCACCGCCGTACTCATCAATGCGGTACTTGACAGCGCCCACCACCTCGCCGCCCACGCGGGCGACGGCCACCCATTGCTTGTCCTCGCGGAACTCCGCGCTGCGCACCGCGTCGAACGCCGCGAAGCCGTGCCGCTCACCGACCAAACGGCCACGGAGTTTCTCGTACGCCTCGTGGCCGTCCCACATCGAAAGCCGCTCCACCTCGCCCGGAAGATCGGCCCGCACCAGGTGGGAAAGCCCTTCCGGGGCGAAGCTGGCCATGCGGTGACGGGGAATCCCGACGAACCCGAACCGCGCGTAGAAGCTCGGACGGAACGGATAAAGCGCGCTGACGGCGAACCCCTCCTGCCGCGCCTGCCGCAGAAGCCTCGTCATCAACTCCCGCACGAGCCCCCGCCGCCGAGCCGACGGGTGCGAGGCCACGGACGCCACCCCGGCCATGTCGTGCACCAGCCCGCGCACGTTCTGCCGCATGCGCAGGGCGGCCACGCAGGCCAGCGCCTCCCCGTCCTCCTCCGCGACCATGCTGATCGTCGACTCGAAGAACGGCTGCCGCCGCCGGTAAGCGGCCACTTCCTCCTCCGGCCACGGCGAGGGCATGAACGCGTACGTCTGCAGGGGGAACATCGTCGCCGTACGCTCCGCCGCGCTGATCTGTCGGAACTCCATGAGCCCATCCAACACCGGAGGGCACTTCGCCCGCTGCCCTGTTTCCCGGCCTGTGGATAACCGCGAAACACCTGGTGAACGCCGTCCGGCGACGCGCCGGGGTACCCCGGTTTGGCAAGGCGCCCGGCGACCCGCTAATGTTTCATCCGTCGCCGGGACAACGGCCCGGACAGACAAGCGGACGTAGCGCAGCTGGTAGCGCATCACCTTGCCAAGGTGAGGGTCGCGGGTTCGAATCCCGTCGTCCGCTCGGAGAGGCCTTCACAGGACACGTGCAGGGCTGGCTCGGTGGAGTGGCCGAGAGGCGAGGCAACGGCCTGCAAAGCCGTGTACACGGGTTCAAATCCCGTCTCCACCTCGCAGTTTGCAGTACCCGAAGGGCGATTGGCGCAGCGGGAGCGCGCTTCCTTGACACGGAAGAGGTCACTGGTTCGATCCCAGTATCGCCCACCAGTTCAGGGGCCATGTTCGATCGATGAACATGGCCCCTTCTGGTGTCTGGGGTGCCTAACTGAGTGACTAGGACCCAGGCATCTCGTCGAGGGCGAAGATCTTGTCCATGACGTCAGCCCCAGTGAGCAGCACCGGTCGTAGCTGATGGCGGTACGCCTTTCCGGTGACTGAGGTGCCTGAGTGCCGCAGAGATTAGCGATGTCCGTGAGGGAGACGCCGTCATCGGACAACAGCGACACGAAGCTGTGACGTAGTTCCAGAGAAGTCCAATCGCCCGCGTCTAGCCCAGCGGCCTTGGTGATGCGGCGGAATGCGCGACGCGCATTGGCAGCGTCAAGCGCGGTGCCAATCGAAGAGGCGAAGACTAGGTCGAGCGCGTGCCAATCGGCGCCGGCCTTTTCTTGCAGGCTGAGTTGCGCACGCAGGGCCACCACGCCTCGAAGCGGTATGGCAAGGGTGCGCCGGGATTTGCGGGTTTTGGTGTCGCCGCCCTCGCAACGCGCGCACCCGCCACCCTCACCCCGGGCAGAGCCGAGCAGACCCCCGCCGGCGCCCACCGGCCTGGCAGCCTTCCGCCAAGGCCGTCTTGACGCGGCGGGCGCCAGCCGCCGCCCGCTCCCACCATGGGCGGGTCGAGGGTGACGGGAGGCGTTATTGCCCCCGGCGAGTACCTTGCCGTGCATGAAGTGGGCGGAGGAGCGAGAGCACGCAGGTTAGTCGCGATTGTCTACTATATCGAGATCTTAGGGGGACTGTTTTGAATGATCAGAATGATTCACCATCTCAAGATTTCTTGAAAGAATGTATAGATGCGATCACAAATCGTGACTTCAAGGAGCTTGTCTACACGGAAAAGGAAGATCCACAACGCGTCTCGCAAGCTTTTGAGCACGCTGCCGAAACTCTGATTCCGGAAGATCTTCCTGATCGTGCGACTGTTGACGAAATAATGAGTAAGATGGCCGATGCGGTGAGCTCTGGTGGTACAGCCGAGTTTCCGTCATGGTACCTTCCGGTATCAATTGCCTCCGCGATTGCCAGTATGGACCAAAAGGCATCAGAGAAGGCGCGCCAAATTCCGGTCGCGATGAGCTATAGCGGTCTTTTAAATGCCGTTACTCTCAAGTCGCCGTCCGGACGGCCCGTTGTTATGTTCGATCTCGGCGCCACGTATCTCGTCGAATACTTAGTCATTGCGGTACTCGGCTCGATTCCTAGAGGTAGTTCCCCGGAGCGGCCGCGTCCTTGCACGCACAACGCGATCGCAGTTGTACACAATGCAATCAAGTTTCTCTTAACAAGAGATGTCCGGTTTTTCGCGTTCGCGGCGCTGCACGCCGGTGAAGTAGTGCGCGAACTGGAGCAAGAGGGCGAAATAATTTCGGCTCGCCTCATGGCCGGCGGAGCCGAGCAATTCGTTGTGCTCCATGAGTTCGGACACGCCATATTGGGTCATCTCGACCGCGCACGGTTACTACAATTAAACATGCGCGGAGTCGATGTTAATGCAATGATGGGCCATCATGAGATTGAACATGAGGCCGACATTTTCGCCTCGGAACAAAGCCGTGAAGATCCGAACTTCTGGCTTGGTTGCGCCATGTTATTCCCTATTCTCGCGCAAGCCGAGAAACTCGAAGGAGCTCCCTTAGCGCAAACTCATCCAACATGGAACGTGCGATGGCGCAAGCTCGAACCGTATGTGCCGTCGTCGTTGGCTCACCTCGTTCATTTCCTCTCAGGCCACGCGTACCGACTTTGTTCGGTCCAAGAGGGGATGGCCGAACAAATTCCCGAAGTTCTTGAGGCAACTCCGGAAGAGGTAGCGAGGCAGCTTTTCGATTGACGGTCCCACCCCCGCAATCTAGTCGTTTTCGCGGCAAATATTATCCAATCCCTGCCGCGCGAGCAACAAGGCGACCGTCGCCGCAGCCGGCTTGTTCAGTGATCCGACGATTACGTCGGCGAGAGCGGCCACGATCATCGCGATATCTTTCTCGTTGCGCGCCTTCAACGCCGAAACGACGCCGCTTCGGCAAACCATAAGCTTCATACTCGCGAGATGCCCATTCAGCCATGCCCGCCCAAGCTTCCTACGGCTCTCCTCTTCGCTGGCACCTAGGCCTAGACCAATTTGATCAGCCAAGAGCGTCAACAGACGCTCATCGTCCATCTTGATGATCACGTCGGTATACGGTCGCCAAGCGTCGAGCTCGTCCTCGGTCATCATGAGTGCACGATGCCACAAGTCCGTAGCTGGAAGACCGACAGGCCCGCTCCACAGGCCTCAGGGGCAGCGTTGAACTCCCTCCTGAGCGACTAAGTGAGTGACAACTGAGGCTGACGGTGATGAACGCCCATGGACGCCGTCGGACTGTATGTCCTTCTCAGCCACGCTTCTGCTGCTGGTCGAGCGACCATGGTCATTCCTTGACACGGAAGAGGTCACTGGTTCGATCCCAGTATCGCCCACGAGTGCCGGGGCCCCCTGTCCGCAGAAAGCGCGGACCGGGGCCCTCGTCATGTCTGCTCAGGGGGCCGAGCCCCCTGAAACCCCACGGTGCGGTGGATGCGCTTAGCGGTCCGCTGGCGGCTCGGTCGAGGGCCCGTTCGGCGAACTTCGCCCTCGAGTGACTAGCGCGGCGCCGTGGTCTACGGCCGGTGGCCGGCTGGGGTGCTACTGCTGCTCGTCCTCTTGGATTCGGTGAGGTCGTTGGGACGCCCAGCGCCGCACGTCGGAAGTGCGCCAGATCCGGCCTACGGACAGACGCGCGATGGGCTCGGGGAAGTCGGCCCTATCAACCAGTACGGCCACGCGCTGCCGCGTGGCGCCGAGGTAGTCGGCGATCTCGGCGGCGGCGATGATCTCGCCACCGAGTGATCCTTCGGCGATAGGGATAGCTGAACGGTAAACTGAGGGCTGTCTGGCAGGCTTGAGCTGTGGCTGAACGCCTGTATCCCGAGTTTGAGTTCGATGCGCCCGACGAGCATCGGCTTTACTTTCGGGACATTGCGACTGCGATGGTGGAGCGTCACGAAGTGTCGTATGCCTACGCCGTTCGGGTCATCAACCGGCATTGGGGTTGGCAGGACCACTATGGCGAATACAACTGGTTGATCTTCCATGAGGAGCCTGACAACTGGGCCGATCATCTGTATGGCTTGCAGCTGGATCCGGGCTTCTGGAGTGAGTAGTTGAGCGAGGAAAAGCGTTGCGAGGCGGTCGTGTGGCGATGTTATGGTCGGGCCCGCACCTCCCGGTGCTTGGCCTTGGCTACCGTGCCCAGGGCGGTTTGATCTCGGGAGACGCGGCGATGTCGGATGTGGGTGCCCGGTGCGCAGGCAGCGGTTACTTCCACTTTTAATGGGCGGGTCGCGGGTTCGAGTCCCGTTCGGCGCTTCGGGCGCCGGTAGCTCAGTTGGTAGAGCAGCTTCGTACCGAGGCCGACTTTGATCTCGGGCACCTCCATCTGACATCGAGGCTTCTTCCGGTGCGGAAGGAGCCATTTTCGTGGCCAAGTTCAATGTCGTCACGTATGAGGGTGCGGTCGGCGCTGTCCGGGATGACCGGTCGGAGCTTTTTCTTCTCGCCGTCGCCAACATGGTTGGTGAGGCGACGTTCTATGAGGCGGCCGGAGAGCGGGACAGCCGGTTCGTCGAGCTCGTTCACCGGGTTGCCGTTGCCGATCCGTACTGGACCGAAGGGTTTCTGAGGTGGCTGCGGACGGGGGCGAACATGCGCTCGGCGGCACTCGTCGGCGCGGCTGAGGCGACCCGGGCATTGCTGGCCGCGAAGCTGCCCGGTGGGCGCCGGATCGTCGCTTCCGTGCTTCAGCGTGCTGATGAGCCGGGGGAGATGCTCGCCTACTGGACGGGGCGCTATGGGCGGGCCATTCCGAAGCCGGTCAAGCGGGGTGTCGCCGACGCGGTCGGCCGTCTCTACACCGAGTTCGCGCTTCTGAAGTACGACACCGCCGGTAAGGGCTTCCGGTTCGCTGACGTCATCGATCTCGTACACCCGGAGCCGTCGGCTCCGTGGCAGGGGGAGCTGTTCGCGTACGCACTCGACCGGCGTCACGGCCGGGACACCGTCGTGCCGTCGGCGCTGGGGATGGTCGTTCGTAACGGCCGGCTCCGCGCGGCCGTCGCCGGTGAACCGGGCCGGCTGCTGGACGCGGAGGCGCTGAAGGCGGCCGGTATGACCTGGGAGGACGCGTTGTCGCTGGCGGGGTCGAATCTTGACAAGGCCGCCCTGTGGAGCGCGCTCATCCCGACGATGGGCTACATGTCATTGCTGCGGAACCTGCGCAACTTCGACCAGGCGGGCGTCAGCGACGAGGTGGCCGCGGCCGTGGCCGCGCGGCTGGCCGATCCGGAGCAGGTGGCGCGGTCCAAGCAGTTCCCGTTCCGGTTCCTGGCCGCCTACCGGGCGGCGCCTTCGCTGCGGTGGGGGCACGCCCTCGACGAGGCGCTGTCGGCGTCGCTGGCGAACGTGCCGGAGCTTCCCGGCCGTACGCTCGTGCTGGTCGACCGGTCCGGGTCCATGTTCGGGCGGGTGTCTCAGCGGTCGGAGCTGACCAACGCGGACGCGGCGGCGATCTTCGGGGCGGCCGTGGCCGTGCGCAACCACGGCCGGGCCGACCTGGTTCAGTTCGGCAACGGCTCGGATCGGATCGACGTCCGTCGGGGGGAGTCCCTGCTGCGGGTCGTCGACCGGTTCGGCAACCTCGGCGGTACGGAGACCCTCGCCGCGGTCCGCCGGCACTACGACGGGCACGACCGGGTCCTGATCGTCACCGACGAACAGGTCTGGGCCCACCAGGGCGATCCCGGGTCGGCGCTCCCGGCCGGGGTGCCGCTCTACACCTGGAACCTGGTCGGCTACCGCGCCGGGCACGGGCCGAGCGGCCCGCACCGGTACACGTTCGGCGGTTTGAGCGACGCCGCGTTCCGCATGGTCGGCCTGCTGGAGCGGGGCGCCGACGGCGCGTGGCCCTGGCTCGCCGAGTAGGCGGAGCTTATGGTGACGGCATGCGGATCGTTGTTATCGGTGGTAGCGGGCACATCGGCACGTTCCTGGTTCCGCGGCTGGTGCGGGCCGGGCACGAGGTGGTCAACGTCAGCCGGGGGCAGCGGAGCCGCTATGTGGACGACCCCGCGTGGGAGCAGGTGCGTCATGTGGTCGCGGACCGGGAGGCCGAGGACCGGGACGGTACCTTCGCCGCGCGGATCGTGGGGCTGCGGCCCGACGTCGTCGTCGACCTGATCTGCTTCACGGTGGAGTCGGCGACCGCGCTGGTCGACGGACTCCGGGGCGAGGCCGGTCATCTGGTGCACTGCGGGTCGATCTGGCGGTTCGGGCCCAGCCAGAAGATTCCGATCACCGAGGAGAACGGGACGCCGGCCTTCGGGGAGTACGGGATCGGCAAGGCCGCCATCGCCCAGATGCTCCAGGAGGAGACCCACCGGGGTGGGCTGGCCACCACCTCGCTTCATCCGGGGCACATCGTGGGGCCGGGCTGGCATCCGGTGGGTCCGCTCGGCAACCTCGACCCGGGGGTGTGGCGGAAGCTCTCCGGTGGGGAACCGCTGGAGATTCCGGGGATCGGGGCCGAGTTCATGCATCACGTGCACGCCGACGACGTGGCTCAGGCGTTCGAAGCGGCCGTCGCGCGGCGGGAAGCGGCCGCCGGGGAGGACTTCAATGTGGTCGCGCCCTCGGCCCTCAACGTGCGGGGGTTCGCCCAGATCGGCGCGTCGTGGTTCGGGCAGACCGCCGAGCTGCGCACGGTGACGTGGGAGGAGTTCCGCCGTACCACCGAAGCCGAAGCCGCCCAGGCCAGCTGGGAACATCTCGTCCGCAACCACTATGTCAGCATCGACAAGGCGCGGGCGATGCTCGGCTACGCGCCGCAGCACGAGCCCGAGGACGCGGTGCTGGAGTCGGTGCGCTGGCTGGTCGAACACGGACAGCTGGACGTGGCCGGTCCGCTCAAGGTCTGAGCTCCGCGGTCATGGACCGGGTGATCGACACGGACGACCCGCTGCTCGACCTGATGGCTTCGGTCATCGCCATCCTGACCGTGCCGGCGCCGTCCGAGCCGGACGCGCTGGCCGTGCCGATCGGTCAGGGCGAGGAGTGGCGCCTGCGGCACGCCATCGAGCTGTGGGAGGCGTCGCCGCGCACGCGCCACCTGCTGATCGCCAACGGCAACCCGGCCGAGCGGACCTACGTCGGCCTCACCCGCGACTACCTCGGCACCCTGGGTCTGCGTCGCTTCGAGGGGGTACGGGTCCAGCCCGAGCCCGCCCCCAACACGGGACTGCAGGCCGCCTGGATCGCCGCCGAGTCGTCCCGCCTGGGCCTGCGCGACCTTGGGCTCGTCGTGTCGGCGTACCACCTGCCCCGGGTCTATCTGACCGTCCTGAAAGCGCTGACGCTCCGGATCCCGCTCCACCCCGTGCCGGTGCCCGTGCCCCCGCACGAGAAGATCCCGGAGACCGGCGCGACCTCGTACGACCTGGTCCCGGGCGAGATGACGCGCATCCTCGAGTACGCCCGGAAAGGCTGGCTCGCCACCCCGGCCGAGCTGCGCGAATACTTGATGGCGCGGTAGCGGCGGGCCGGGCACACTGCTGGCCATGCCGAAGTACCTGTTCTTCTGGGGGCACCAGCCCGAGGCCGGCGGCCGTGTCGGCGCCGGGTGCCTGAGCCAGTGGTGGCCGTCGCCGTTCGAGGTGGACGGGGTCCGGTTCGCCACGGCCGAGCACTACATGATGTGGGGCAAGGCCCAGCTGTTCGGCGACCGGGAGATGGCCGGGCGGATCCTCGCCGCCGAACACCCGCACGCGGCGAAGAAACTCGGCGGGCGCGTCGCCGGCTTCGAGCAGCGGACCTGGGACGAGCACCGCCTGCCGATCGTGGTCGCCGGCAACACCGCCAAATTCAGCGCGTACGAGGATCTGCGCGCCTTCCTGCTCGGCACCGGCGACCGGATCCTGGTCGAGGCCAGCCCGCTGGACCGGGTCTGGGGCATCGGCCTGAGCCGGGACGACCCCCGCGCCCAGGACCCGAAGCAGTGGCGCGGCCTCAACCTGCTCGGCACCGCCCTCATGCGGGTCCGCGACACGCTGTCCTCGGGAGCGTCTGAGTAGCGGGCCGGTAGCAGGGCTCAGGTTCCCGCTCCAGGGGCCGAACCTCAGGGCCACAAAGAACGCCCCTGGAAGGAACCTTCATGAAGCGCCGACTTGCCGCTGTCACCGCTGTCGCCACGCTGACGGCCCTGTCGATGTCCGGAACGGCGATGGCCGCGTCCAAGGCCCAGCCCAAGCCGAAGCCGGCGGTGCCGGCCGCCAAGGACACCGACCGCGACGGGATGCCGGACGCGTACGAGAAAGCGCACGGCCTGAACCCGCGCAAGAAGGACGCGAGCGGTGACAAGGACGCGGACGGGCTGACCAACCTGGCCGAGTTCAAGGCCGGCACCAGCGCCGACGACGCCGACACCGACGGCGACACGCTGCCCGACGGCTACGAGGTCGGCAAGAAGCTCAATCCCAAGAGCAACGACGCCAAGTCCGACCCGGACGCCGACGGTCTGATCAACAAGACCGAGCGGATGCTCGGCCTCAACCCCCGCAACGCCGACAGCGACGGCGACGGGGTCAAGGACGGCGACGAGGACACGGACGGCGACGGGATCGTCAACAGCAAGGATTCCAAGCCCAAGGTGTACGACCGTCCGGCCGCCGCCAAGGCGACCGTCAGCACCTTCGACGCCGCGACCGGGGCGCTCACCGTGGCGTACCCCAAAGGTCTGTCCGTGACGGTGACCGTGACCGACAAGACCGAGATCGAGTGGCACGGCAAGTCGGCGGCCTGCCCGGACCCGGCGACCGTGGCCGACCTGACGCCGGGCCGGGGTGTGCACAGCGTCTCCGCCAAGGAGATCAGTCTGATCTGCGCGGCGTAACCCGCAAGCTCTATCGTCTGCGGCATGACGCGCATCCTGCTGATCTCGGGCAGCACCCGCGATGAGTCCCTGCACAACGCCGCGCTGCGTACCGCCGCTCATCTCGCCCCGGACGACATCAACGCCGGCCTGTTCGAAGGCCTGCGCGGACTGCCGGCCTTCGTGCCGGGCGAGGACAACCCGCACGACACCGTCGTCCTGCTGCGCCACCAGGTGCGCATCGCCGACGCGGTGCTGTTCAGCACGCCCGAGTACGCCGGGTCCATCCCCGGCAGCCTCAAGAACCTGCTCGACTGGCTGGTCGACGAGAACCTCCTCGACGGCAAGCCGGTCGCCTGGCTCTCGGTGGCCCACGCGGGCGAGGACGACCTCGCCCGCGCCACCCTGGAGGCCGTGCTCACCCACGGCAACGCCAAGATCCTGCGGGCGGCGTGCATCCGCATCCCGCTCGCCGCCGAGGCCGTCGACCAGTACGGCTTCGTGGCCGACCCGCTGCTGCACCAGGCCCTGCGCGACGCCCTCCAGGGCCTGGCCCGGATGCTGGCGCTCAGCGAGAAGCCGTCCCGCCCGTCCTGGCAGACGTACTCGAGCGTGTTCCCGATCATCGAACGCCGGGACACGTCCTCCCTGCCCGACTGGCAGGCCGGCTGACACCCCTTCTTACTTTTGGGGGAATCCAGTGACGGGCATTTGACCGTACGGGGTCCGCGCTCCCGATCAACCTCCACCCTGGGGTGTCCCCATCGCCCTTCGCGAAGGCACACCCATGTTTCCTTCACTTTGCCAACGGCCGGCCTCGTGACTGATTTCGAACGCGCCCACCCGCGTCAGACCCTCGCCGACTTCGAGCTCGCGGCGAAGCTCGGCGAGTCGCCGGCGGCCGAGGTGTTCCGCGCCCGCAACCGCACGTTCGGCATCGTCGTGGCCCTGAAACGGTGGCGGCAGCCGTTCGCGCCGGCGACCCGGCGGGCGTTCGACGAGACGTGCCGGCTGCACTACGAGCTGTCCGAACACCCGAACGTCGTCCGCCTGCTCTGGGCCGACCTGGCGGGCGACCCGCCGTGGCTGGCCACCGAGCTGCAGCCGTGGTCGCTGGCCGACCTGCTGCGCCGGGGACCGATCCCGCCGGCGCGGGCGTGGCGGATCGCGGTGGACGTGCTGCGGGCCCTGACCGCCGTACACCGTCGGGAGAGGCCGCACGGGGCGCTGAAACCGGCGAACGTCCTGGTGACGGACGGCCGGGCGATGCTGCGTGACCTGGCCCCGACAACATGGTCGGTGCCGGACATGCGGGCGGTGGTCGCGCTGATGGGTGTGCTCTTCCCCGATCCGCCCCCGGCGTTGCGGGCGGTGCTGGCCGAGCCGCCGCGTACCGCCGAGGCGTTCCTGGCGGCGGTGGAGGCGGCGAGGGGCGAGGGCCGGGAGCCGTACGTGGAGAACGCCGGCCCGTTCCGCACGGGCTCCACGACGCAGACGCCCCCGGCCACCGGAGACAGAACGGGACCGGGAACGGCGACACAGAACACCGGCACGTACGACAGGTCGGCCGAGCCCGGCCAGCTGCCCGCGAACTTGCACACGCCGCTTCCCGCCTCCCGCCGCGAGAACGCCAGGACTTATCCCGAAAAATCGGGCCTGGCGGCCGCGCCGGAGAACGCCGGCCTCCCACTCCGCGAAACCGACTCGGACCGGGAGGCCGGCCGCGGGGGCGCTCAGCAGATGCCGGATCCCCAGGGGACCGTCGGTCCGGCGCAGCGGCGTCCGTCCGGCCCGGGGGATGCTTCAGCGCAGTGGCCTTCGTCCGGTCCGGGGGATGCTGCGGCTCGGGGAGGGGCGACGGCATCCGAAGGTGCGGCCGCTTCCCGGAGCGCGCCGGCGTCCGGAGGCCGGACAGTTCCAGAGGACCCGACCGCGGCGCGAGACGTGACGGTGCCGAAGAGCCGGATGGGCTCAGCAAATGCGGCGGCCTCGGAAAGTGCGGCGGGCATTCCAGGCGCGGCGGGCTTCGGAAGTGGCGCGGGTTCGAGGAGTGCGGCGGGCTTCGGAAGTGCCGGAGGTTCGGCGGGCTCGTGGGGCGGTGCTGAGGTGGCCGGTGAGGGCGGACAGGCGGTGCGGCGCCCAGAAGGAGGTCGGGGCGGGCGTCGGGGGCTGCGGATCGTGGTTGTGGTGGCCGGGGCGCTGGTGCTGGCGGCCGTGGTGGCTGTCGTCGTCGCGTACGGGAGAAGGAATGCAAGCCTGCCGGAGCCGGCGCGGTCGATGTGGCCGGCTCCGGGGCTCAGTCGGTCCTAGGCCGTTGCCTTCGCGGCCGCGGTGGCGCGTTCGGCCAGGCGGCGCAGGAGCGGGGGCGTGTCGTACGCGTCGAGTTCCACCTCGATGAAGGCCAGGCGGTCCGGGTGGTCGGCGGCCGCGCGGAGCGATTTGTCCAGCTCGGTCGGCGTGGCGGCGTGGTGGTAGTCGGTCTCGGGGCCGGTGAGGCCGGCGACCAGGGCCCGCCAGTTCCACGGTGTCACGTCGTTGTAGACGGCCTGCGGGCTCTGCAACGCCCGCTCGATCGTGTAGCCGCGGTTGTTGAGGAGCAGGATCACCGGCCGCAGGCCGGCGGCGGCGATCGTGCCCAGCTCCTGAACGGTCATCTGGGCCGCGCCGTCACCGATGACCAGGACGGGCCGGCGATCGGGTTCGGCCAGGCCCTGGCCGAGCACCGCGGGCAGCGCCCACCCGATGGAGTTCCAGATCGGCTGCCCGACGAATGTCGTGTCCGCCGGGAGCCGGAGCGACAGCGCGCCCCAGTACGCCGTGCCGGTGTCCGCGATGAGCGCCGAGTGCCCGGGCAGCCACTCCTGAAGCATCCGCCACATGCTCGCCTGCGTCAGTTCCTCGCCGACCGGGCCGTCCTCATGCCCGGCCCCGGCCGCGCCGCCGCTGAACCTGCGGTCGGTGAGGGCTGCGGCGACGGCGTTCACGGCGTCGGGGAACAGGACGTTCTCGAAGCGCTGCTCGCCCACGCCGGCGGCGGTGGCCGAGGTCCATGCCGTGCGGTCGTCAAGCGGGCGGGCCGAGAAGAAGCCGGTCAGCTCGGCCGTCTGCACCGAGCCCAGGTGGAGCACCACGTCCGCCTCGTCGACGGCGGCGGCCGGGGCGGGGTCGAGCATCGTGCCCGCGTAGTCGCCCAGGTAGCCCGGCGTGCCCTCGTCGATCACGCCCTTGGCCGCCAGCTGGGTGACCATCGGGACGCCCAGGCCGGCGATCTGAGCACCCAGCCCGTAGCGCGCGGCCAGCTGTCCGACCACCACCACCGGGCGCTCGGCGGCGGACAGCAGCTTCTCGACGGCCGCGCTGAACGCCCGTACGGCAAGCGGGTCTGAAGCGATCTTCAGCGGCTCGCGCAGGGGCGTCGCCGGGATCCGGTGCAGGGCCAGGTCCTGCGGGACGCTCAGGTAGGCCGGCTTGCGTTCGCGGCGGGCCGCCGTGACGACCGCGTCGATCTGTTCGCCGGCGCGGTCCGCCGTCAGCACCTCGGTGGTCACGCTGATCTCGGCGTACGCCCGGTGGAAGTGCCCGAAGTCGCCGTCGGCCAGGGTGTGGTGCACGAGCGAGCCGGCCGCGACCGTGCCCGTCCGCGGCGATCCGACGATGTGCAGGACGGGGGCGTCCTCGGCGGCGCTGCCGGCCACCGCGTTGATCGCGCTCAGCTCGCCCACGCCGTAGGTGGTGATCAGCGCGGCCAGGCCGCGGCGGCGGGCGTACGCGTCGGCGGCGTACCCGGCGCCGAGCTCGTTGGGCGACCCGGTCCAGCGCAGCCCGGGCACCTCGGCCAGGCCGTCGAGCAGGTTGAGGTTGAAGTCGCCGGGCACGCCGAACAGGTGGGACACGCCGGCCTGCCGGAGCCGTTCGCCCAGGTACTCGGCGACGGTGACCGTGGAGGCAAAGTCGATCATGAGGATGACACTGGTGCCTGTTGCGCATCCTGCACAATGTGATGTCTCCTGCTTGTGCGTTCTGCTCAACCCGGGCGGGCATCATGGGGAAGGATTGCGCACGATGCGAATCTTGGACGCCACCGACGCGCGCATCCTGCTCGCCCTCGACGCCGACCCGGACGCCACCGTGGTGGCCCTGGCCGACCGCCTGGCCATGTCGCGCAACACCGTTCAGGCCCGGCTGCGCCGCATGCGCGAGTCCGGCGCGCTGGGCGCCTACTCGCGGCGTCTCGACCCGGCCGCCCTGGGCTACCCGCTGATGGCCTTCATGACCCTGTCGCTGAGCCAGCGTGAGGGGGACCGCGCGGCGCAGCAACTGGCCCGGATTCCCGAGGTCGTCGAGATCCTGGCCACCACCGGCGACGGCGACCTGCTGGTCCGGGTGGTCGCGCGGGACACGGCCGACCTCTACCGCATCACCAATCTGATCGTCGCCGCGCCCAGCGTCGTGCGGACCTCGACCTCGATCGTGCTGCACGAGGTGGCGCCCAGCAGCCTCGACGGGCTTCTTCGGCGCCACACTTCCGAGGGGCCTGATTTAACCGTACGTAATGTGGACCGTGGCGCGTAGAGTGGGGCCTTGTGATGATTGATCTCTATTGACGGAGATCAATGATCAAGGCGCTTCGGAGAAATCAATAGCGGCGACGGCGGGCGGTAATGAGGGCCTGGACCAGGAGTAATGCGCAACGTGCGTAGTACTCGAAGGCTACAACCGTCTGCTGGATCGAGGGCGATTTCGTGCCGGTGTTTGCAACTTGCACACCAAAACGGGCACGGAGGGCATCCGGTAGATGAATTGGCACATTCAATCGGCGCACACGCATTGTCATGACGCGCTCACTCTTCGTACAGTGATGAGCACAGATCATCGATCAAGATGAGTGCGACAAGCGGGCCGACCTGGCGGCGGCCTGCGGGGGAGCCGAACATGCTTATCAAAGTCATCGACCAGATCACCGATGCCGAGCAGAACCAGGCAATGTGGACCATGTACACGGACGCCTTCGAGGAGTTGAACCACCTCGCGGTCCAGCGTCACCTGATGTACAAGTCGGAGTTCGACGAGGTAATGGCGGATCCGCGGGTCGGCAAGTACCTGGCCCTCGATGATGACGGCACGATGTGCGGCGTCGCCACCTACACGAACGATCTCAACGCGGTTCCGTTGATCGCTCCCCAGTACTTCGAACGGCATTGGCCTGAGCACTACGCGGCCCGGAAGATCTGGTACATCGGATTCGTCGCCGTGAGTCCGCATGCCCAGGGTCGTGAAGCCTTTTCCCAACTGGTCGAGCAGATGTACCACATCGCGTCGGCCCAGAACGGGCTCGTCTGCTTGGACATCTGCAACCACAACGACGAGGTTCGCCGCATGTCCCGAGTATTCCGGATGATGGTCAGCCGGCTCTCGGACAACATGAAGTTCACCCGGATCGACCAGCAGTCGTACTGGCTCTACGAGTTTCCGGCAGCCGCGTAGTAACTCGGCAGGGGGCACCACTGTCAGTTCATAGGCAACCTCCACATGGACCACAGCGGTGGTCCGCCGGGAAGCTCGATGACTGACCGGATCCGGTATCCGTGCCGGAGGTAAAGGTCCCGGTTACGCGGGTCGTTCGCCTCCAGATACGCGGGGATGCCGGCCTCGTCCAAGCGGGCGTGGTGGCGGTCGAGGAGCGCACTACCGATCCCACGGCCCTGGTTCTCCGGATGGACGGCCAGGAAAGCCAGATAGTGGTGGGGATCGGTGGGATGGCGTGCCTCGACCGCCGCTGTCAATTCACAGGTTCGGTCGTACGCCGGGCCGGTCACCTCCTTCATGCGCTGCTCATAGTCGAGCGGCGGCGGGATCGTGGCGGTCATCGGGAACCACAGCGCTACCCCGGAGACGTGGCCGGTGTCGTAGTCCGAGGTGGCGTACACCTCGCCGTACCGGACCGCGTGCTCGACGAAGATCTCGAAGTAGCGCGGACTTTCCTGCCGGCGCACCTCGGCATCGGGGTGCAGCCAGCGGGCCACCGGCCCGTCCCACATCGCCGCGGCGACGAGGCCGGTGATCTCCTCGACGTCCACGGGTGCGACGTCGCGGATCACCAGTTCCTGGATCGCGTAGGTCATGACTTCCTCTCGTGGCACGGGTGTGCTGGTCAGTAGTACTGGCCGCCGCGCGCGCCCACGGGGTCGGCGTGCAGCGCGCGCATGAGTTCCTGGGTCTCGGCGGCCACTGTGGACCGGCTGTCGGAGCCGCGGCCGATCGCCGCGTACACCTCGGGACGGGCCGCCCGCATGATCAGGGCCCAGACGATGCCGATCACGCCCACGGCCAGGTAGCAGACCGGGATGAGCCACTGGAACGGCGAGTCGCCGGAGACCTGGAGAAGCTCACCGAAGCCGATGCAGGTTGCCGCCAGCACGACCGTGAGCAGCAGGAACGCCAGTCCGGGAGCGAAGTAGGCGCGCCAGATGTTCTCCCCTCGCCGCTTGTGCACGAAGAACGCGATGACCGCGGCCGACGCGGCCCACATGAGGATGAGGACGCCGAGCCCGCCGATCGTCGTGAGCCACGCGAAGACGTAGACCAGCGGGTCGGCGCCGGCCAGGGCGTACGCGCTGAGCACGATGATCGCCAGCACGCTCTGGGTGATGGAGCCGAGGAGCGGAGCGCCCGTACGCGGGTGGGTGCGACCCCACGCCGCCGGCAGGACGCCCTCGCGGCCGAGGGCGAACTGGTAGCGCGACACCGCGGCGTGGAAGGCCAGCAGCGCGGCGAAGACACTGGTCAGGAACAGGATGTAGCCGAGGTCGACCATGAACTTGGGCAGGTGCGGGCCGACCAGGGTGAAGACCAGGTCGGTCCGGTGCTCGGCCGCCTTGGCGGCGATCTGGTCGGGGCCGGTGTTCACCGACATGGCCCAGGCCGAGATCGCACACAGGATGCCGGCCAGCACCACCGCGATGTGGGTGGCCCGGGCGATCGTGCGCTTCGGGTCCTTGGCCTCCTCGGACAGGACCACCGTCGCCTCGAAGCCGACGAAGCCGGCGATGGCCAGCACCAGCAGCACGCCGACGACCGGGGTGGCCAGCGGCGCCGGCGAGAACTGCGAGAAGGTGACCTCGCCGTTCGCCGGGTTGCCGACCATCACGAGGTCGTAGATGAGCACGATGCCGATCTCCAGCACCAGCAGGACCGCCAGGACCCGGCCGCTCAGATCGACCCAGAGGAGGCCGAGCACCGTCACCGCGGCCCAGGCCGCAACCGCACACGCGTACCAGGGAACCGAGAAGCCCAGAGCCGCGAGGATGCCGGAAGCAGCCGAACCGAAGAGGCCGAAGAGGCCGATCTGCATGAGTGAGTAGGCGGGCAGGGCGACGAAAGCCGCCCCGACGCCGACCATTCGGCCTAAACCGTGACTGATGTACGAGTAGAAGGCGCCCGTGTTCACGATGTGCCGGCTCATGGCGACGAACCCGACGGTGAACAGCGACAGCAGCCCGGCCACCACCACGTACGCGATCGGGACGGCGGTGCTCCCGATGATCGCGTAGATCGTGGTGATGGACCCGATGATCACGGTGAGCGGTGCGGCTCCCGCGACGCCGAAGAACACCACAGACGGAATGCCCAACCGGTTCTTGGCCAGCGCCTGTGTGACGATGTCCGGCTCTGCGGGTTTCGTACGCTCCATCAACATCCTCCCGGCCCAGTGGTCGTGGTTGTTAGGCCGGAGGTGATGGCGCCCGACGCCGCTCACCGTCGGCCGACGGTCAGCACCGAGCCCACGGAGGTCTCGGTGATTTCGACGAGCTCCCGAAGGTCGCCCGGAAGCGACCCGACCGCACTCGGCAGCGAATGGAACGCGTGCCGGTGCATCTCGAAGTCGTAGAGCACGTGTCTGGTGAGGCCGGTGGCGGCCACCAGCCCGATGAGCACCCGGTCGCTGGTGCTCATGCCGATGCCGCGCACCAGCAGGTTGGCCAGCCGGGCCGGGGCCCAGGCGGCCGCGTTGCGCTGGGCCGCCGTGTTCGGCATGTACAAGGTCTCGGTGGAGAGCATGCGGCGCCGGGTCACGGCCTCGACCGCGCCGAGCCGCGACAGGCGCTCGCCGACCCGGATCGCCGCGTCCTGCGAGAGGAACGCCAGCCACACCCGTACATCACGGTGTTGTGGTTGTGCGATGAGTAGGTCCAGGATGTCGTGTGCGAGCGCGTCCGTCGGAGGATGCCGGTCGAGGATGACCAGGTCTCCGTCGGTGATGCCGATCCGTCCTTCGAGGACGAGCTCGCCGAGGAGAGCGGCGGCCAGCCCCAAGCCGGTCGCGCGTGGATGGAGACGGGACCGGCCGGTGCGGTCCTCGTGTGCGATCAGGAAATACTGGTCAGCCAACACGCCGCCACGCCCCTTAGACAACGTCTTGATGGTCTTGTCCCTTTTAACGGGATTACCGCGAAGATCACTGTGTGTACAGAAAGGTATGACTCGATGTGCTCCGCATCATGTACCCGACAGCAAGGTCATGACAAGAAGTACTAGACTTTTTGTGGAGTCCTCCTTGTTTGGATCATCAGCACGGCGGTCGTACTATCGGCATCATCAGGACCAAGGGAGTCCAGGTGTCCGTTGATGAAGGACCCACGCTGCGCCGTCGTCGTCTCGGGGCGGAGCTGAAACGGTGCCGCGAGGCCGCCGGATTGACGCAAGAGAATGTGTCGCGTCATTTCGAGTGGCACGCCGCCAAGGTGACGCGGATCGAGACCGCGCGCGTGGCGGTGACCCCGCGCGACGTGAAAGACCTGCTGACGCTGTACGGCGTCGGCGATCAGGAGTACCGCGACGCCCTGGTGGAGCTGGCCCGCCTCTCGCGCGAGCGCACCTGGTGGACCGACTACCGCGACATCATGCGGCCCGGCAACTTCGTCGGGCTGGAGGCGGCGGCCGCCTCGATGCGCTGCTGGGAACCGGTGCTGGTGCCCGGGCTGCTACAGACCGAGGCGTACATGCGGTCGCTGATGGAGGCCGGCCGCACCAACGACACCCCGCAGCACATCGACCGCCGGGTGAAGCTGCGCCTGACCCGGCAGGGCCGGCTCCGGGCCGACCGGTCGCTCGAGCTCGAGGTCGTCATCGACGAATCGGTCGTACGCCGCGTGGTCGGCGGCCCGCGCGTCATGAATGAGCAGCTTCGGCATCTGATCGAGGCCGCCCAATTACCGAATGTGACGTTGCGGATTCTCCCGTTCCACGCCGGCGAACACACGTTCCTCGGCGGGTCAGCAGCCCTTTTGGAGTTTCGGGAGACCACCCATTTGGATGTTGTCTATCTTGAAGGTCTTGCGGGAGACTACTACGAAGAGCAACCATCCGAGGTTGCCCGTTACCGACAAGAGTTCGAGCGATTGAGCGCTATGGCGCTCGACCATCGCATGACCATCAAGATGATCGAGAGCCTGCTGGTCGCCTAGGGCTCCGGAGACAACCGCATATCCGAAGGGGGGTGCTTGAATTGCTCACGCACCAGCTCGCCGATGCCACCCTGCTTGCCGAGGCCACTTGGCGCAAGGCCAGCCGTAGTAATGGCAACGGTGGCAACAACTGTGTCGAAGTCGCCTTCCTCGACACGGGAGTCGCCGTCCGGGACAGCAAGGACCGCTCCGGTCCTGCGCTCCTGTTCACCCAGGCGGAGTGGACCGCCTTTGTGGACTCTGCCAAGGAAGGCGAGTTCGACATCAATTCCTGAGGCTAGAGACTAACCATAGGCACGGACCGATGGGAAGTGCCTACGCAAAGTCAACTTCTCCGCGAAGAGGCCCGCGGCTCCGCTCACCGGGAGTCGCGGCGCCCCTACTCTGCATAAGCGCTATTTCGATCCAGCAAACGCGAAGCTCCTTCGGGTGAATGTCTCCGTCGGATCCGCGACATGTCTCGGTTATCGGCGGCGGCACCTTCCGCCCACCGGCCGTTCCCGGCCGGCGGCGTACTTTTGCACCCGTGACCGATCTTGAGGGCATCCTCCTGTTCGCCGGCATCCCCCTCGCCATCGTGGCGCTGATTTTCGCGGTCGTCTTCATGACCAGCGCCAAGCCGAGCCGAGAGCCCATCACCGGGCCCGTCATGGACAGAAACGCCGACGAGCCGCCCACCAAGCCGGTCCTCCCCGAGTCCTCCGACGAGCCGCGGGCCGAGCCAGATCTCGACTGAGTCCCCTGACGGGCCGCGGGCTGCGCCGGTTCTGGATGAGGCCTTCGATGGGCCGCGGGCTGCGCCGGTTCTGGATGAGGCCTTCGATGGGCCGCGGGTTGCGCCGGTTTTGGAAGAGACCCCGACGGGCCGCGGGTTGCGCCGGTCCTGAATGAAGCTCCCGACGGCCCGCGGGCTGCGCCGGTTCTGGATGGAGCCCCCGACGGGCCGCGGGCCGAGCCGATCCCTGATGAGGCCTCCGACGGGCCGCGGGCTGAGCCGAGCCGATCACCAAGCCGGTGACGGACGCCGGTCTAGCTCCTTCCGGCCTTGCAGGGCCACCAGCGGCCGCGGAGCGAGGCCAGGACGATCAAGCCGCCGGCCAGGAGGGCCAGGCCCAGGACGCTGGCGGTGGCCAGAGGACTTCCGCTGAACGGCACGGGGTCGGGGATGGGGTCGGCCCAGTACCGCTGTTCGCGGGTGGGGACCACGGCCGGCGGTGGGGTGATCACCGTGGGGGTGGGGTTCGGCACCGACGGGTTCGGCGTGGCGGGGGCGCTGAGCTGCGGGGCTGCGCCTCGGGAGGGAACGGTCGCCGGAAGAGCGGGGGCGGTGGGAGCCTGCTGCGCGGTGCTCTGCCCGGCGGTGGCTGGTGAGGCGGCCTGGCCTGGTGCTTGAGCTCGGGCTTTCTCGGATGAAAGCCTGGCTTGTCCTTGGGCCGCACTTTGTCCTTGAGGTGCGCTTTGCCCCTGGGCTGCGCCTTGTCCTTGCGCTTCACCGCTGGTCGGGGGACCGTCTTGCCCTGGCGCTTCAGCGCTGGTCGGGGGGCCGCCTTGTGCCTCGCTGCCCGTTGAAGGCTGGGTTTCGCCTTGTGTGCTGCTGCCGGTTGAGGGCCCCTGCGCCTCGTTGCCGGTTGAGGGCGGGGTTTCGCCTTGTGTGCTGCTGCCGGTTGAGGGCCCGTGCGCCTCGTTGCCGGTTGAGGGCCCCTGCGCCTCGCTGCCGGTTGAGGACTGGGTTTCGCCCTGTGTGCCGTTGCTTGTGGAGGAGTCCGGGTCGCCGTGGGCGGGGTGGGTGGGGAAAGGGCCGAAGGCGGTTGCGGTCGTTGCGCCGGGAGTCGTGCCGTAGGCGTAGACGGAGGTGGGGGCGGAGGTGGGGGCGGAAGGGGAAAGCGGCTGGGCGGTGAGAGTGCAGGTGGTCGTGGCGCCGGGAGGCAGGGTCGTGGTGGTGCAGGTGGCTCGGCCGGTTTCGGTGCTTGAGACTCGGACGTTGCTCAGCGTCTGGTTTCCGTTGTTACGGAGCAGGTAGGTGGTGGGTGCGGCCGTCACGGTGAGCGAGGGGCGGGCGGTCACGAGGGGTAGGTCGGCCTTGGTGCCGAAGAGCAACGGGTTGGTCGAGGTGGGGGCGTGAGCCTCGGCGGTGACGATGGTGGTCAAGGGGAGGGCGGCGTCCACGTCGTCCTGGGTGACTGTGTACGGCGGGGCCTCGCAGAGCATGGTGGCGTTCGGGGTCAGGAAGGCCTTGGGGCAGGTGGCGGGGCCGGTCAAGGTGTCGGTGACGAGGATGCGGTCCAGAGGCTCGGTGCCGTCGTTTGTCAGGCGGTAGCGGAGCGGGATGGTGTCGCTCACGTCGAACGCGGCGGGGGAACGCGGGCGGTCGACGGTGATGGCCAGGGAAGTGCTGGCGGGGGTGGCCGTGATGGTGGCCTTCTTCTTGGTGTCGCCGGTGGAGACGGTCAAGGTGAGGTCGCCGGTGGCCAGGGCGGTCGCGGTGAGGTTCAGGTGGGCTGTCGTGTGTGGTGGGAGGCCGGGGACGGTCCACGTGCCGTCGGTGTAGGTGCCCAGGTCGGGGATGCCGTCGGTGATGGCCAGGCCGGGGGCGGGGTGGACACGGACGGTGGCTGAGGTGGCGGTGGGGGTGTCGTTGCGTACGGTCGCTTCGAAGCTGGCTGTGCCGTCGCGGGGGACGCTGGGAGCGCTCGCGGTGACGGCGAGGGCTGCCGGGTGGTCGGCCGGGGGAGTGGCGGGGGCTTCCGGCTGGAAGCCGATCACGTTGTCCTGGGGAGTCAGCTCGCCGGTGGCGCTGGAGGCGGTGACGGTGACTCCGGAGGCGGGGATGACTCCGGCGGGGGTCGCGACGGCGGGGGTTGCGGTGGCGGGGGTTGCGGTGGCGGGGGTTGCGGTGGCGGGGGTTGCGGTGGCGGGGGTCGCGGTGGCGGGGACGGCGGTGACGGTCATGGTGCGGGACTCGCCGGGCCGCAGGGTGGAGTAGGCGCACTCGGCGGTGGTGCTGGTCAGGGAGCACGTGCCGGTGGGGGAGGCGGCCGCGACGCCGGTGGTGCCGTCGGGGAGGGTGGCGGTCACCTGGGTGGCGTCGGCGGGGCTGGGGCCCTTGTTGGTGGTGGTGATCCGGTAGGTGGTCACGTCGCCGGTGGCTGTGGTGGCGGCGACGGCGAGGTCGGCGGCGGGGGCGATGGTGGTGCCGACGGTGTTCGACGTCGAGGATTCCGTGGCCGCGCCGGTCAGCGACGTGGAGTAGGCGGTGGTGGCGCGGGTGCGCAAGGTGGTGCCGGCCATGGTGGGGGCTACCGGGACCTCGTACCTGAAGGTGTGGCTCTCGCCGGGGCGCAGCAGGCCCACCGGCTTGGAGCGGGGGCCGGGCTCGGCGGTGACGGTGGTGGCGCGGGCCGGGTTGCCGCCCGCGTTGCGGGTTGTCACGGCGTACGTCAAGCGGTCGTTGACCTTGGCCTTCGCCGTGGCCACCGTGGTGGTGGTGAGCAGGCAGGCGGGGGTGCCGAAGGAGACGGCGTCGACCGCGGTGGGGCCGGTGGCGCGCAGGGCGAACCGGGTCGTGGTCTGGCCCTCGGGGACCGTGTAGGCGCCGGCGTAGGTGGCCCAGGCGGCCCGGTCGCCGGTGATGGTGTCGCCCTGCTGGTCGAGGGGGCCGTCCGCCGGGCCGGCCAGGACCGTCAGCGTGCCGCCTCGGTGGCGTAGCTCCCAGCGCAGGGTCTGGCCGGGGGTCGTGGTCACGTCCTGGTGGATCGTGCCGGTCGTCAGCTCGGCGTGCTGGCCGCCGTCGCGGCGGAGGAGCACCGGGGCCGGCTGCCAGCCGGGAAGGGGCACGGCGGCGACCGAGCCGGCGGCGATCAGCGGGGACTCGAAGTCGCCGTTGCGCAGGGCCACCGGGGTGGCGCAGGTGGTCGGTGCGGCGGTCACCGGATGCTGGTCCAGTGGATCGGCGGCTCCGACGACGTACAGGACGGCGGCCATCATGATGACCGCCATCCACCGGGAAAACGCAGCCCAAGGCACATCAGCACGCTAACCGGGGGTTAGGTACCTTTCGGGCTGTATCGGCAAAATCAGACGCGGCCGAAGTCCTGCGTCCAGTACGGTGCGCCGCCCGCGGTGTAGGCCAGGCCGACCCCGACCGCGGTGTTCGCGCAGTTCAGGATGTTCTTGCGGTGGCCCGAGCTGTTCATCCAGCCGGTCACGACCTGCTGCGGGCTGCGGTAGCCCCAGGCGATGTTCTCGGCGGCGGCGCCGTTGCGCGGGTAGCCGGCGCGGACCTCGCGGGTGACGAAGTTGCTGCCGTCCGAGCCGGTGTGGCTGAAGAAGCCCTGCTTGACCATGTCGGTGCTGTGGGCGCGGGCGGCGGTGGTCAGGCGGGCGTCGGTGCGCAGGGCCTGGCAGCCGTGCGCGGTGCGCTGGGCGTTGGTGAGCTTGACGACCTCGGCCTCGTACGCGGCGGGGGTCGTCGGCGCGGCCGTGGCGGCCGCGAAAGCCGGAGCGCCGAACAGCGTGGGAACGGCGGCGAGGGCGGCGGTGACGACGGCGCGGCGGACGAAACGCTTCAAGAGGTGGCTCCTTCTCTCGATCGGCTGTACGCCAGTCAGATCGGGGATCGGGAGCGCTGATGAAGAAGCGGAACCGGGAAGCAACCTGGGGCAACCCAGGTGCTCCCCGGCACCGATGTCCGAAATCTAGAGGGTCAGGGTCCAGGTGTTGATGTAGCCGGTGTCCTGCGAGTAGACGTCCTGGGCGCGCAGCTTCCACGCGCCGTCGGCGGCCTCGCTCGACAGGTTCTTGGTGTACGTGGTGACGATGTTGTCGGCGCTGTCGGTCGACGACGTGCTCTTCAGCGCGTAGACCGTGCCGTCCGGCGCCACCAGGTCGAGCTTGACGTCACCGCGGTAGGTGTGGGCGACGTTCACGGCGATCGTGGCGGTCGAGGAGGCGGCGCGGCCGCAGCCGGCGATCGTGATCGTGCTGGTCACCGCGGAGCCGGCGTCGGGGATCGTGACGTCGGTGGCGTTGGTGCCGGTGCAGCCGGTGGTCGGCGGGGGCGTGGTGGTGGGCGGCGGGGTGGTGCCGCCGCCGGTGCAGGTCGGGTCGGCCGACTGGGCCGGGACGCTGACGGCGTCCCACGCGGCCTTGACCGTGTTGAACTCGGCGCAGCTGTTCGGGTAGAGGTTCTTGGCCGCGGTCAGCGTCCAGGTGCGGTACTTCAGGTACGACGAGCTGGACGTCTTCATCAGCATCGCGTTGTACATGATCTTGATGGCGGCCTGGATGCCGAGGCCGGTGACCGTGCTGCTGTTGCAGGTGGTGCTGGTCGGCTGGCCCGAGCCGCCGCCGCTGGTGCCCTGGGCGAGCAGGTAGAACCAGTGGTTGCCCGGACCGGCCGCGGCGTGCACCTCGGAGCCCGGCGTGCTGCTCGAGTAGCAGTTGCTGTCCCCGGCGAGCGACGGGTTGTACATGTACCGGATCGGGCCGCTGCCGACCAGGTTGACCTCCTCGCCGACCTGGTAGTCGGGGGCGTCGTTGGGGTTGTTGATGTACCACTCGGTCGCGGCGCCGAGGGTGTCGGCCACGAACTCCTGGGTGCCCGAGCGCGAGATGCCGCCCGGTGTGGTGTCGTCGATGCCGTGGCCCAGCTCGTGGCCGACCACGTCGGCCGACGCGATCCACTGGCCGGCGGTGTTCTTGCCGATCTGGACCTGGGTGCCGTCGTAGTACGCGTTCTGGTCGTTGAGGCCGACGCGGATCGGCCAGGCGCCGCCGCTGCCGTTCTGGCCGTTGCGGCCGAGCCACGCCGACAGCATCGCGTACTGCTTCTGCGCCACGTAGAAGGCGTCGACGCAGCCGGTCTCCTTGTTCGTCCCGGTGCCGTTGCCCCAGACGTTGTCGCTGCCGCTGAAGGTGGTGTTGTTGGCGGCGTCCTGGCAACGGATCGTGGTGTGGCTCGGGTCCTGCAGCGTGTACGTCGAACCGGACTGGGTGGTGTCCAGCGTGACCGAGCCGTTGATCCAGCCGGTTCCGGTGCCGGAGACGTCGGTGACGTGCTCGTACTCGCGCAGCACGGCGCCCGAGGTCGCGTCCACGTCGACGGTCAGCCGGCTCGGCCCCTCGGCGCTCGTGCCCTTGACGGTGGTCTCCCAGGCCAGCTTGCCCGGCTTGCCGTCGAGGGCGACCACGACGAGCTTCGTGCCCTCCACCTCGGTGACGGTCTTGAGCTGGGCCTTCGCGATGCCCGCGGCGGCGCTGTCGGCCAGCTGGGGCACCGTCGAGATCTCGCCGATCGGCTGGGTCAGGGCCACCGACGTGTACTTGGTGGCGCCGGCCGAGTCCGTGACGACGACGAAGTCACCGCCGATCACCGGGAAGCCGTTGTAGGTGCGGTCGTAGGCGACGTAGTTGAAGCCGGACGAGCTGTACACCTGGCGCCGCTGGAAGGTCTCGTTCGGACTGGCGGCCAGGACGGCGGGGCGGGAGGCGACGAGAGCATCGGCCTTGGCGGCGGCCGACTGCGGATCCTGTGGGACGGCGGTGGCCGGCTGGGCGACGGCGACCAGGGCGGTGGCGGCCAGGGTTCCGGCGGCCGCCGCCATGATCAGAGGGGTTCGACGTTTCACGCGCGTACTCCTTCAGGGGTGACTTGATGAAGGACGCTAGGCATCGACGGTCGTCACCGAATCAGGGAAAACCCTTGCGCCGGTCATTCAACAATTTCTTTCGGTGACGCCCTGAGCGCTGGCAGTGACTGTCGCTGTGGGGCATCATGGCCGGACAGCGTCCCGTCAGGAGTGTGTGATGACCTCACAACTCGAGTTCGCGGCCCGATCCGCGTTCGCACAGGTGCTGAACGCCTGGCGTACGCGCAGAGGCCTCTCCAAGAAGCAGCTCGCCGCGTCGATGGGCTACCACCCGTCGTACATCAGTCACGTGGAGAGTCTTCGCCACCACCCGACCTTCGAATTCGCCTGCCGCGCCGAGGCGGTCCTGGCCAGCGGGTCCGAGATCATCGAGGCGTACACGGGCTGCCGCCCCAACGGCACGCTCGAGCCGGCCGCCCGCTCCGGCTACGAGCCCAGCCAGATGCTGCCGGCCACGATCGTCATCGAGGACGAGCTGGCCACCCTCACCTACACCGACGACTGGTACGTCTGCCGCGTCGAACGGCTGGTCCGCAACGTCGGCGACCGTCCGGTCACCACCTGCCCGGTACGCATCGACGTCGACCGGTTCCCCGACCAGCCCGGCGTCTCCCGGCAGCTCTACCAGGAAAGACCGCTGCGCCTGGCCGATCTCGACTTCGCGGCCGCGGCGGGCGGGGAGCCCATGGACGTACGGGTCACGCGCACCAGCGACGCGTACCTGAAACTGGCCCTGGTGTTCGGCAACGCCCGGGCCCGGTTCCCGCTCTACCCGGGTGAGCAGACCCGCGTGGCCTACTCCTACCGGGTGCCGGCCAGCCAGTACGGCCAGTGGTTCCAGCGGGAGATCCGCTTCCCGACCCGGGCCCTGACCGTGTCACTGCGGCTGCCCGAGTCGCTCGGGGCCGAGGTCGGGGCCGAGGTGCTGTCGTACGCGGGCATCAAGTCGTACACCCCGACCGTCGCGCACGGCGACGACGGCACGGTGCTGCACACGATGCGGATGCGCGAGCTGCTGCTGACCAGCCAGGTGCGGCTGCGCTGGCGGTTCGCGGCGCCGCGGGCCTCAGCCCCACGGGCGGCCTGAGCCGCGGTACTGCGACAGCGGGATGACCTCGTCACCGGCCGGCATCCGGTCGGTGTAGAAACGGCCCTCCAGGTGGTCGATCTCGTGGCCGGCGTGGCGGGCCAGCCCGCCGGTGAACCGCGTGATGACCAGGCCGCCGTCGAGGCGCCGGTGCTCGACCTCGACGCTGAGCGGGCGGTCGACCCGGCCGCGCACGTCGAAGAAGCTCATGCAGCCCTCGTACTGCACGTCGTGGCGCCGGGACTGGTCCACGACGCGCGGGTTGAGCAGCACGATCTCGCTGGCGCCGGGCTCGGCCGGGCGGATCACGGCGGCCGCCCGGTCGAGGCCGATCTGCGGCGCGGCCAGGCCCATGCCCTTGGCGAAGACGTGGGCCCGGGCGACGAGGTCCATCGAGCGGCGGATCCGGTCGATGATCTGGCGGGCCTCGGCGGCCTCGCGGGGAAGATCGAAGAGACGGGCCGGCGTACGCAGGGCGGGATCGTCACGCTGGAGGATGCCGATCGCCGCCATCCGGTGGGCTGGGGTGAGTTCTTTGGAAACCACGAGAACCCCTCGGTTTTGGTTCGGTCAGCCCTATTGATACATGGGCACGAGCTGAAAACCGCATGAACGGTCGTGAATGAGACCGTGAATGAAGGGGAGGACTCAGCCTGCGGTTTTACGCCCTCGGACGGCCCAGGCGGAGGCGGTCAGCGCGATGTCGCCGGACGCCGTGGCCGGCAGCCGGCGCCGCAAAGCGTCACGAATCCGGCTGCGTTCCCCGCTGTCCAAACCGGCCAGGTAGGCGGGCGCGGGACCGGTGGCGCCGAGGAACGGCGTCCAGTAGTCGTCGAAGCCGGCGAAGACCGTGGGGATCTCGATGGCACGGGTCCGCACCTCGTCGAGACCGGCTCGGGACCACGCTTCCCGCAGGGCATCCTCGCGGCAGATCGGAAATCTCGCACCCTCGTCGCGGTCGGGGGCGGCGACGTCCCAGAAGTGGCGCATCATCTGCATGCCGGAGGCATAGTTCCAGACGTACGCGGCCACGACCGCCCCGGGCGCGGCGACCCGCGTGAACTCGGCGACGGCGCGGGCCGGATCGGGCACGAAATTGAGGGCGAGGCCGCTCACGACCGCGTCGAAGGCGCCGTCCCGCAGGGGGAGCGCGGCCGCGTCGCCCGCGACCCGGGTGGCGTCCAGGGCTGATCGGAGGAAGCTCTGGGACGGGTCGACGCCGACGACATCCGCCGGGCCGGAGGCCAGGATGGCGGAGCTGAGCGCGCCCGTCCCGCAACCGGCGTCGAGCCAGCGGCGGCCGGCCGGGACACCGAGCCACTCGACGAAGAGCGGGGCGACCCGGCGGCTCCACCGCCCGACGTACGCCTCATAGGCGTCGCCGGCCGCCCAGACGTCGCCGGTCATGGGGTTGAAGGTAGGCCATCCGCCGCCGGGGTCGAAAGGGGTGCGCGGCCGCGACGGTCAGATCTGGCGGTCCCGGCCGGCGAAGAAGCCGGCGACGATCTGCGGGATCATCAGCAGGGTGACGAAGGTGAGCGGGGTTCGCCAGCCATCGGTGTGATCGTGCAGGACGCCGACCAGGATGGGGCCGGGAATGGCGAACAGGTAGCCGGTGCTCTGGGCGAAAGCGGACAGCTTCACCACCGTGGCGGGAGTGCGGCCGCGGAGCGCGATCATCGTCAGGACCAGCGGGAACGCCGTGTTCACGATGCCCAGCAGGACGGCCCACAGCAGCGGGGCGGCGGCCGGGTCCCACCACAGGCCGCCGTAGCCGGCCAGGCCGAACAGGCCCAGGCCGACGGCTATCCAGCTCTGGCTCCGGACCCGGCCGGCCAGCGACGAGAGCAGGAAACCCAGGGGCACGCCCAGGAACGAGGTCACGGCGAAGTAGACGCCGGCGCGCTCGGCCGAGATGCCGGCGTCGCGGTAGATCTGCGGCAGCCAGCCGATGATCACGTACGCCGAGGTCGACTGCATGCCGAAATAGACGGCCAGCGCCCAGGCCACCGGGTGGCGGCTCACCCGTACGGCCTCGGCCTTGGGAACCTCCGGAGCTCGGGTGAACGGCTGCCGCGCCAGCGGAAGCCAGGCCGGCACGGCCAGCACGGCCACCGCCGCCCAACAGGCCAGGCCCAGTCGCCAGTCGTCGCCGAACACGCTCGTGGTCAGCGGGACCGTGGTGGCGGCGGCCACTGTCGCGCCGATGTTCAGCGAAACCGTGTAGAGGCCGGTCATCGTGCCGACCCGATCCGGGAAGTACGCCTTCACGACCGACGGCAGCAGCACGTTCACCACCGCGATGCCGGCCAGCGCGACCAGGCTCAGAAGCAGGAAAAGAGCGGTTCCCGGCGCGTACGGGCGGACCGCGAGCCCGGCGGCCAGCACCACCATGCCGGCCAGGATCACGCGGGCCGGGCCGAACCGCCGGGCCAGCCGCGGCGCCAGGAAGCCGACACCGGCGAAACACACCGCCGGCACCGAGGTGAGCAGGCCGGCCACGCTCGAGCTCATGCCCAGCCCGGAGCGGATCTCGCTGAGCACCGGGCCGACGCTCGTCACGGCCAACCGCAGGTTGACCGCGGCCAGCAGCAGGGCGGCCACCGCGATCAAGCGGCCCTTGGTGGAGCTATGTGTCAGGTCTTCTTCGGCGGTCACCACTTACCTATCATCGACCGCCGCTCCGGGCGGCTTACGCCCGGTCCTGCTCCAGTTCCACCTGCTGGTTCCACTCGCGCTTGGAGGACTGCCAGCCGTCCTCGTTCAGGCCGCGCCGCCAGTAGCCCGAGATCGACAGCTGATCCATCGGGACACCGCGCTCGACCTTGAGGTACCGGCGCAGCTCCTTGACGAAGGTGGCCTCGCCGTGGACGAAGGCCTGCACGTCACCGTCCGGGAAGTCGAGGTGGCGTACGGCCTCGATCAGCAACTCGCCCGGGACGCGATCACCGCGGTGCAGCCAGGTGATCCCGGCCTCCGTCTCGATCTTCTGCTCCTCGTCGGGGCCCTCGACCTCGATGAACGCGGTCACCCGGGCGCCCGCGGGCATGCCCTCGAGGGCGGCCGCGATCGCCGGGAGGGCGCTCTCGTCACCGGCCAGCAGGTGCCAGCCGGCGTCGGCGCTGGGGGAGTAGCCGCCGCCGGGGCCCATGAACCGGAAGACGTCGCCGGGCTTGGCCCGGGCCGCCCACGGACCGGCCACGCCCTCGTCGCCGTGCACCACGAAGTCGACCCACATCTCGGGGACCTCGGGCAGCCACTTGCGGATCGTGTACGTCCGCACGACCGGCCACTGCTCACGCGGGAAGCTCTCGCGAATCGCGCCCATGTCGAACGGCTCGGGATAGGTGACGCCGTCGGCGGGGAAGAGCACCTTCACGTAGTGGTCGGTGCACCGGCCGGCGTCGATGGCCTTGAGGGCGTCGCCTCCGACCACCACGCGCACCATGTGCGGGGTGAGCTGCTCAACCCGGGTGACGACCGCCTCGGTCGCCGCGCGTGCCGGCCTGTTCGCCATGTCGAACCTCTTCCCTTGGGCGTCCGGTTGGTAAGGCTACCCTCAGTTTCGCCGTCAGCGCAGAAAGGGGCGGCCCGCACTCGGCGGGCCGCCCCTTCGATGCTTGCCGGTTGTTACTCCCAGGTGCTGCCCGGACGGCGGCGGCGGGTGAAGGCCATGATGGCCATGCCGGCCAGGAGCAGAACCGCGGCGCCGGCGATCGCGGCGAACGTGTTGCTGCCGGTCAGGGCGAGCAGGCCGCCCTGCTCCTGGTTGCCGCTCTCGGCCTGCACCTGCGCGACCTGCTCGGCCACCGGAGCCTTGTTGCCCGAGTTGAACTGGCCGTCCTCACCACTCGAGTAGGTGTAGTCGGTGCCGCCGGCCGCGGCGGCCGCCGAGCTGCTGGCGCGCGGCTTGGGCGCCTTGGTGGTCCGCGGCGCGGGCGCCTCGGTTTCCTGCGGCGTCTCCTGCTGCGTTCCCTGCTGCGTCTCCTGCTGGTCGGTGGTGTCCGGCTCGTCGGTGTCGCTCTTGGTGCCGCCGCCGTTGGCGGTGGCCGGCTTGGTCGTCGTGGCCGGCTTGACCGGGGCCTTGGTGGTCGCCGGGGTCGCCGGGTCCGGCGTGAAGTCGTCCTTGGTGTCGGCCGGGGTGCCGGGCGGGGCCTGCGTCGGGGCCTTGGTGGGCGGCTTGGTCGGCGTCACACCGCCGCCGTTGGTGCCGTTGCCCCCGGTGTTCCCACCGTTGTTCCCGCCACCGTTGTTCCCGCCACCGTTGTTCCCGCCACCGTTGTTGCCGCCGTTGTTGCCCCCACCGTTGTTCCCGCCGTTGTCGCCACCGTTGTTGCCGCCGTTGTTGTTGCCCCCGCCGTTGTTGCCACCGCCGTTGTTGCCCCCACCGTTGTTCCCGCCGTTGTCGCCACCGCCGTTGTCGCCACCGCCGTTGTCGCCACCGCCGTTGTCGCCACCGCCGTTGTTGCCGCCGCCGGTGCGGACGGTGATGCGGATGGCGTCGATGGCGGGTGTCTGGTTGGCGCGCTGCATCATCGGCACGCGGTGCGAGCCGTCACCGGCCCACGAGGCGCACTGGGCGGTGCCCTCGGTCGGCACGCCCGGCACGGTGATGCTCACCTCGTCCGGGGTGGCGCTGCCGCGGCTGTCCTCGGTCGCCACGAAGAACGCGGGGACCGGGTCCGGCGCCGGGGCGGCGTTGGTGTTCTCGAGCATCCGGCACGCGGTGTGGAAGTGGCCGCGCACCAGGCCGCCCTGCAGGACGGAGCTCTCCACGTAGTACCCGCCCTTGCCGGCCGCCAGGAAGCGGTCGCGGATCAGGTTGCGGGTGCTGATCTTGAGGGTGAAGGGGGTGTTCGGCGCCACCTGCCGGGGCGCGTCGGTGATCAGCAGGGTCGGGTTGTTCGCCGCCTCGCCGACCTCGCCGAACTCGGTGGAGACGCACCGGTTGCCGTTCTGGAAGCCGTCGTGCGGGGCCAGGTTGCTGTCGACGCACGTGTCGGTGAGGATCACCTGCCCGTTCACCACCTTGCCGGCGCCGCTTCCCTCGGGCCGGTCGTTGGTGGCGGCGTTACCGATCTGGGCGAAAGCGACCGCCGCGCCGGCGGCGGTGACGACCGCGCCGACCGCGAACAGCCGCCGGTTGCGTCCCGGCGGCGTGGCGGCCGCACGACGGTAAGCGGACCTGCGCATGCGCGATACCTCATCTTCCCTACAAATCCACCCGGCAACAATTCCCACCGGCACCCAGACGGTAGGAGCGCGCCCGCCGAAACGCAATTCCGCCAGCGAACTTGATGAATTCTTATCCGGGAATTAAAGAAAAGATATGCGACCACCCTCGAACCCCGGACATCGTCCGAACGGGGGATGCCGGGGGTTCACCAAGATCACGAAAAATTTCGCTGACCAGTGGCGATTCCTTAGCGTCACTAGATGGCTGCACTGTAGGGGCCGAACCTGAGAATAGCCTCGGAAGGTTACTGCGAAACGATTCTGGGTGACTATTCACCCGGCCAGATATGCCGCGCGCGATAAACATTCCGCAGGACGTCGAGGCGGTCGGTCATGATGCCGTCCACGCCCAGGTCGAGCAGGCGGTTCATCTCGTCCGGGTCGTCCACCGTCCACACGTGGACCTGGAGGCCCGAGCGGTGGGCGGTGGTCACGAACCGGCGGTCGACAATGGTCACCGGGCCCTGGCGCACGGGCACCTGGGCCGCCGCGACCGACGGGGGCGGGCTCACGCGTACCCCCGCAAGCGACGCCAAGCGCAAGCGGGCCACCCAGGCGGGACCCATCGACGTCGCCACCTCGGGGCCGGCCAGGGCGCGCAGCCGGGCGAGGCGGCGGTCGCTGAACGACGCCAGCAGGACGCGCTCGTTCGCGCCGGCCCGCCGGACGGCCGCGACAGTGGGCTCGGCGCCGGCCTCGGCCTTGACGTCGATGTTGAAGCGGATCGTGGGCCAGGCGTCGAGAACCTCGTCCAGCCGGGGGATCGCGGCCGCGCCCCCGATCCGTACCGTCCGCAGGTCGGGCCAGCTCAGGGCGCCGATCCGGCCGTCGGTGCCGGTGAGCCGCAGCAGTGAGGAGTCGTGGAAGACGACGGGGACGCCGTCGGTGGTGGCGTGCACGTCCGTCTCCACGTACCGGTAACCCAGGGCGACCGCGCGCGCGAACGCCTCGGCCGTGTTCTCGTCGCCCTCGGCGGCGCCACCCCGGTGGGCGAAGGCCAGCGGGGCGGGAGCGTCCAGAAACGCGAATCGGCGCACGGACCACAGCTTAGGAGCCGGGGTGGGCTAACCGGCCGACTGCCTCCCATTAGGGACAAATAGTCGAGGATCGGACCCGCGGCTCGGTGTGCTGCCCTACCTTAAGCGACGTCCCACTTGGGGCGAATAATCCGATTTGGAGCGCAGAACCGTGTCTTCTTCACGTTCCACGAGAATTGCCCGGGGAGGTCTGGCCGCCGCCTTCGCCCTGTCGATAGCGGCCGCCCTGGCCCCGGCGGGCGCCTCGGCGGCGTCCGACGACCCGTTGATCGACTACGAGACCTTCAAGGGCGCGTCGTCGACCCTCGACCGCAACGGCAGCGCCGACCTGATCTGGTCGTCCGGCAGCCGGGTCGACCAGCGGGTGCTGCGGCTCACCGCCGGTGGCTACAAGCAGATGGGCTCGGCCTGGTCCACCCAGAAGCTCGACGTCACGCGGTCGTTCGAGTCGACCTTCAAGGTCTACCTGCACCACGGCCAGCCCGGCGCCGACGGCGTCGCCTTCGTCGTGCAGTCGAAGGGCCCGCGGGCGCTCGGCGGCTGGGGCGGCGGCATGGGATACCGCGGTATCCGGCCCAGCGTCGCCGTCGAGTTCGACACCTGGCAGAACACCAACGACCCGAGCAGCAACCATCTGGCCGTGGTGCTCGGCGGCAACCCGGACCACCAGGCCGGCACGGCCGAGGCGGGCATCCCGCTGTTCGGCAAGCCGTTCGAGGCCCGGGTCGTCTACGACGCCGACGAGTCCCTGCTTCAGGTCTACGTCAAGTCGCTGAGCGCGGGGGCCGAGGAGCAGCTGGCGCTCGAGCGTGAGGTCGACCTGGCCGACGAGATCGAGCAGTCGGACGCGTGGGTCGGCTTCACCGCCGGCACCGGCACCGCCCTGTCCAAGCAGGACATCTACTCCTGGTCCGTCGACGGCTCAGGGGCCTGACCGAACAGAAACGCCGGTGCCGCCGGCCGAAGGCGGTGCCGGCTCCCCGGGGAACACACCACCGAGTCTTGGAGAACAGTCATGTCTACGGTCCCCTACGTCCGCCCCGAGGCCGGGACGGGAACCGAGCTACCGCCGCCGGTGGTCGTGCCCGCGAGTGAGCCTCTGGTCAGCGTCATCATCCCCGCCCTCAACGAGGCCAAGAACCTGCCGCACGTGATGGCCCGGCTGCCCGAGGTGGACGAGGTGATCCTGGTCGACGGTGGCTCGACCGACGACACCGTCGAGACGGCCCGCCGGCTGATGCCCGGCATCCGCATCGTCACGCAGAACCGCAAGGGCAAGGGCAACGCGCTGGCCTGCGGTTTCGCCGCCGCCACGGGCGACATCATCGTCATGATCGACGCCGACGGGTCGACCGACCCGAAGGAGATCCCCAGCTTCATCGCGGCGCTGCGCTCGGGCGCCGACTTCGCCAAGGGATCGCGGTTCAGTGGCACCGGCGGCAGCGCCGACATCACCCGCCTGCGCCGGGCCGGCAACCGCTGCCTGAGCCTCATGGTCAACGTCATGTTCCGCACCCGCTACAGCGACCTCTGCTACGGCTACAACGCCTTCTGGTCGCGCTGCCTGGACGTCTTCGACCTGGACAGCACTAGCCCGGTGCCGGTCAAGAGCCGCGACGGCCGGCTGTGGGGCGACGGCTTCGAGATCGAGACCCTGCTGAACCTGCGGGCGGCCCGCGCCCGGCTGCGCATCGTCGAGGTGCCCAGCTTCGAGCGCGAGCGCATCCACGGCGAGAGCAACCTGAACGCGCTCACCGACGGCCTGCGCGTGCTGCGGACCATCGCCCGCGAGTGGCCGCGCCGGCGCTCGGCCGGGGCCCGGCGCGCGCCGGAGCGGGCGCGGTGAGGATCGGCGTCGTCACGAACGCCTACCACCCGGACATAGGCGGGGTGGAGACGCACGCGCGCCGGCTCTGCGCCGCCCTGGTCGCCGCCGGCGACCAGATCGAGGTGCTCACCCAGCACGCCGCCGCCTCCGAGGAGGAGATCGACGGGGTTCTGGTACGCCGGTTCCCGCTCACCGTGTCGGCGGCCAACTACCGTTTCTCGCTTCCGCTGTGGCGGTGGTTGCGGCGTCACGCCGGGCGGTACGACGTACTGCACGCGCACAGCTACCACGCGCTGGCCGCGCTGCCGGCCGCCCTGACCAACAGCACCCCGCTGGTGTTCACGCCGCACTACCACGGCACCGGGCACAGCCGCCTGCGGGCGGCGCTGCATCCGATCTACCGCCCGGTCGGCCGCCGGATCGTGGCCCGCGCGGGCCGGATCATCTGCGTCACCCGGGCCGAGCGCGAGCTGCTGATCCGCCACTTCCCGGAGGCCCGGGACCGGATGGTGGTGGTGCCCAACGGCACCGACCCGGCCGCGATGCCGGCGGTGGACGCCGAGGAGGGCAAGTCGCTGCTCTGCGTCGGCCGGCTCGAGCGGTACAAGCGGGTCGACCGGGTGATCCGGGCGATGGCGCACCTGCCGGCGGACCACCGGCTCGACGTGGTCGGCGCGGGACCGGCCGCCGACGAGCTCGAGCAGCTCGCCCGCCGGCTCGGGCTCGGCCCGGAGCGGGTGGCCTTCCACGGGCGGCTGCCGGACGACGCCTTCGCCGGCCGGATGGCCAACGCGGCCGCGCTGGTCTCGGCCTCGGAACACGAGGCGTTCGGGATGGCCGTGGCCGACGCGCTGACCGCCGGCATCCCGACGGTGGCCTCGTTCATCCCGGCCCACCGCGAGCTGGCCGCGATGGCCGGGCCCGGGGTGCCGCTGTGGCTGGTCAACCCGGACGACGAGGCGACACTGGCCGAGGCGCTGCTGACCGCGGCCGAGGCGGAGCGGGCCACGCTGGGCCGGAACCCGCTGCCCACCTGGCATGACGTCGTCGTGGCGACGCGGGAGGTCTACGCGAGCGTCGCCCCGCCGGTCCGGGTCATCCAACAGGCCGGCCGATGACCCTGGTTCTGGCCCGCTCGGAGGAGCGGACCCGCCCGGCGCCCGCTCCGGCGCGAAGCCGTCCCGAACTGTGGTGCGCCGCCTCCCTGACCGCCGCCGGGGCGGCCGGGGCGGCGCTGCTGGTGGCCGCGAACCGCGCCGCCGAATGGGACCGGGGCACCCAGTTCGGCCTGTTCTGGCTGGGCCTGCTGGTCTTCACGCTGCCGGCCGTGTGCTGGGCGGTCCGCCGGTCGACCAGCCCCCGGCTGCGCGTCGCCGTGCTGGCCGGGTACGCCGGTTTCACGTTCCTGCCCAAGCTGCTGCGCAACCCGTTCGGGCCGCTCTACCACGACGAGTTCGCCCACTGGCGGCAGAGCAAGGAGATCCTGCTCGACGGCCGCCTGTTCGAGCAGAACCCGATCGTCAAGGTGGTCGGCGACTTCCCCGGTCTGCACTCGACGGTGGCCTCGGTCAGCGCGCTGACCGGCGTCTCGATCTGGCACGCGGCGCTGCTCGTGCTGGCCGCCGCCCACGTGCTCGTGGTGCTGGGGGTGACCGTACTGGCCGAGGAGATCTGGCAGGACGGGCGGATCGCCGCCGTGTCCGCGATCATCTACAGCCTGAACAGCTCGTTCCTGTTCTTCGACACCCAGTTCGGGTACGAGTCGCTGGCCATCGCGCTGCTGGTGTGGACGCTGGTGGCGCTGCACCGGGCGATGCGCGGACCGGCCCGCCGCTCCCGCGCCGGCTGGGCCGCGGTGACCGTGATGCTCTGCGGGGCCACCATCGCCACCCACCACCTGACCGCCATCGCCCTGATCGCCGTCATGATCATCATCTGCCTGGTCGTCACCGTCCGGGCCGTGCGCCGGGGCACCCCGGTCGCGGTGCCGATGACCGCGTGGGCCCTGACCCTCGCCGCGGCCGCGCTCGTGGTGGCCTGGCTGGCCCTGGTCGCGCCGCGCACCACTGGATATCTCGACCCGTACCTGGCCCGTGCCCTCGACCAGATCGCCGGGATGGCCGGCGAGGGCGGCGGTGGCGGCCGAACGCTGTTCCGCGCGTCGGTCGCGCCCTGGTGGGAGCAGGCGGCGGCGTTCGGCGCGCAGGGCCTGGCCGCGGTTGCGATGGCGGCCGCCGCGCTGCGGCTGCGCCGGGGGCACGGCACCGAGCCGGTGGCCCGCAGCGGCGCGCTGGCCATGCTCCTGCTCGGCTCGTTCTACTTCCCGGCGGCCCTGCTGATCCTCACCCCGTCCGGGGCCGAGGGCGCGCGGCGGTCGTGGGCGTTCAGCTACCTCGGTATCGCGCTCGTCGTCGCCCCGCTGGTGGTGGCGCTGCTCGACCGCCCGGCGCGCCGGGCCGGCAAGGCGACCGCGGCCGGACTGCTGCTGGTCGTCTGCGCGGTGGCGCTCGTCGGCAACACGGCGGCCGGGATGAACCCGTCCTACCGCTTCCCCGGCCCGCCGGTCTTCGGCTCGGACACCCGCTCGTCGATCCCCGAGGTGCGGGCGGCGTCGGCCTGGCTGCGGGCCACCCAGGGACGCGAGCTGCGGATCGTGGCCGACCGCTACTCCGGCCTGATCTTCGGCTCGTACGGCGGGCAGAACCCGGTCACCGGCTCGGTCACCTTTCCCACGTACGAGCTCTACCTCACCCAGCCCGGCCGGCCGGCCCCGCGCCAACTGCTCCAGCAGCTCAGTGCGTGGCGGTTCGGCTACCTGATCGTCGACAAGCGGATGGCCCGGGAGGTGCCGGAGATCCAGATCTACTTCGAGACCAACGAGCCGGTCCCGCACGACGGGCGGCCCGCGTTCACGCTGGGCCAGCTGACCAAGTTCGACAGGACCCCGTGGACCATCAAGATCTACGACAGCGGCAACATCGCGATCTACCGCTTCGACTTCGCGCGGGCCGGGCGATGACGACCTTCCGGCTGCTGCCGGCCGGCGCGGCCGGTCTGCTCCTGCTGGCGTTCGGCCCCGGCCTGCCACTGGTCTTCCCGGTCCTGCTGCTGGCCGTGCTGCTCGTCCTGGGCGAGCTGTGGTTGCGGGCGCTGGCCGCCGAGACCATGCCCGCCCTGGCCCGCCTCGGCCTGGCCACCGCGGCCGGCCTGGTCAGCCTGCCGTTCACGGCGATCGCCCTGCACGCGGCGGGCGTCCGCATCGAGGCCTGGTCGATCACGGCCGGGCTCGGGGTGATGCTCCTCGTGGTGACCGTCGTGGTGCTGGTCCGCGAGCGGACGGGCACGGTGGCGGACGATCCGCGTCTGGCCCGCACCGCCCTCGCGATCGCCGTTCCCGGTGTGCTCACGCTGGTCGTCGGGATTGCGGCGGTTCAGCTGTACGCCCGGATGCCGCACCCGCCGGAACCGGGGTACACGAGCCTCGCGCTGAACGGCTGGGCCGGTGACATCACCGGCCCGGTGCGCATCCCGGCCGGCGGCCTGATGCTGCCGCTGCGGGTGAGCAGCGCCGGTTCGCCGGCCGCGGTCGAGCCCCTGCGGGTCCGCGTCGGCGAGCGCCTGGTCTCGGCCCGCCCCCTGCGGATCAGCGCGAACACGACGCGGGCCCTGGAGGTATTCGTGCCGTCCCCGCCTCCGGACGGCTGCCTGCACCGCATCGAGGTCAGCCTCGGCGCCACCAGCACGGTCCTGTACGGCCGCGGAGCGGGCGCCGGCCACAACTCGGCGGCCGGGCGCGTGGCCGGGGCCGGGCCCGGAGCGAAGGCGGGGAGTGGGACGGCGGTCGCGCGCGGAACGAAGGCCGGGAGTGGGACGGCGGTCACGCGCGGAACGACGGTCCGGAGTGGGGTCGCGGGTGGACGTGGCGCGGTGAGCGGGCGCGGGGTCGGCGGGCGCGGGGTGGGCGCGTGCTGAAGGTCGTCGCGCGGGACTCGCTGGCCCGCAACAGTGTGCTGATCATGGGCAGCACGGTCGGCACGGCCGGGCTCGGCTACCTGTACTGGCTGCTCGCCGCGCGCGGGCTGCCGCAGCCGGCGATCGGCACGGCGACCGCGCTGATCTCGGTCGCCACCGTCGTCAGCATGGTGTCCAACCTGGGCGTCGGTCACATGTTCATCCAGCGGCTGCCCGGCGCCGACCTCGCCGCCTGGTCGCGGATCGTCAGCGCCGGCCTGCTGTTCGGCTGCTCGTCCACCGCCTTCGCCGCGTTCCTGGCGGCGGCCGTGCTGCCCGCGGCCGGGGCCAACTTCGCGTTCCTGGCCGGCGCCGGCGGAGCCTCGGCGCTGATCGTCACCGCCGTCGCGCTGACCGCGTCGACGCTGCTCGACTACGTCTTCATCGCGCACCGGGCCAGCCAGGGAATGCTCGGGCGCAACCTCGGGGTGGCCGTCGGCAAGGTGCTCACCCTCTCGGTGCTCGTGTGGGCCGGTGTGGGCGGCGCGGCCGCCGTGCTGCTGGCCTGGACGGTGCCCTCGGTGGCCGTCACCGCGTACACCCTGGGGGTCAGCCTGACCCGGCTGCGGCCGGGAGCGAAACTGGCCGGCGCCGGGATCGGCGCCGAGCTGCCGCACGTGCGCGGCTCGCTGACCGGCCACCACCTGATCAACCTGGCCCAGGCCGGTCCCAGCGCGCTGCTGCCGGTGCTGGTCACGGCCCGGCTCGGGGCCGAGGCCAACGGGCATTTCTACGTGGCCTGGATGACCGCCTCGGTGCTGTTCATGGTCTCGCCCGCGGTCGCCTCGGCGATGTACGCCGAGCGCGCCAACAAGTCGGCGGCCGGCCTGCGCCGGGCCGCCCTGGTCGTGCTGGCCGTGATCGGTGCGCCGGCGCTGGCCCTGTTCACCTGCGGCGATCTGATCCTCGGCCTGTTCAGTGCCGGCTACGCGGCCGAGGGCGAGCTGCTGCTGCGGATCCTCGTGCTGGCCGCCATCCCGGACGCCGTCACCAACCTGGCCGTGGCGCACTGGCGCTCGCTCGGCCGGTACCGCCGCTGCCTGCGGCTGAACCTGCTGATGGCCGTCACCTGCCTCTCCCTCACCTGGCTCTGGCTGCCCGGCACCGGCATCGAGGGCGCCGGCATCGCCTGGCTCGCCGGACAGTCCGTGGGCGCCGTCGCGGTGGCCGTCCACGCCGTTTCCCCGCTTTGGAGAAGAGTTGAAGATCCTGCACCTGTCCAACCTGTACGCGCCGATCATCGGCGGGCTTGAGCGCAGCATCGCCACCAGCAGCGAGGAGCTGGTCCGGCGCGGGCACGAGGTCACCGTGCTCACCCTGGCCACGCCCCGCGCGGCGCACGACGAGACGATCAACGGGGTACGGGTGAAACGCGTGCGCAGCGTGGCCAACACCGTCCTGCCCGGCATGAACGAGGACGCGGCCAAGCCGTTCCACCCGACCACGGCCGACCCGCTGACCATGGCCGCCCTCCGCTCTCTGCTGAGAGAGAACGACTACGACGTGATCCACAGCCACGACTGGCTCATGTACAGCTACCTGCCGCTGCGGTTCGGCCGCCTCGGCCGGCCGCACGTGCACACCGCCCACGACTTCGGGCTCACCTGCGTCAAGAAGACCTTCACCCGCGACGACCGCACCTGCGGCGGGCCCCGGCTCGGCCGTTGCCTGCCGTGCGCCTCCGGCCAGTACGGGCGGCCCCGCGCGGCCCTGCTCACCACCGCCCTGCGCGCGCAGCGGCACCGCGGCATCGACGCGCTCACCGCGATCTCGCCGGCCGTGGCCGAGGCCATCGGGCACGGCCGCGTCCCCGGCGACCTGCCGGTCAAGGTGATCAGCAGCCTGGTGCCGGACGGCCTGGACGAGCTGGCCCGCCGGACGCCGCGGCCGTCCTGGCTGCCGGACCGGCCCTACCTGCTGTTCGTCGGCGCGCTCGGCCCGCACAAGGGCGTCGACGTGCTCTTCGACGCCTACCAGCGGCTCGGCGACGACAAGCCGCCGCTGGTCTGCGTCGGCACGCCCCGGCACGACACCCCGCCCATCCCGCCCGGGGTGATCGTGCGGCACAACGTGCCCCACCACGAGGTGATGGCCGCCTGGCACGGCGCCGCGGCCGGCGTCGTCCCCTCCCTCCTCGAGGCGATGGGCCAGGTCGCGGTCGAGGCCCTGCTGGCCGGGGCCCCGCTGATCGCGTCGCGGACGGGCGGGCTGGCCGACATGATCCGCGACGGCGAGACCGGCCTGCACGTGCCGCCGGGCGACCCGGTCTGGCTCGCCGCCGCCATCGTCCGGGTGCTCACCCAGCCCGGCCTGGCCGACCGGCTGCGGGTGGCCGGTCACCAGCGTGGCCTCGACTACACCGCCGCGCGCGTCGTACCGCAGATCGAGGAGGTCTACCGTGAGTGCATCGCCTGACGACCGTCCGACCAGGATCGTCGTGGTCGGATCGGGCTGGCGGTTCCTCTCCGGAATCAGCTACTACACCTGCCGGCTCAGCAACGCCCTGGCCTCCCGGTACGAGGTCGGCGCGATCCTCATGCGGCAGCTGCTGCCGACCCGCCTCTACCCGGGGCGTTCCCGCGTGGGGCAGCGCCTGAACGACCTCGACTACGCCGACGGGGTGCGTGTCTTCGACGGGATCGACTGGTGGGCCGTGCCGAGCCTGATCCGGGCCGTACGGTTCCTGCGCTCCTTCCGGCCGGACGTGCTGGTGCTGCAATGGTGGACGGGGACGGTGCTCCACTCGTACCTGATCCTCTGCCTTGCCGCCCGGCTCTTGAAGATCAAGGTCGTGGTCGAGTTCCACGAGGTGCAGGACACCGGCGAGGCCGCGCACAAGTGGGCCTCGCTCTACTGCCGCAAGCTCATCCGTCCCCTGCTGCGCGGGACGGACGGCGTCGTGGTCCACTCGCGCTTCGACCGGGTCGCGCTTCGGCAGACGTACGACCTGACGGGCGTCCCGGACGTGATCGCGATTCACGGGCCGTTCGACCACCATGCTGTGCCGGCGCCCCGGGCTGCCGAGCCGGGCCGGCGCCGGCTGCTGTTCTTCGGCACCATCCGCCCGTACAAAGGCCTCGAGGATCTGATCGAAGCCTTCGCCTTGTTGCCGGACGACTATGAGCTCACCGTGGTGGGGGAGACGTGGGAGGGCTGGACGCTCCCGGCTTCGCTGATCGAGGCGTCGCCGGCGGCCTCACGCATCACCTTCGTCAACCGGTACGTGACCGATGCCGAGGTGGACGGATTCTTCGCGGCGGCTGACATGGTCGTGTTGCCGTATCGGCGCAGCTCGGCCAGTGGCCCGTTGCACATCGCGATGAGTCACGGGCTTCCGGTGGTGGTCACCGCGGTCGGCGGGCTGGTCGAGGCGGCAGAGGAATACTCGGGAGCTGTCTTCGCGGCTGCCGCGTCGCCTTCGGCGTTGGCTGCTTCGATCGAGGCCGCCATGTCCGACAAAGCGGGCAGGCGGCACACCGACCCCTCCTCGTGGGAGCGGTCGGTGGCATCGTTCGAGAGCTTATTTACTGAAATTGGGGTTGTTCCGGTCGGTCACGACGCTGTGATCACCGCGTCGTCGAACCAGACCGTGCCCTTGTTCTCGCCCGACTTGAGGTGAACCTGCATGCTGGCCGAGCCGACCGGGGCGACACCGTCGACCGCCAGCCTGGTCCAGCCCACGGTGCCGTTGGGCAGCGAGTTCGAGGACACCCCGCCCAGCCACTTGTCGTTGAGGTCGAACCAGCTCAGCGCGATCTGGGTGGCACCGGTGGTGGCGTTGCCCCGGGCCCACACCTCGGCGTGCCACTTCTGGTTCGACTTCACCGGGGTGACCGGGGAGACCCGGTAGGAGGGCGAGCCGGTCGCGGTCTTGCCGGTGTTGGACATGGTCACCGACCACTGGCCGGTACGGCGGACGGCCTGCGTCTTGGTGGCCAGGCCCAGCTCCGGCAGGTAAGCGCGCCACGGGCTCTGTCCGGCGGCCAGCTCGAAGCCCGGGTCCATCAGGTTCGACGGCATGGCCGCGCCGGCGAAACCGGCCTTGACCACGGCGGCCGCCGGCTTGGCGGTGCCGTCGAGACGGAACAGGCCGTAGTAGTACTGGCCGGGCAGCTTGGAGACGGCCGAGGTCGGGATCGAGCCCTGCGCCGAGTCGACCAGCGTCCACGGCGCGACCGGCACGTCGGCGATCTCGGCCGCCTCGAACACCCGGGCCAGGAAGGCCGCCTGCTCGCCCTCGGTGTTCTGCAGGGTGTTCAGGCCGGTCTCACCGATCACCATGGGCGCCGGGGCGACGGTGGCCTCGGCCTGGTTGATCATGGCGAGGGCGCGCTCGGAGTTGCCGTAGAAGTGGAAGTCGTAGTAGTCGATCGGGGTCGCGGCCAGCGCCGTCTTGATCTTGGCCATGCCCTTGGCGCCCTGGCCGCCGTCGACCGAGAACGTCAACGGCATGGTGGGGAAGGCCGAGCGTACGGCGGGAACGATCTTCTTGGCCCAGGCGACGGCGGCGGCGTTGTCCGGGTTGAACTCGTTCTGCAGCTCGACCGAGATGACGCGGTTGTCGTCCCGGTACGGCGCGAGCAGGGTCTTGGCCCAGGTGATGCTCCGGTCGACGTCGGTGTATCCGTCCCACCAGTCGAAGAGCGTGAACTTGACCGACATCCCCCGGGCGCCGGCCATGTCGACGAACTGGTCGAGGCGGCTGGCGTAGGTGGCCGACGGCGTGGGCCAGCCGAAGGTCGACGGGAAGACGATGAGGCGGACGTTCGTGGTGCCCAGCGCGGCCGCCTTGGCCAGGTCGGCGTCGATCTTGGCGGCGTCCCAGCTCGTCCACATCTTCGACCAGCCGGCGGCCGACGGGTAGTAGTTCAGCGTCTTGGCGTTCTTCACCGCGTTGAGGCGGCTGGCCAGGGTGGGTACGGACGTCGCGGCGGCCTTGACCGTGGTGGCCACGGCCTTGGCGGGGGTGGCCGCCTTGGCCGTGGTCTTCGCAAAAGCGGCGGAGTCCACCAGGCCGATGCCGAACAGCAACGACGAGGCCAGCACGGCGGCGCAGTGGCGAGGGGAGATCACGTAGGTCCCGGCCTTTCAGTCGGACGAACGGGGTGCGGAAGTGCCCCTCAATTCGGCGGACTGCGGACCGGGTGTCGAAGAGTGTTGATTGCAACGCGGGTGCACCGCGTTGCATCCGGGTTCGTGGCCGGCGAAAGATCAGACCGAGTAGTGCCGGGGTGTGTAGACGACCGTCGAGCCGTCGCCCCGGGCCACCGCCCGGGTCTGCGACGACCCGATGATCAGCAGGCAGCGCATGTCGATCGTGGCCGGGTCGAGCTCGCCCAGCGTGGTCACCCGCACCGACTCGTCCGGGCCGCCCACATCGCGGCCCACGACCACCGGCGTCCGGGGCGAACGATGCCCCAGTAGCACCTCGCGGGCCCGTACCAGCTGCTCCCGCCGGGTCTTGGAAGCCGGGTTGTAGAGGGCGATGACCAGGTCGGCGGCGGCGGCGCCGGCCAGCCGCGCCTCGATCACCGGCCACGGCTTGAGCCGGTCGGAGAGCGAGATGACGCAGAAGTCGTGTCCGAGCGGGGCGCCGGCCCGGCTGGCGACGGCCTGGGCCGCGGTCAGCCCGGGGACGATCCGGACCGGGACGTCCTTCCACTGCGGGTCCTCGGCCACCTCGAGCACCGCGGCGGCCATGGCGAACACACCGGGGTCGCCGGAGGAGACCACGGTGACGCGGCGGCCCCGCTTGGCCAGATCGAGGGCGAAGGCGGCCCGCTCGGCCTCGACCCGGTTGTCGGAGGGGTGCAGCCGCTGGTGCGGCCCGGGCACCACCCGCTGGAGGTAGGTCACGTAGCCGACCAGGTCGTCCGCTTCCGCCAGAGCCGCCCGCGCTTCCGGCGTGAGCCAGCGAGGATCACCCGGGCCGAGCCCGACGACCGTCACCTGACCCTTCCTTTCCGGCTCCTCGCCTTCTTCGCCCATGAAAGCCGCGGCGGCCGGGCTCGGCAGCAGGGCCAGCGAGAAGTACGGCACGGTCTCGGGGTCCACCTCGGCGAAGCGGGCGGAACGCTCGCGGTCGGTGGTGGCGCGCTCCACGTACCAGGCGTCGCCGAGCCGTCCGGCCCGGTCGAGGGCTTCGCGGACGCCGTCGAAGGTGCGGCCCAGCTTCATGACAGCGGCCGACTCGGTGCTCGACAGGCGGGCGGCCAGCTCGGCCGGGGGCAGCGTGCCCGGCAGCACGGTCAAGGTCTCGTCGCGCTCCATCAACGGGCGGCCCAGGACGGCGCTCGCGGCGCTCACCGAGGTCACGCCGGGCACGACCTCGGTCTCGTACCGATGCGCAAGCCGTTTGTGCATGTGCATGTAGGAGCCGTAGAAGAACGGGTCGCCCTCGGCCAGCACGACCACGGTGCGACCGGCGTCCAGGTGGGCGGCCAGGCGGGCGGCGGCCTCGGTGTAGAACTCGTCGATCGCGCCCTGGTAGCCGCCCGGGTGGTCGGTGCCCTCGGTGGTCACCGGATAGATCAGCGGCTCCTCGATCTGCTCCTCGCGCAGCAGCGAAGCGGCGATCGCCCGGGCGTTGCTGCGGCCGTGCCGCGCGGCGTGGTACGCCACCACATCGGCCCCGGCGATCAGCCGGGCCGCCTTCAACGTGATCAGTTCGGGGTCGCCGGGCCCGACGCCGACACCGTACAGCCGTCCCGCCATGATCACTCCGCCTCCGAGGCCAGCGCGTTGATCGCGGCGGCCGTCATCGCGCTGCCGCCCCGGCGGCCGCGCACGATCAGATACTCCAGATCGGACTGCGCCAGCGCGTCCTTCGACTCGGCGGCCCCGATGAAACCGACCGGGATGCCGAGCACGGCGGCCGGCCGCGGAGCGCCGTCCGCGATCATCTCGAGCAGCCGGAACAACGCGGTCGGCGCGTTGCCGATCGCCACCACCGAGCCCTCCAGCCGGTCGGCCCAGAGGTCGAGGGCGGCGGCGCTGCGGGTGGTCCGGTGCTTCTCGGCGAGGGCGGGCACCGACGGGTCGCGCAGCGTGCAGACGACGTCGTTGCCGGCGGGCAGCCGCTTACGGGTGACGCCCGAAGCCACCATCTCGGCGTCACAGAGGATCGGGGCGCCGGCGAGCAGCGCCTTCCGGGCCGCCGAGGCGACATTCGGGCTGTACGCGATGTCACTCACCAGATCGACCATGCCGCAGGCGTGGATCATCCGCACGGCCACCTTCGCCACATCGGACGGGAAGCCGGTGAGATCGGCCTCGGCCCGGATGGTGGCGAACGAGCGCCGGTAGATCTCCGCGCCGTCGCGCTCGTACTCCATCAGATCCTCCTCGCCGACGCGATCGCATCGAACGTCTCGCCGGTCGGTTGCCGGGTCACGGCATAGCCGGTCGGGGTCGCTTCCACTCGGACATGGGCACCGGACGGGCTTCCGCACCCTCGGGCGCAGCCGATCCAGTGCACCGGCAGGCCGTCGGTGAACTCGCTGTTCGCGGCGGCGTCGGCGCGGACGTCGGCCAGGGACTTGGCGCAGCCGGGGCGGCCGGCGCAGGCGGTCACGCCGGTCCAGCGGGAGCCGGGGGTGGTGGGTAGGCCGGCATCCTCCAGGCGGCGCTGCCAACGGCGGGCGGCCTCGGGGGTCAGGTCGGGGACGACGACGCCGCGCTCGGGGGTGATGACCAGGCGGCGGGCGGTGGTGAGCAGCCGCAGCGCCTCGCCGCCGAGCATGCCGAGTGGGACCAGCGCGCTGACCGCCACCAGGCCGTCGGGCTGCTGGAGCAGGCCGATGCCGGTGGGCTCGGGGGTGCGGGTCACGGGGTGGGGTGTCAGGGGGGCGCCCAGCTTCGCGGCCACCCGGGCCGGGCCGTCGGGCATCTCGTGCAGGCGCCAGGCGGTGACGTCGGCTCGCTCGCCGAGGAAGGCGTGGGCGGCGGCCAGCAAGGTCGCGACCACGGCCGTGGCGGGGACGCGCAGGCCGGCGTCATGGCCGGCGAAAAGGATCGTGAACGCGCCGCCGTCGCCGAGAGGAACCGCGGCCAGGTCGGCGGTGAGGGGGACGTCGCCGAGGGCGAACAGGAAACGGCCCGGAAGGGCGGCCAGGGCCGGGTCGGCGCACAGGGCGCGGTCCAGGTCGGCGACCAGGGTGCGCAAGGTGGTGCCGGCCAGGGGCGGGGCCGCGATGTTGCGTACGGTCTCGTGAGTTGACGACGGCAGCAGGCCGACGGCCGACAGCCGGGCCGCGAGGGCCGTCGGGTCCACGTCGTTGAGGGCCCTGAGCTGGAGGTTCGCTCGGGAGGTCAGCTCCGGCGGGCCGATCTCGCCCAAGGCCGCCAGCTGGGTGCCGGTGAGCATGCCGCCGGGGACGCGGACGCGGGCCAGCGGGCCGTCGGCGGCCGTGTGGAGCCGCAGGGCGCCGGGGCAGGCGTCGACCTTCGTCTGGCGGATGGGGGGAGGCACGGCCCGGATACTACGTTCGCCCACCGTTGTGTCCGCATCCTCGGGTCGGGATCGTCACACCGCCGGACCCTCCTTGACGGCGGGTGGGACCGCCCGGAAGGGTGGTAGGTCACGAGCGGCGACGCCGCGGAGGAAGCCGGTGCGATTCCGGCGCGGTCCCGCCACTGTCACCGGGTCTCACCGGCCCGGGAGCCAGGAACTCCGCCTCGCCGTGGATCCTACGACCCGGGGCGCGGACCCCGAGGGGAGCGCGTGTGTTCCTGTTGCTGTCGACTTCCGACACCGACCTGCTCAGTGCCCGGGCCAGCGGCTCGGCGTGGCGGCTGGCCAACCCGGCCCGCACCCAGGTGAGCGACCTGCCGGCCCTGCTCGACGGCGTCGAGCTCGTCGTGGTGCGCATCCTCGGCGGGCGCCGGGCCTGGGAGGAAGGGCTCGACGCCCTGCTGGCCGGGCCGGTGCCGGTGGTCGTGCTCGGCGGTGAGCAGGCGCCCGACGCCGACCTGATGAAGCTGTCCACCGTACCGGCCGGTGTGGCCGCCGAGGCGCACGCGTACCTGGCGCAGGGTGGGGCGGACAACCTGGCGGCGGTGCACGACTTCCTTTCCGACACGGTGCTGCTGACCGGCCACGGGTTCGCCCCGGCGCAGGCCGCGCCCGACTGGGGGCCGCTGCCGTGGGAGACGAGCGCGACCGGCCCGGTCGTGGCGGTGCTCTACTACCGCGCCCACCACATGGCGGGCAACACGGCCTTCATCGAGGCGCTGTGCCGGGCGATCGAGGCCAAGGGCGGCCGGCCGCTGCCGCTGTTCACCTCGTCCCTGCGTACGGCGCCGGACGACCTGCTGGCCGAGCTGCGCACGGCGGACGCCCTGGTGGTGACCGTGCTCGCGGCGGGCGGCACCAAACCGGCGACCGTCGGCGCGGGCGGCGACGACGAGGCGTGGGACGTGGGCGTGCTGGCCGGGCTCGACGTGCCGATCCTGCAGGGGCTGTGCCTGACCAGCAGCCGGGCCGCGTGGGAGGCGAGCGACGACGGGCTGAGCCCGCTCGACGCGGCCACCCAGGTGGCGATCCCCGAGTTCGACGGCCGGATCATCACGGTGCCGTTCTCGTTCAAGGAGATCGACCCGGACGGGCTGTCGGTCTACGTGGCCGACCCCGAGCGCGCGCTGCGGGTGGCCGGCATCGCGGTGGCCCACGCCCGGCTGCGGCACGTGCCGCCGGCCGAGCGGCGGATCGTGCTCATGCTGTCGGCGTACCCGACCAAGCACTCCCGCATCGGCAACGCGGTCGGCCTGGACACCCCGGCCTCGACGGTCGCCCTGCTGGCGGCCATGCGGGAGCGCGGCTACCGGATCGGCGACTTCGGGCAGTACGACGGCGACGGCCTGATCCACACGCTCATCGCGGCCGGCGGGCAGGACCCCGACTGGCTCACCGAGGAGCAGCTCAGCGGCAACAAGGTGCGGATCTCCGGCGCCGCGTACGCGTCCTGGTTCGCCACCCTCCCCGAGGACCTGCGCGCCTCGGTCGAGCAGCACTGGGGCCCGCCGCCGGGCGAGCTCTACGTGGACAACGGCGACATCGTGCTGGCCGCCCTGCAGGACGAGAACGTCGTGGTCATGGTGCAGCCGCCGCGCGGCTTCGGCGCCAACCCGGTCGCGATCTACCACGACCCCGACCTGCCGCCCTCGCATCACTACCTGGCCGCCTACCGCTGGCTGGCCGACGACTTCGGCGCGCACGCGGTGGTCCACGTCGGCAAGCACGGCAACCTGGAGTGGCTGCCCGGCAAGAACGTGGGCATGTCCGCCTCGGACGGCACCGACGCCGCCCTGGGCGACCTGCCGCTGATCTACCCGTTCCTGGTCAACGATCCGGGCGAGGGCACCCAGGCCAAGCGGCGGGCGCACGCCACACTGGTCGACCACCTCATCCCGCCGATGGCCCGGGCCGAGTCGTACGGCGACATCGCCCGCCTGGAGCAGCTGCTCGACGAGCACGCGACGATCGCGACGCTCGACCCGGCCAAGCTGCCGGCCATCCGGGCCCAGATCTGGACGCTGATCCAGGCGGCCCGGATGGACCACGACCTCGGCCTGTCCAACCGGCCCGAGGACGAGGAGTTCGACGAGTTCATCCTGCACATCGACGGGTGGCTGTGCGAGGTCAAGGACGTGCAGATCCGCGACGGGCTGCACGTCCTGGGCGCCGCCCCGGCCGGCGAGGCCCGGGTCAACCTGGTGCTGGCCATGCTGCGGGCCCGGCAGATGTGGGCCGGCCAGGTGGCGGCGCTGCCCGGCCTGCGGGAGGCGCTCGGCCTGGCCGACGACGCCTCCACCGCCGAGACCGACCGTGTCGAGGCGGTGGCCCGTGCCTTGGTCACCGCGATGGAGGAGGCGGGCTGGCCGACCGACGCGGCCGCCATCGCTCGCGTCTCCGACATTCCGGAAATGTCCGAGGCGGCAGACGTGGGCCGGGTGCGGGACGTGCTGGCGTTCGCGGCCACCGAGGTCGTGCCGCGGCTGGACCGGACGAGCGACGAGCTGGGAAACCTGCTGCACGCGCTCGACGGCGGCTACGTGCCGGCCGGGCCGAGCGGGTCGCCGTTGCGCGGGCTGATCAACGTGCTGCCGACCGGGCGCAACTTCTACTCGGTCGACCCCAAGGCGATCCCGAGCGCGCTCGCCTGGGAGACCGGCCAGGCCATGGCCGAGTCGCTGTTGCAGCGTTACCGCGCCGACTACGGCGAGTGGCCGCGCTCGGTCGGCCTCTCCGCGTGGGGCACCAGCGCCATGCGCACCGCCGGTGACGACATCGCCGAGATCCTGGCCCTGATCGGCTGCCGCCCGGTCTGGGACCCGGCCTCGCGGCGGGTCACCGGGCTCGAGCCGATCGCGCGGGCCGAGCTGGGCCGGCCGCGGGTCGATGTCACCGTGCGGATCTCCGGGTTCTTCCGGGACGCCTTCCCGCACGTCGTGGCCATGCTCGACGACGCCTTCCGGATGATCGCCGAGCTGGACGAGCCGGACAACTTCGTCCGGGAGCACGCCCTCGCCGATCAGGAGCGCCACAGCGACTGGCGCCGGGCCACGACCAGGATCTTCGGGTCGCGGCCGGGGGCGTACGGCGCCGGGATCCTGCCGTTGATCGACAGCCGCAACTGGCGTGACGACAAGGACCTGGCCGAGGTGTACGCCGTGTGGGGTGGCTTCGCCTACGGGCGCGGGCTCGACGGCGTGCCGGCCCGCGACGACATGGAGAACGCGTACAAGCGGATCGACATCGCGGCCAAGAACATCGACACCCGCGAGCACGACATCGCCGACTCGGACGACTACTTCCAGTACCACGGCGGCATGATCGCCACCGTGCGGGCGCTGACCGGTAAGGCGCCGGCCGCGTACGTCGGCGACTCGACCAACCCGGACGCCACCCGGACGCGCAGCCTCACCGAGGAGACGGCGCGGATCTTCCGGGCCCGCGTGGTGAACCCGCGGTGGATCGCCGCCATGCGGCGCCACGGCTACAAGGGGGCGTTCGAGCTCGCCGCGACCGTCGACTACCTGTTCGGCTACGACGCGACGGCCGGCGTGGTCACCGATTGGATGTACGAGCAGCTGGCCGCGACCTACGTGCTCGACCCGGAGAACCAGAAGTTCTTCCAGCAGTCGAACCCGTGGGCGCTGCACGGCATCGCCGAGCGGCTTCTGGAGGCGGCCGAGCGCAAGCTGTGGGAGTCGCCGTCGCCCGAGACGCTGAGCGCCCTCCAGGAGCTGTACCTCGAGACCGAGGGCGATCTCGAGGACGCGTAGTTCCGGAACCGTCACCCCATTCACAGGTTCACCTGCGTCGATCCGGGCCGGGAAGATCAGAAAGCGCTTCCCGGCCCGCGACCAGGCATTGACAGGCGTTGAAACCCGGGTTCAGAGTGGCGTCACGAAGAGCGCTTTCACACGGTGTTCCCCCACCGGAAATCGCTCCGACACATCCCCCCATTCTGGAGTCGCCCCATGACATCCCCAGTCCTGGTGAGACCGTTGCGAATAGCCGCCCTCGTCGGCCTGTTCGCCGCCTATCTCGTCGCCACCATCCAGCCCGCCCAGGCGGCCGAGGTGCTGGTGTCGCAGGGCAAGACCGCCACCGCGTCCTCGAGCGAGGCGGCCGGCGCCTATCAGGCCGCCGAGGCCGTCGACGGCAACGCCGGAACCCGCTGGGCCAGCGCGTTCTCGGCCGCCCAGTGGTGGCAGGTCGACCTCGGCGCCACGACCGCCGTCTCGCGGGTCGCGATCAACTGGGAGGCCGCGTACGCCAAGGCCTTCACCATCCAGTTCTCGACCGACGGCAGCAACTACACCCAGGCGTACGCCACGACGACCGGCACCGGCGGTCAGCAGAGCATCGCCGCCACGGGTAACGCACGCTATGTCCGGATAAACCTGAGCCAGCGGGCGCTGGAAGCGTACGGCTACTCGTTCTGGGAGTTCCAGGTCTACTCGGGTGACGGCGGGACCACCCCGCCTCCCACCGGGGGAACGCGGCTGCTGTCGTACAACAAGCCGGCCCAGGCCAGCACCTGGCAGAACGACGTCAACTGCAACCCGTGCAGCCCGGACAAGGCGTTCGACAACGACCCCGCGAGCCGCTGGGCGACCAGCTCCACCAACGGCTGGGTCGACCCCGGCTGGATCTCGGTCGACCTCGGCGCCACCGCCCAGATCAGCCAGGTCGTCCTGCAGTGGGACCCCGCCTACGGCAAGGCTTACCAGTTGCAGACCTCGGCCGACAACGCCAACTGGACCACCTTCTACTCGACCACCACCGGTGACGGCCTCAAGGACGTCATCAACGCCACCGGCACCGGCCGGTACGTGCGCCTCTACGGCACCGCCCGCAGCGGCCCGTACGGCTACTCGCTGTGGGAGTTCAGCGTCTACGGCACCGGCGGCAACCCGACGGCGCCCCCGGCCAAGCCGGCCGACCCCACCTTCCCGGCCACCCGGCTGGTCTTCTCCGACGAGTTCAACGGCGCCGCCGGCGCCAAGCCCGACCAGGCGAAGTGGACGTACGACCCGGGCGTCCCGCAGAACGGCGAGATCCAGTACTACACGCCGAACAGCGAGAACGCGCAGATGAACGGCCAGGGTTCGCTGGTCATCGAGGCCCGCCGGCAGGACTACCAGGGCCGCCAGTACACCTCGGCCCGGATGAACACCAGCAACAAGTTCCACGTGCAGTACGGCCGGGTCGAGGCCCGCGTCAAGGTGCCCAAGGGCAACGGCCTGTGGCCCGCGTTCTGGATGATGGGCGCCGACTTCCTCACCGGGCGCCCGTGGCCGTACAACGGCGAGATCGACATCATGGAGGTCCTGGGCCGCAACACCAGCGAGGCCTACTCCACGCTGCACGCGCCGGCCTACAACGGCGCCGGCGGCTACGGGCAGAAGTACGCCACGGCCGACCTGTCGCAGGACTTCCACGTCTGGGCGGTGGAGTGGGACAGCAAGGGCATGCGCTTCCTGCTCGACGGCAACCAGGTCTTCTACGCCAGCAAGGAGACCGTCGAGAACACCCGCGGCCCGTGGATCTACGACCACCCGTTCTACGTGATCCTCAACCTGGCCGTCGGCGGCGACTTCCCCGGCCCGATCGACGCCAGCACCCCGTTCCCGTCGCAGATGCTCGTCGACTACGTGAGGGTGTACCAATGAAATGGGTCGCCGCGGCCCTGCTGGCCGCTTCTCTCCTGTTGATTCCCGCCGGTGCGAACGCCGCCGACACCCTGATCTCGCAGGGCAAGCCGGTCACCGCGTCGTCCACCGAGTCGGCCGCCTTCCCGGCGTCGAACGCGGTCGACGGCAACCTCGGCACGCGCTGGTCCAGCGCGTTCAGCGACCCGCAGTGGCTGCAGGTCGACCTGGGCGCCACCGCCACGGTCTCGTCGGTCGTGCTGAACTGGGAGTCCGCGTACGCCCGGGCCTTCAGCGTCAAAGCCTCGGCCAACGGCTCCACCTGGACCACCCTCTACAGCACCAACGCCGGCACCGGCGGCCGCCAGGCGCTGACCGTCACCGGCAGCGGCCGCTACGTGCGGCTCGAGACGACGGCCCGGGCGACCCAGTGGGGCGTCTCGTTGACAGAGTTCCAGGTGTACGGCAGTGGCGGCGGCAGCACGACGCCGACCATCCCGCCGGGCGCCGTCCGGGTGGCCGAGTTCCTGGCCGACTGCCCGTTCAGCCACCGGCTGCCGGACGACCCGATCGTCTTCCCCAACCTGCCCGGCGCCTCGCACATGCACAGCTTCTTCGGCAGTGAGGTGACGAACGCGGCGACGACCACGCAGGACCTGCTCAACGCGAACAGCAACTGCAACCCGTCGATCGACAAGTCGTCGTACTGGATCCCGACCCTCTACAACGGCGACACCCCGGTCGAGCCGACCACCGGCATCTTCTACTACCTGGGTGAGGGTGTGCGGGACGACCTGATCGCGCAGACCCAGCCGTTCCCGCTGGGGTTGCGGATCGTGGCCGGCAACGCCAAGGCGACCGGCCCGGCCGACAACACCATCGCCCGCTGGTCGTGCCTGCACGCGGGCGAGGTGGGCTCGTCGCCCAACTTCGTGACCTGCCCGGCCGGCACGATGCTGGAGTCCTACCTGGACTTCCCGCACTGCTGGGACGGCGTCAACCTGGACTCGCCGGATCACAAGAGCCACATGGCGTACCCGGTGAACAACGCCTGCCCGGCCAGCCACCCGGTGGTCGTGCCGAAGCTGCGCCAGGTGATGCGGTACCCGGTGAACGGCAACCCGGCCAACTTCCGGCTCGCCTCGGGCGCGGGTTACACGATGCACGGTGACTTCTTCAACGCGTGGCCGGTGGACGAGCTGGCCCGGCGGGTCAACGACTGCATCCGCCCGATCGTCAAGTGCGGCACCGACGGGCGTCCGTGAGCATGGGCCGGGGTGTTATAACGATGCGCATGACACCCCGGCCCCGCCATCCGACCATGGATCAGGTCGCCGAGGCGGCGGGCGTCTCCCGGGCCACGGTGTCCCGGGTGATCAACGGCGCCACCAGCGTGGACGCCAAGATCCGGGAGGTGGTCCAGCGGGCCGTCGCCGAGACCGGGTACGTGCCCAACGTGGCCGCCCGGAGCCTGGTCACCCGCCGCTCCAACTCGGTGGCGCTGGTGATCAGCGAGCCCGACCGGCCGGACGACCACTCGTTCCTCAACCGGATCTTCACCGACCCGTACTTCGGCCGGGTCACCGCGGGCGCGACCGGCGCCCTCCGCCCGCACGACATCCACCTGGTGGTCATCCCGACCGACTCCACCGACCACCACCAGGTGATGCGCTATCTGCGGCAGGGCCATGTGGACGGTGTGCTTCTGATCAGCAGCCACGAGCAGGACACGCTGCCGCGCCAGGTGCACGACCTCGGCATCCCGGCCGTGGTCTCGGCCCGCCCCTCCTCGCCCATCGCGGTCAGCTACGTCGACGTCGACCAGCGGCTGGGCGCGCGGCTGGCCGCCGACCGGCTGCTGTCGCTGGGCCGTACGCGGCTGGCCACGATCAGCGGGCCGCTGGACATCCCGAGCGGCCTCGACCGGCTGGAGGGCTTCCGGGCCCACCTGGCCGGGCGGGAGGTGCCGGCCGTCGAGGGCGACTTCACCCGGGCCGGCGGCGAGGCCGCGGCCCGGCGGCTGCTCGAGGAGCACCCCGACGTCGACGGGCTCTTCGTGGCCAGCGACCTGATGGCCGAGGGTGCGCTGCGCGCGGTGCAGGACCTGGGCCGCCGGGTGCCCGAGGACGTCGCGGTGGTCGGCTTCGACGATTCCAGCGCGGCCCTGGACTGCCGTCCGCTGCTGACCACCGTGCGCCAGCCGGTCGAGGAGATGGCGGCCGAGATGGCCGAGGTGCTGCTCGCGCACATCAGCTCACCCGGACGATTGCCGCGCTCGGTGACTTTCCACCCCACTCTGGTCGTACGCGACAGCGGGTAACCACAGAGCGTCCTCGGCCGGTAACGTACCGTCTCATGGGGAGCGAACCGACCGCCGGGGCGCTGCTCGCCGCCGGGAACGAGGCCATGCTCGAGGCCACCTTCCGGACCGGCGACTTTCTGCCCGCGCGCCAGATGCTCGAAGCCGCCCGCGACCGCGCCCACGCGCAACGGGACCGGGTGGCCGAGGCGACCGCGCTGACCCGGCTCGGCATGCTCGCGCACTTCGCCGCGATCTCCGGCGACCTCAGCCGCGCCGACTGGGCCGGCGAGCAGCGGCTGTTCGCCGAGGCCCTGCTGATCCAGCGCGAGGCCGACGACCCGGCCGGCGCCGCCGAGTCCCTGTTCGGCCTGGGCCTGGTCCACCAGGTGCTGCGCGGCGACTGGGGTACCGCGATGCCGTTCTACACCGAGGCGCTGACCCTGGCCGAGCGGTACGCCGACGAGATGGTCCGCTCCGAGGTGCACCGCCACATCGGCTTCTTCCACGTCTTCGTCTCCGGCGACACCGAGCGGGGCCTGCGCCACCTGCGCATGTCCCAGGTGCTGCGCGAGCGCTACGGCGACCCCCGCCGGGTGGCGACCGGCACGCTGGCACTGGGCGAGGCCGAGCTGGCCGCCGGCAACCGGCCCGAGGCGTTGCGGCTGCTGCGCGAGGCCGTGCACCAGGCCCGCATGGCCGGGCTCAGCGAGCAGCGGGTCGGCTGGGCCGAGCACGCCCTGCGCGACGCCGAGCGGGCCGGGGTCCTCCCCGACCGGGGGGCATAGCGACCGGATCATGCTTAACTTCCGCGCTTTTGGGGCATGCTGGGCCGCGTGCCACGTCGAGGCCTAGCGTTGATAGTGGGAGCGGCCATGCTCAGCGGTTGCGCGACCGTGGGCAGCCAGGAGGACGCGGCCGCGGGGAAGGCGACCAGCCTGCTCGCCGCGGTCGGTGCCGGAGACGGCGAGGCGGCCTGCGCGCTGCTCGCCCCCGATACGATCACGACGGTGGCCGAGGACGAGCCGTGCCCCGAGGCGATCCTGGACAAGAGCCTGCCGCGGCCCGGCGCGGTCGTCGAGACCTCCGTCTACGGCCAGTGGGCGCAGGTCAAGCTCACCGATGACACGATCTTCCTGGCCGCCTTCCCGGAGGGCTGGCGGGTGGTCGCGGCCGGCTGCACGCCGCGCGCCTCGCGGCCCTACGACTGCACGGTGGAGGGCGACTGACATGCGCGCGCTCTTCGTCCTGTTGCTCCTGATCGTGGGGGCCGGCCTGGCGTACGTCATCACGCTGGGGGTGTTGCACCGGTGAAGAGGTTTCTGCGGGAGAACGGGATAGGGCTCGTCTTCGGCCTGCTCTTCCTGATCGTTCTGGTCGGTCAGGCCTTCGCCGGGCTGGCCCAGTTCAACGACGCGCAGCGCGCCTCCGGCCTGCCCGACATCGCGTTCTGGCGTTACGTCACCTCGGCCAGTTTCGGCGTCGACGTGGCCGAGAACTGGCAGTCCGAGTACCTCCAGTTCTTTCTCTTCATCCTCCTGACGGTCTGGCTGCTCCAGAAGGGTTCGCCGGAGTCGAAATCGCTCGACAAGCCCGGCCGCGAGACCGACAAGGATCAGAAGATCGGTCCGTACGCCACGCCGGCTTCGCCCCGGTGGGCCCGTGCCGGCGGCTGGCGCACCGCGCTCTTCGCCAACTCGCTCGGCCTGGTGATGGGCCTGATCTTCCTGGGCTCGTGGCTGGCTCAGTCGATCGCCGGCGTCGCCGCGTTCAACGAGGAGCAGCTCAGCGACCGCCAGGACCCGGTCTCCTGGGGGCAGTACCTGCTCGAGGCCGATTTCTGGAACCGTACGTTGCAGAACTGGCAGTCCGAGCTGCTGGCGGTGGCCTCGATGGCCATCCTCGCCATCTTCCTGCGCCAGCGCGGCTCCTCCCAGTCCAAACCGGTCGGCTCCCCGCACGAGGCCACCGGCGTCGAGGGTTAAAGGTCTTTGACCAGCTGCTCGGAGACGACGGGGAAGGCGAGGCGGTCGGCGAACTCCTGGGCGCCGTGGCTCGAGGCCGAGACGAAAAGCCCGATCTGGGGTACGCGGTGACTCGCGACGGTGGCCTCGGCCGCGGCCACCAGTTGACGGCCGAGACCCTGGCGGCGGTACGGCTCGTCGACCGACACGTAGAGGATGGTGCCGGCGCTGGGGCGCGCCGGTGACGGTTTGGTGATCCAGACCCAGCCCACCGGGCGCCCGTCGGCGATCGCGGTGTGCAGGCCGTCCGGGCCGAGCTCGGCCGCGCGCTCCCGGGCCCGCTCGGGACATTCCCGCACCAGCACCATCGGGTCGGTGGCGATGAGCTCGTCCAGGCGCCGCCGGTACTCGTCGGGCGTCATCGGGGCCAGCGTGACCGAACTGGGCGGGTTCCCGGCCGGGCGGGCCCGGACCTGGGTGAGCAGGCGGTATCCGAGGCGGCGGTAGAGGCGCCGGGCCCCGGTGTTGTGGCCGAAGACGTGCAGGCCGACCCGGCCGACGCCGCGGGCGGCCAGCGCGGCCTCGCCGGCCCGGATCATGGCGCTGCCGTAGCCCTTCGAACGGTGCTGCTCGGCCACCTCGATCTCGGAGATCCAGGCCATGGTCGTGAACGTGGTGCCGGGCAGCGAGATCCAGAGGAAGCCGACCTCCTCGCCGCCGGCCACGCCCTTGCACAGCAGCTGGCCCTCGGTGGCCACGCCGTCGGGCAGCATCGAGCGGGTCTGCCGCTCGGATTCCCGCCGGGCCTCCTCGGCGGCGAAGCCGTGGTGCTCGGCCAGGGCGTTCGCGAACTGGGCGGTCATGGCCGGCATCCGCCGGTCGAGGTCGGCCGGGGTGAGCGGGACCAGTTCGATAGTCATCTTTGTTGTCCAGCCTTCGTCGGATGTGCGACGGATCGATGTCGGTCTGTTCTTCCGGCTCCGTGACCGATGGTAATTTGACGGCCAGAAGCACGACGGTCACAGGGGGCGGCCTTGACCGATGACTCGGGTTTCCACGGCGTGGTCGGCATAGACGTCGGCACCAGCTCCTGTGCTGTGTCGGTGTGGGACGGCACCAAGCTCGTCGTCGTGCCGTGCCCCGACGGCGCGACCGCCATGCCCGCCGCCGTCGGCCAGGACACGACGGGCCAGGTCGTCGCCGGCGTCCCGCCCGCGGCCGATCCCGAGGCGGTCATCGCCGGCATCAAGCGCCAGCTCGGCAGCGGCGACCGGGTCCGGTTCCGCGGCCGCTCCTATCAGCCGCGCGAGATCTGCGCCTTCCTGCTGCTCGAGCTCAAACGGCAGGCCGAGGCGTTCGTCGGCGGCGCCGTGCACGACGCCGTGATCACCGTGTGCGCCGCCGCCGGCGAGGCTCAGCGGCGCGCCCTGCGCGAGGCGGCCGGTCTGGCCCAGCTCAACGTGCGCCGCCTGGTCGAGGACCCGGTGGCGGCCGCGATGGCGCTGGCCGCCGACGACCGCCCCGGCGTCTACGCGATCTACGACCTGGGCGGCGGCACCTTCGAGGCGTCGATCGTGCGGATCGCGCCGGGCACCGTCGAGGTCCTCGGCAGCGCCGGCGACCCCCGGCTCGGCGGCGACGACTTCGACGCGCGCATCGTGGAGTTCACCCTGCGGCAGATCCGCGAGCGATACCACGTCGACCTCAGCCAGGACGCCCGGATCCGCCGGCGGATCCGCTGGGAGGCCGAGATCCGCAAGCGGGAGCTCTCGGTCACCGACACCACCACCCTGGAGCTGCCCCGGCTCACGGCCACGGTCAGCGCGGCCGTGCCGCTGACCCGGCGCGCGTTCGAGGCCATGATCGAGCCGGACGTGCAGCGCTCGCTCGACCTGCTCACCGAGGCGATCGCGGCCGCACACACCGCGCACGGCGTCGGCTGGGGCGACATCGACCAGGTGGTGCCGGCCGGCGGCTCGTCGCGGATCCCCGTGGTCCGGGAGCGGCTGGCCGGATATTTCGGCTTCGGCCCGGCCGGCATCCGCGACGATCTCGACCCGGACGAGCTGATGGCCCGCGGCGCCGGCCTGGTCGCCCGCGACTACCAGCCGGCCCAGCTCTTCGAGGGCTCGCCGGTCGGCCTGCTCAGCGCCAGCCTGCGCCTGCGGGCCGAGCTGGCCGGCGCGCCGGTGGTCCCCTCGGCGACCGGCCCGCCCGAGGCCACCGGGCCGCCCGACCTCTCCGGGCCACCGGCCGAGACCCCGGCCGACTTCCGCCCGGCCGCCGTCGCCGCGTACCTCCTGCTGATCGCCCCGTCCCCCTCGGCCGACGGCCTTCTCGCCCCGCTGCGCACCGCCTACCTCGATTTCGTCGCGGCCGTGCACGCCGCCGCCCCCGACGACCGCCTGTCCGAGCTCGGCGAGGCCCTGACCGCCGAGTACAGGCGGGCCCGGCCGGCGGGCTAACGTTGTCGGATGTTGATCAGTTGCGGCGCTCCGGTGGCCGGGGCCTGGGCCGATCCGGCCTCGCTGACCAGCTTCGCCCGCCGGGCCGAGGAGCTCGGCTACCACGGGCTCTGGGCGTTCCAGCGGCTGCTGGTCGGCCAGGAGCAGCGGCTGGAGCCGGTCTACCACCGGGTGCTCGACCCGCTGCTCGCACTGAGCTGGGCCGCCGCCCACACGACGTCGATCCGGCTCGGGGTCGCGGTGCTCAACATTCCGTACGTGTCGCCGGTCTACCTGGCCAAACAGGCGGCCACCCTGGACGTGCTGTCCGGCGGCCGGTTCGACCTGGGCCTCGGCACCGGCTGGTCCGAGCCCGAGTTCACGGCCACCGGCTCCGGCCCGCACCCGCGCGGCGAGCGGATGACCGAGTACCTCGAGGTGCTGCGCACGCTCTGGAACGACGAGGTGGCCTCGTTCGACGGCCGGTTCTACCAGGTGCCGCCGAGCGTGATGGCGCCGCCGCCGGTGCAGCCGGGCGGGCCGCCGGTGCTGCTGGGCGGCACGGCCGACGCCGCCCTGCGCCGGGCCGGCCGGCTCGCGGCGGGCTGGGTGAGCAGCAGCCGCACCAGTTTCGAGCAGATCGCCCGGGGCACCCAGATCGTGCGGCGGGCGGCCGAGGAGGCCGGGCACGACCCCGACCGGGTCCGGGTCGTGGTGCGCGGCGTGGTCCGCCCGGGGGAGCGCGACGACGCCGTGCCGCTCTCCGGCGACTGGGAGCAGATCAGGGCCGGGGCCGAGTTGTACGGGCGGGCCGGCGTGACCGAGCTCTTCTACGACCTCAACTGGGATCCGGTCGTCGGCTCGCCCGGCACGGACCCCGCGGTGGCCGCCGAGCGGGCCGAGGAGATCCTGACCGCCCTGGCGCCGGGGATGACGGGCGTCTAACTCCGGTATTTGCCCGCGAATGGCTACCCGATTCGTTATCGGAATGGCCGTCGTCTCCGTCTGAGGTTCTTTCCGCCCTCTACGCGGCGTGACCCCGGGGCAACGGAGATCACTCGGTGATCCGCGTCCCGCGGGCCGGGATCACCGTCGATACGGTCCCGTCTTCACACATGTACCGAAGATCTTGCGCCGTGGGGCCTCGCTCGCCGGAGGAATGAACGGCGACGAAGGCTGATGATCGACACTCTCGCGAAACTGTCGTGAAACAGCGGTCTGTTGCGTGCCGATCGAGTCTGCCATAACTTTGCGCAACAGTACGATTGCCCTCTGGCTTTCCAAATCGGACATAGGAGGCAAACGTGAGAGGTTTTACGGGTGATTTGCCCACCGAAGTGGCACTTCTGGCGTACTCCCGGTTGGCCCTGATGTGACATGGGCCATCCCCTGCTTTCAGCGGGCCGTTATTCATTCGATGCGTCAACTCATTTCCTACGCGCCGAGTTCGAAGTACCTTGCCAACCGCAGCATCCGAATACCTCTCACGCACGGCGCATGTGAGGTGTGTCGTTCGAAGGAGGTGACCGACGCGTGGAACCGCTGATCGAGGAAGCCGAGCTGACCCGGACCGGCGCCTCGACCGATGCCATGGCCGCACCCGCCGGTGATCACAACGCCAAGGTGAACACCCGGCGTAAGTCGCCGACCCAGATCGCCCTGTCCCGCTTGCGCAAGGACAAGGTCGCGGTGATCTGCGGCAGCATCTTCCTGTTCTTCGTGCTGGTCGCGATCTTCGCGCCCTTGCTGGCCAAGCTCGAGGGGCAGAATCCGACCGATTTCCACCAGGACCTGATCGACCAGTACGGCTACCCGACGATCGGCCCGACCAGCGAGCACTGGTTCGGTGTCGAGCCGCGCCTGGGCCGCGACCTGTTCGCCCGGTTCGTCTACGGCGCACGGCCGTCGTTCATCGTCGCCGGCTCGGTCACGATCATCACCACGCTGATCGGTGTGACGGTCGGCCTGCTCGCCGGCTTCGTCGGCGGCTGGCTCGACCGGATCATCTCGTGGGTCATCGACTTCGTCCTGAGCCTGCCGTACCTGCTCTTCGCGATCGCCGTCCCGGCGGTGCTGCTGAGCCTGTTCGTCGGCACGTCGGAGAACGCCGCCGCCGCCGACGTGGCCCAGGCGCGGTTCTACTCACTGATCATCGTGCTCGCCTTCTTCGGCTGGGCCAGCCTCGCGCGACTGATCCGCGGCGAGGTGCTGTCGCTGCGCGAGCGGGAGTTCGTCGCCGCGGCCAAGGTGCTCGGCGTGCCGACCCGCAAGATCCTCTTCAAGGAGCTGCTGCCCAACCTGGTGGCACCCATCGTCATCTCGGTGTCGCTGGCTCTACCGACGTACATCGTCACCGAGGCGGGCCTGACCTATCTCGGCGTCGGTCTCACCGAGCCCACGCCGTCCTGGGGCCTGACAATCGCCAACGCACAGACCTTCTACCGGGCCGATCCGCTCTACCTGTGGATCCCGGTAGCGGCCATCACGATCGTGGTGCTCTCGCTGAGCCTGCTCGGTGACTCGATCCGTGACGCATTCGATCCCCGCACCCGACGGTGACGTGGTGACGCCCAGTATGAGAAGAGGAGAAATGGCAAGGCGATTCAAAGTCGCTGTGGCGGCAACCGCCGCTGTGGCTCTTGGCCTAGCAGGCTGCAGCAGCCCGTCGTCGAACAACGACAGCTCGGGCGGCACTTCCAATGACACCGGCAAGATCTCGACGCAGACCAACGCGACCGACCCGAGCGCGAAGGGCCCGGCGAAGGACGTCCCCGGTTCGCGCAAGGGCGGCATCCTGACCGTTCAGGCGCAGGTCACGCCGAACACGTTCGACCCGACGGACATCTACTACGTCGACTCGAACGAGATCGGCAAGCTCCTGTTCCGCACGCCGACCCAGTTCGACATCCGTGACGGCAAGCCCACGCTCGTCCCGGACCTCACCGACCTGGGCACCCCGTCGGCCGACAAGCTGACGTGGACCTTCAAGATGCAGCCCGGCATCAAGTACGAGGACGGCACCGAGGTCAAGGTCGAGGACCTGGCGTACGCCATCAAGCGGTCCTTCGCCCACGACATCTACGTCAACGGCCCGACGTACCAGCTGAGCTACTTCAAGGACGGCGACAAGTACAAGGGCCCGTACAAGGACGGCGACACGTACGCCGGTGTGGAGACCCAGGGCACCGACACCCTGATCGTCCACCTGGCCACGCCGTTCCAGGACCTGCCGTTCTTCATGACCTTCCCGATGTTCACGCCGATCCCCAAGGCGAAGGACACCAAGCAGGAGTACAAGAACCACCCGCTGTCGACCGGCCCGTACAAGTTCAAGAGCTACCAGGCCGGCACCTCGCTGGTCCTGGAGAAGAACACGAACTGGGACGCGAACACCGACCCCGCCCGTCACCAGTACGTCGACGGCTACAGCTTCAAGTGGGGCGTCGACGCGGTCAAGGCGCAGCAGGCCATCCTCAACAGCGCTGGCACCGAGGACGCCAACTCGATCAACTACGACAACGTCGACGCGACGCTGATCCCGCAGTTGACCGGGGACAAGAAGGAGCAGCTCGTTCAGGGTGAGAGCCCCTGCAACCGCGTGTTCCAGTTGGACAGCCGCAAGATTCCGCTCGAGGTCCGCAAGGCGATCGCCAAGGCGTGGCCGGCCGACGCCGTCTACAAGGCCGCCGGTCTGAGCGACTACATCGCGGAGCGGTCCAGCACCATCCTGCCGCCCTCGGTTCCCGGTTACGAGAAGTACGCCCCCGTTCCGGACCTGAACGGCACCGGCCCCGGTGACCCGGCCGCGGCCAAGGCGATGCTGGAGGCCGCCGGCAAGGTCGGCTTCGAGGTCAGCTGGTACTTCGACAACACCAAGCCGATCCCGCAGCAGCGCACCCAGGTCGTCGTCGACGCGCTGACGAAGGCCGGCTTCAAGGCCAAGCCGATCGGTGTCGCCACCGCGGACCTGCGGACCAAGACCGGCGACTACGACGCCCCGGTCAACATCGGCCAGAGCCCGGCCGGTTGGTGCTCGGACTGGCCGTCCGGCGGTTCGTGGTTCCCGGTCCTCTTCCGCTCGCAGAGCATCGCCGAGGGCCAGAGCTGGGGCATGCTCAGCGACAAGGAACTCGACAAGAAGATCAACGACGTGGCCAACCTCCCCGCCGACCAGTCGACCCCGAAGTGGGCCGCTCTGGACAAGGAGATCCTGGAGAAGTACATCGCGATCCCGTGGTACTACGACAAGATGGCCGTCATCAAGGGCAAGAACGTCGGCAACACGACCGGCGACCCCACGATGGGCGTGCCGAACTTCGGCAACATGTACCTCAAGAGCTGAATTCCGCTCTGAACAGTAAGAACTAGCTTCATCCCGGGGTGGTCCGGTCCGCTCATCCGGCGGACGGGCCACCCCGGGCGTAAGAACGATCTCCGGGAACACCAACCCGGCGCCGTGACGAAAGAGGAGCAAGCGGTGCTGCTGTACATCCTTAAACGCGTCCTGAGCGCGATCTCCGTCGTGATCGTGACGCTGGTGGCCAGCTTCGCGTTGTTCTTCCTGGCGCCGACCGACCCCGCCGGTGTCATCTGTGGACCCCGATGCACGCCCGAGCGGGTCGCCGACATCGAGTCGAGCCTCGGCCTCGACGAGCCTCCGCTGCAGCAGATCGGCTCGTACATGAAGGGCATCGTCGTCGGTCGCGACTACGAGGCCGGCGGTACGACGCAGCACTGCTCCGCCCCGTGCCTGGGCTACTCGTACACGCTGGGCCAGCCGGTCACCAAGCTGCTGGCGCAGGCGCTCCCGGTCACCGTCTCGATCGTCCTCGGTGGTGCCGTCGTCTATCTCGTCGTGGGCATTCTGGCCGGCACGATCGCCGCCCAGGTACGCGGAACGTCGCTGGACAAGGCGGTCGTCGGCACGACGCTGTTCATCCAGTCGATCCCGTACTTCGTGGTCGCTCTGCTGGTCGCCCTCTACGCGACCTTCCTGCCGCAATCGGGATACACCCCGTTCCTGCAGAACCCCTGGGCCTGGGCCAGCGGACTACTCGCGGCCTGGCTGTGCGTGGGCCTGACGAACGCGGCCGCGTACACCCGCTACTCCCGGGCCTCCATGATCGAGACGCTGGGCCAGGACTACGTCCGTACCGCCACCTCCAAGGGCATCAGCCGCCGCCGCGTCGTCTACCGGCACGGCCTGCGCGCCGGACTGACCCCGGTCGTCACGATCTTCGGTATCGACCTGGCGTTCCAGCTCACCGGCGCCATCTTCACCGAGAGCATCTTCGGCCTGCCCGGCCTCGGCCAGCTCACGCTGCGGGCCTTCGGCCAGTACGACCTGCCGGTCCTGCTGGGCGGCGTCCTGGTCGGCTCCGTGGTACTTGTGGTGATGAACCTCGTGGTGGACATCGCCTACACCTTCCTCGACCCCCGGGTCCGGCTCGGATGATCCCGAACCGCCCCGTTTCCCCACCCCGCAGCACGAAGGCGGCAGTATGAGCGACCAGACGATCCCGGGCCCCTCCACGGTGACCCGCGTTGACCGCACCCCCGGGACCAACGAGGAGCCGTACCTCGAGGTCAGCGATCTCCACGTGCAGTTCCCGACGGCCGACGGACTGGTCAAGGCCGTTCAGGGCCTGAGCTACTCGGTTCCGCTGCGCCGCACGCTGGCCATCGTCGGCGAGTCCGGCTCCGGCAAGAGCGTCTCCAGCATGGCCGTGCTCGGCCTGCACGACCGCCGGGTCGCCCGGATCACCGGCTCGATCAAGGTCGGCGGCCGCGAGGTGGTCGGTATGAACGAAAAGGAGCTGGAGAAATACCGCGGCGGCGACGCCTCGATGATCTTCCAGGACCCGCAGTCCTCGCTCCACCCGTACTTCACGGTCGGCGACCAGATCATGGAGTCGTACCGGGCGCACCACAGCGTCAGCAAGCGCAAGGCCAAGGAGCGCGCGGTCGACATGCTCGGCCGGGTCGGCATCCCCAACCCGCGCCGCCGCGTCGACCAGTACCCGCACGAGTTCTCCGGCGGTATGCGCCAGCGCGCGATGATCGCCATGGCGCTGGTCAACGACCCGAAGCTGCTGATCGCGGACGAGCCGACGACCGCGCTCGACGTGACGGTGCAGGCGCAGATCCTCGACCTCATCGCCGACCTCCAGCGCGACTTCGGCTCCGCCGTCGTCTTCATCACCCACGATCTCGGCGTCGTGGCCGAGGTGGCCGACGACATCCTGGTCATGTACGCCGGAACGGCCGTCGAGCACGGACCGGTCAAGAAGATCCTGGGCGAGCCGCTGCACCCGTACTCCTGGGGTCTGCTGGAGAGCATCCCGGCGCTGACCGGTGAGCCGGCCCCGCTGCACCCGATCCCCGGCTCGCCGCCCAGCCTGCTCGCGGTGCCCAGCGGCTGCCCGTTCCACCCCCGGTGCGAGTTCAAGGACCGGGTGCCGGACGACCTGTGCCGCACCCTGAGGCCCGAGCTGATCTCGCGGACGGCGGATCTGGGCCGCACCTCGCGGTGCCACCTGAAAGACCCCGACAAGGTCTTCGAGACCGACGTCCTGCCCCGGCTGCCGTAAGAGGGACCGTCACCATGACCACTGCCACCACCACCGAGAACACCGGCGTCAAGACGGTTCCGGGTGCGCCGTTGCTCGAGCTCGACAACGTCAAGATGCACTTCAAGACCAAGGGCGACGGCTTCTTCGCCCGCGGTACGAAGTGGGTCCAGGCCGTCGACGGGGTCAACCTCACCATCAAGCCGGGCGAGACGCTGGGCCTGGTCGGCGAGTCCGGCTGCGGCAAGTCGACCACGGCCCGGCTGATCACCCGGCTGCTCGAGCCGACCGGCGGCGAGATCCGCTACCAGGGCGTCGACATCGCGCACATGAACGAGCGGCGGCTGCGCCCCTACCGGCGCGAGATCCAGCTGATCTTCCAGGACCCGTACTCCTCGCTCAACCCGCGCCACACGGTCGGCACGATCGTCGGCACGGCGCTGCGCACCCACGACATGGTCGACAAGAAGGGCGAGCTCGGCCGCGTGCAGGAGCTGCTCGAACTGGTCGGCCTCAACCCCGAGCACTACAACCGCTACCCGCACGAGTTCTCCGGCGGCCAGCGCCAGCGCATCGGCATCGCTCGCGCGCTGGCGGCCCGCCCGAAGATCATCGTCGCCGACGAGCCGGTCTCGGCGCTCGACGTGTCGATCCAGGCCCAGGTGATGAACCTGTTGGAGAACCTCCGCAAGGAGCTCGGCATCGCGTTCGTGTTCATCGCGCACGACCTCGGCGTGGTCCGGCACTTCTGCGACCGGGTCGCGGTCATGTACCTCGGCCGGGTGGTCGAGGAGGCGCCGCGCAACCAGCTCTACGAGGCGCCGCAGCACCCGTACACGCAAGCGCTGCTCTCGGCCGTGCCGGACATCGCGGTGGTCCGCGGCGTGCCCCCGAAGAACCGGATCCGCCTGGTCGGCGACGTGCCCAGCCCGGTCGACCCGCCGTCGGGCTGCCGCTTCCGGACCCGCTGCTGGAAGGCGCAGGACATCTGCGCCACCAAGGACCCGGCCCTCGAGGAGAAGGCCCCGTCCCAGCGCGTGGCCTGCCACTTCGCCGAGCCGCCGGCCGAGTCGATCATCGCCGAGGTGGTCTGACCCGTTGTCCGCTCCGCCCTACCCACCGGCGTCGGCTGGGCCGCCCTACCCACCGGCGTCGGCTGGGCCGCCTTACCCGCCGGCGTCGGCTGGGCCGTTCCACGCGCCTACGTCACCTTTGCCGGCGTCTCCTCCTCCGCCCCCTGAGGGGTCCGGCGGGGGCAGCACGGTCTACCGGACGCGGGCGCATCGGTGGCGGCAGCGGGCGCTGTTCGGGCTGGCGGCGGTGGGGCTCCTGCTCGCCGGCTATCTGATCGGGCGCTGGCAGGACTCGCCGGCGCCGGCCGTCGCGCTGCCGCCGGCGCCGACTGTGGCGGCGTCCGCTTCGCAGGACGCTTCGGCGGCGGCTGAGGAGCCGGTGCCCACCACGAGTCCGCCGCCGACACCGAGGGTCTATCCGACGCTTCAGGCCGAGGCGGCCGATGAGAAGGTGGGCATCGAGGCGCAGGACACCGAGGATCAGGGCGGCGGGCAGAACGTCGGCTGGATCGCCAACGGGGACCGGCTGCGCTTCGACGACTTCGAGTTCGGTGAGGTACCGGCGACCAAGGTCGACGTGCGGGTGGCCACCGACGCCCAGGACGGCGGCCGCATGGAGATCCGGCTGGACAGCGCGGACGGTCCCGTGATCGGCACCATGCGGGTGACCCGCACCGGCGGCTGGCAGACCTGGCGTACCGACGAAGTGACCCTCACGCCGACCACCGGGAAGCACACGATCTTCCTGGTGTTCGCCCGGGACGACGGCAGCGAGTTCCTGAACGTGAACTGGCTGCTGTTCGGGCACTGAAAAGGCCCCGCGGGAAGCGGGGCCTTCGGCGTCTCGTCAGGCGACGGCGACCGCTACCTTGCGCGGCCGCGCCTTCTCCGCGACGGGGATGTCGAGGATCAGGACGCCCTGCTCGTAGCGGGCCTCCAGCCGGTCGGTGTCGAGCGTGTCGGACAGGAACACCTGGCGGCTGACGGGGCCGTCCGGGCGCTCGGTGACGATCACCTCGGCGTCCTCGCCCTCGGCGCGGCGCTTGCGCTCGGCGCGGACGGTCAGGACGTTGTGGTCGACGGTGATGTCGATCCCGGCCGGGTCGACGCCGGGCAGGTCGATGTCGATGTAGAAGTGGTCGTCGATGCGGTAGGCATCGAGGCGCGCGCCGGAGCTGCGGGTGGCAGTGTCGAACACGCGAGCGGTGAGCCGGTCCAGGTCACGAACCGTCGCGCTACTGAGCAACATGGGTGGTTCCTCCAGCGGAACTCTCACTTAGGTTGAGCGTGGTGCGCTCAAGTCTGATTGCGACAACAGAGATTCTTGTCGTGGAATTCCGTGACGGACATGACCGGCGTCACGATCCGACGTAAAGCTTCGTTACATTCCGTTGTCCGGCGCGCGAATAGGCGCGAATTCCGGTACGGACAGTGACGTATTCGAACATGTGTTCTATGCTCGTCGCGTGGCCATTCTGCACGCCGACCTGGACGCCTTCTACGCGTCGGTCGAGCAGCGCGACGACCCGGCCCTGCGCGGCCGGCCCGTGCTGGTCGGCGGCGGCGTAGTGCTGGCCGCCAGCTACGAGGCCAAAGCCCGGGGCGTCCGTACGCCGATGGGCGTGAGCCAGGCGCGGGCACTCTGCCCCGATGCGATCGTCGTGCCGCCACGGATGAGCGCGTACTCGGCCGCCAGCAAGGCCGTCTTCGCGATCTTCCGAGACACGACGCCGCTGGTCGAGGGCATCTCGATCGACGAGGCGTTCCTCGACGTGAGCGGGCTGCGGCGGGTCAGCGGCACCCCGCGCGAGATCGCCGCCCGGCTGCGGTCCGAGGTTCGGGAGCGGGTCGGCCTGCCCATCACGGTCGGCATCGCCGGCACGAAGTTCCTGGCCAAGGTGGCCAGCGCCGTCGGCAAACCGGACGGGCTGCTCGAGGTGCCGGCCGGCGGCGAGGTGGCCTTCCTGCACCCGCTGCCGGTCGAGCGGCTGTGGGGCGTCGGCCCGGTCACCTCGGCCAAGCTGCGCGAGCACCACATCGAGACGGTCGGCCACGTGGCCCGGGTCGGCGAGGCGGCGCTGATCGCCCTGCTCGGCGCCGGCGCCGGCCGGCACCTGCACGCGCTGGCCCACAACCGAGACCCCCGGCGGGTACGGGTCGGTCACCGCCGGGGCTCGATCGGGGCGCAGTGCGCCCTGGGCCGCCGCCCGCGCCCGTACGCCGAGATCGAGGCGACCCTGGACGCGCTGGTCGACCGGGTGACCCGCCGGATGAGACGGTCCCACCGAGCCGGCCGCACGATCACCCTGCGCCTGCGCTTCGACGACTTCGGCCGCGCGACGCGCTCACGCTCCCTGCTCAAGGCCACCATGCAGACCCGTACGATCGCCGAAACCGCCCGGCAGTTGCTCACCGAGGCCCGCCCCCTGATCGACACCCGGGGCCTGAGCCTGGTCGGCGTAGCGGTGAGCAACCTCGACGGCGACGGCCACGTCCAGCCGTCCCTGTTCGACGACACCACCGACGACGGCCTCGACGTCGCCATGGACGCGATCCACGACCGCTTCGGCTCATCCTCCCTGACCCGCGCCGCCACCATCGGCCGCCAACTGGGCCCGTCCGTGCCGATCCTCCCCGACTAGGCGGTTCGTCGTCCCGGCGCGGATATTCCGACGCTTTCGAACTGCGGTCCAGTGGAGACGGGGGCGCGGCTCGGCTGTGACGCGCTGCCGTATCGAACAGCTGGCAGGACGGTCGTCAGTGACGCGGCGAGCGACCCCGCCGGCCGTGCTGCCGCCGCATGACCCACGCCGCCGCGAGTGTGGTCAGCGCCGCGATGAAACACAGCGTTCCGAACGCGTAGACGACCGTTCGGTCACTCAGTCCCCAGAGGCCGACCGCGCCGAGTTGCCCCCCGCTCGCAGCAACACCTGAGCCCTCGCGGTTGTGTGACTACATGCGGAACTCATCGACAATCTACCCAAATCAGGCTCCTATCGGACGGGCCGAGGCGGCGGCCCGGAGCGCCTAGTCGCTCCTCAGCCGTGTCGGCATGGGCGGGAAATCTAACTGGCACCCTTGGCGGGTTGGGCAGACCGCGCCTTCCCGCAGAGCGAGCGGAGTAGCTTCCAAAAGGCTGTCGTCGGCTAGGTCGAGGTGAGCCGGGCCGTGCAGTACTGGTTCCAGAGGTAGACCTTTTCGGTGTCGCCCGGGTTGAGTGTGAGGGGGGCGCCGCCCTTCGGGACTGTGCCGAAGTCGAGCTGTTGGCCGGTGGTGGCGTCGCGCAGGGTGAAGTCGCAGGTGTTGTTGCCGTGGAAGTCGATCACCTCGATCGTGATCGGGCCGGTCGCGGTGAAGGCGTCGGTGTCGCCCAGCGTGGTCTGCACGAAGGGCAGGGTGGCGCTGCCCGGGCCGGACTGCAGCGTGGTCAGGCAGCCGGGGTCGTTCACCGACCAGTTGAAGGTGCCGCCGCGCTGGACCTGGAACGACATCGGGCCGTAGATCGCCGTCGGCAGGGGGAGGGGCTGGCCGCTGTCGTTGTGGACCATGGTGACCGTACAACCGGCGTCGTTGCCCTGGATGTTGTCGCGGATCAGAAGCCGCCAGGGCGCCGCCGCCTCGAAGTTGCCGGCCGGCAGCGGGCCGTCCCGTGTGGCCGGTGGCGGATCGTCCGAGCCGGTCAGCAGCAGCGTCGACGCCACCGCGCCGGCGGCGAGCACGGCCACGCCCGCGGCCGCCCAGGCGTAAAGGCGGCGGCGGTGGCCGGGCGCGGCGGGCTGCTCGGCCGGGTCGGCGGCCGGCGGGCGGACCTCCGGAATCGGGCGGCGGCTGCGGGCCACGTACAACTCGCCCTGCATCTCGATGTCGCGGCTCGGGGTCTGATGCGGCGTGCGCTCGCGGACCCGGTCGAAGACGTAGTCGTAGAGCTCGTTGAGGGAGACCCAGCCGTCCTGGTCCCGGTCGGCCTCCCCGGTGGCCAGGCCCTCCACGAGCGCGGAGGTGAAGACCGACGGGCGGCTCTGGTCGTCGGCCAGCTGGTCACCCTCGAACGCGTACTCCATGGCGCTGGAGGCGGTGATGACCGCCCGGCCGCGGCTGCCGCCGGGGAAGTTGTCGAGCACGTCGACGTCGCCGGCCGCCCGCACCCGCACGCCGCGGCTGAACGCCCCGCCGTAACAGCAGTCCAGCAGCAGCACGACACTGCGCGACCGGCTCGACCGCATGCAGCGCTGCACGAAGTCGGCCGAGACGGCGGTCGAGCCGAGCCGGTTCGGCCGCGTGTTGGTCGTGGCGAAGAACAGTTCCCCCGACTCCCCCTTGAGCCCGTGACACGAGAAGTGCAGCAGCAGCACGTCGTCGGGGCGGCTGTCGGCGAACAGGTCCTCGATGCGCTCCTGGATCACGTAGGCCGGTTCGTTGCTCACGACCCGTACGTCGAAATCGCCGATGTTGGGGTCTCCCAGCACGTGGGCGAGAGCCGAGGCGTCGGCGGCCGGCGCGAGCAGACGGCGGAAACCCTCGTGCTCGTACGAGTCGTTGGCGACGATGAGGGCCTTGCGGCTCATGGCTCGTGCCGCCGCACGAACAGCTCGATGAGCCGCTGCTGTTCGGCCTCGCTCGCCTCGGAGATCTCGAGCACGTCCCCGCCCAGCTCCAGCCGCACGGTCCGGCGGGTGCCGTCGCCGTGCCCGAGCCAGCCGCGGACCACCGAGACGACCTCCTTGAGCCCGGTGGCCGAATTGCCGAGCATCACCAGCAGCGCGCCGACCGCGCCGACGTCGATGGCCCGGGCCCCGGCCGGTGGCGCCTCGGCCGAGGTGAGCCGGCGCACATCGTCCACGTCGAGCAGGCCGATCTGGTCACGGACCTGGCCGGTGAGCAGGTCGAGCCGCTCGGCGTCGGCGCCCTCCTCGGCCAGGTAGAGCCGCAGGTCGTCAGTCACGGCGTCCACCTCCTCACACCAAGATGCACCCAAGGTGAGCGGCTGGGAACCGTCCGAAAGTCGACCCCCGCGAGGCGTATCCCCGGCGCCGCTACGGCACACTTGCCCAGGTGCGGAAAATCTGTCTGATCGGGATCGGCGCCGGCGACCCGGACCACCTCACCCTGCAAGCGGCAAAGGCCATCGGCCGTACGGACGTCTTCTTCGTCCTGGACAAGGGCGAGGCGAAGCAGAGCCTGGTCGACCTGCGCGAACGCATCATCCGCGGCTACTCCAAGCCGACCCGCAAGATCGTCGAGGGCCGCGACCCCGACCGCGACCGCACCCCCGCCGACTACGAGGGCACGATCGCCGACTGGCGCAGCCGCCGCGCCCTGGTGGTGGAGGAACTGATCCTGGAGCACCTGAAGGAGGACCAGCAGGGCTCACTGCTGGTGTGGGGCGATCCCGGCCTGTACGACTCGTCGATCGCGATCGTGCAGGAGGTCCTGGCCCGGGGCAACGTCGAGTTCGAGTACGAGGTGATCCCCGGCATCAGCAGCGTCTCGGCCCTGGCCGCGAAGCACCGGGTGCCCCTCAACCGGGTCGGCCGCCCCTTCCAGGTGACGACGGGCCGCCGCCTGGCCGAGGGCTGGCCCGACGGAGTGGACGACGTGGTGGTGATGCTGGACGCCCAGCAGGCGTTCACGGCCCACCCGGACGCCCAGATCTACTGGGGCGCCTACGTGGGCACGCCGGACGAGATCCTCCGCTCCGGCCGCGTCTCCGAGGTGGCCGACGAGATCGTCACCACCCGCCAGGAGGCCCGCGACCACCACGGCTGGATCATGGACACCTACATCCTGAAGCGCGACGCTTAGCGGGTGAGCGCCGCGCTGAGCCGAGTTCAGCCCTTCTGTTCGAGCTCGGCTCGGGTTGCGGGCAGCAGGCGGGCCGCCCGGTCGGCGTCGGAATGGTAGAAGACGAGTTCGCCGATGGTGCCGCGATCGACCCACGCGCACACCCCGGCGTCAATGCCGAACGCCGACAGGTTGCCGCATGCGGCCGCGCCGCCGAGCGGGCCCGGATCGACGGCCCGGATGTCGCGAACCTTGCCGTCCTCCACCACGGTGAACACGTCGTTCAGCCGGCTCGGGAAATCGTTGTAGCTGCCGTTCGCGCCACCGACGTAGATGGCGTCGTCGTTGGAGGTGCCGTAGACCCTGCTGAACGAGTGGCTCGTTCCGGGAACACTGGCGAGCCGGGTCTGCACCAGCTTGCGGCCTTCGTCCAACCCGGGATCGTTGTACTGCGGCCGTCCCTGCAGCATGGCCGGCTCGCCGACGGCGAGCATCCCGGCCGTCGCAGCGTGCACGGCCAGCAGGAACAGCCCGTATTGCAGAACGGCCGCACCGAGGGCGAGCGGCAGTGTGCGGCCATTCGCTATGCCCTGGAAGAAAGCGACCAGGTCGGTGATGATGTGGAATCGCCGACTAGTGAAAACAATGAACCCGAAATAGCCGGCCAGGAACAGGGCGAGCAAGTAGGCGACACCGGTTTCCAGCCGGTAGACCGCATCCGGGACGTCGCCCCACACCTTGATGGCGATGAACGAGACGACACCCGGTAACAGCGTCGTCGCGAGGGCCAGCAGCTTGGGGGAGTGCCTCGGAGTATCCAAATCGACGTTCTCCATGACCGGTGCAGGTCCTTCACTGACCTGTGACCCTGCCGACTCGGTACGGGGATCGCATCATCGGATCGGGCTGGATCCGCCGACGATCATCGGTGGCCGTACCACTCCGAAAACACCGTCGCCACCGCGTTGACGTGCAGTCATCGCAGCCGCGGCCGGGCGCCTCGGGTGGGCCTCGCCGACACTGCCCGGCGCGACCCGTGACCTGACGGCCGCTCGCGCCACGGCATCAGCGGGCGTAGGCCATGCAAACGGCGACGGCTCCGGTCGAAGCTGTCAGGCCGCGGATGAAGGCATGATCAATCACTGGCACGAGGGCACGTCTTCCCGCCGATTTCTGAGATGTCAGTAGCAGTCGGTGAAGGCCACCGGCGTGCGGCGTCGCCCGGCGGGCTGCGAGCAGCACGCCGCCCGAGGCGTCCGCCGCCCAGTGGACCAGATGTGGCGCGGTCGACAGGCCGGGGCGACACGGCCGGCGGTCAGTGGGCGAAGCGGCGGAACAGGTGAGGGGCCGTGGTCAGGCCGGCCCAGATGAGCAGGGACAGGGCGCCCAGGATCAGGGCGCTGGTGCTGGCGGCCAGGCCGATGGCGGGGGCGGCGATCAGCATGGGCAGGGCCCGTACGGCGACCGCTCCGCCCAGGGCGCGGATCGAGGCGCTGTAGGCCAGGTCGCGGGTCAGGGTTCCCGGTGTGGACTCGGCGGCCACCCGGGCGTCCATGTCGCCCTCGAACGCCGTGGTGGCCAAGCCGGCCGTGAACTGGGCCAGCAGGACGAACGGGGCGTACAGCGGGGCCAGGATCCAGCCCGCCAGCATGCCCAGGCCCCACAGGGACCAGCGCAGGACGGCCGGTAGGCCGAGGCGTTCGAGCCAGCTCACCGCGGTGTCGGCCAGCAGCGTTCCCGCGCAGAACGCCACCGCCGCCCCGGCCACCCAGCCGCTTCCGAACAGCTCCTCGGTGACCGGGACGGCCAGCAGGGACGGGCCGGCCGCGATCAGCATGACGCCGCCGCCGGCCAGCATCAGGCGGGGCATGGGCAGGCGCCAGCCGGGCTTCGCGTGGCGGCCGCGGGCCGGTGAGCGGGGGAAGACCGAGCCGGCCGGGATGATCCGGGCCCGGCGGGCGATCAGCATGACCGGCAGCAGGGTGCCCAGGAAGACCACGAAGACCGCGTGCAGGAGCCAACCGGCCGGGCGGCCGTCGGGGCCCGACGGCAGCAGGGCGGCCAGGGCCGTGCCGGCCGCCTCCACGCCGACGATGCAGATGACGAAGCGGGTCATCGTGCGCGGCGAGGCGTCCACCGCTGTCACCTCGGCTCGCAGCCCGGCGTAGCCGGCCCAGGCGGCCGTGTGCATGATCAGGATGAGGGCCGCCACCAGCCAGGCCGGCAGGCCGGTGACGACGCCGAACAGCACCAGGAAGCGCATCGGCAGCTCGACCCCGGCCGCGGTGCGCAGCAGGGCCCGGCCGTTCAGGCGGCTCGACAGCCAGCCGGCGGCCGGGGCCGACAGCACCGTGCCGACCAGCATGGCCGCGTTGTACAGGGCGGCCTCGCCCAGGCCGCCCCGGGCCGTGCCCATGAGCACCACGAACGTCCAGCCCAGGGCCATGCCGAACGAGTCGACGACGCCGGTGACGAGCAGTTCCCGCAGCCGGCCGGCCCGGCGCAGGCCGCCGGGGCCGGTGGCGCGGTGGGTGCCGCGGTGCCGGTCAGCTAGTAACACGGGCACCCTGGACGAACAGCGGGCCGGCCTCGTCGGCCGGGACCGGGCGGGAGAAGTAGTAGCCCTGCGCGAAGTGGCAGCCCATCTCCCGCAGCGCCTCGAGCTGGACGACCTCCTCGATGCCCTCGGCCACCGTGTCCATGCCCAGGCTCTTGCCGAGCTGCACGATCGTGTCGGCCAGGGCCGTGTCGTCGGTCAGGGCGCCGAGGCGTTCCACGAACGAGCGGTCGATCTTCAGCGTGTCGACCGGGAAGCGCCGCAGGTAGGCCAGCGACGAATATCCCGTACCGAAATCGTCGATGGCCAGCGTGACACCGAGCGCCTTCAGCCGTACCAGCTGCTCCAGATTGTCGTCGGTGTCGCTCATCAGGACGCTCTCGGTCATCTCGAGGCAGAGCTGATCGGCCGGCATGCCGGTCTCGGCCAGGATGGCGCCGACGACCTCGACCAGGTCGGCCCGGTCGAACTGGCGCACCGAGACGTTCACCGCCATCTTCACCGGGCGGCCGCCCTCACGGGACCACTCGACGGCCTGCCGGCACGCCTCGCGCAGCACCCACCGGCCCAGCGGCACGATCAGACCGGTCGCCTCGGCGATCGGGATGAACTCGGCCGGCGGGATCAGACCGCGCGTCGGGTGCTCCCAGCGGGCCAGCGCCTCGAAGCCGATCACCTCGCCGGTGGCCAGGTTGATCGTCGGCTGGTAGTGCAGGTGCAGCTGGTGCCGTTCGAGCGCGAGCCGCAGGTCCGCCTCGAGCTCGAGGCGGGCGACGAGACCGGAGAGCATTTCCGGGTCGTACGTGGCGTAGCCGCTCCCGCCGGCCGACTTCGCCTTGTACATGGCGAGGTCGGCGTTGCGCATCAGCTGCTCGGCGCCGTCCTTGGCGTCGCCGAGCATGTCGGCCGAGGCCAGGCCGATGCTGGCCTGCACGTGGATGTCGCGCCTCTCGCCGCCGAACGGCGTGTCGAGCGCGTCGATGATCCGCTGGGCGACCTGTTCGGCCTCGTCGGCGGCGCCGCCGGGCGCGGTGGTGATGAGGACGGCGAACTCGTCGCCGCCGAAGCGGGCCACGATGTCGTCCGAGCGCACCGACGACCGCAGGCGATCGGCCACCTGCACCAGCAGCTGGTCGCCGGCCAGGTGCCCGAGGCTGTCGTTCACCTCCTTGAACCCGTCCAGGTCGAGGAAGAGCACCGTCACCTCGCCGCCGTCGGCCCGGTTCCGCAGGGCCTCGCTGACCCGCTCCCGGAACAGCGCCCGGTTGGCCAGCTGGGTCAGGGCGTCGTGGTACGCCTCGTGGACGAGCTGGTCCTGCAACTCCTTGCGCTCGCTGATGTCGCGGGTGTTGAGCACGAGCCCGGCCACGCTGGGGTCGCTGAGCAGGTTGGTGATGGTCATCTCGGCCTGGCGGACCCGCCCGTCACGGTGGTGGACCACCACTTCGAGCACGGTCGTCGCGTACGGCCGCCCGGCGACGTGCCGCAGCGCCTGGGCCAGCCGCAGACCCGACTCGGGGTCGAGCATCTTGGTGAGCCGCCGGCCGGTGAACACGCGGGCCGGGTAGCCGAAGACCCGCTGCACCGACTCGCTCTGGTAGAGCACGTCCGCCTCCGGGCTGACCACGGTCACCACGTCCGAGCTGTGCTGCACGAGCGCGTGGAACCGCTGCTCGCTGGCGAACAGCTCGGCCGTACGGTCGGCGACGCGGGCCTCGAGGGTGCGGGTGAGGTTGCGGTTCTCCCGCAGGGTGAGCAGCTGGCGGCCGACGATCAGCAGAATCAGCGCGGACCTGGTGTACGCGATGAACATGTTGCTGTGCCCCGTCTTGGCGTACCAGATGACCGAGGTCAGAAGGGCGGCCAGCACGGCCACGTAGGGCAGCAGGATGCCGACGGGCTGGCTGTTGTCGGTCTCCTCGTCCTCGGCGGCCGGCGGCACCGGCTTGGCCGCGGCCAGCAGAATGAGTACGAAGCCGGCGAACCAGCCGATGTCGGTCGGGTCGCCCGAGCTGTAGCGGTCGAGGAGGCTGAGATAGGCGTACGCGATGTCGGAGACCGCGAACGCCGAGATGCCGGCGCCGACCAGCGCCAGCTGCCCGAACGTCCGGCCGTGCCGGCGCTGCTGGGCCAGCATGAAGAGCACGATCGTGATCGTGACGACGTCGCCGAGTGGGTAGGCCAGGCTGATGTACAGCGCCAGCCCGCTGCCGTCGCCGTTCTCCAGCAGCGGCGACACCACGAAGATCCAGGCGATCAGGACGAGCGAGGTCGCGACCATCAGGCCGTCGATGACGCTGCGGACCCGGTTGGCCATGCCCTGGGCGCGGCTCGGCAACACCAGCAGGCCGATCGGCGTCAGCAGAGTCATGCCCAGGTAGCCGATGTCCCCGGCCGACGGGAACGGCAGCTGTTCGCCGCGGGCCATCTGCAGGTAGGTCCAGATCCCCTCGCCCAGGCCCCAGCTCAGCACGCCGAGCCCGATCAGGGCCCAGCCCACGCGCATCCGCCCGCCGAACGAGCGGGCCCGGCCGAGGCAGGCGACCGCGGCCACCACGGCCGCGGCGCAGAGCCCGAAGTTCGAGACCGTGCTCGTCACGTCCCGCCCGCCCAAGCCCACGCCGAGAATCACGGCGAAGACGGCGACGAGCGCGCCGGTCAGCGCACACGCCACGTACCAGCGGCGTGTTGCGATGCTGCCTGCCATCTGAGCTCCGGTCGTCTGGGACGGTGGTCGTACCCCGGAGATCGGGTTGCGGGCGCGTCTTTTGAAGGTTTCGGCTGTGCCGCGGCTGAGTTCTCGGGTGCAATACGGGTGCGAGCTCTTCTATACGATGCCCGGCGTGACCGAACCCGAAGTCCTTTCCGCGCCCCGAACCTCCCGGGCCGTCCTGATCGCGGTCGCCGTCCTGATCGCCCTGCTCGGCATCCTGGCGGGCGCGGGCGGCGGGGTGGGATACCTGCTGCACTCGGGCTTCCGCAAGCCGGTCGAACGGTCGTACGGCGTCTCGGTGTTCCTGAAGGCGGACGCGACCGAGGCGCAGAGGACGGCCCTGCGCGACCAGCTGGAGAAGGCGCCGCATCAGGGCGAGGTGGTCTTCGAGACCAAGGCCCAGGCGCTCGCCCGCTTCAAGGAGCTGTGGAAGGACGACCCGGAGTTCCTGGCCAAGGTGGGCCCGAACAGCCTGCCGGAGTCCTACCGCCTCAGCTGGAAGGGCACGACGTTCGACTGCGGGCCGATGAAGGCCGCCGGCAAGATGCCGGGCGTCAACGACGTCGTGATCACCATGTACCCCGAGAAGAAGGAGCCCGGCGGCTCGATCAGGTGCTGAAGCCGGCCGGCAGGTCGAGGTCGAGGCCGAGCCAGGCGGCCAGGTCGCGGATCTCGCGCTGGACGGCGGCGGTGGTCGCCCGGTCGAACGGGGCGTCCTGGTGGACGGCGTCGACCCGGAGGACCCGGTGGGCGTGGTTGGCGGTGGCGTCCAGCTTTCCGATCAGGCGGTCGCCTCGCAGGATGGGCATGGCCCAGTAGCCCCATTTGCGCTTGGCGGGTGGTTTGTACATCTCCAGGGTGTAGTCGAACGCGAACAGGTCGAGCAGGCGTTTGCGGTCGAAGACGAGGCGGTCCAACGGGGAGAGCAGCGCGGTGCGGCCGGCGAAGGGCAGATCGAGGTACGCGGGGTCGACCCGCCAGGTTCCGCGTACGCCCGTGACGGTGGCCGGCTCGCCCGCCTCGAAGCCGCGCCTGGCGCGGAGCAGGCCCTGGGAGCGGAGCAGGCGCTCGTCGCGGATCCGGGTGGCCTCGGGCTCACCGACGGTCTCCGGCGGATAGACCCGGTGGGCCAGGTCCCACAGCCTCTCGCGGCCGTCGCGGTCGGCGATGGCGATCTCACCGCGGGAGGCCAGGCACTCCAGCATCATCGTCAGGCTGCGGTTGTTGTTCCAGCCCGACGACGACCAGGGGACCTCGCACGTGTCGGGAAGCTCCGACGCCGGGAGTGGGCCGCCGGCGTCGAGGCGGCTCAGGATGTCGCGGCGGCAGGCGGCGTTGGCGGTGACGAAGGCGTACGCCCGGGGGTGGCTGAACTGGTCGTCGGGATCGTCCCAGGCGGCCATGCGGGCCTTCAGGAGCGCGAGATCGTCGTACGGGCGGATCATGCCCTTGAATTCGATGAAGGTGCGGTCTTCGAGCGCTTCGGTGAGCAGTTCCGGGCGGTACGAACTACCGAGGCGGCTCCAGGCGATCAGGTCGGCGTTGGGCGCCACGGCGCTGGTCTGGTCGTACTGGAGAAAGGTCAGATGGCCGACCAGCTCGGGCAGGCCGGCCGGGCGGTCCCGGGTGAGCAGCTGGGCGCGCACGGCTGTCCGGCGCGCCTGCTGACGGGTGAGAACTATCAAGCGGGAACCCAGCCGTAAAGGTGTTCCACCTTTATCGAGCAGACCAGGCGGCCGTCGGTGACCATGGCCCGGCGGAAGTCGTCCCAGTCGGGGTGTTCGTGTCCGGCGATCAGGCGGTAGATCTCGATCAGCTCCTCGACGACCGGGTCGTCGAGCCGCCAGGCGACCGGGCTCAGCTCGGCCGTACCCTCGCCGACCGCGTAGCCGTGGCCGTCGGCCGAGGTGACCTTGATGCTGACCCGGGGGTCCCGGCGCAGGTTGTGAACCTTGGCCAGGCTGGTGCGGGTCGAGAAGCGGACCAGGCCGGGCAGGGCGATGTAGCTGACGTCGGACAGCTGCGGCCGCCCGTCCTTCTTGATCGTCGCGACGGTGCCGAGCTTTCCCGTGGCGATGACATTCCACAGCACGTCATCAGACATAGCTCCGACCTTAAAGCGACGCGAGCCAGTCGCGGGCCTCTCTGGGCGACCGCAGCAGAATCGTTTCCGGAAAGTCCGGGTGGGCCTGCCAGTGGCGCATGCGGGCGCGTTTGCGGCCCCACGAGCGGAAATGGAAATAGAGGAGCGAGTCGCGGTCGAGGAACAGGTTGCGGAACGATTCCCGGTTGCCGTTGCAGATCTCGGTGCGGTTGATCAGCCGGGTCAGCGAGCGGCGTACGAGACGGCCGTAGGAGACGCGCCGGGGCATGTCGAGGCCGACGATGAGGTCGGCCCGATCAAGGACGATATCGGCCCATTTCTGGTACGCGGCGTCAATCACCCATGAGTCGCCGGCGCAGACCGCGCGGATGCGGTCGCGCTGAATCTCGTCGGGAACCTCCACCCAGCCCGGTTCCCACATCAGGTCGTCTATGGAGTGGTACGGAATTCCCAGGCGCTCGCCGACGCGGGCGGCCAGCGTCGACTTGCCGGCGCCGGTCACCCCGTACACCAGAATTCTCTTCATCCGGCCAGCCCGTCCTCGAATGCCACGATCACCAGTTGAACGCGGTCCCGGACGCCGAGTTTCGCGATCGCCCGGGTGATGTGGGTCTTGGCGGTCAGCGGGCTGATCACGAGCTCGCGGGCGATCTCCTCGTTGGACAGGCCGGCCGCGACCAGGCGGACCACCTCCCGCTCGCGCTCGGTCAGCACGGCCAGCCGGTCCTCGTGGCGGGCGGCGGCGACCGGGCGATGGGCGAACTGGCCGACCACCCGGCGGGTGACGCTCGGCGAGAGCAGGGCGTCACCGGCGGCCACCACCCGGACCGCCTGCCGCAGGCCGTCCGGGGCGATCTCCTTGGTGAGGAAGCCGCTGGCCCCGGCGGCCAGCGCGGCGAAGACGTACTCGTCGGTCTCGAAGGTCGTCAAGATGATCACCTTGGTGTCCGGGTTCTCGGCGAGGACGGCCCTGGTGGCGGCGATGCCGTCCAGGCCCGGCATCCGGATGTCCATGAGGATCACATCGGGTCGCAGAGCGCGGGCGGTGCGGACGGCCTCGTCGCCGCTGGCGGCCTCGCCGACGACGTCGATCTCCCGGTCGCGGCGCAACAGGCTGCGGAAGCCGGCCCGCACGAGGTGCTGGTCGTCGGCGAGCATCACCGAAATCGTCATGGGGTGGCCTCCGTCAAGCTGGGAACGGGATCGTTGCTCGTACGGCGAAGCCGCTCTTGCCGGCGCCGGCCGTCAGCGCGCCGCCCAGCGCCGCCACCCGCTCGCGCATGCCGGCGATCCCGTTGCCGTCGATCACCACCTCCGGGGCGGTGCCGTCGTCCTGCACGTCGACCACCACGCTGGCCGGCGCGTAGCGGACCGTCACCGCGACCCGGCCGGCCCCCGCGTGGCGCACCGTGTTGGTCAGCGACTCCTGCACGACACGGTAGACGGCCGTGGCGACCGGGGCCGGCACCAGCGCCCGCTCGCCGAACTCGTTCAGGGACACCGCCAGCCCGGCCGACCGGACCTGGTCGGCGAGCCGTTCCAGCCCGTCCAGCCCGTCGGCCGGTTCGCCGATCGCCGGAGCCGAACCCTCGCGCAGCACGTCGACCAGTGACTTGAGGTCGGTCATGGCGCGCCCGCGTACCTCCTGGGCCAGGCGCAGCGACGAGCGTGCCTCGTCGGGGTCGCTGTCGAAGGCGTCGAGCGCGACGTTGAGGTGGACGCCGACCACGGCCAGGGTGTGTGACACGACGTCGTGCAGGTCGCGGGCGATGCCGACCCGTTCCTCGGCGCGGCGGCGGCGGGCGTCCAGTTCGCGTTCGTGCTTGTCCTGCTCGAGGCGGTGGGCCACCTCGGCCTGCCAGCGGACGGTGTTGCGGTACGCCGTGGTGGCGGCCAGGACGGCGGCCAGCCACAGGGTCTCGCCGCCGACGTGGGCGAGTGTCCAGTTGCCGCCGTGGCCCTCGGCCACGTATCCGTCCCAGGCGAAGCCGTACGCCAGGGCGATGCCGCCCACGATGACGGCCGTGCGCAGGTGGCCGGCGAGCACGACGGCGACGAAGGCGGCCGTGGCCGGCCACACCCAGCCGGAGTCGACCAGCGAGCCGCCGCGCATGCCGGCGACCGCCAGCAGGGAGAGGACGAGGACGGCGCGGGGCCAGCGCGGGGCGAGGAGCGCGAGGACGGCCAGCCAGACGGCGAGCGACAGCGTCATGACCGTGTCGAGGGAACCGCCGGTGATGGCCAGGCCGGCCGGGACGCCGACCAGGGTGAGCGTGGAAGCCAGGTATCTGTTCATGGACGGAACGCTATTTTCGCCGGGGGCCCGGCCGCGTCGTCCAGCCGCCGTCACCCGCACGGACGCCTCCCGACTACTCCGCTACTCCCCAAGGAGTACACCACGGCCGATGAGTTTCGGGCCCGGCGCCGGTCGGACGGTCATGACTGCGACTTACACCTTCGACGTGTTCACCAGCCTCGACGGATTCGGCGGGGTCACCGACCCCTCGTGGGGCGGTTACTGGGGCAAGCAGGGCCCGGAGCTGCTCGCGCACCGTCTGGCCCTGTACGAGACGGAGCAGCGCATGGTGTTCGGGGCCAACACGTACCGGGCCTTCACCCAGCTGCTGGCGGCCGGCACCGAGGCGACCGTGGGCGACCCGTGGGTGACCCGGATGCTGAACCTGCCGGCGTTCATCGTGTCGAACACGCTGCGGGAGCCGATCGACTGGCCGGACGGGACCGTCGTCAAGGGCGACGCGGTCGAGGTCGTCGCCCGGCTGAAACAGGAGTCGGACGTGCCGCTGCGCTCGCACGGCAGCCTGGCCTTGAACCGGGCGCTGATGGCGGCCGGTCTGGTCGACCGGGTGCAGGTGACGGTCTTCCCGGTGATCACCGGGAGGACCGGCGACGATCCGATCTTCGCCGGGGCCGCCGACTTCGACCTCGACCTGCTGGAGACGCGGACGCTGGACGGGCGTACCCAGGAACTGGTCTATCGCCCGGCGCTGCGGACCGTCAGCACCCCGGCCAGGTCGACGTCGGCCGACTGACCGCCGTAGCCGCTCTCGGAGATCAGGCGCGCGCCGAAGACGGTGGTCCAGAAGGTGCGCGCCTCGATGGCGGCCGGGCGGTCGATGGCCCAGCCGCGGCGGTCGAGGACGTCGAGCAGGTAGCGCTCGGCCTGGCGGAACAGCACGGACAGGCTCTGCTGGACGGAGGCGTGCAGCTCGGGGCGCAGCCGGCTCACCGCCATGGCGTGCACGGCGACCGGCACGGCCGGCAGGGCCAGCGCCGTACGGGCCAGAGCGATCCGGAACGACTCGGGCGTCCGCCGCCGCAGGCCGATCGGTTCCAGGCGCTGGGCCTGGTGGAGCAGCAGCCGGAACGCGGCCTCGACGAACAGGGCGTCCTTGGAACCGAAGTAGTACGTGATCTGGTGCGGGTGGGCGCCGGCCGCGCCGGCGATGTCGGCCACGCTCACCGCGGCCAGGCCGCGCTCGGCGAACAGATTTTCGGCGGCGCGCAGGATCGCATCGCGGGTGCGGCGGCCGCGGGCGCGGGGAGGCTCGGTCATAGTTGTACGCTATACAACTATGACGGATGTTGTGATCACCGGGATGGGTGCGACCACCCCGCTCGGCGGCGATGTCGACTCGCTGTGGCAGGGCATGCTCGAGGGCCGCTCGGGTGTGCGGCGCATCGACGACGTGCTGGCCGGCTACGCCCACCTCGACGAGCTGCCGACCCGGATCGGGGCGCCGATGGCCGTCTCGCCCGACACGGTGCTGGAGCGGGTGCAGGCCCGCCGGATGGACCGCTGCCAGCAGGCGGCGCTCGTCGCGGCCCGCCAGGCCTGGTCCGACGCCGGCGCGCCCGGGGTCGAGTCCGAGCGGCTGGCGGTCGTCATGGGCACCGGCATCGGCGGCGTGACCACGCTCCTCGACCAGGACGACGTGATCGAGGAGAAGGGCCCGCGCCGGGTCTCCCCGCTGACCGTGCCGATGATGATGCCGAACGGCGCCGCCGCCTGGATCAGCATCGAGCTCGGGGCCAAGGCCGGCGTCTACACGACCTCGGCCGCCTGCGCGTCCGGGGCCGAGGCGATCGCCCAGGGCGTGCGGCTGATCCGGTCGGGCGAGGCCGACGTGGTCATCGCCGGCGGGTCCGAGGCGTGCATCGCGCCGATCACGGTGGCCGGGTTCGCCCAGTCCCGTACCCTCTCCAAGCGCAACGACGAGCCGGAGCGGGCGTCCCGGCCCTTCGACGTCGACCGGGACGGCTTCGTGCTCGGCGAGGGCGCCGGGGTCGTGGTCCTGGAGCGGGCCGAGTTCGCGGCGGCCCGGGGCGCGCGCCCGGTGGCCCGGGTGGCCGGCTTCGGGGTGACCGCCGACGCGTACCACATCACCGGTCCCGAGCCGTCCGGCGAGGGGCAGATCCGGGCGCTTCAGGCCGCGCTGCGGACGGCCGGGCTGGCCCCGGGCGACATCGACCACCTGAACTGCCACGCCACGTCGACAGTGGTCGGCGACGTGGGCGAGGTGGCGGCGATCCGGGCCGCGCTCGGCGACGACGTGGTGCTCACCGCGCCCAAGGGCGCGATCGGCCACCTGGTCGGCGCGGCCGGCGCGGTGGAGAGCATCATCACCGTGCTGTCGGTGGCCGAGGGGCTGATCCCGCCCACGCTGAACCTGGAGAACAAGGCGCCCGAGGTGACGCTCGACGTGGTCACCGGCGAGCCGCGCAAGCAGGCGATCGGCGCGGCCATCTGCAACTCGTTCGGCTTCGGCGGCCAGAACGTGTCGCTGCTGTTCACCCCGGCCTAACCGGCCTCGCGGCGGGCCTTGGCGCGGCGTTTACCCTCGTGCATGGCCTGCACCCGGGCGACCGGAATGGTCCGGCCCTCCTCGATGAGACCCTCGTCGAGGGTCTGCGGCGCGGGCATGGCCCCGGCCCACGGGTCGTGGCCGGCGGCCAGCAGGCCCGGTGCGGTGTGGACGGTGAAGTCGGCCGGGGTCACGTCGTCGAGGTCGTCCCAGGCGACCGGGAAGGAGACCGGTACGCCCGGGCGCACCCGGGGGCTGTAGGCGGCGACGACAGTGGCCCCGCCCGAACGGGTGGCGTCGAGGAAGACCTTGCCGTGCCGGTCCTCGCGGATGAAAGCGGTGGTGGCCAGCTCGGGGTCCAGCCGTTCGGCCCGGGCCGCGACCGCGCGGGTGGCGGCGGCGACCTGTTCGGCGTCGGCCTTGCCGTCGAGCGGGACGAAGACGTGCACACCCTTGGAGCCGCTGGTCTTGACGGCTCCGGCCATGTCGATCTCGGCGAGGGCGGCGCGTACCAGCCGCGCCGCCCGCACGGCTTTGGCGAAGTTCTCGCCCTCGGGCGGGTCCAGATCCATGATCAGATGGGTCGGGTGGTGGTCGCCGGCCGGCATGAGCGCGGGGTGGTACTCGATGGCGCGCTGATTGCCGAACCAGAGCAGCGTCCGGCGGTCGTTGCACAGCGCGTACGTGACCTCGCGATGCGACGCCTCGGCCCACACCGCGGTGCGCGGCACCCAGTCGGGCGTGTACTTCGGCAGGTTCTTCTGCATGAACTTGTCCTGGCCGCGCAGCAGCCGGATCACCGACAGCGGGCGGTCGCGCAGCACCGGCAGCATGCGATCGGCGACCGCGTCGAGATAGTCGATCAGGTCACGCTTGGTGGCGCCCGCACCCTCGTACAACTCCTGATCGAGGTTGGTCAGCGTGACGCCGTCGCGCTCCTCGCCTTTGTCGGCCATGGGCCCATCGTGCCCTACATTCAGCCGAGCTGGGCGATTCCGGCGGCGGGAAGGGCCATGAGCAGGGTGAGTACGACGTAAAGCCCACCCAGACCGAAACGGCCGTTCCGGGTGGCGAGCGCGGCGGCCGTGAACGGCAGCGCCACGATCAGCACGGTGGCCAGCGTGAAGGCGCCGCCGGAATCGGTGATCAGGCCGTACAGGACGACCAGCGGGACGAGCACCAGCCAGGCCAGGGTCACCGCGATGATCCACAGATGGAGGGTCGTCCGGCGTACGTCGTCAGCCGGGTCTTTGTGCAGGGCGTAAGCCATGCGTGCGGCGAAGCCGTCGACGTCCTCGGTGGTCACGAAATAAGAACCTTAGGGGCAACGGCCGCCGGGCGCGTCGCCCCTAAGGGGTGAGAGACCAAACCTTCACCTTGCTCAGGTCAGCTCTTGACCGAGCCGGCCATGAGACCGCCGATGAACCAGCGGCCGAGCAGGACGTACACCACCAGCGTGGGCAACGACGTGATCAGCGCGCCCGCCATCGAGGCCGCGTAGTCCGGCGACTGCGCGCCGGCCAGCGCGTTCAGCGCGATCGTGATCGGGCCGTTCCTCGTGTTGGACAGGAAGATCGCGAACAGATAGTCGTTCCAGGCCGACGTGAACTGCCAGATCACCGTGACCACGAAGCCCGGGACGGAGATCGGCAGGATGATCCAGGCGAACGTGCGCAGCAGGCCGGCGCCGTCGACCCGGGCCGCCTCGACGAGCTCCTCCGGAACCGTGGTGGCGTAGTAGTTCCGGAAGATCAGCGTGCAGATCGGGATGCCGTAGACGCAGTGCACGAAGACCAGGGTCGGGATGCCGGGCGGGATGCCGATCGTCGTGACGATCTCCCGCAGCGGGATCATGACGGCCTGGTACGGGATGAACATGCCGAACAGGATCAGCGTGAACACCAGGTCGGCGCCGGGGAACCGCCAGCGCGACAGCACGAAGCCGTTGGCCGCGCCGATCACCGACGAGATCAGGGCGACCGGGATCGCCAGCTCGAAGGTGCGGACGAAGGACGCGTGCAGCGAGTTCCAGGCCTTCTCCCACGACGCCAGCGTCCACGTCTCCGGCAGGTTCCACTGGCTCGTGACGCCGATGTCCGAACCCGACTTGAAACTGGTCACGATCAGCACGTACATCGGCATCAGCACGATGATCAGGAAGAGCAGGACCAGCGCGTACTTGACGATCGAGCCGGGCCCGAACCTCTGCCGCGGCTTGGTGCGCGGCTTCAGGCTCTCCAGCGTCTCCTGAGGGGCGGCGACGACGGTCATTCCGAGCCCTCCTCTCGCATGACCTTCTGGCCCTCGCCTGCGAGGCCGTTTCTCGGTGCGGCGGGGTGCCGCTCGGTGCAGGCGGTCATGCGTTCTTCTCCGCCCGGTTGGTGTAGATCAGGTACGGGACGATGACGACCGCCACGAGCAGCAGCAGGATGATCGAAATCGCCGCGGCCTTGGCGTAGTCGCTGGTCAGCAGCGTCTGCCAGACGTAGACGGCGGGCACCTCGGTCAGCCACTGCGGACCGGAGACGCTCATGATCAGGTCGAACATCTTCATCGACATGTGGCCGAGGATGATCAGCGCCGACAACGCGACCGGCGTGAGCTGCGGGAAGATCACGTTGCGGTACAGCCGGTACGTGCTGGCGCCGTCCATGGCCGCCGCCTCGCGCAGCTCCTGCGGGATGCCGCGGAAACCGGCCAGGAACAGCGCCATCACGTAGCCGGAGAGCTGCCAGACGGCGGGCATCGCCATCGCGGCCATGCCCCAGTTCGGGTTGGTCCACCACGAGTTCTGCAGGAAATCGAGGCCGAGCGCGCCGAAGACGGCGTTCAGGCCACCCGCGTTGTCGCCCGTGTTCGGGTTCATCAGCCAGCGCCACACCACGCCCGACGCCACGAACGAGACGGCCATCGGGAACAGGTAGACCGTACGGAAGAAACCCTCACCACGTACGCCGCGCTCGAGCAGGAAAGCCCAGAGCAGGCCGAAGAACATCGCGCCGACCAGGAACACCACCGTGAAGATCAGCAGGTTCTTCAGCGAATGGGTGAAGCGGTCGTTGATGTCGTCGGTGAACAGCTTGGTGTAGTTCTCCAGGCCGACGAAACCCTTCGACCCCAGGGCGTTGTGCTCGTCGGACACCGAGACCTTCGTGGTCCAGGCGATCAGGCCGTACACGAAGACGGCGAGCAGGATGAGCGAGGGGGAGAGCAGGAGCAGTCCCGGTCCCCACTGCCGGAGTCGGCGCATAAGGGCTCCTTGCTGGGAAAGGCGGGGCGGCCGGTCGCCACCCCGCCCCAGACCTACTTCTTGACGAACTGCTGCGCGGCCGAGGCGAGAGCCTTCTGCAGCGCGCCGGCGTCCTGGTTGGTCGAGAACGCGCCCAGGGCCGAGTTGGCCGCACCCTGCCAGCCCTGCGAGCAGGCCGAACCGTGGGCACACGACGGAACCTGGGTCGCCGACTTCCAGTCCGCCATGGCGGCCTGCTGGTACTTCGGGTAGTCGCTCGGGCTGGCGTCCGTACGGGCCGGGATCGAGCCCTTCTTGGTGTTGAACGCCTTCTGGCCCTCGGCCGAGCCGACCGTCTTGAGCCAGCACTTGGTGCCCTCGGCGTTCTTGGCGCCCTTCGGCAGCACGAACGAGTCGGCGAGCCACTGGAAGGTGGTGCCGTTGCCCGGGAACGTGAAGTAGCCGTAGTCGGTGAACTTCTTGGCGTCCAGGTCGGCCGCCTCCCAGTCACCCATCAGCTGGTACGCGGCCTTGCCGTCCATGACCAGCTTCTCCGCGTCCGTCCAGTCGAGGGCGTCGCGGTCGGTGTTGGTGTAGGTGAGCAGCTTCTTGAAGTCGTCGATCGCCTTGGTGACGCCGGCGTCGTTCCAGTCGGTGCTGCCGTTCCACAGGCCGGTGAACTTCTCCGGGCCCAGGTCGGTGATCAGCACCGACTCGAACAGCATCAGCTGCGTCCAGTCCTTGCCGATCGCCAGCGGCGCCTTGATGCCCTTGGCCTTGACCTTGTCCAGGTCGGCGAAGAAGCCGGCCAGATCGGTCGGGTCCTTGGTGATGCCGGCGTCGGCCACGACCTTCTTGTTGGTCCAGACGACGTTGGCCCGGTGGATGTTGGCCGGCACCGAGTAGATCTTGCCCTCGACCGTCAGGTTGTCGATCAGGCCCTTGGGGAACGCCTGCTTGAGACCCCAGGAGTCGTAGTCGGCGCTGATGTCCTCGACCTGACCGGCGTTGATGTAGTCCTGAAGCTCCGCGCCGGCGTGCGCCTGGAACGTGTCCGGCGGGTCGCCCTGCTGGAGCCGGGACGCGAGGACCGACTTGGCGTTCGCGCCGGCGCCACCGGCCACGGCGCCGTTCTCGAAGGTCTGCCCGGCGCACGAGGTGCCGAACTGGGCGACCAGGCCGTCGAGGCCGGCCTTCTCACCGCCGTCGGCCCACCACGTGAAGACCTCGACCTTCTTGGAGCCGGAGTCGCCGCCACTGTCGTCACTGGACCCACAGGCCGTGGCCGTCAGGAGCGCGGCGACACTGACGGCCGCAACGGCAGCCCGTCGAGTGAAGCCCGTCCGACCGCCCCGCCCGCCACCCTTTACTTGACTGAAGACCATCCCGCTTGTCTCCCATCGAGATATTGACATCGTTGTCACGCGATTCGGGAGTACGGTGCCGCCTGAACGCACGGGTGTCAACGACTGTTTCCGTCTCGTTACGTGCGAACACTGTGGATAGATGATCGTTAACGGGGCGTCCGCTCTCCCGACCCTCTAGCAATGATGGATGTCGAAATAACGATCGTGCGGGCGGGCCCGGTATGCCCACTGATCCGCTCATGGGCGAGCCGGGCCGCCTCCCGCCCCAGAGCGGTCATGTCGTGGGCGACAACTGTCGTACCGAGCACGTCGGCGAGATCGAAGTCATCGAAGCCGACCAGCGCCGGCTGCTCCCGCAGATCACGCATCCCGCGCAGCGCGCCGGTGGTGAGCCGGTTGTTCGTCGTGAAGATCGCGGTCGGCGGCGGATCAAGGGCGAGGAGTTCCTGTACGGCGTGTTCGGCGTGCCGCACATCGTGCACGTCGGTGCGCACGTACGGCTCCCACTCGTCGTTGCCCGCGGCGTGCATCGCTTTCACGAAGCCGTCGATGCGCCCCTTCTGTGGCGCCATCCGCTTGAGGTCGGCCACCAGCGCGATCCTCCGGTGCCCCCGCGCGAGCAGATGCTCACCGGCCGACCGCGCCCCACCGGCGTTGTCGATGAGCACGGCGTCCGCGGCCACCCCCTCCGGCAGCCGGTCGAGGAAGACGAAGGGAACACCGCCGTTGCCCTCGACGGACAGATACTCGTGGTCGGTGCCGCTGGGAATGACGAGCAGCGCCCGCACCCGCCGCTCGAGAAAGGCGTCGACCAGACTCCGCTCCAAGGCGGCGTCCTCGTCGTTGTTGGCGGTGATCAGCAGCAGCCCGTGCTGCCGCAGCTCCCGCTCGATCCCACTGGCCACGGCCGAGTAGAACGGGTTGGTCAGATCACCGCTGACCAGCCCGACCAGCGCCGACGTGGCCCCACGGCGCAGCTCCCGGGCGATCCCGTTGAGCCGGTACCCGAGCAGGTCGGCCGCGTCCAGCACCCGCCGCCCGGTAGAGGGCGCCACGTTGGGCTCCCGGTTGAGCGCACGGGAGGCCGTCTTCAGACTGACCCCCGCCAGCTCCGCAACCTGGGTCAACGTAGGCCGGCGCACACTCGCATCGTCGGCGGACATAGCGCTCCGAGCCTCTCAACCAGCGGGGACGACTCAGTATGACATCGACAGAGGTACGACCCACCGCCCCAAGCACCCAGACGCACCACACACCCTCCCCTTTCGTGGACCCGCCCTCCCCCTGCGCGGCCGGTCCGCGGTGGGTTACGCCTCACTTCGCAGGCGGGCGACGATCTCGGCCGGGGTGAGGGCGCGGTCGTTCTCGGGGTCGTCGTCGGCGAGCCGGGTCGAGGCGACGTCGGCGAAGACGGCCGCCATCGCCGCGAACAGGTCGGGGCTCAGCCCGGCCTCGGCCTGGGTGGCTGACACCTCACGCATCTCGCCGACGTAGCGGTGCGCCTTCGTCGCCGCGCGGGCCACCCCTTCGCTGTCGGCCAGCCCGCTACGCGCGAGATCGTCCAGAACCTCATCGAGCACGCCATGCGCCCCCGCCGTACGCATCGCCTGAGTGAGCAGCCCCATCAATCCCTTGTAGACGCTCCCGGTGCACATCTTGAGCGCACTGGCCGCCCCGACCCGATCACCCAGAACCACCGGCTCGACCATCCCCGCCCACGGCAGCCCCGCGACGACCCCGGCTTCGACCCCGGACAGATAGACCCGCGCCCCCGGCTTGACACTGGGCGGCGGCCCCGAAATCGACCCGTCGACGACCCGCAGCCCACCAAGTTCCCGGACCACCCGCCCCATGGTCCCCGGCGACACCGCGTTGAGATCAGCCACCACGGGCCCGCCACCCACCCGAAACAGCCCGCTGTGCGCCTGCGGCCGCTCGCTGTCCGCGTCGGAATGCCCGCCGTGCGCCCGGGGCCGCTCGCTGTCCGCGTGGGCTTGCCCGCTGTCCTGGTGGGGTTGCTCGTCGGCGGCGCGGGATCGCCGGCCGTCGGCGGTGGTTCTTGAGTGGGTTGCTTCGGCGGCGGTGGCTATGGAGCGGGCGGCGTCGACTGCGGCGGACGGTGGGGTGATCGAGAGGATGACGTCGGCGACCGCCACGACGTCGGTGAGGGTGGGCAGGATCTCGAGCCCGGCCGTCTCGGCCAGGCGGCGGGAGCGTGCCGAACGGCCCTCGAGCGTCGTGACGACGCGGGCGCCGCCGGCCAGCAGGGCGGCGCCCAGGCCGGAACCCATGAAGCCCGCGCTCACGATGGCTACCGTCGGCATCGCAGGACCCCTTTTCATTGATCACACAGGTGGCTGACAGCTTCAACCTAGGCCGGGTTGGTTGGCTGCTTCGAGCGGACGGCCGGCGATCCGGGCATACCGAACCCAGCCGGGCTCGCCGGCCGCCCGCTGCGGAAGCGGCCGTGCCCCGCACCGGCTCACACCGCGCCGACCGGGTCGCGCGGGCACGGCCCCGAACCTCCGCGCGGGCCCGGAGCCAACGCACGGCACCCGATTTACGGACGGCCCGACCCCATGGTCCCGGAACCGTCAGGCGTCTCGGGATTGCGGACGGGACCGGAACTGCCGTGTGGGCTGGTGGTGGGGGTCAGGTGAGCCTTGGAAGGTAGGCCGACCCGACCTTTTTGGGGACGACCATGCGCCAGGCGTCCAGGACCAACTCGGTCATGCGTTTCTCGTCCAGCGGGTCCATCCAGGCCTGGACCCAGTTGAAGCGCAGGTCGGACTCGCGGGGGAGGTGGAAGATCTCGGGCTCACAGGTGACCAGGGCCGCCCTTTCCTCCTTGGGGAAGCCGAAGCCCATGACTGTCTCGTCGCGGGAGAAGGCCACGTAGACGATTTTGCCCACGCGGAACTTGACCCGGTCGTTTATCAGGTGTTCTGAGGTGCGGGGTAGGTCTCGTGCTACCTGCCGCACGTCGTCGACGGTAACCATGTGAGGACCCTACGGCGGGGGTACGACAATTCCGGGAGGGTCACGGACGGCGGGGCTTGGGCACCGAGAGGGGAGTGGTCGGCTCCTCGGGCAGTGGCTTGCTGTCGGGCACCTTTGCTCGGAAGACGCGGTCCGCCGGTAGGCGATAGGTCTTGGCCTGTACGAGCTCGTCCGGAACGCCGTGCCGCCCCGACGGCCTCTTCTCGTCGGCGTCGGGCGTCGGCGGGGACGCGGCCGGAGGAGGGGACGCGGCCGGAGGAGGGGCTACAGCCGGAGCCGGAGCCGGAGCCGGAGCCGGGGGCGGGGGCGGGGTGTGGGTCGATGCGGCGACTGGTGTCGTGTCCTGCTCAGGGACGGCCGGTCGAGGGTTCGGGAAAGGCTGATAGGTCACCCCGCCCACCGCGGCCGGCTCAGCCCGGACATTCGGCGGCGGGGGCGGCGGCACGGGAAAGCTCCCCTGCGACGCGGCGGCCCGAGAAGCGCCGGCGGAGGGCACCGCGGCCCGAGGAGCGCCGGCGGAGGGCACCGCGGCCCGAGGAGCGCCGGCGGAGGGCACCGCGGCAGGCGGCGCAGCGGCCGGAGGCGCGCCGGCTGGAGGCATGGCGGCAGGAGGCGCGCCGGCTGGAGGCATGGCGGCAGGAGGCGCGCCGGCTGAGGGCGCCGCGGCACGAGGCGCGCCGGCTGAGGGCGCCGTCGATGGGTGCGCGGCGACACGGGGAGTAGTGGCCGGAGGGTCGGCGGCCGGGCGGCGGGTGGGGTCGAAGGGGCGGTTCGAGGCTTTCTCGTATCCGGCCCGGTAGGCCTCTTCCCGCTCGTGTGCCGCCTGGTGTTTCTGGTGGAGCCGGCCGGCGGCGTACCCGCAGCACGCGAAGAAGACGGCTACGAGGATGAAGATCAGCACTGAATCGCCGGGCGCGGTCATGTACTGATTGTGACTAAATGGATAGACCGGAAGCTATGGCCCGTTTGACGTACCCCGATCGAATTAACTCGAAGGCTCAAGTTCTCGTCAGCCTCCGATCGTCGTGCCGGCCGCCACCGCCTCCTGCAGGCCCCGGGCGGCCAGGCGGTCCGCTCTCTCGTTCTCCGGGTGGCCGGCGTGGCCCTTCACCCAGTGCCACTGCACGTCGTGCCGGCGGACCGCCTCGTCGAGGCGCTGCCACAGGTCGACGTTCTTGACCGGTTGCTTGGCCGACGTCTGCCAGCCGTTCGCCTTCCAGCGGGGCAGCCATTTCGTGATGCCGTCCCGTACGTAAATGCTGTCGGTGTAGAGCTTGACCGTCATCGGCGCCCGGTTGAGCGTCTCCAAGGCCCGGATCGGCGCCATCAGCTCCATCCGGTTGTTCGTCGTCGACTCGGCGGAGCCGCCGCACAGGTCCTTCTCCTTGGCGCCGTAGCGCAGGACCGCGCCCCATCCGCCGGGCCCGGGGTTGGGGGCGCAGGCCCCGTCGGTGTAGATCTCCACCACGCTCATGCCAGCACCTTATTAGCCGGGAATCGGCGGGACGTAAGGTAGGGAAGTTGCGCTGAGTGAGGGCGGGCGGTTTTGACTGACGACGCGGTCCAGGTACGGGACGTGGTCGTGCGCTACGGCGACACGACCGCGGTCCATGGTGTGTCGCTGACCGTGCCGCGCGGCCGGGTTCTGTCCCTGCTCGGGCACAACGGCGCCGGCAAGACCAGCCTTCTGCAGGTGTGTGAGGGCTTCCGCCGGGCCGACGGCGGGCAGGTGCGGGTGCTCGGGCTCGACCCGATGGACGACCACGACGAGCTCATGCCCCGGCTGGGCATCATGCTGCAGTCGGGCGGCGTCTACCCGTGGGCCACGGCCGGCGAGATCCTGCGGCTTTTCGCGAGCTTCGCCGCGAACCCGCTCGACGTCGACATGCTGCTCGACCGGCTGGGTCTGCGGCGATTCGAGCGTACGAGGTTCCGGCGGCTCTCCGGCGGTGAACAGCAGCGGCTGTCGCTGGCGATCGCGCTGGTCGGGCGGCCCGAGCTGGTCTTCCTCGACGAGCCGACGGCCGGCATGGACACCGAGGCCCGCCACACCACCTGGGAACTGATCGAGCAGCTGCGCGCCGACGGCGTGTCGGTGCTGCTCACCACCCATCTGCTGGACGAGGCCGAGCGGCTGGCGGACGAGGTCGTCATCATGCGTAACGGGCTGGTCGCCGCCACCGGCACGCCGGCCGAGCTGACCGCCGCGGCCGGCATCGACCTGCTCGAGGTGCGGGCCGACGCCGGTCTGGTTCCCGACGGTCGCCTGGCCCCTCTCCAGGTCACCGAGACCAGCCCGGGGGAGTACGCCGTCACGGGCGCCCTCGACGCGGCCACCATCGCCGGCGTGCTGGGCTGGTTCGCCAGCGTGGGGGCCACGGTCACCTCGCTGAACACGCGCCGGCGCACCCTCGAGGACGTCTATCTGGCCCTGACCAGAGCGGAAGCTTATCGATGAGTACCTTCGCACCGGCTCCGGGCCGGGCTCCCATGCGCGCCGTGCTGTCCAGTCAGATCCGGATGGAGCTGGTGCTGACCGCCCGGCGTGGCGAGGCCGTCGTGCTGGCCATGGGCGTGCCTCTGCTGGTGCTGCTCGGTGCCGGCCTCACCAAGGTCACCAACGTGCCGGGCGACGACCGGCTGGCGTTCGTGGTGCCGGGTGTGCTGGCGCTGACCGTGATGTCGACCGCCTTCACCGGCCAGGCCATCACGACCGGCTACGAGCGCAGCTACGGCGTACTCAAGAGACTCGGTGCCTCTCCGCTGAGCCGTCCCGGCCTGCTGTTCAGCAAGACCACGGCCGTGCTCGGCCTGATCGTCGTGCAGCTTCTGGTGCTGGCCCTGGTCGGCGTGGCGGTGGGCTGGCGGCCGCATTTCGGGCAGATCCTTCCGGCGCTCGGGGTCACGGTGCTGGCCACCGCGGCGTACAGCGGCCTGGCCCTTCTCCTGGCGAGCGTGCTGCGCCCGGAGACCACGACCGCCGCCGCCACCCTGATCTACGTGCTGATGCTCGCCGCCGGCGGCATCATGTTCGCCGCGCCCGATCTGGGCACGTTCGGCTGGTTCGTGCTGCCGCTGGCCGCGCACGCCGAGGCGCTGCGGGCCACCCTCTCGCACGACGCGCCGATCCCGGCGCCGATCTGGCTGAGCCTGGCGTTGTGGGCCGTCGTCTTCGTGACCGCCGCCGCCCGCAAGTTCAAATGGGAGTAGCTGTCAACCGATCGGTTGACAGTCATTGACGACCGCCCGGTCGTATCGCCGGGCACCTATGAGAAGACACCATCAATGGCATGAACGCCATTGAGGTACGGGGGCTTCGCAAGTCCTACCGCGGCCAGGAAGTGGTCCGCGGCATAGATCTCGAGGTGGCCCGGGGCGAGGTGTTCGCCCTGCTCGGCCCGAACGGCGCCGGCAAGACGACGACCACCGAGATCCTCGAGGGGCACCGCAAGCGGGACGGCGGCGAGGCGAGCGTGCTCGGCGCCGACCCGGCCACGGGGGGCCGTCAGTGGCGGGCCCGGATCGGCATCGTGCTGCAGGACGCCGACGACGCGGCGGACCTGTCCGTGGTGGAGATGGTGCGGCACATCGCCGGCTTCTATCCGAACCCGCGCCCGGCGGCCGAGGTGATCGACCTGGTCGGCCTGACCGCCAAGGGCAAGAGCCGCATCCGGGCGCTCTCCGGCGGCCAGCGGCGCCGCCTCGATGTCGCGCTCGGCATCGTGGGCCGTCCCGAACTGCTCTTCCTGGACGAGCCGACCACCGGGTTCGACCCGCAGGCGCGGCGGCAGTTCTGGGACCTGATCCGTGAGCTGGCCGCCGAGGGCACCACGATCCTGCTGACCACGCATTACCTGGAGGAGGCGGAGGCGCTGGCCGACCGGCTGGCCGTGCTGGCCGAGGGCCGGATCCTGGCCGAGGGCACGCCGGCCACCCTGGGCGGTGGAGCGCAGGCGACCAAGGTGACCTGGCGCGACGACGGCGTACTGAAAGAAGAGCAGGTCGCCGATCCGACCGAGCTGATCCGCAAGCTCGTCGCCACCGAGGCCGACCTGCGCACGCTGACCGTCACCCGGCCGACTCTCGAGGACGTCTACCTCAACCTGATCAAGGGGGACAAATGAGCACGGCGACCATGGGGTTCAGCCGCGGCCACGTCGAGCTGCTGATGTTCCTCCGCGACCGCACCGCGGTGATCTTCACCTTCGCCTTCCCGGCGATGCTGCTCCTGCTGTTCGGCACGATCTTCGGCGACGAGTACACCGACGCCGGGGTCAGCGCCAGCAACGTCTTCTCGGCCAGCATGATCGCGTACGGCATCCTCTCCACCGCCTTCGTCACGATGGGCGCCGGCCTGGCCATGGACCGCGAGGACGGCACGCTCAAGCGGTTGCACGGCACGCCGATCACCGCCACGTCGTACGTACTCGGGAAATTGATCCTGGTCTTCGCTCTCAGCGTGGCCGAGGTGGTCCTGCTGGTGGGCGTGGGCGCGCTGGTCTTCGACATGCCCCTGCCCGACGCGAGTCACTGGATGACCTTCGCCTGGCTGTTCCTGCTCTCGGTGACGACGTGCTCGCTGCTGGGCATGGCGGTCAGCGGCATCGTCAAGCACGCCCGGACGGCCGGCGCGATCCTCAACGTGCCGGTGGTGGCGCTGCAGTTCATCTCGGGTGTCTTCATCTACCCGGTGACCCAGCTGCCGACCTGGTTGATCAACGTGGCGGCGATCTTCCCGGTGAAGTGGATGGCGCAGGGTTTCCGTTATGTCTTCCTGCCCGACGCGATGAAGGACCAGGAACCGGCCGGCCAGTGGGAGCTGGGTCGCATCGCCTTGGTGCTGGGCGCCTGGTGTGTGATCGGATTGGTCCTGTGCCTGCTGACCTTCCGCTGGAGCCGCGACAAGTGACCTCCACCGGCGAGGTGCACAACAGCTACCCCGGGGCTTGGGAGACCTTCCTCGGGGTGGTCGCGGCGGTCGTCTCGCTTGCGGTCTTCCTGTCGTACGGGTTCCCGCTGTGGCAACGCCTCGTCGCGATCGGCGCGGTCGCCGCCATCGTGATCCTGCACCTGGTGTGGGGCCGCAAGGTCATCCGCGGCGACCGGGGCCACGTGCCCCTGCTGGCCGCCCAGCTGGTGCTGTTCGCGATCGCCATCGTGACCGTGCCGGTGATGAACTGGCTGCTCTTCGCCATCATCCCGCTGATCTTCCAGATGGTCCGGCTCCGCGCGGCGGTCATCGCGGTCGTGGCGATCGTCCTGGTGCCGCCGGTGGCCGACCTGTTCCTGCGCCCCGGGCAGATCATCCCGGACCTGATCATCGCGGTCATCTCGGCCGCGTCGGGCATCTGGCTCGGCTTCTGGATCACCCGGGTGATCGAGCAGAGCGTGGAACGCCGCCACCTCATCGCCGAACTGGAGGCGAGCCGCACCGAGGTGGCCCGCCTCTCCCGCGAGGCCGAGCGCAGCCACCTGGCGGCCGAGATCCACGACACCCTGGCCCAGGGCTTCACCAGCATCATCACGCTGCTGCAGTCGGTCGACCCGGAGTTGCGCGACGAACGGCTGGCACTGGCCGTCCGTACCGCCAAGGAGAACCTGGCCGAGGCGAGGGCCCTGGTCGGGGCCCTGTCACCCTCGCCGTTGGCTTCGGCTTCACTGCCCGAGGCCGTACGCCGTCAGGCGCACCGCTTCGCCGAGGAGTCGGGCGTGCCGGCCACGTTCCGCACGAGCGGCGACGAGCGCGCCCTGCCGACGGCGGTCGAGGTGGTGGTGTTGCGGGCGGCGCAGGAGGCGCTGACCAACGTGCGGCGGCACGCCGCGGCCAACGAGGCGTCGGTGCTCCTGGCCTACACCCCGTCCCGCGTCCGCCTGGTGGTCCGCGACGACGGCCGGGGCTTCGAGCCGTCCGCGGCCGACGGGTTCGGCCTGTCCGGCATGCGCCAGCGGGCCACCCAGATCAACGGCGATTTGCGGGTACGCAGCGATCCCCGGGCCGGCACGACGATCGAGCTGGAGGTCCCCGCGTGATCCGCATCATCCTGGTCGACGACCACCCCGTGGTCCGGCACGGCCTGCGCGGCATGCTCGAGGCGGAACCCGACCTGACCGTGGCGGGCGAGGCGTCCTCGGGACCCGAGGGCGTGTCGCTGGCCGCGTCCCTGCTCCCCGACATCGTCCTGATGGACCTGCGCATGCCCGGCGGCGACGGCGTGACGGCCACCGAGCAGATCACCGCCCGGGTCCCCGGCGTCCGGGTCCTGGTCCTGACCACGTACGAGTCCGACCGCGACATCCTGCGCGCCATCGAGGCCGGTGCCGGCGGATACCTGCTGAAGGACGCCTCCCCGGCCGATCTGGCGAACGCGGTCCGGGCCGCCGCCCGGGGCGAGACCGTGCTGTCCCCGAGCGTGGCCTCCACACTGGTCCGGCAGGTGCGCAAGCCCGCCCCGCCGGCCCTGTCGGCCCGCGAGACCGAGGTCCTGCGCCTGGTCGCCAAGGGCCTGACGAACGCCGACATCGGCCGCTCCCTCTACATCTCCGAGGCCACCGTGAAGACGCACCTGTTGCGGGCGTTCACCAAGCTCGACGTCGCCGACCGGACCGCGGCGGTCACCACGGCGATGGAGCACGGCCTGATCTGACGGCGCCGCCGGGCCGGGTCAGCGTTCGGCGAAGCGCTGGATGAAGGCCAGGCTGGTCTGGCAGACCTCCAGCCAGCCCTGGTCGATGGTCAGCGCGTGGCCGCGGGCCGGAATGGTGACGGACTCGGTGAGACCGGTGTTGCGCTGGTGCCGGGCGTACACGTCCTCGGCCATCGCGGGCGGCACGGTCCGGTCCTGGTCACCCGAGATGATCAAAATCGGGCCACGGTACGGGTTGTCCGTGTCCACTTTGATCTCGGTGTCGGCCGAGTCGGCCACGAAGGACTCGGGCGCGGCGAACTCGCGGGCCTCCTCCGGGCCGAGGGTGTCGGCAAGGGCCTCGCGGAACTGCCCGGAGGTCGGCGGGGCCGGGGTGCCGGCGATCGCCACGGTGGCGACGGACAGGCCGCGGCCGGCCAGCAGCTGGGCCAGCAGGGCGCCGAACGAGTGGCCGACCAGGGCCGGCTGCTTCTCCAGGCGGCCGACCACCTGGTCGTAGTGGTCGGCGACCTCGGTGACGGTGAGGGGTTCGAGGGGCGTGGACGGGACCACCGGGGCGTATCCGGCGGCCCGGAAGGTCTGCGCCCAGCGGGTCCAGGCGGTGGGCCGCAGCCACAGGCTGGGCAGGAAGACGACAGGGGTCAGTCCGCTCGCATTGGCCTGGTCGATGTCGTCGATGGTGTGCAGCGGGATGACGGACATACCGATGACGGTAAGGAAACCGCAGGTCACCGCTCTACCGTCAAACGACGTACCGGCCCCGGGCTCACAGGAACCACCAAGCCGGGGCACAGGCCAGGGCGAGGCGGAACCCGCACCGTGGTTGAGGTGTCAAGCAATCACACGTGAGGGGGCCCGGGATGAAGCGGGAGACCGGACTGCGGCGCACCGCGCTGCTCACCGGAGCACTGGTGGCGGCGTCGGCGGTGGGAACCGCGGCCGTCGCCGTGGCCGCGTACGCGTCGGACAACAGCACGACCACCGTCACCACGACCGACAATGCGGACACGACGACGACCACGAACAACGACTCGCCGTCGCTGTCGACCGACGACGGCACCACCTCCGGCGGCAGCAGCGGCGCCACCTCGGGCGGCTCCTGATGCCCCTCACCGAAACGCTGCCGATCGGCGCCGACACCGCACAGTGGAACGTCTGGGGCACGGTGGCCCGCGTCGTCGTCACCGACCCCGCCGCGACTGACGAGGCGGCCGCTCTCGTCCGCGACGAACTTGCCGCCGTCGATCTGGCCTGCAGCCGCTTCCGCGCCGACTCCGAACTCCGCCGGCTCACGCCGGGCCGCGCCGTAGCGGTCAGCCCGCTGCTGGCCGACCTGGTGGCGGCCGCGCTGAGGGCCGCCCGGGAGACCGGCGGCGACGTCGACCCGACGATCGGGGCCGCCCTCCACGGGCTCGGCTACGACCGGGACTTCGCCGCCCTTCAGGGGTTCGGCGACGACCGGGACGCCGGTGCTCCCCACGGGCTCGGCTACGACCGGGACGCCGGCGCTCCCCACGGGCTCGGCTACGACCGGGACTTCGCCGCCGTCACCGGGCGCCGGGTGGGGCCGGCCGTCCGGGTCTTCGCGGCGCCCGACTGGCGCTCGGTCCGGCTGGACGACGGCCGTCTGACCGTGCCCACCGGTGTGCTGCTCGACCTCGGCGCGACGGCCAAGGCGGTGGCCGCCGACCGCTGCGCCGCCCTGGTCGCGCGGCGGCTCGGCGTCGGCGCGATGGTCGCGCTGGGCGGCGACATCGCCACCGCCGGCGCCGGGCCCGACGGCGGGTGGAAGGTGCTGGTCCAGGACAGACCCGGAGACCCTGCCCAGGCCGTACGGCTGCCGTCCGGCGCGGCGATCGCCACGTCGAGCACCGCCGGCCGTACGTGGGGACATCTGCACCACATCCTCGACCCGCGCATCGGCCTGCCCGCCCCGCGCGTCTGGCGCACGGTGTCGGTCGCCGCGTTCTCGTGTCTGCGGGCGAACACGCTGACCACCGCCGCCGTCGTCCGCGGGCGGCGGGCCGCCGGGCTGCTCCGCGGCGTGCCGAGCCGCCTGGTCACCCCGGAGCTCGGCGTCGTCCGGCGGGGCGGGTGGCCGTCGTGAGCGACGCGCTCTGGTACTTCGCGCGGGGCAGCGGCGTCGTCTCGCTGGTCCTGCTGACGGTCGTGGTCGCCCTGGGCATCGGGGCCAGGTCCGGTCGTACGGCGTTCAGCCTGCCCCGTTTCGCCGTGAACCTGTTGCACCGCAACGCCGCCCTGCTGGCGGTCGTGTTCCTGGTGCTGCATGTGGTCGGTCTGCTCTTCGACCCGTACGCGCAATTGAGGCTCTTCGATCTGATCCTGCCGTTCGCCGGCAACTACCGGCCGCTCTGGCAAGGGCTGGGCACGCTCGGCCTCGACCTGATGATCGCGATCGTGGTGACGAGCCTGCTGCGGCACCGGATCGGCGCCCGCGCCTGGCGGGCCGTGCACTGGCTGGCCTACCTGTGCTGGCCGGTGGCGCTGATGCACGGCCTCGGCACCGGATCCGACAACGGCACGGTCTGGCTGTGGGCGATCTCCCTGGTGTGTGCCGCCGTGGTGCTGGCCGCCGTGGTGTGGCGGCTGACCCCGAACTTCACCCGTTTCCCGCGGCGCGCCAAACGGCTGCGCCTTTTGGAGGAGGTCCGATGAGCGTCACGGAGGCGCCCACGGGCGTCGTGCAACGCCGGCTGCTCGCCGACGGCGAGCACGGCCCGCTACCCACCCCCGACGCCGCCCAACTGGTCGGCCTGGCCCGCGACGCCGGCCTGACCGGCCGCGGCGGCTCCGGCTTCCCGCTGTGGCGCAAACTCACCGCGGTGATCGCCTCCGGCCGCCCACCCGTGATCATCGCGAACGGCGCCGAGGGCGAACCGGCCTCGGGCAAGGACAAGGCCCTGCTCGCCCACCGGCCCCACCTGGTGCTGGACGGCCTGCAACTGGTGGCCCAGGCGGCCCGGGCCTCGACCGCCTACCTGTACGTGCCGAGACCGTCCGCCTTCCGCGCAGTGCTGGCGGCCCGCCGCGACCCGATCCCGGTGACGCTGGTGGCGGCCCCCGACGCGTTCGTGGCGGGCGAGGAGTCGGCGGTGGCCTCGGCGGTCGCCGGCCGGGGCGCGCTTCCGGCCGACAAACTGACCCGCCTGCCCGACACCGGAACGCTGGTCCAGAACGTGGAGACGCTGGCCCACTTGGCGATGATCGCCCGCTACGGCGCGGGCTGGTTCCGGGCGGCCGGCACCTACGACGAGCCCGGCACGTTCCTGGCCACGGTGAGCGGTGCGGTGGCGGCCCCGGGCGTGGTCGAGGCGGGCTATGGCGTGACGCTGGGCGCCCTGATCGCCGCCGCGGGCGGCCCGGCCGCCGGCCTGGCGGCGGTGCTGGTCGGCGGCTACCACGGCGCCTGGGTCCCGGCCGACCCCGCCCTGCCGATCAGCCGGGCCGCCCTGGCCCCGTTCGGCGCGTCCCCCGGCGCCGGCGTGGTGACGGCCCTGCCGGCGGGCGCATGCGGCTTGACGGAGACCGCACGCATAGCGGGATACCTGGCCGACCAGTCCGCCGGCCAGTGCGGCCCATGCGTCAACGGCCTGCCCCGCCTGGCGTCGACCCTGTCCGACCTGGCCACCTTCCGAACCCGCCCCGGCCTCCCGGCCGAGGTGGACCGCCTGACCCGCCTGGTCACCGGCCGTGGCGCCTGCCGCCACCCCGACGGCACAGCCCGCCTGATCGCCAGCGCCATGCGCGCCTTTCACACCGACGTGGCGGCCCACTTGGCCGGCCGCTGCCTGGCCACGGAGGCCCGAGCATGACCCGCCTGCACATCGACTGGACGGCCTGCGACGGCCGCGGTCTCTGCGCCGAACTCCTCCCGGAACTGCTGGCCGAGGACGACTGGGGTTACCCGATCGCCCGCGACGGCAGCCCGTCGCCCGCCGTACCGGGACCGCTCGAGCCGGCCGCCCAGCGCGCCGTCGACCGCTGTCCGGCTCTCGCCCTGCGCCTGCTCCGCGACGCGGAACGGCCGGTCGCTCGCTCGCAAAAGCTAGTAACGCGTTCGCCTTCCTAGATGGCCCCCGGTTCGGTTGTGCGTCGCGCCGTCCAGATCGGGTAGCCACGCGGCGCGGCGCGGCGGCAGCGATGAGAACCGCGGCCACCGCACCAGTCTGCCGCACGCGACGCGCGCCGCCGGGTTATCCACAATCCGTGGCTGTCCACAGGCCGTCGGCATGACCTTGGCCGTTTCCGGGAGGATCGGAGTGGGATGGTCCCCCTGGGTGGGCGGGACCTGCCTGGTGGGCTGCGGGACCTGCCTGGTGAGCTGCGGAACCTGCTCGTGCGGGCTGTGGGAACTGGTCGCGGCGCGGGAACTGCGGGCGAGCTGCGTGGGAACCGGTCGCGTGGCGCGGAAACCGCGCCTGAAAGCGACCCACGCGCGTGGCGATTCGTCCGGCTTGTGGGGGGTCTCTACGATCGGCCGATGGCACGGGTGGTGCGCCTGCTTGTGGCGGTTCTGATCAGCGCTTTCGCGCTGCTCGGGGCGGTCCGGCTGGTTGCGCCCGCCGACGGTGCTTCGGGCGTACGCAAGCAATTGGCTTTTCTCAAGCACGAGCTTCAGTCCGGCGCGGCCGAGGAGGCCCAGCGCCAGTTCCCCGAGGGCTACTTCTTTTTGTACGCCCTGTACGGGCTCACCGCCGTCGACCTGAACGAGGTCGGCGAGGCCCGCTGGGCTCTCGGGCGGCTCGAGTCGGAGGCCGGGCGGGCGCCCTTCGGCGGGGACATGGCCCTTCAGCACGGCGTCTTCTACCGGGGCTGGACGAACTGGCTGCGCGGCGGCATCATCTCCCGGCAGCGGGACGACGGGGAACTGCGCCGTTTCGAGGAGGACTCGGCCGCGATCGCCGCCGCCTTCGACGCGTCGCCGACGCCGTTCCTGGCCTCCTATCCGGGGCGGGCCTGGCCGGTCGACTCGACCGTGGCCGTGGCCTCGTTGCGGCTGCACGACAAGCTGCTCACCCCGGCGTACGACACGACGGTGATCCGCTGGGTGGCCAACGTCCGGGCCCGTCTCGACCCGGCCACCGGCCTGATGCCGCACACGGCCGACGCCGACACCGGTGAGCCCACGTCGGGGGCGCAGGGCACGTCGCAGAGCATCATGCAGCGTTTCCTGCCCGAGATCGACCCCGAGTTCGCCCGGCAGCAGTACGGCCTGTTCCGCACCGGGTTCCTGGCCGCGCCGCTGGGGCTCGGCCCGACCGTGCGCGAACACCCGAACGGCACCGACGGCCCGCCGAACGTCGACTCCGGCCCGCTGGTCCTCGGCGTCAGCCTCTCGGCGACGGTGGTGACCATCGGCGCGGCCAAGGTCCAGGGCGACGAGTCGCTGGCCGACGGACTGGCCACCTTCGGCGAGGTGGCCGGGCTCCCGGTGTCGACCCCGTGGACCAAGAGGTACGCCCTCGGCGCGGCCCCGATCGGCGACGCTTTTCTGGCCTGGTCGAAATCAGCCCGTCCCTGGGTCTTTGCTCATTCTTCGCCGCCAAAGCGCCAGATGTCCTATTTCTGGAAGAGTCCTTTGCTGGTGTTCTTTTTGACCCTCGGATCTGCTCCGTGGCTGGTAGGGGCCGCGTGGCGTCGGCGTTCTTCGATGCTGTGATGCGCGCCTTAGGCGGATTTAAGCCGAATAAAGCATTCCGCCGTTAACGGGGGGATACGCCGGTTAGATTACGGAAGGCGCGACCTCACGCGTTGTTCAGACCGGCTCGGCCGGTCCCTCCGAACCGCCCTCAGGTGCGGTGCCCGAACAGGCAAACCCGTCGCAAGGCGGGGACGCAAAGCCAGGGGCCTCCCCCGACGGAGGCAGCCCAGCCGCCGAAGGAGAAGGAAAGACATGCGCTATCCCAAAGCCCATGCAGATTCGAGCGGCTCGGTCCCGTTCGCTCTGCGTGGACGCAAGAACTCACGAATGGTCCTCGCGACCGCCGTCGCGGGTGCCATCGGCTTCGTGCCGGTCGTCCTGGTGGCGACACCGGCGTTCGCCGCCAACACGCTCACCGCGACGGCCTCCGCAACGGAGGGGACGAACGCTTCCGTCTCCCTGACGCTGCATTCGGACACGGCCACCTCTTACACGATCACCACTGCCCCGGAGCCCTCCGTCGGTGTCGGAGGTGCGGTCGCGGGTCAGGACTACACGGCGCCTACCAGCCCCGTCGTCTTCGGTGCGCCAGGTGACCAGACGATCACCATCCCGATCACCGACGATGCCCTTTACGAGGGCACCGAAGCGTTCAAGGTGACGGCAACGCCGGGAGACGCCTCGGGCACGGTGAACAGTGTGATCACGATCACCGACAACGACACGGCGCCGTCCTACACGCTCACCGCCTCGCCGAATCCGGTGACCGAAGCGGCGGGTGCGAAGACGACCGTGACCGCGAGGCTCAGCGCCGTCTCGGGCATGAGCACGACGATCAACCTGACCACGGCGAACGGCACGGCCCTCTCGGGCAGTGACTACACCGCGCTCAGCTCGCAGCCGGTCGTCATCCCGGCCGGGCAGCTGACCGGCGTTCAGGACATCCTGATCACCAACGACACCACGAAGGACCAGGCCGACACCGAGGTCTTCTCGGTCAACGGCAGCGGCACCAACGTCTCGCCGACGGCGGCCAGCACGACGGTCAGCATCAACGACGCGCAGAGCACGCCCAAGCTGACACTGTCGGGCGGCGGCTCCGTCGCCGAAGGCAGCCCGGCCACGTTCACGGTGACCGCGGACACCGCGTCGGAGCTGCCGATCACGGTGCAGTGGAGCTCCGTGGACCCGACTCTTGCGTCGGGACACGGCACGGCCACGCCCGGCGACGACTTCGGTTACCCGGGCACGCGGGTGGTGACCCTCTCGCCCGGCCAGACGACCACCACCTTCTCGGTCTCGCTGACGGCCGACGGCGTGGACGAGCCGGACGAGGACTACGCCATCCAGCTGTCCAACCCGACCAACGCCGTTCTCGGCGCCACCACCAAGGCGGCGGGCACGATCACCGATGGCGACACCGCGCCGACGATGTCCATCACGCCGGCGGCGGTGGCCGAGGGCGACTCGGGCCGCAAGTACCAGAGCTTCACGGCCACCCTCAGCGCCAAGTCCGGAAAGACGGTCAAGGCCAACTGGGCGACCGGCGAGACGGCTCCCGGTGTCGGGTCCGCGGTGGCGGGCAAGGACTTCGTCTCGAACACCGGCACCCTGACGTTCGCGCCGGGCACGACGACGCAGACCTTCGCTGTCGAGATCATCGGCGACACGATCGACGAGGGGCCGGGCAACCGCACCAGCAGCACGGCCGGTGGTGAGACGTTCAACGTCACCACCAGCGGCGTCGCCGGTGAGGTCTCGCCGACCCTGACCGGATACGGGAACACCGCCATCACGATCACCGACGACGACGCCGCGCCGTCGTGGACCTTCGACGACTCCTCGGTCAAGGAGGGCAACGACGACCACGTCGTCCTGCTCCCGATCAAGCTCACCGGTTCGAGCGATCAGAGCATCAACCTGACGGTCGCCAACGCGGGCACCGGCACGGCGAAGGCCACCATCGGCACCACGCTCGGTGACCACGACTACGCCCTGCTGAACACCGCGGTGGCCATCGCGCCCGAGACCTCCATGGGCTACGCCGCCGTGCTGGTCTTCGGCGACAAGATGCGGGAGTCCGACGAGACGGTGAACCTCACCGCCACGCCGAACGCCACCACCGGCGGCGCCGCCTGGCTCGCCACCGCGGCGCTCGACGCGGCCACGCTGACCCTCACCAACGACGACGACGCTCCGGACCTGGAGATCAACAGCGTCGGCGGCAAGGAGGGCGAGACCGTCAACGTGACCGGCACGGTCACCGGTAGCTCGGACACCAACACCCTGCTGACGGTGACCTTCGCGGGCGGCTCGATCAAGGGCAGCAAGGCGGCCGACGAGAAGGACTTCACCAACCCGGGTGCCAAGGTCGTCACGATTCCGGCCGGCACGGTCTCCGGTGCCATCGTCCCGGTGGCCAGCCTGCCGCTGCTCGAGGACAAGACGGCGGAACCGGCCGAGACGATCGTCGGCTCCGGCGTCGGCCTGGGCAACGTCGGCACGGTGACCGACGGCGTCGTCACGATCGCGGCCAGTGAGGGCTCGACGCCGAACGAGCCGGGCGAGGCGCCCAAGCCGACCATCATGGCGATGGGACGTACCGGATCGGGGCCGGTGACCATCACCGGTAAGGTCGCCAAGGACGCCACCGTCGAGCTGTGGGGCGCGCCGATCGGTGGTGGCGAGCTCGAGTGGATCGCCAACGCCAAGGCCGGTCCGATGGGCAACTACTCCTTCACGCGGACGATCTCGGAGGGCATGCGTTTCATGACGCAGTCCCAGAAGGTCAACTCGGACGAGGTGAAGGTCATGGTGACCGTCGGCGTCACCCTGACGGCGTCGTCGCCGTCGAAGGGACGCGTCGCGGTGACCGTCAAGAGCGCTCCGAACGCCGCCGGCCGCAAGGTCGTGGTTCAGCGCTGGACCGGCCCCAACACCTGGACCAACATCCTGGTGAGCAAGGCCAACGTGAACGGCGCCTACGCCGCCACCACGACCGTGCCTTCCGGTGCTGTCGCGCTGCGGGCCTGGGTCGAGGGTGACGCCGACAGCGGCATCGTCACCGGCTGGTCGCCGATCGTCCGGCCGACCATCAAGTAAGCACCAGCAGTGAATGAGGGGGCGGCCGGCCGGCCGCCCCCTCTGTCAATCCACTTCGGCGACGGCCTGGGCGAACTGGGCCGAGTAGAGCCGGGCGTACGCCGCGTCGGCCGCGATCAGCTCGTCGTGGGTGCCCTGTTCGACGATCGAGCCGTTCTCCATCACCAGGATCACGTCGGCGTCGCGGATCGTCGACAGGCGGTGCGCGATGACGAAGCTCGTACGGCCTTCGCGCAGCGTGGCCATGGCCCGCTGGATCAGCACCTCGGTGCGGGTGTCGACCGAGCTGGTCGCCTCGTCCAGGATCAGGATGCTCGGCTCGGCCAGGAAGGCGCGGGCGATCGTGATCAGCTGCTTCTGGCCGGCGCTGACGTTCGAGCCCTCCTCGTCGATCACCGTGTCGTAGCCGTCGGGCAGCATCCGGACGAACTGGTCGACGTGGGCCGCCTCGGCCGCCTCCCGGACCGCGTCCATGTCGAACGAGTCGGCCCCGTAGGCGATGTTCTCGGCGATGGTGCCGCCGAACAGCCACGTGTCCTGCAGGACCATGCCCATGTGTTCGCGCAGCTGCTCGCGTGGCATGGTCGCGATGTCCACGCCGTCGAGGGTGATCCGGCCCGACGTCACGTCGTAGAACCTCATCAGCAGGTTCACCAGCGTCGTCTTGCCGGCCCCAGTCGGGCCGACGATGGCGACGGTCTGCCCCGGGCGTACGGCAAGGGAAAGGTCTTCGATCAGGGGTTTGTCCGGCAGATAGCGGAACGAGACCTTCTCGAAGGCGATCTCGCCGCGGACCCGGCCCAGGTCGACCGGCCGCGGGTCGGGGCTCTGCTCCGGCGCGTCGAGCAGGGCGAACACCCGCTCGGCGGAGGCCACGCCGGACTGCACGAGGTTGGCCATGCTGGCGATCTGGGTGAGCGGCTGGCTGAACTGCCGCGAGTACTGGATGAAGGCCTGCACCTCGCCCAGGGTCAGCGCGCCGGAGGCGACCCGCAGGCCGCCGACGACCGCCACCAGCACATAGTTCAGGTTGCTGATGAACATCATGGCGGGCTGGATGAGCCCCGACATGAACTGCGCCTTGAACGACGAGGCGTACAACTTGTCGTTGTGCTCCTCGAAGGTCTTGCGGGCCTCGTCCTCGCGGCCGAACACCTTGACCAGCGAGTGGCCGGTGAACATCTCCTCGATGTGGCCGTTGAGCCGGCCGGTGGTGGCCCACTGGGCGACGAAGTTGGGCTGCGAGCGCTTGCCGATGGCCGTGGTGACCAGGATCGAGACGGGCACCGTGATCAGCGCGATCAGGGCCAGGATCCACGAGATCCAGAACATCGCCACCAGCACGCCCACGACCATGAGCAGGGCGGTCACGAGCTGGGCGAACGTCTGCTGGAGGGTCTGCGCGATGTTGTCGGTGTCGTTGGTGGCCCGGCTCAGCACCTCACCGCGCGGCTGCTGGTCGAAGTAGGACAGGGGCAGCCGGGACAGCTTGGCCTCGACCTGGTTGCGCAGCCGGTAGACGGCGGTCTGCACGACGTGCGCGGTGATCCGGCCCTGGAAGACGCCGAACAGCCAGGCGCACACGTAGACGACGGCGACCCAGGTCAGCAGGTGGAACAGTTTGTCGAAGTCGATGCCCTGGCCGGGCACGAAGTCGACGGCGGCGAGCAGGTCGGCCTGGGTGTCGTTGCCCGCGGCGCGCATGGCCGCGATCGCTTCCTCTTTGGTGGCGACACCATGGATCGACTGGCCGATGAAGCCGGAGAAAATGATGTCGGTGCCCTTGCCCAGCAGGTACGGGCCGAGGACGGAGAGCACGACACTGCACGCGCCGAACAGCAGCACGAGGCCGACGAGCGCCCGCTGCGGTTTGAGCAGCCCGAGGAGGCGCTTGGTGGAGCCCTTGAAGTCCTGCAGTTTCTCGGGCGGCGCGCCGCCCGCCATCATCCTTGCGGCGGGTCCTCCCATCGGAGGACCGGGCCTTCTAACGGGAGCGGTCACGCTGTGCCTCCCAACCAATAAGAGACAAAGAGCGCGATCATGACGTCGCTGCGCTCGGTCATGCCGCGGCCTCCTGCTCGGTCAACTGCGACAAGACGATTTCCCGGTACGTGGGGTTGCTGTCCATGAGTTCGGTGTGGGTGCCCGTGCCGACCACGCGGCCGTCGTCGAGCACGATGATCCGGTCGGCGTCGCGGATGGTGCTCACCCGCTGGGCGACGATGACCACCGTGGCGTCGGCGATGTGGCCGGTGAGCGCGGACCGCAGCGCGGCGTCGGTCGCGTAGTCGAGCGCCGAGAACGAGTCGTCGAACAGGTAGATCTCCGGCCGGTGCACCAGCACCCGGGCGATGGCCAGCCGCTGCCGCTGGCCGCCGGAGACGTTCGTGCCGCCCTGCGCGATCGGCGCGTCCAGGCCACCCTCCATCCGCTCGACGAAGTCGCGGGCCTGCGCGACCTCCAGGGCCTCCCACAACTGCTCGTCGGTGGCGTCCGGATTCCCGTACCGCAAATTGGATCCGATCGTCCCGGAGAACAGATAAGGCTTCTGCGGTACGAGCCCGACGGTCCGGGCCAGCAGCTTCGGGTCGAGATCACGCACGTCGACCCCGTCGACCAGCACCCGGCCGCCGGTGGCGTCGAACAGCCGGGGGACCAGGTTGAGCAGTGTCGTCTTGCCGCTGCCGGTGCTGCCGATGACCGCCGTGACCTCCCGCGGCCGCGCGGTGAGGGCGACGCCGCTGAGCACGGCCGCCTCCGCGCCCGGGTAGTGGAAGTCGACGTTCTCCAGTTCGAGGTAGCCGTGCCGGCTGAGCTCGGTGACCGGGGCCGGCGGAAGCTTGACGCTGGACTCGGTGCCCAGGACCTCCTCGATCCGCTCGGCGCACACCTCGGCCCGCGGGATCATGACGAACATGAACGTCGCCATCATGATCGACATCAGGATCTGCATGAGGTAGCTGAGGAACGCGGTCAGCGCGCCGACCTCCATGGCGCCCGAGTCGATCCGGTGCCCGCCGAACCACAGCACGGCCACGCTCGACATGTTCACGATCAGCATGACGGTCGGGAACATCAGCGCCATCAGCTTGCCGGCCTTGAGCGACACGTCGGTGAGCTCGTCGTTCGAGACCTCGTAGCGGTCGCGTTCGCGCTCGTCGCGGACGAAGGCGCGGATCACCCGGATGCCGGTGATCTGCTCGCGCATCACGGTGTTGACCCGGTCGATCTTCACCTGCATCGACCGGAACAGCGGCCGCATCCGCACGATGATCACCGCGACCACGGAGACCAGGATCGGCACGATCACCAGCAGCATGGCCGACAGCGGCACGTCCTGCTTGAGCGCGAGCACGATGCCGCCCACGCACATGATCGGCGCCGACACCATCAAGGTGAAGGTCAACAACACCAGCATCTGGATTTGCTGTACGTCGTTGGTGGTGCGCGTGATGAGCGACGGCGCCCCGAACTGGCCCACCTCACGGGCGGAGAACTCCTGCACCCGCCCGAAGATGGAGGCTCGCACGTCCCGGCCCACGGCCATGGCCGTACGGGCGCCGAAGTAGACCGCGACGATCTGGGCGGCGATCTGCGCGAGCGTGACCACGAGCATCCACCCGCCGATGCGCATCACATAGCCGGTGTCGCCCTTGACCACCCCGTTGTCGATGATGTCGGCGTTGAGGGTCGGCAGATAGAGAGTCGCGAGCGTCTGTACGAACTGGAAGAGCACCACCAGCCCGATGGCGCCCCTGTACGGCCGTAAATGACCGCGGAGCAGTTGGATCAGCACTACTACTGAGCCCCCCGTGTGAGTAATCCGTCGAGCAGGAGCGAAACCGTCTCCGCCCCGCTGAAGTTCATCGGGTCGCCGAACGGCCCGTACGTGTTGGCCCCGCAGAACATCAGGAGCAGCGTGGCGACGGCGGCCGGCGGCCGGCGCAGCTGATCGGCGTCGGGCTCGACGACAGCGACGATCGCCGCGTGCAGCGCCTCCCGCCCGGCCGTCATCCGCTTGACCGTCTCCGGGTCCTGCGCCGAGATCACCAGCTTGCGCGCGGCCGTCATCAGCTGCGCGTTCTTGGCGAACCGCGCGTGCACCAGATCGGCCGCCGCCGCCAGCCGCTCCCGCAGCGGAGCGCCCGGGTCGATAGCGCCCAGCGCCGCCAGCGTCGGCTCCGGATCCAACGCCTTGATCACCGAACACACGACCAGCGAGGTCTTGGTCTCGAACACCCCGAAGATCGTCCCCTCGGCCACCCCCGCCGCCTGCGCGATCTGCCGAGTGCTCACATCCACACCATGCTCATGAAGCAGCGGAATGGTAGCCGCGATCAGCGCGGCCCGCCGCTCCTCAGGCGCCATCGCCGGCACCCGTCGTCGTCTGGCCTCCACCCGGCCACCTTACTGAGCGAGCACTCACTCATCCACTGACATTTGTCATGGGTCCCCGCCATGGCGCCTCAGCTCGCCGCGATCGTGCTCGAACAGGGCGGGCTCCATCACCCCGACGCCAAGAACTACTGGGTGTCGGTCACAGCGCCCCAGCTCGCCGTGCGATTCGGGCGGAGCGACCACTACCACGCTCTGGAGTCGGCGGCGGACCAGCGCCACGCGCAGCCACCGAACTTTGCGAGGCCGGCATCTCGCCCGGCCGGCACTCAGTCCGGTGGTCCGATCCGGAAGAGCTGCCCGACGCCGATGTCGATCTGGCGGGGAAGCAGGTTCCGATGGTCTGCCGCCTGTCGAGAAGATCGGACTTCTGACTGCTCGCCGGTGGGGAAGGGCTGAGGTTTCTCTCAGGTTGCGGGGTGGGTTGACGATCGGTGCGCCCGTGCGACGGATCGAGATGGATGACCACACGGCTGAGTACTGGGTGCGGCAGCTGCGCATCGGGGCCGGCATCGCTGTGGTCGTCACCGCTATCGGCGGGCTTCGGATTGCTCTGGCCTGGGCGCCGGGGAGCCGATGGTGGCTGATTCCGGTCGCCGCCGTCGTCGTTCTTCAGGTGGCGGCCTTCTGGGTGCCCTGGGGGCGGATCGTGCGGGACGACCTCAAGCGGCGCCGGCTGTTGGCCTGGTGGTTCGGGCAGTTGCCCGTTCTGCTGCTGTTCGGGATGGCCGATCCGGACGGGTGGCTGCTCTACGTGCCCGCCGCCGTCCTTCTGCTGATCACCGGGATGGCGCTCTGGTCGCCCAAGGTGGTCATCTGGCTCGGCGTGCTCTCCGTCGCCGGCTACGCCCTTCTCCTTCCCGTCAAAGGTGACGCCGACACCGGGACCACCTCGCTTCTCGTCGCCATGATGGGCTGCGTCGTCGGGCTCACCGCCGTCGGCGCGCAGAGCCGGCGGCGGTTCGACGCCCGGCGCCGGACCGCCGAGCGGCGGGCCGAGACGCTGCTGGCCGCCTCGGCCGACGCGGTGCTCGCCGTCGGGCGGGACGGGCACGTCAAGTACGTCAGCCCCTCCGTGGAGCAGCTGCTCGGGTTCAAGCCCGCTGATCTGCTCGGCCGTCGCCTCGACGATGTCATGTCGGCCGAGCGGCGTACCCGGTCGCGGGTGTTCTTCGCCGAGGTGGCCGAGCTGCCGACCGGGCAGAGTGTGCGCACCGAGGCCAGTGCCGGCGGGATCGACATCGACATCATCGCCACCAACTGGATGAACAGCCCGGACCTGCAGGCCGTCGTGATCAGCGTGCGCGACATCAGCGCCCGGCGGGAGCTGGAGCGGCAGCTCAGCCGGCAGGCGTACACGGATTCGCTGACCGGCATGCCGAACCGGGCCCGGTTCCGGGAATGCCTGGGTGAGGCCGTGACGCGGGGGCAGCGGGTCACCGTACTGCTGCTCGATCTCGATGATTTCAAGCTCGTCAACGACAATCTCGGGCACAGTGCCGGCGACGAGCTGCTCGGCACCATCGCCGGGCGGCTGCGGCGGCAGGTCCGGCCGGACGATCTGCTGGCCCGGCTCGGCGGGGACGAGTTCGCCATCCTGCTGCGGGACGTGCCCGCCGAGGACGTGGCGGCGCTGGCCGAACGGCTCCTCGGGGTGGTGCGGGAACCCGTACGGCTGGGAAGCCGTGACGTGACCTGCTCGTTGAGCATCGGCATCGCCACCGAGGGCGCCGACGCCGAGCAGTTGCTCGGCAACGCCGACCTGGCCATGTACGCGGCCAAGCGGGCCGGCCGCAACGGTTTCGCGGTCTTCGACTCGACGATGACCATGTCCGTGCTCCAGGAGGCGCAGCTGCGGGCCGACATCGAGCACGCGCTGGAGCATGAGGAGTTCGTCGTGCTGTACCAGCCGGTGGTCGACATGCAGACGCAGCGGCTGACCTCGGTCGAGGCGCTCGTGCGGTGGCAGCATCCCCGCGACGGGCTGCTCGGCCCGTACCACTTCATCGCCGACGCCGAGGCGAACGGCCTGATCGTGCCGTTGGGGCGCTGGGTGCTGCGGCAGGCCTGCGCGCAGCTGGCGAGCTGGCGCCGCCAGGCGCCCGAGGCGGCCGGGCTGCACGTCAACGTCAACCTCAGCGCCCGCCAGTTCCAGTACGCGGGTCTGGTCGACGACGTCTCCAGCGCGCTGGCCGACGCCGGTCTCGACCCGGCCAGCCTCACCCTGGAGATCACCGAGTCGATGCTGATGGCCGACATCGAGAGCGCCAAGCAGACCCTGCACGCGCTGCGGGACCTGGGGGTGCGGCTGGCGATCGACGATTTCGGTACGGGGTACTCGTCGCTGAGCTACCTCAAGCAGCTCCCGGTTGACGTCATCAAGATCGACAAGACGTTCGTGGACGAGGTGGACGTCGACGCCGACGACGTGGCGCTGGTCGACGCGGTGGCCGGGCTCGGGCAGGCGCTGAAGATGAAGACCGTGGCCGAGGGCATCGAGACCGACGCCCAGTGGGCCACCCTGCGCAAGCTCGGCATCGACCACGGTCAGGGCTATCTGTTCGGCCGCCCGGCCGAGGCCGGCGATATCGTGTCCCTGCTCACCCGGGCGGCTGATCTGGCCGCTTGAACCGATCCCGGTCAGCCGCCGTGTACCCGGAAGCAGGTACGTTACGGCGGTAAGGAATCTCATGAAGCACGCGCGCCGGGTCGGCGGCACAGCGCTCACCGCGCTGGCCGTTCTTCTCGTGTTCCTGGCCCTGGTCCTCCCGGACCAGATCACCCGGCTGCCACCGGGCAACTTCTGGGGCACCGCGCTGCTGCGGGTGCCGATCGAGGGGCTGCTGGCGGTCGCCGTGCTGCTGGCCCTGCCGGACCGGGCGCGGCGGATCACCGCGACCGTGCTCGGCGTGGTCCTCGGCGTGCTGACCGTCCTGAAGATCATCGACATCGGTTTCTTCGCCGTGCTGGCCCGCCAGTTCGACCCGGTTCTCGACTGGGTGCTGTTCGCCGACGGCTACCGGTTCCTCAAGGGCGCGATCGGTTCGGCCGGCGCCGTCGGGGTGGCCGTCCTGGCGGTGGTCGCGGCGGTCGTCTCGCTCGCGCTGATGACCTTTTCCGTACGGCGTGTCAGCCGTGCCCTGCCGAAGCGGCCGGCCTTCGTGAAAGCCGGCGTGGCGGTGGCCGCGACCGCCTGGGTGGCGCTGGCCGGCATGAGCTACCAGCTGGTCGGCGGCATTCAGGTCGCCTCGGCGAGCGCGTCCGAGCTGGCCCGCGACACGGTGCTGGCGGTGCCCAAGGACATCGCCGACCGCAAGGCCTTCGACCGGGAGGTACGGGTCGACGCGTTCCGCGACCTGCCGCAGGACCAGCTGTTGTCCGCGCTGCGCGGCAAGGACGTGATCATCGGTTTCGTGGAGAGCTACGGCCGCGACGCCGTCGAGAACACCGAGTTCAACCAGCCCGTACTGGATCAGCTCGCCACCGATCGGAAGGGCCTGGCGGCCAAGGGCTTCCAGGCGCGGAGCGGCTTCCTGACCTCGCCCACCTTCGGCGGCGGCAGCTGGCTGGCCCACTCGACCTTCCTGTCCGGGCTCTGGATCGACAACCAGAACCGCTACCGCAGCCTGGTCGCCACCGACCGGCTCACGCTGACCAGCGCCTTCAAGCGTTCCGGGCATCGCGCGGTCGGCTTCGAGCCGGGCGTCACCTACGCCTGGCCGGAGGGCGACTTCTACGGCTACGACCAGGTCTACGACTCGCACACGCTCGGCTACCAGGGACCGCCGCCGAGCTGGTCGACGATGCCCGACCAGTTCGTGATGAAGCAGGTCCAGGAGTACGAGCACGGCAAGACCACCCGGCCGCCGCTGCTGATGGAGGTCACGCTGACCTCCAGCCACACGCCGTGGACGCCGGTGCCGCCGACGCTGCCGTGGGATCAGATCGGCGACGGCACGGTCTACGGGCCGCTGCTCGCGAACTCGGAGAGTGCGCAGAGCCTGTTCAAGGACTCCAAGCGGGTCCGGCAGTCGTACGCCAAGACGATCGCCTACGCGGTCGACAGCCTGACCTCGTACGTCGAGAAGTACGGCGACGAGAACACGGTGCTGGTGATGCTCGGCGACCACCAGCCCAGCACCAACGTGGTCGGCTCGACCGCGAGCAAGGACGTGCCGATCTCGATCGTGGCCAAGGACCCGAAGGTGCTGCAGCGGATCACCAGCTGGGGGTGGACGGACGGCCTGAAGCCCTCACCGGAGGCGCCGGTGTGGCCGATGAACGAGTTCCGCGACCGGTTCCTGACCGCGTACAGCCCGCCGGGAGAGCCGCACTAACTGTTCCAGCCGGCGTCGCGACACGCCTTGAGCAGCGCGTCGCCGGCTGATTTCCACTCGGCGCCGGTCTCGTTGGCGGCGTCCCCGACCTTCAGGGCGGCGTCCGAGATCGCTTTGTTGCCGGTCTTCATCGTGGACGCGCTGACCTTGTCGGCCAGCGCGAGCCGCGTACTTTCGCTCTTGGCCTTGGCGTATCCGGCGTTGAAGTCGCTGCACGCCTGCGCGGCGGCTGAGTCGAGCGTGCCCGGCCCGTCGTCGCCCCCACGGCCGCGGCTGACCACCAGCGCGATGATCACCAGAGCCGCGATGGCGGCCACGGTGATCACCCGCTTGTTCACTTTCACCTTCAGCGCCACATCACCACCCTAGTCGGACAGGAGGGATGAAAGGCGCCTCATTCATCAAGGGGGACGAGCGCCCGGGACCGGCGCTCGCCCCCCGGCTCTCAGTCGATCGTCCGGGGCAGGGACTGGGCCGCTTTCAGCGCGGCCGCGGCGCCGGCGTACGGGTTGTAGGTGTAGGTCCGGGACGGGGTGCCGGGGATGGTGAAGTACGCGGCGGCCAGCTTGGCCGGGTCGGTCGCGATCTCGCCGCGGGCCGGGACGTCGTTGCCGTCGTCCCAGCCCCAGGGTGCGTTGGCCGAGTTGGTGTTGCAGCCGTACGTGCCGGTGCCGCACCCGCCCGTCTGGTCGCCGGCGAAGGTGCCGAGCGAGGCGAACAGATCGGTGTTGGCCCGCTGCTGCCAGAGCCCGCCGCCGCCGAAGATGTCGATCAGCTGGTAGCGCACGTCGCGGTCGTTGGTGCTGCTCGGCGACTCGGAGACGGACGCCGACGGGTAGTAGACGATGCCGTCGCCGTCGATCGTGTATTGCGGGTACGCCTTCAGGCCGTGCCCGCCGCGCTCCTGCGCGGTCACCGGATGCTGGAACGAGTCGTGCGGCGAGGACTGGAGTTGCAGTGTCCCGTCGATCGTCTCGCCGCCGTTCTTCCAGGTGCTGCCGCTCGGGGCGTACGAGAAGAAGTCGCTGTGCGCGACCGTGACCGCGGCCCGGAGCGAGCCGTAGTCCGACCCGTCCTTCTCGACGATCTCGAGCAGGCCCTCGCCGTCGTTCTCGTGCTCGGTCTCGAAGAACGGGTGGTCGATCCAGTCGCGCGGGTGGAAGAAGAAGTACGTCAGGTAGTAGTGCGTCGACGTCTCGAGCACCGAGTAGTAGACCGCGGCGTCAGTGTTCCGCCCGGCGTTGTCCCAGTTGTCCCGGCCGTTCAGATTTCCGTCGAAGTCGTATCGCGTGATGTAGTCGGATTTTCCGCCCAGCGCGTGGCCACCCGTCGCGTCGACGTCCTGGTAGTGGATGGGCGCCCAGCGCAGCGCCACCTCCGCCCGGGACGGGGCGGCGTGGGCCGGTGCGGCCAGGCCGGCCGCGGCGAGCACGCCCGCCAGTCCGAGAGCCATCGTGCGCATGCTTCTTCCTTTCATAGACACGCGTCTATGTAAAGCGGTTCGGGTGGCCGGTGGGCGACGGCGAAGTTGCCGGGCGACTACTCTTCTGGGGGTGTTCAAGGTCGATCTGGGTGATGGCGCCGAGCTGCGCCCGCTGGAGCCGTGGCAGGCTGACGAGTTCTTCGCCCACATGGAACGCGCCCGCGCGACCGTCGATCCGTGGATTCCCTGGGCCAGCGGCAGCGCCGATCTCCCGTCGGCCCGCAGGACCCTTCAGAGGTACGCGGACAAGCGCGCCGCCGACACCGGCGGCATCTGGGGCATCTGGCTCGACGGCGTGCTCGTCGGCGGCACGATGTTCGTGGCCTTCGACGCCGGGTCGGGCGTGGCCGAGGCCGGCTGCTGGCTCGAACCGGCCGGCACCGGGCGCGGCCTGATCACCCGGGCCACCGGCGTGATCATCGACTGGGCGTTCACCGAGCGCGGCCTGCACCGGGTCGAGTGGCACTGCCGCCCCGACAACGTGGCCAGCTCCAACGTGGCCCGCCGGCTCGGCATGACCCTCGAAGGCACGCTGCGCTCCAACTACCCGTGGAAGGGCGTCCGCCACGACACGGAGATCTGGGCGGTGCTGGCCCCGGACTGGAAACCACCCGCGTGGACGAGCCCGAACTGACCCACCGCGACGAGGCCGGCCGATCCCTGCCGCTGCTCGTCTGGCGCCTGCCGAAACCGGCGAGGGCGATCTCGTCGGCCGTGCTCGGCGGCGGCCTGGGCCGGTGCGGCTGGGTGGTGAACGCGACGGTCCCGATGTCGTACGACCGTCGCGACCCGGCCGCGCACCTGCGCTCGCTGGCCGCCGGCCTGGGCTTGCGTGGTCCCGGCGTCGGCCTGCTGACCGGGGTCGACGTGTCCGAGGTGGTGCACGTGACCGAGGACGGGGTGCGGCTGTGGGCGACGGTCGGGCTCGGCACGCCGATCCAGGCCGCGGCCCCGCCTCCGGCTCCCGCCCTGGCCGAGCGCGTCGGCACTGTCAACTTCGTGGTCTGGGTGCCGCGGCGGCTCAGCGAGGGCGCGCTGGTCAACGCGGTCGCCACGGTCACCGAGGCCAAAACGCAGGCGATCCGGGACCTGGGCCTGGACGCGACCGGCACGGCCACCGACGCGGTCACCGTCCTCTGTCCACCCAACGGTCCGGTGGCGGCCTACGGCGGGCCGCGCTCGCGGTGGGGTGCGCCCCTCGCCCGTACGGCCTATGAAGCGGTTCTCTTTTCGGGTGAACCTGCGCGGCGGGCTGATCCGGCCAGCAGGTCGGCGACCTGAACTCTCGGGTCGTGACGCGAGTCGGCCATGGTCAGGCCGGCCAGCGGTGAGGGGTGGCCGCCGTCGGCCAGCGCCTCTTGCAGGCGGGCCAGCCGGCCGGCGGTGAGGGCGCTCTGTTCGTCGTGGGTCACCAGCACCCGGCGCCGGCCGCCGCTCCAGAACAGCACGGTCTCGGCCAGGGCCGGCAGCAGCGGCTCGAGCGGCGGCGGAAGCGAACGGTCATCGTCGTCGAGCCGCGCGGTCAGCGTCCACACGCGATCGTCGGTGAGCTCGGCCAGCACCGGATGAGCGGGCAGCGCGTCCCGGGCCCGGAGGAACTGCTCCACCGGCCGCCGGTGCTTCTCCCGGGCCAGCTCGACGAAGGCGGCCAGGAACGCGGTCCAGTCGTCCCCGGCGGCCCGGCCGGCCTCGTACAGGGCCCGCGCGGCCGGCCGGTGAGCTTGGGCCAGGCGCGTGCCGGCCGCGTACGACGGCTCGCCGAGCAGCAGATCGACGATCCGGGTGACCAGAAAGAACTCCTTGTCGACGGCGTGCACGTGGGCGCGGCCGCCGAGCGCGGCCAGGAACCACTCCAGCGCTCGCGGACGTCGAAGGAACTTTCCGGACTTGAGCTCGTACGGGGCGAACGCGAACCGCCCGCGCAACTCGTCGATCAGCTCGACCGCCTCGCCGGCGCTCAGGTCGACGCTCGCGTGCGTGATGACCGGGCTGGCCGGGTCGAGCAGATTGGTGCCGGAGAAGCCGGACTCGTCACAGGCGATCTCCACGACGGCCCCCGGCCGCGTCTGCGCCGGCAGCAGCCCGCCCTGGAGAACCCGCGCCATGCCGACCATGCTGGCCCGGCGGCCCGCTTCGGGACAACCGAGTTATCTCGGCTGGGCCGGGAGTCCGAGCTGGAGCCGGACGGCCGCTGTCACGCGGGGTTCGTCGCCGGTGGCCAACAGGTCGAGCATGGCGCCGCGCAGGACGGCCAGAACCAGCGTGCGGCGCGCGGCGCCCTCGGCGGTGTCCCGCTCGGCCGGCGGCTGGGCGGCGGACAGCAGAGCCAGCCAGTCGTCCACGGTCGTCCGGGCGAAGCCGGCCCAGGGGCCGTCCGGTTCGGTGAGCGATCGGGCGTACGACTCGGTCCACAACCGCAGCAGCGGCCGGTGTTCCGCGGCGGCCAGCCACCGCCAGATCCGCTCGGCCGCCTCGGCGAGATCGCCGGTCTCGCTCACCAGGGGCAATTCGTCGGCCCGGGCCCGTTCCAGGAGAGCGCGGACCAGCCCGTCCTTGCTGCCGAAGAGGAAGAGCAGGACCCGCGGGCTGGAGCCGATGGCCGCCGCCAGCGGCCGCAGCGACAGGTCGGCCAGCCCGTTGTCGAGGGCGTAGCGGTAGGCGGCCTCGAGGAGCTCGTCGCGCCGTGCGGTCATGGCGCTATCGTATCCTCGACTGAAACGGTCGTTTCAGTGGGTTGGGGGAAACCGATGACATCGCTACGCAGGGCCGACCGGCCGGGCGACCTGGGCTGGATCGTGATGGCGCACGGCGAGGTCTACGAGCGCCAGTTCGGCTGGGACACGTCCTTCGAGTCGCTGGTGGCCCAGGTCGTCGCCGACTACGCCGGCGGCCACGACCCGGACACCGAAACCGCCTGGATCGCCGAGAGCCCCGCCGGCGAACGCGCCGGCTGCGTCATGCTCGTCGCCACCGACCAGCCCGGCGTCGCCCAGCTGCGCGTGCTGCTGGTCACCGAGGCCGCCCGCGGCCTGGGCCTGGGCGGCAAACTGGTCACCGAATGCCTGGCCTTCGCCCGCGAGGCCGGATATCACCGGGTCGGCCTGTGGACGGTCGACGAATGCGCCTCGGCCCGCCGCATCTACCAGGCACACGGCTTCACCCTGCGCTCCGAGGCGCCCCACCCCGGCTTCGGATACCCGGTGACCGGGCAGACCTGGAGCCTCACCCTCCGCTGACCGGTCACCGACCGCACAGCGAGGCACAGGCGAGGTGCAGGCCTAGGAGATTCGCACAGCGAGGGCCAGGAAGTGGTCGTCCGGGTCCTCGTAGCGGGTCAGGGTCCAGCCGGTCTTGGTCAGCAGGGTGGTCAGGATGTCCTCGTTCATGGGCTCGTCGGGGGACAGGGTACGGCCGTGGCGGGCGGCCAGGGCCCTGCGCCCGCTCGGGTGGAACAGGGCCAGGCGGCCGCCGGGGTGGGTCACCCGGGCCAGTTCGGCCAGGCCGGCCGCCGGGTCGGGGAGGTGATGGACCAGGCCGGCGGCGAAGACGACGGCGGCCCGGGCCGGGGCCAGGGGCAGGCGGAGGGCGTCGGCCTGGATCAGGGCGGCCGGGCCTCGGGTGCGGGCCTCGGTGAGCATCTCGGTGGTGCAGTCCAGGCCGATGACGCGGCCGGTGGGGCCCACGGCGGCGGCCAGGGCGGGCAGGGCCCGGCCGGTGCCGCAGCCCACGTCGAGGGCCAGGTCGCCGGGGCGTGGGGCGGCGGCGGCGACCGCGGCGGCGTAGGCGGGCAGGTCGTCGCCGAAGCGTTTGTCCCAGCCGGCGGCCTTGGGGGCGAAGAAGGCCTGGCTTTCGGACAGGTACCACTGGGCCGGGTCGGCCAGGCGCGGGTGGACGTGGCGGATCACCGGCCACTGGGGGTCGTGGTGGTCGATGACGATCTGGGCCCGGCGTTCGCCCTGGCCGGTGCCGGCGCCGCGGGTGGTGCGCAGGTAGACGATGACGCGGTCGGCGGCGGGTTCCAGAACGTTCAGGGCGGAGTCCTGCACGCTGCCGGACGGGCCGGTCAGGCCGAGTACGGCGTCGACGTTCCAGGCGCGGGCCGAAGGTGGGAAGGCCGCGGCCAGGCGGGCGGCGAAGGTGGCGGCGGCGCCGTGGTCGCCGCCGTCGACGATCACGGTCAGTGGGGCTCGGGGTGCGAGGACGTCCGCCAGGAACGCGGTGACCTCGGCAATCCTTTCAGGCACGCACCCAGCATGCATGTGGATCTGTGACGGGGGCAACATCCGCGCCGGAGGAGCCGCCCGGGTCGGCGTCGAGGTGACCGAGGTGCGGACGTACGGCGCGTGGCGGATAGTGGGGCGCATGCGCGAGTGGGTTGATCATGCGATCTGGTGGCACGTCTATCCGCTCGGCTTCGGGCGCCTCGACAAGATCGAGAAGTGGCTGGACTACGCGGTCGAGCTGGGCGTGAACGGGCTGCAGCTCGGGCCGGTCTTCGCGTCGGAGTCGCACGGTTACGACACTCTCGACCACTTCCGGATCGATCCGCGGCTGGGGTCCGAGGAGGATTTCGACGCCCTGGTCGCGGCCTGCCAGGCGCGGGGTGTGCGCGTGCTGCTGGACGGCGTGTTCAACCACGTGGGGCGGGGGTTCGTGGCGCCGTCGCCGTCCTTCCTCCGGGGGACCGTCTTCGAGGGGCATTCGGGACTCGTCGAGCTGAACCACGACTCGCCCGAGGTGCGGGAGTACGTCGTACGCGTGATGAACCACTGGCTGGATCGCGGCGCCGACGGCTGGCGGCTGGACGCGGCCTACGCGGTGCCGCCCCGCTTCTGGCGCGCGGTGCTCGACGAGGTCCGGAAGAACCACCCGTCGTCGTGGTTCGTGGGCGAGGTGATCCAGGGCGACTACGTGGGCTACCTGCGCGACAGCGGTCTCGACTCGCTCACCCAGTACGAACTCTGGAAGGCGATCTGGAGCAGCCTCAACGACGGGAACTTCTACGAGCTCGCGTGGGCTCTCGACCGGCACGACGACGTTCTCGGGGCGGGGCTGCCGCTGACGTTCGTCGGCAACCACGACGTCACCCGCATCGCCAGCAAGCTCACCGACGAGAGGCACCTGGGCCACGCGCTGGCCGTGCTGTTCACCGTCGGCGGCTCGCCGAGCATCTACTACGGCGACGAGCAGGGCTATCGCGGCGTCAAACAGGAGCGGGCCGGTGGCGACGACGAGATCCGGCCGCCCTATCCGGCGCTGCCGGGCGACCTGGCCCCGTACGGCTGGCCGGTCTATCGCCTGCACGAACGGCTCATCGGCATCCGCCGGCGGCACGCGTGGCTCGCCCACGCCCGCACGACGGCCGTGCACCTGACGAACACGGCGGTCGCGCTGGCCTCCACCCACGGCGATAACCGGCTGGTGACGCTGCTCAACGTGGGCGACGACCCGTACACCTTCGAGATCGACTCGCAGCAGCGGACCGTGCCCGCGCACGAGTGGCTGATCGTCTCGGCCGAGTCCTAGATCGACGGTCACGTACCACTGATCAGCAGCCGCAGCCCCAGCTCGGCCGCGTCGAGGGCGACCAGGTCGCGGTTGCGCTCGGCCCACCGCCCCGACGCCAGGTCGTCGCCGAGCCGGGTGACGGCCCGCCGCTCGGCGTCCGGCCCGACCCGGGTCCACACCGAGACCGCGCGGCGGACGCGCTCGTCCAGGTACGCCTCGGGCCGGCGCCAGTGCGCCTCGAAGAAGCCGTCGGCGCAGTCCCACGGCACGAGCACCGGCTGGGCCCGCCCGCCGATCGCGCGGGTCAGGTCGGCCAGCGACGGCCAGCCGACCAGCAGCTGGGCGAACTCGGGCAGGTAGTCGCGGGTGAGCCAGAACCGCCGCCGCCAGCCGGTGTCGTCGGCGTCGTACGTGAACACCACCACCCGCCGGGCGACGCGGCACATCTCCCGCAACCCGGCGACCGGGTCGGGCCAGTGGTGAACGGTGCTGACCGCCATGGCCGCGTCGAACGACTGGTCCTCGAACGGCAGGCTCTCGGCGGCGGCGGCCACGCACGGCGCCGCCCCGGCCGGCCGCTGCGCCCGCATGACCGCCGACGGCTCCACGGCTGTGACCTCCCGATCCAGTGGCTCGTAGGAGCCGGTCCCGGCCCCCACGTTCAGGACAGTTCGCGCGTCACCCAGCGCCTGGTGGATGCGCGCGGCGATCCGCGGCTCGGTGCGGCGCGTCGCCGGATAGGCCGACCCGATCGCGTCGTACAACCGAGGCCCGAAGACCCTCAGCTGCTCCTCCGGCGTCGTCGGAATTCCCATCGCCCGTGCCTCCAACTCCCGGTCAATGGCCGTCACCATGGCGGCCGAACGGTCCCGTTGCTCCACCAGCAGGCCGCGCAGCCGGCACAGATGCGCGACCGCGTCGGTGTCCGGGTCGTCGACCAGATCGGCGATCTCACGCAACCCGAACCCCAGCCGCCGGTAGGCGAGCACTTCCCGCAGCCGCTCCACGTCACCGGCGGCGTAGGCCCGGTAGCCGCCCACGGTCCGCGCCGACGGTCGCAACAGCCCGATCTCGTCGTAGTGATGCAGCGTGCGCACGGTGACGCCGGCCAGCTCGGCCACCCGCCCCACGGTCAGGTGCTCTTCCACGCCACCGACTATGTGGCCTCACCCCACGTGAGGCGCAACCCGCGCGCACGAGACGGCGGGTGGGACGGGACGGTACGGCTAAGGCTTGTCCAACGTGAGGTTGAGCAGTTCCAGGCCGGTGACCGGGCGGAATCCGAGCGAAGCGTAGAGCGACAGGGCCCCGGCGTTCTCCGTCTCGGTCTGCAGGGAGACGCGCAGCGCCCCGGCCGCGCGGGCCTCGCCGATGACGTGACGCAGCAGGGCGCGGGCCGTGCCCCGGCGGCGGTGCGCCGGGCGTACGTAAAGGTCCCGGACCATCCAGGCCGTGGCCAGGCGCAGGGAGGCGGGCTGCACCGTCACCGTGACGAAGCCGTGCGGGCCGGCCGCGTAGGCGGTCAGGCGGCCCGAGGACAGTTGTTCTTCGAGCCAGGCCCTCGTGCGCGCCGGGGACGGGGACTCGCCGTAGTGGGCGCGGTACTCGTCGAAGAGCGGGGCCAACTGGCCGGCCGTGGGCCGGGCGATGTCAGAGGGCATCGAGATGGTTCAGCTCGGCCTCGAGCAGGGCCGTCACGTGGGTCTGCCGGCCGTCGGTGGCCGGGATGCCCCGGCTCGGGCCCTCGGTGAGCATCAGTGTGTACAGGTGGACGCGGTACAGCGCCAGGCGGATCAGCGCCGCCCGGTCGAACGGCCCCGGGGCGTATCCGGTCAGGAACGGGTGGCCGGGCTCGTCCTCGATGCGGCGGAACAGGGCGGGGGAGACCAGGTCGAGCAGCGGGTCGCCGTACAGGTAGCGCTCGCCGTCGACCAGGCCGCTCAGCGAGCCGTCGCCGGCGACGAGGACGTTGCCGTCCCACAGGTCGAAGTGCAGCAGGGCGGGCGTGGTCACCGCCGTCAGGGCCGGGGTGTGGCGCTCGACCGCGCCGTCCAGCGCCGGCGGCAGGCTGACATTCCACGAGGCGGCGTCCGTACGCAGGGACGCCATCATCGCGGCGAAGGCGGTGGCCCAGTCGGGGCCGGAGGGGCGGTCGCCCGGGTAGCCGAAGTGGCTTCCGGCCACGGTGTGGACCCGGCGAACCGCCGCGCCCAGGGCGGAGCGGGCCCGCGGCGAGTCCCCCGCGGTCAGGGGCTTGCCCGGCAGCAGCGTCGTGATGATCCAGCGGGGGGACACCGCCAGCACCGACGGCACCGGGGCCAGGCCGGCGACCAGGCGGAAGTACGCGGCCTCGGCCGGGATGAGCTCACGTTCGTACGACAGCAAGCGCGCCGACGCCGGCGGCGCCACCTTGACCACCACCCGGCGCCCGTCGGTGAGCGAAGCCAGCCAGACGGCGGCGAAACCGCCCCCGCCCAGCTCGGAGGCCGTGTCCAGGGAGGCGCCGAGAGCCTCCCGGACGATGACGGCGATGTCGGCGGACGTCAGATCCAGCTGCGTGGGGCTGCGCATCAGGGCAGGCTAGCGCTCATACGGTCAGCGGTGTGGCCAGCTGCGGGGCCGTGCGGTGCTCGGCGAAGACCCGGTAGCGCCACAGGGCCAGGAACAGCCAGGTGAGGCTGATGACGGCCAGGATGATGTACGTCAGGGTGCCCCCGAACGAGTCCCAGCAGGTGTGCAGGATGACCGCGCCGACGAAGGTGCCGATGAACTCGAGCACGTGCTTGAGGTTCGGGGTGGCCATCAGGGCCCACAGGGCGCCGGCGGTGAGACCGGTCCACGCCGTGTGACCGGCGGGCGAGGTGAGGCCGCGGACGAACAGGGTCTCCTCGACGCTGCCGATGTTGCCGCCCGAGGAGAGCAGCGCGGTGAACGCGTACCCCATGGTTTCGAGGGCGGCGAAGCCCATGCCGGAGGCGACGCCGATGATCAGGCCGTCCGAGGGCAGGCGCCGCTGGTGACGGGCCAGGATGGTGATCATCAGGATCAGCGGGACGATCAGTTTCGCCGACTCCTCGATGACCGCGACCAGCGCCAGCGGCAGGACGCCGAGGCCGCGCAGGGTGTTGTACTCGAGGGTGCCGGCGACCACGATGCCGATCACGCCGCCGAAGAACGCGGCGACGACCAGCGCCGAGGTGGGCACCTGCCAGCGGCCCGTCCGGGCCTGGGCGAAGGTCAGGAACGACAGGGGTACGACCGTCGCGCCGAGCAGGAGGAGGGCCGGCACGAGGTTCGGGTTCTGCGTGTGTACGAGGGTCCGCAGCACAATGACGTAGAGGGCCAGACCGATGACTAGGACGCCTAGCCACGCCCACCGGCGGGAGAGATCGCGCATGGTGGGCGTGGTACCCGAGCGTCTAGATCACGTCACGGAAAAGCGACGCGCGTCGCATCAGTGAACCGCGACCAGAACCGGCTCGCCCTCGTCCACGGGCAGCGACATCGGCCGTACGACCAGCCACAGCACCACGTTGGCGGCGGCCATCCCGCCGAAGACGACGATCGCCATGCCGGTCGATCCGTTGCCGAGCACGCCGACCAGCGGCGCGGCCAGCGCGCCCACGCCGAACTGGACCGCGCCGAGCAGCGCGGCCGCCGTGCCCGCGGCCTCGCCGTGCCGCGACAGTGCCAGCGCCGGCGCGTTCGGCATGGCCAGGCCGACCGCGGCCAGCACGATCCAGAGCGGGACGAGCAGCCCCCACAGGCCGCCGAAGCCGGTCTCGGCCACGGCCAGCAGCACCACGCCGCCGACCACACCGACGGCCAGCGCGAAGCTCAGGATCTGGGCCGGCTGCCACCGCCGGAGCAGCCGGACGTTGAGCTGGGTGGCGCCGATCAGGCCGATCGCGCCCCCGGCGAACACGTACGCGAACTGCTGCTCGCTCATGCCGTACTCCTCCTGGAAGACGAAGGAGGAGCCACTGACGTACGCGAAGAGCGCGGAGAACGCGAGCCCGGCGACGAGGATGAGACCGACGTACGCCCGGTCGGTGAAGAGCCGGCCGTAGTCGCGCAGCGTGCCGGTCAGGCCGCCGTTGCGGCGGCGCTCGGCCGGCAGGGTCTCGGGCAGCACCAGCGCGGTGGCCGTCATGATGGCCGCGCCGGCCAGGGTGAGCACGACGAAGACACCCCGCCACGAGGTCCAGTTGAGGACCGTGCCGCCGATGGTCGGCGCCAGGATGGGCGCCACGCCGATCACGAGCATCAGGCGGGAGAAGAGCTTGGCCGCGGCCAGGCCGGTGAACAGGTCGCGCACGATCGCCATGCCGATCACGGCGGCGGCCGCGGCGCCCAGGCCCTGCAGGACGCGCAGCGTGCCCAGGACGGCCAGGTTGGGCGCGATCACGCAGAGCACCGAGGCCAGGATGTGCACGCCGACGCCGGCCAGCAGCGGCAGGCGGCGGCCCACGGCGTCGGAGAGCGGTCCCACGAGCAGCTGCCCGAGGGCCAGGCCGGCCAGCGTGCCGGTGAGCGTGAGCTGCACGGCGGCCTCGGTGGTGTGCAGGTCGGTGGTGATCGTCGGGAGCGACGGCAGGTACATGTCGATGGTCAGCGGCCCGAGCGCGGACAGGAATCCGAGAACGAGAACGATCCGGAGCCTGCGGCCGGCGGGCAGGAGATCACCAGGAGATTGCATGACTAGTGACAAGTTGTCCGCGGCACAGATTCTTCCGGGTCGTAACAGTCCTCACAGATTCACCGAATGGTGGAAATGCATTTGACGTTCGTGCTGGTAGTGACCGGTCACACGTTGTCGATGCCGCCCGGGCGGAGTTGTCTTGAGGGCGTTGCGTGCAATCAGCGAGTGAAAGGCGGACCATGGCCCTGCGTCCCGGAGCCCGGGCCTGGGCGGTGTGGGCCGTCGGCCTCGCCGCGTACGTTCTCGCGGTCCTCAACCGCACGTCGCTCGGTGTCGCCGGGCTCGACGCGCAGGACCGCTTCCACATCGGCGCCGGCGCGCTCGCCTCGTTCGCCGTGCTCCAGCTTCTCGTCTACGCCGGCCTCCAGGTGCCGGTCGGCCTGCTGCTCGACCGCTTCGGCTCGCTGCGGCTGATCGTCACCGGCGGCGTGCTGATGGCGGCCGGTCAGGCCCTGATGGCCACCACCGACAGCGTGGGCGGCGCCATCGCGGCCCGCGTCCTGGTCGGCGCCGGCGACGCGATGACCTTCATCAGCGTGCTGCGCCTGGTCCCGCAGTGGTTCCCGGCGCGGCGCGTGCCGGTGGTCACCCAGCTCACCGGCATCGTCGGGCAGGCCGGCCAGGTGCTCTCGGCCGTGCCGCTGGCCGCCCTGCTGGCCGGGCCCGGCTGGGGCACCGCGTTCCTGTCGGCGGCCGGGCTCGGGATCTTCGTCGCGGTGGTCGCCTTCGCGGCGCTGCAGGACACCCCCGAGCGCAAGATCAGCAGCGGCGAGGCGCTCACCCTGGGCCAGTTGCGCTCCGATCTGAGCAGCGCCTGGCGGCACCCGGGCACCCGGCTCGGGCTCTGGACCCACTTCACGACCCAGTTCACCGGTACGGTCTTCGCCCTCATGTGGGGCTTCCCGTTCCTGATCGCCGGTCAGGGCCTGGCCCGGGAGACGGCGAGCACGCTGCTCACGCTCTTCGTGCTGGTCGGCATGGCCGCCGGTCCGTTGCTGGGCGTGCTCGTCCAGCGCTACCCGCTGCGCCGGTCCTACCTCGTGCTCGGCATCGTGTTCGCCAACGCGGCCGGCTGGGGACTCGTGCTGGCCTGGCCCGGGCACGCGCCGATGGCCGTGCTGGTGCTGCTGATCGTCGCGCTGGGCATCGGCGGCCCGGGTTCGATGATCGGGTTCGATTACGCCCGTACGTTCAACCCGCCGCACCGCCTCGGCACCGCGACCGGTGTGGTGAACGTCGGCGGCTTCGTCGCCTCGCTGCTCTCGATCGAGCTGATCGGCCTGATCCTGGACGCCCGGACGGGCGGCTCCGCCGACTACGACATCACCGACTTCAAAATCGCCATGGCGGTGCAGTACGTGTTCATCGCCGTCGGCCTGGCCGGCATCCTGCGCACACGCCGGCTGGCCCGCCTGCGGATGGCCGAGGAGGGCATCGTGGTCCGCCCGCTCCGTCAGGTGATAGCCGAGCGCCGGGGTTTAGCAATCGGCCGTCAGGTAAAGGCGAAGACCTTGCAGACACGTGAGTGACGGACTGAGGAGGACATGACCGAGCAAGCACCGGGCCATCGGTCCGGCATCGACATCACCAAGACCATCGCCGGCACATTGGCCGCCGTTTCGGCGGCCTTCCTGGGATCGTTCCTGGGCGTGGCCGGCACTCTGATCGGCGCCGCGGTGGCCAGCATCGTCGGCTCGGTGGGAACGGAGCTCTATCAGCGCTGGCTCAACCGGGGCACCGAGAAGATCAAGTCGACCTTCGTCACCGCCCCCGCCGCGATCGGCACGCCGGAGGTCGCCGCCGCGGTCGAGGAGAGCCCGTCCGGGCCTTCTCCGAAGATCCGCTGGCAGCGGGTGGCCATGATCGCGGGCGCGTTCTTCGTACTGGCGATCGGCTCCCTGACCGCCGTCGAGGTGGTCGCCGGGCGGAGCGCGGCCGACCTCGTGCACGACAGGGCCAGCAAGAGCTCGACCGTCGGGTTCCCGCTGCGCTCCCACAAGTCTGACAACTCCGATAAGCCGGCTGTGAAGCCGACGCCGTCCGAGTCGGCCACGACGGATCAGGAGTCGCCCGCACCCTCCGAATCGCCGGCCGAAGACCGCTCGGCGCAGCCCACGGAGTCGCCGGCACCGGCCGGCACGACCGACGGTCCCACTGACGAGCCGACCACCGACGCGCCGACGACCGACGCCCCGGCCCCGGGTGACGATCAGCCGCAGGACGGGGAGACTCAACCGGACGGCCAGACCCAGGACCAGGTCGGCCAGCCCCAGCAGCAGCCGACCGGCGACAGCACGAAGGCGGGAGAGTAATGGACGCCAAGGACATCCTCACCGAGGCTTTCGGGCGCCTGCCCGAGCTGGTGCACACGGCCGTCGACGGCCTCACCCCCGACCAGCTGCGCCACCGCCCGGCCGGCGAGGCCAACTCGATCGGCTGGCTGATCTGGCATCTGACCCGCGTTCAGGATGACCACGTGGCCGAGGTGATGGGCGCCGACCAGATCTACGCCACCGGCGACTGGGCCTCGCGCTTCGGCCTGAAGGACGCCACCGAGACCGGCTACGGCCACGACGCGGCCCAGGTGGCGGCGGTGGCTCCGGAAAGCGCCCAGGCGCTGGTGGACTACTACACCGCCGTGCACGAGCGCACGATCGCCTACCTGGCCGGCCTCTCCGAGGCCGACCTCGACCGGGTGGTCGACGAACGCTGGGACCCGCCGGTCACCCTGGGTGTACGCCTGGTCAGCGTCTACGACGACGACGCCCAGCACGCGGGCCAGGCCGCTTACGTCCGCGGCCTGCTCTGACCCGCTCCCCGAAGCCCGGGCCGCCATTCGCGCGGCTCTCCGATGGGCCGTGCGGCGCTGACAGCCGCGCGGCCCATCGCCGTACCGGCGACTGATCGGCCGTACGGCGTGATCGGCCGCGCGACAGTTGTCTCGGGCTGCGGCTGTTCAGGCTGCGGCCTTTCGCGGCGGCTGAGCTCGGCTGTGAGGCGCTGATCGGGGCGGGCGGCGGCTGGTCTGTGGCCCGGCGGGGTTGGTTGTCAGGCGCCGAGCGGGGTGAGCTGGTGGCAGCGGCGACGGGCTGGGGGCGCCGAGCGGAGGACCGGGGCGAGCGCCGGGCGGCGGCAGTAGTAGACGAGGGCGGGCGGCAGGTTGGCCCAGACGGTGCGGCCGAGCAGGACCTCGTCGAACCAGCTGTCGAGCGCGCCCCGCAGGCGGCGCGCCGGCGCCGCCCGGCGCAGGTGCACGTAGGCGAACGTGGTGAAAGCGCCCCCCGGGGCCAGGGCGCGGACGGCGGAGGCCAGGATGTCGCGCTGACGGTCGGGAGTGAAGGCGGCCCACGGCAGCCCGCTGACGATGACGTCGGCCCCGGCCAGGCCCCGCTCGGCCAGCAACTCGGGCAGGGCGGCGGCGTCGGCCGTGATCACCTCGACCTTGGGGTGACGGGCGGCGAGCTGCTCGGCCAGGCGCGGGTTGATCTCGATGGCGAGGTGCCGCCCGCGGCCGCCCAGCCGGCGCTGAATGGCCTCGGTGAACGGCCCGGTGCCGGGGCCGAGCTCGACGACGACCGGCTCGCCCGTGCTGGGGATCGGCGCGACGGCGAGTTCGGACAGGGCGGCCCCGCTCGGCGCGATGGCGCCGACTTCCCACGGGCGACGGAGAAATTCCGACAGCAAAGACATCGCGACCTGCTAGGGTAAGTGGAGGATTACTCCACCTAAGATATGGAGGAATCCTCCATTTCGCAAGATCGCCTGAGAGCCCTCTCAGCGACGCTGAAGGAAACGAAGCCAAAGGAACCGATGCAGAAGGAACCGATGCAGAAGGAACCGATGCCGGAGAAGCCGATGCGGGAGAAGCCGATGCGGGCGGACGCGCGCCGCAAGCGCGAGGCGATCATCGCGGCCGCCGTCGAGGTGTTCGAGGAGCGTGGTGTCGACATCGCGCTCGACGAGGTGGCGCGCCGGGCCGACGTGGGTATCGCGACGCTCTACCGGCATTTTCCGACGCGTGAGGTGCTGATCACCGGGGCCTATCTGCACGAGATCGGGCGGCTCTGCGCCGGGGCCGACGAGCTGCTGGCCGGCCTGCCCGCCGATGAGGCCATGAAGACCTGGATGCGGCGATTCATCGGGAACGCGCAGGGCCGGCCCGGCCTGGCCATGGCTCTCAAGTCGATCGTGAAGGCCACCGACGCCGAAGGGCTCGCCGCCGCCCACGACGAGGTCTACACCGCGCTGCAGAAGTTCCTCGACGCCGGATACCGGGACGGGATCTTCGCCACCCGGGTCGAGGCGGCCGTGCTGGCCACCGCGCTGAGCGGCATCAGCCTCGCCAGCGACGCGGCGGGCCGGGAGGCGCAGGCCGCGGCGATCATCGATCTGACCGTCAACGGCCTGCGCTATCCCGGCTGAGCGTCACGCCGAGGCCGGCTCGTTCAGCGGCAGGCGGACCTTGAACTTGGTGTCGCCCGGCTTCGAGTCGAGCTTGATGTCACCGCCGTGGCCGTTGACCACGATCCGGTACGAGATGTCCAGGCCCAGGCCCGTGCCCTCGCCCACCGGCTTGGTGGTGAAGAACGGCTCGAAGACCCGCTTCTTCAGCTCGTCGGGCACGCCCGGCCCGGTGTCGCCGACCGCGACGATCACGTGGTCGTCCTCGCGGTAGGTCTTGATCGTCAGGGTGCCGGCGCCGTTCATGGCCTGCACCGCGTTGTCGATCAGGTTGGTCCAGACCTGGTTGAGCTCGGCCGGGTGGGCCGGGATCTGGGGGAGCGAGCGGTCGTAGTCCTTGACCACCTTCACCCCCGTACCGATCTTGTGGGTGAGCATCACCAGCGTGCTGTCGAGGCCGGTGTGCACGTCGATCCACTGGTGGGCGGCCCGGTCCATCTGCGAGTACTGCTTGGCCGAGGCCACCAGCGACGACACGCGGCTCGTGGCATCCTCGATGTCGGTCATCAGCTGCTCGGTCTCGAGCGCGTACCCGATCCAGTGGATGGCCTGGTCGAGCAGCTCGGGCGAGCCGACCCGGGCCTCCATGTCGGTGAGGCAGTCGAGGTCGAGGCCGCCCTGGGCGAAGACCGCGGCCAGGTCCCACCCGCCGGTCACGTTGCGCTCGTCCATCCACTCGCCGAGCTCGTCCTCGCGGTCGGCGACCTGCATGGCGGTCAGCGCGGGCGCCTTGGCGGCCCGCTCGATCACGTCTTCCTGGAGCGCGACCAGCTCCACCAGGCGGTCCGGCGGCACCTTGCCGGCGGCCAGCATGCCCAGCTTGTGGCGCATGCCGGCGACCCGCTGGCGCAGCGCGGCGGTGGCCCGCGAGGCGGCCGCGGCCGGGTTGTTGAGCTCGTGCATGAGGCCGGCCGAGAGCGCGCCGAGAGCGGTCAGCCGCTGCCGCTCGCTGATCGCCGCCTGGGAGCTCTGCAGACCCAGGGTCAGGCCCTCGAGCAGGTGTACGGCCATCGGGAACCACTCGCGCATGATGTGGCCGAAGTCCTCGGCGCTCATCACGAAGAAGTCGGAGTCGTCCAGCGCGCGGATGCTCGCCATGTACCGGCGCGGGATGCCGTCGTCGCGCAGGTAGGAGTTGGTGGCGCCCATGTAGACGCCGCGCTGCTCGGTGCGGTTGACCCGTACGTCGTCCTGGCCGACCTGCCGGGTCATGGCGATGGTGCCGCTGAGCAGAACCAGGAACTGCTCGGCCGGATCGCCCTCGCGGATCACCGTGCCGCCCGCGGGCATGTGCATGGTGCACCCGTGGTCGGCGATCCACTGAAGCTGATCGTCGGTCAGTTTCTCGAACAGGAAGAGGGTGCGAAGCTCGGCCGGCGTGAGGGCGCCGGGATCGCAGGGCACGAGAACGGGGTCGGTCATCTCACTGCGCCTCCAGGTAGCGATGGACCAGCGTGACGGCCATCGCGCCCTCGCCGACCGCCGAGGCCACCCGCTTGACCGAGTTGGCCCGGACGTCGCCGGCGGCGAAGATGCCGGGAACACTGCACTCAAGGTAGAACGGATCGCGGTCCCGATCCCATCCCTTCGGGCGGGACCCGTTTGAGAGCAGATCCGGCCCGGTGTAGACGAAGCCCTTCTCGTCGCGGGCGACGGCCGTGCCGAGCCAGTCGGTACGCGGCTCGGCGCCGATGAAGACGAACAGGTAGCCGCACTCGACGGTGGTGCTCAGGCCCTCTTTGCTGTCGCAGATCGTGATGGCCTGGAGGTGGCCGTTGCCCTGCGCCCCGATCACCTCGGAGCGGGTGCGGACCCTGATGTTCTCCACCTGGTTGAGCTGCTGGATCAGGTAGTACGACATCGACGACTCGAGCGAGTCGCCGCGGACCAGCAGGGTCACCGAACGGGCGTACCGGGAGAAGAACAGCGCCGCCTGCCCGGCCGAGTTGGCCCCGCCGACGATGTAGACGTCGCTGCCGGCGCAGGACGGGCCCTCGGTCGAGGCCGAGCCGTAGTAGACGCCGGAACCGGTGAACTCGGCGATGCCGTCGGCCACCAGCGGCCGGTAGGCGACGCCGGTGGCGAGCACGATCGAGTGGGCCGAGACCTCGCCGCCGTCGGCGAAGGTCAGCGTGCGGGCCGAGCCGTCCGCCCGCAGGCCGGTGACCTCGCGGGTGTTCAGCACCTCGGCCGAGAACTTGCCGGCCTGGCGGCGGGCCCGGTCGGTGAGCTGGGCGCCGGAGATGCCGTCGGGGAAGCCGAGGTAGTTCTCGATGCGCGAGCTCTGGCCGGCCTGGCCGCCGACGGCCTGACGCTCGACCATCAGCGTCCGCAGGCCCTCGGAGGCGCCGTAGACCGCGGCGCCGAGCCCGGCCGGCCCGCCGCCCACGATGATCAGGTCGTAGAAGTCGCGGTTGGGCGCGGTGGACAGGCCGGCCGCCTCGGCCACCTCGGTCGTGCTGGGCTGGGCCAGCGCCCGCCCGTCGGTGGTCACCACCAGCGGGATCGACTCGGGGCCGACCCCGGCCGCCTCGAGCAGGCGGCGGCCCTCGGCCTCGTCGGCCCCGTACCACTTGTAGGGCACCAGGTTGCGGGCCAGGAAGTCGCGGATCTGGTACGACGGCTCGCTCCAGCGGTGGCCGACGACCCGGATGTCCTCGACCTCGCGGTCGCCGGTGGCCTGCCACGCGTCGAGCAGCGCGTCGATCACCGGGTAGAGCTTCTCCTCCGGCGGATCCCACGGCTTGAGCAGGTAGTGGTCGACGTCGACGACGTTGATGGCCGAGATGGCGGCGTCCGTGTCCGCGTACGCGGTCAGCAGCGCCCGGCGGGCGTTCGGGAACAGGTCCATGGCCTGTTCCAGGAACTCGATGCCGTTGATCTGCGGCATCCGGTAGTCGGCGAGCATCACGGCGACCCGGCCGCCGCGCAGCTTGAGCTCCTTGAGCGCGTCCAGGGCGTCGGCGGCCGACGAGGCGCGCAGGATCCGGTACTGGTCGCCGTAGCGGCGGCGCAGGTCGCGGGCGATGGCCCGGGAGACCGAGGGGTCGTCGTCGACGGTGAGGATCGCGGGATGGCCCATGGGTCAATACCTCAGCTCTGGCTCAGCAGGTCGGCGTATTCGGGGTGACGGTCCAGATATCCGATGACGAACGGGCAGGAGACGACGACCGGGGTGGCGCGGCCGCGCGCGTCCTCCAACGCGGCCGAGGCGAGCCGGCTGGCCAGCCCGCGCCCGGAGAACGTCTGCTCGATCTCGGTGTGCATCAGTTCGATCTTGTCGCCGTGGCGGCGGTAGTTGAGCACGCCGGCCACCTCGCCGCCGAGCAGCACCTCGTAGCGCTGGCGCTCGAAGCTGTCGACCACGACGGCGTCGGCCGAGTCGGGCACGCCGACCTGGGCGCTGCCCTCGACCCGCAGCTTGCGCCGGGCCCGCTCGTAGAACGAGGTGCCGCCGAGGCGGATCACGTTGGCCGCCGACGGCACGGGCTCGATCGCCAGCTTGTCGTCGGGGCGGGCGTAGCCCTCGATGATGCCGTCGACCTCGATGGCCAGCCGGCCGCTGGTGGCCAGCACGTCGAGCTCGAGCCGCTCGGTGAGGGCGAGCATCAGCGGGCGGTTGAACGAGGAGTGCGCGGCGGCCGCGGTGACGATCAGGCCCTCGACGTTCGGCGAGACGATCGGGCCGCCGGCCGAGAAGCTGTACGCCGTGGAGCCGGTCGGCGTGGAGACGATGACGGCGTCGGCCTGGTAGTTGACGAAGTTCTTGCCCTCGACCGAGATGCCGATCGCGGCCAGGCCGTCGCCGGGCACCCGGACCATCGCGATGTCGTTGAACGCCGACACGGCCTTGCCGTCGGGCAGCACGGTGCGCACCGCGGTGCGCGACTCGATGGTGAACCGGTGCTCGTCGATCGCCGACAGCGCCTCGGGCAGATCGGGCAGGTCGACCTCGGCCAGGAAGCCCAGCCGGCCCACGTTCACACCGAGCACCGGCGTCTTGCGCCCCTCGACCAGCCGCATCGTGCGCAGCATGGTGCCGTCGCCGCCCAGGCTGACCAGCAGCCCGGCCCGCTCGACCATCTCCTCGGGGCTGACCGCCTCGGCCTGGCAGTCGATCCGGTCGATCTCCTCGTGCAGGCCCAGGACCTGAACGTCGCGCCGCTGCGCCCATCGCGTGATCGCGTCGATCGCGGAGCCGCAGTCGCGACGCGGGTGCAGCACCAGGCCGACCACCTTGACCATGCCCATTTGCCCGTACACCCCGTCTGCTGCGAACGACTTGAAGAACACAGCCTTGCACGCCGGGGGCGAAGTCGGCGAGAGGAGGCGACGGAGGCCACGTGGTTCATACGGGCAGGTTTCTTCATTGTTTCTTGACAGCGTTGTCAGGCATCGACAGCCTCCGATTTAATCCCCACCCGAAAGGACACCCCCGATGCGTAAACGCTGGCTCGCCGTGGCCGCCTCGGCGATCACGCTGCTCACCCCCGTACCGGCCCAGGCCGCACCCCAGGCCGGACCCGGCGACAGCCCGGACCTGCCGCCGGGCATGGTCGCCGCGATGAAGCGGGATCTCCAGCTCGACGACGCCCAGATCGCCGCCCGCCTGCGCACGGAGGCGGCGGCGCCGGTCGTGCAGCGCCGGCTCCAGTCCCGGCTCGGCTCGGCCTTCGCGGGCGCCTGGATCCCGGCCGGGGCAACCCGGCTGACAGTCGCGGTGACCGATTCTTCCGCTTTTTCGGCGGTACGGGCGGAGGGCGCGACCCCGGCGCTCGTCACCCGCGGCGCCGCCGACCTCGCCGGCTCACGCGACGCTCTGAACCGGCACGCGCCGGCGGCCGCGGCCTCGTCGGTGCGCGGCTGGTACGTCGACACGACAGCGAACCGGGTCGTCGTGATGGCGGCGCCCGGCGCTTCCCCGGCCGCGGCGAAGTTCGCCGCCGACAGCGGTGCCGGCCCCGTCACGATCATCGAGGCCGAACAGCCGAAACCGCTCTACGACACCCGTGGCGGCGACCAGTACGTGATCAACGGCAACACCCTGTGCTCGGTCGGCTTCGCGGTCACCGGCGGCTTCGTCAGCGCCGGGCACTGCGGCGGCACGGGCAGCCCCACGCTCGGCTACAACAACGTCGCCCAGGGCACGTTCGCCGGCTCGTCCTTCCCGGGCAACGACTACTCCTGGATCCGGACGAACGGGAACTGGACGTCGCAGCCGTGGGTGAACAACTACTCCGGCGGCAACGTGACGGTGGCCGGCTCCCAGGAGGCGGCCATCGGCAGCTCGGTCTGCCGCTCGGGCCGGACGACCGGCTGGCGCTGCGGCACCATCCTCGGCCGGGACGAGACGATTGTGTACGCCCAGGGCGCCGTCTCCGGGCTGGCCCGCAGCAACGCGTGCGCCGAGCCGGGCGACTCCGGCGGCTCGTGGATCTCGGGCAACCAGGCCCAGGGCGTCACCTCGGGCGGCACGGGCAACTGCTCCAGCGGCGGCACGATGTGGTTCCAGCCGGTCAACGAGATTCTTTCGGTGTACGGCCTGACCCTGACGACCACCGGCGGCGGCTCCGGGTCGTCGCTGATCAGCAGCCTCAACAACAAGTGCCTGGACGTGCCGAACTCGAACTTCTCCGACGGCGTACCCGTGCAGATGTGGGGTTGCAACGGCACGGCGGCCCAGAAGTGGAACTTCGTGAACGGCACCCTCCAGACGTCGAACAACAAGTGCCTGGACGTGGCGTGGGGCTCGACGGCGAACGGCGCGGTCATCCAGATCGCCAACTGCAGCGGCAACGCGGCCCAGCAGTTCGTCCTGTCCGCCGCCGGTGACCTGGTCAACCCGCAGGCCAACAAGTGCGTGGACATCGACGCGTGGAACGCCGACGACGGCGCCCGGCTGATCCTCTGGGACTGCACGGGCGGCGCCAACCAGAAGTGGCGTCGCGGGTAACCGCCTCCCGAAAAAAGGGCAGAAGACCCTTAACGGAACCATAAAGATCTTGGCCGTGCGGGCGGATCACGGCACCGCTTCCGAGGATGGGCTTCGTTCCCACCCGCCGACCCCGGAGGCAAAGCCGACGATGCGCCGCACGAGAACGTTGATCCTGACCACCGTCGCCGTGGTGGCGGCCACGGCGACGGCCTGGTTCGCCCTGCCCGCCTCGGCGGCCGCCCCCACGGCCTCGGTGCGGACGGTGTCCGACTGGGGCACCGGCTGGCAGAGCGAGGTGACCGTCGACAACACGGGGACGTCCGCCATGTCGGCGTGGAAGGTCGAGTTCGATCTACCGGCCGGCGCCACGATCGGCAGCTTCTGGGACGCTTCCCTGGCCTCCGCCGGAACCCACCACACCTTCACGAACCGCTCCTGGAACGCCGGCGTCCCGGTCGGCGCCAAGGTGACGTTCGGTTTCGTGGGCTCAGGCGGCAAGCCCTTCAACTGCAAGCTGAACGGCCTCCCGTGCGGCGGCGCCGCCACCGGCCCCACCGCCACCACCCCCGCCGCCACCGGCCCCAGCGCTACTGGCCCTGCCGTCACCGGCCCTGCCGCCACCGGCCCGGCTGCCACCGCCGCTACTCCTTCCGCGGAAAACCCGACAAATGCTGACTCGGCGGGTGGCAGCCCGGCGGTGGGCGCGGCGACCGGTGCGCCCGCCGTGCCCACCACGGGTGGAACGGCTGCTGTGCCTCCGGCGGGGAACCTGCTGCCGGTGACGGTGAGCAACAAGACCGGGCGCGGTGACTCCGTGTTCCTCTACGTCCTCGGGGTGAACCTGACCACGGGGAAGCTCGGCTACGTCGACAGCGCGGGTGCCTTCACCGCCTGGACCGGGGGAGGGGCCGTTCCGGCGCCGGCGCCGGATGTGGCCATCGCCGGGCCGGGCAACGGCGCCAGCACGACGATCAAGGTTCCGAAGAATCTGTCGGGGCGGCTGTACATGTCGTTCGGGCGGAAGCTCGACTTCCGGCTCACCACCGACGGGCTGGTCCAGCCGGCGCCGTGGGCCGGCGGCGACCCCAACCGCGACATCCTGTTCGACTGGAGCGAGTTCACCCTCGACGACTCCGGCCTGTGGCTGAACAGTTCCCAGGTGGACATGTTCGCCGTACCGCACATCGTCAGCGTCACCGGCGGCAGCGGCAAGGTCTCGTCCACCGGCGAGCTGAAGACCGGCGGCCGGCAGGCGGTGATCAACGCGGTCAAGGCGTCCCCCGACTTCGCCAAGAGCGTGGTCACCCGCGCCGACGGCACCGTCCTGCGCGTGCTCGCGCCCGGCAAGGCCGCCGACGCCGGCCTGATGAGCCCGAACTACCTGGACTCGTACATCTCGGGCGCTTGGGCGGCGTACGCGGGAAAGAACTTGACCGTGGTGCCCTTCACCGACCAGCCGTCGGTGCGCTTCACCGGCCGGACCAGTGGCAACGTCATGAACTTCACCGACAGCTCGGGCAAGACGGTCGCCTCGTTCACCAAGCCGTCGACGGCGAACGTGTGGGGTTGCGACGGCGCCCTGGCCGCCCCGAACGACCAGGTCGTGGGCCCGATCGCCCGGACCCTGTGCGCGGCGCTCACCCGTACCACGCTGGGCCGTCTCGACACCCAGCCCAGCGGTACGGCGGCCGACTTCTACCAGGGCGCTCCGGCCAACCTGTACGCCAAGGTGATCCACCAGAACATGGTCGACGGCAAGGCCTACGCGTTCGCCTTCGACGACGTGCAGAACCAGGAGTCCCTGGTCCACGACGGCGACCCGCGCCAGGCGGCCATCACCCTGACCCCGTTCTGAGACGTGCGTCACTGAATTAGGTACAGTCACCGTCCTACTCGCTAGTAACCAGGGACGGGGACCGCGCCATGACCGACAAGCAGACGCCGCCGCCGGCCACCCCGGCGGCGGCCGGCGCGCCCACCCCGGCCCCGTCTGCGACCCGGCCCGTGGCACCCACCTCGGCCCCGTCTGCGACCCGGCCCGTGGCACCCACCTCGGCCCCGTCTGCGACCCGGCCCGTGGCACCCGCCCCGGCCCCGTCTGCGGCCCCGTCTGCGGCCCCCTCCGTGGCGTCGGCTCCGGGTGCGTCCGCGGGGGTGGGCGCGCGGACTCCCGATTCCTCCGTAGACGGCGGGCCGGACTCGGGCGCCTCTGCGGCCGGTGTGCGGGACCGGTGGGCGGCGGTCAGCGGTGCCGCGCGGGAGGCCGGGCGCCGGTGGGCGTCCACATCGTTCGCGCAGGGGGCGGCACGGCTGTGGGCCCACCCGCCACGCTGGATCATCCCGGCCGTGTCGGTCGCCGTCGTGCTGGTGGCGGTCCTCGCCGGCTACCAGGTGCTCGGCGGCGCCGGCAGTGGCGGGACGCCGCCCGCCGCGTGGAACAGCCCCTCGATCGCGCCTTCCGCCTCCGCGCCCCTCGCGCCGCGGCCCAGCGCCGCCCCGGTGAAGCGGACGGACGACCTCGCCCAGGTCTGCGAGGGCGTCTTCTACCCGAAGTCCCCCCGCTACACCGGCCGCGCACCCCACCAGATCAGCGTCGGCGTCACCGACTCCCTCACCGGCCCGCATCGCCGGATCCGGGCCGCGGTGGACATCCCGGACAGCCTGGCCAAGCCCCTCCGCGACGCCTGGCTGCCCAGCGACCCCGCGAAGTCCCAGCTGGTCGCCTGCGTGACCCTGACCAAGAGCGGCACCCCGATCAGGAAATGCGACACCCACCAGCTGGCCCGGGGCGTCTACACCCTTTCCCTGTACGAGGTGGCCACCGGCCGCCGCCTCCTGAAGAAGCAGCTGTACGGCGACGCCACCACCTGCCCCAACGCCGTACCCGTCGGCACCGCTCCCACGATCGCCAGCACCGTCTCCGACAAGGTTCTCTACCAGCAGCTGAAGAATTTTGTCGTAGCCTCCCGCTAACGTGCCGCCCGTGAACATCGACGCCGAAGAGACCCGTTTCTGGCAACTGCTCGAGTCGGCCTGGGCGGCGTGCGGCCCCGACGCCGCCCGCGCCCGCCAGGCTCTCCTCACCCGAGCCACCCCCGCCGACGACTACGCCCTCCTCGCGTGGCTCGACGAGTTCCTGGCTCACTTGCGCTCGCTGAGCGCCGGCTTCTCAAGCGCGGAACTCGCCGCCCTCGACCGTGTGGCCGAGCGCCTGATGTTCCGCATCGACCGCGAGGAGATCCACGAGCACACCGACGGCTCCGACGACGGCTTCCTCTACTGCCGGGGTTTCATCCTCGCCGCCGGCCGCGACTTCTACGAGGCCGTCGACGCCGACCCCACGAAGGCGATCGTGGACGCCGAGTGCGAGTCGATGCCGTACTTCTTCGCCCACCTGCACAACGAACGCTTCGGCGACTTCCCCGACACCGGCTCCGGCATCTCCCGCGAGTCCGCGTCCAACCCCGACGGCTGGCAGTCCAGCCGAGCGTCATGACCGCCCGGCAGACCGATACGCCGATCAGCCGCCGCGCGGCGTAGAAGAAGCGGCCTCGCCTCTGCG
>NZ_JBEZGO010000001.1:0-667109 GCF_040650035.1 Actinoplanes sp. NPDC048796 | reverse complement strand
TGCGGCGGGACTTCGCCTCTGCGGCGGGACTTCGCCTCTGCGGCGGGACTTCGCCTCTGCGGCGGGACTTCGCCTCTGCGGCGGGACTTCGCCTCTGCGGCGGGACTTCGCCTCCGCCGTCGCAGGCTTTCGTGCCGCCGTCAGTGGCGCGGGCACTTGAGTGCCGGGGCACGTTCCGGCGCTGCGAGAACGAGCTGCACCGGCGGCATTAGGAGCTGGTGGGTGCCTGGCCGGAGTTCGGCTCGGGGCGTTCCGTCAGGCGGCCGACAAGTCGCTGATCCCCGACGCGGACGCGGAGCGGTTTTGGGAGGGGAGGAGTACTCCGACTCGGCCCTGCCCGAACGCGGAAGGCCCCAGGGTGGGACCCTCCGCGCCGCGGGCTCACTTGGCGGTGGTGACCGGACGGGCCTTCCGCATCGGCGGGGTCACCTCGCGAGTCCTCCCCGTCGGCGGGTCACGTCGCGTGTCGCGGGGGTTCGGTATGACGGGTGCGGGGCCCTTTCGCCCGTGGGGTCAGCTTGCGGCGGGTAGCGGAACCGGTGGTGGCAGTGGGGTGCGGGTGCCGTTGGACTCGTCGACTGTGTACATGCGGGCCTCGGCCAAGTTGAAGTAGAGGCCGGTCAAGGTCAGGCGGCCGGCGGCCTCGGCCTCGCGGACCACCGGGTAGGTGCGCAGGTTGGCCAGCTGCTGGGCGACGTTCGCGGTGACGCAGCCTTCCTCGTCGCCGCAGTCGGTGAAGTCGACGCCGGACTGGCTGAGCCAGCGGCCCAAGGGGCGGTCGGGGGTGTAGCCGCCGGTCATCAGCGCGCGGACGGCGCCGCAGCCGGAATGGCCGCAGACTGTGATCGTGCTGACCCGCAGCACCTCCACCGCGAACTCGATGGACGCCCCCACCGACGAATCCCCCGTGCCGTACTGAGGCACGATATTTCCGACATTGCGGACGCAGAACAGGTCCCCGGGACCGCTGGTGGTGATCAGGTTGGGGACCAGCCGGGAGTCGGCGCACGTGATGAACAGCTGCTCCGGAGCCTGGCCGTCGCGGGCCAGGCCGGCCAGGTGCGGGCGTACGAGCGGGGCCACGCTGCGCTCGAACTCCTGGATGCCGGCGGCCATGGCGTCGCGCTTCTGGCGGTCCAGGTTCTGCCACTGCGACCACGATCCGAAGCGCCGCGGCGTCGTCTTCCCGGCGCCCAGCCGGCCGCTTGTGGCCCGGTGGAACCAACCGTCGTGGGTTTCTCTGACCCTGACGGTTCCGCCTGCTTTCTCGTACGCCTCCCGCCAGTCGTCGATGACCTGGAACGCGCCGTGGTCCAGGTAGTCCAGGTGCAGTTCCACCGCCACCGACCGGCCGGCGGGGATCGCCGCCAGCGCCCGCGCCACCCGGCCCGAGCCGACGAAGGCCAGCGTGCCGGTGATCGTGACGACCGTTTCGCCGGGGCCGGGCTCGGCCGTCCGGATGTCGCACCGCGCGACCCGCCACAACATCACGGCGACGGCGGCGGCCAGGCCCAGCGCCACCCCGGTCAGCAGGTCGGTCGCGACCACGCCGACCGCGGTGATCAGGTAGGTCGGGAGCTCGCGATGGCGTACGTAAATTTTGATCTGGGCCAGACTGATCAGCCGAAGCCCGACCACGACCAGCACGGCGGCCAGCGCGGCCATCGGGATCTTCTCGAGCAGGCCGGCCAGCAGGAGCACGCAGCCGGCGACCCACACGCCGTGCAGGATGGCCGAGGCGCGGGTGCGGGCGCCGGCGCCGACGTTCGTCGAGCTGCGGACGATGACGCCGGTGATCGGCAGCCCGCCGAGCAGGCCGGAGACGGTGTTGCCGGCGCCCTGGGCGACCAGTTCCCGGTTGAGGTCGGCCCGGGGACCGTCGTGCATGCGGTCGACGGCCACGGCCGAGAGCAGGGATTCGACGCTGGCGACCAGGGCGATGGTCAGCACGGCCAGGGCGATCTCGCCGGCTCCGGCGTCGGGCCAGCGCGGAACCACCAGCTCGGACAGCGGGTTCTCGGGCAGGTCGACCCGCTGCACGTCGGCGCCGATCAGCGCCGACACCACGGTGGTGACGACGACCGCGACCAGGGCGGCGGGCAGCAGTGACGTGCGGACCAGGCGCGGCCAGAGCAGCAGCAGGCCGATGGTGAGCAGGCCGAGCAGCACCGAGACGCCGTGTATCCCCAGGATCTGGGCGGGCAGCTCCCGCAGGTTGTGCCAGGCGTCGCTCTGCGGCGCCCCGCCGAGGACCACGTGGATCTGGCTGAGCGCGATGACCAGCCCGATGCCGGCGAGCATGCCGTGCACCACGGCCGGCGACAGGGCCAGGGCGGCACGTCCGAGACGGGCCAGGCCCAGCAGCACCTGTACGCCTCCGGCCAGCGCCACGATGGCGGCGGTGGCCGCGAACCCGTAGTTCGCGATGGTGCCCGCGACGATCACGGTGAGCCCGGCGGCGGGCCCGCTGACCTGCAACGGTGCCCCACCGAGGGCCCCCACGACGACCCCGCCGGCCACGGCGGCCACCAGCCCGGCAAGCAGAGGAGCCCCAGAGGCCGCGGCGATGCCGAGAGACAGCGGGATCGCGATCAGAAAGACCACGATCGACGCCGGCACGTCATGACGGATTACCTTCAAGACGGACATGCCGGAAATGTACCGAGCGTCGGTTAACCATCCGTTACGGCACGAGCACCTACAGGTAAGCCACAGGCAATTGCCCGGCTCCACTCAGCTCACGCGGTGGGCTTCCAGACGTCCTGGTTGGCCTCGTACATCTCGCGGAGGATGGCGGGGACGTCGTAGGTGAGCTTCCAGTCCGGGTAGTGCTGTTCGAAACGGGCCGTGCTGCTGATCCACCACTGGTGGTCGCCGGTGCGGGCCTGGTCGACGTAGTCGGTCTTCGCCTCCAGGCCGGTGATCTCGGAGGCGATCTGGAAGGCCTCGATGTGGCTGCAGTTCGAGAAGCGGCCGCCGCCCATGTTGTAGACCTCGGCCACCCGCGGGGCCTTGTGGAACGCCTCGAACGCCGTGACCAGGTCGTGGGAGTGGATGGCGTCGCGGACCATCTTCCCCTTGTAGCCGTAGATGTGGTACGTCCGCTGCTCCATGACGCAGCGCATCACGTACGCCAGGAAGCCGTGCAGTTCGGCCGCCGAGTGGCCGGGGCCGGTCAGCGTGCCGCCGCGGAAGATGGCGGTCGGCATGTCGAAGTAGCGGCCGTACTCCTGGACCATGACGTCGGCCGCGACCTTCGACGCGCCGAAGACCGAGTGCAGGGTCTGGTCGATCGACATCTCTTCGGTGATGCCGTCGTAGAACTCATGACCGGCCGGAAGCTCGTAACGGGAGGCTTCCTCGACCAGCGGCAGGCGGTTGGGGGTGTCCCCGTACACCTTGTTGGTCGAGGTGAAGATGAACGAGGCGTTCGGCGCGTGCTGGCGTACGGCCTCGAGCATGTTCAGGGTGCCGCCGGCGTTGACGTCGAAGTCGGTGAACGGCTCCTTGGCGGCCCAGTCGTGGCTCGGCTGGGCGGCCGCGTGGATCACCAGGCCGACGCTCTTGCCGTAGCGGGCCAGCAGGGCGGCGATGCCGTCCCGGTCGCGGATGTCGATGTTGTGGTGCGTGTAGCGCTCGCCGACCTCTTTGACCAGGCGGTCGAGGTTCCACCGGGTGGAGCCGTCGGTGCCGAAGAAGTACTGCCGCATGTCGTTGTCGATGCCGACCACGTCCATGCCGAGACCGGCGAAGTGCCGGACGGACTCGGAGCCGATCAGGCCGGCGGAGCCGGTCACCACGACGACATTGCTCATCAAAACCTCCCGGTGTGAGAACGGGGCCGAGGTTACAGGGTGTGCGCATCACCGAGGGCCACCGCCCGGGGGGATGTTCGGCGCGAGCTGGAAATGGGCACGGAACAGGATCGGCACATGTGATGGCGAGGCTCGGGGTCAAGTCGGGCTAGGAACAAGGCGGTCTCATGACAGAATCTCTGAGCGTCACGGCGAGCGAGGCACACCGCTCTCAGGAGCTCACCCTCGGTGTCGAGGAGGAGCTGCACGTCGTCGACCTGGTCACCCGGGAGCTGGTGCCGCGGGCGCAGGAGGTGCTCGACCAGCTCGACCCGTCGAAGTTCTCGGCCGAGCTGCATCGCTCCGTGGTCGAGACGAACACCCCGGTCAGCGACACTCTGGACGATCTGCGCGAGGGCATCGCGGGCCGCCGGCGGGAGGCGATCACGGTCGCCGAGTCGCTCGGGCTGGGCCTGGTCGCCGCGGGAACGGTCCCGCTGGTCGACCTGGAGTCACTGCCCGTGACGCCGACGTCGCGCTACCGGCGGATGCTGGACGACTATCAGCTGCTGGCCCGGGAGCAGCTGATCTGCGGCGCGCAGGTGCACGTGGGCGTGCCCGACCGGGACGAGGCGGTAGCCGTCGCCCAGCGGGTCACCTCGGCGCTGCCCACGCTGCTCGCGTTGTCGGCCAGTTCGCCGTACTGGATGGGTGAGGACTCGGGTTATGCCAGCGTGCGCTCGCTGGTGTGGCTGCGCTGGCCGACCGCCGGCGACCCCGGCGTGCTGAACTCGGCCGCCGAGCACGACCAGCTGGTGGCCGACCTGATCGCCTCGGGCACCATCACCGACCCCAAGATGGTGTACTTCGACGTCCGCCCGTCGGCGCACGTGCCGACCGTGGAGCTGCGCGTCACCGACTCCAGCCCGGACGTGGACACCGTCGTGCTGCTGGCCGGGTTGTTCCGGGCGCTGGTGCTGCGCGCCCGCGAGGACTACCGCGCCGGCCATCCCGTGAAGCGAGTACAGCCGCCACTGCACCGGGCCGCCATGTGGCGGTCCGCCCGCTCCGGGCTGGAGGGCGACCTGCTCGACCTGCGCCGCGGGCCGGAGCCGGTTCCGGCCGCGCTCGCGGTGGAGCGGCTGGTCGGCGAGCTGCGCCCGGAGCTGGAGCGGCTGGGCGACTGGGAGCAGGTCTTCGACCTGTCGGTGCGGGCGCTCAGCCGGGGCAGCTCGGCCACCCGTCAGCGCCGGGCCATGACCAGGCGCGGGCGGATCTCCGACGTGGTCGACCTGCTGGTGGCCGACACGCGGGGCGGGGCCACGGGCATCGGCCCGGTGGGCCAGTCGGTTCCGGCGGGGCTCTTCCCGTACGCGCGTACCGGTGACGAGGCTTTCGCCAGTGGCGAGCCCACACCGGCGTACGCGGGAGTGGTGAATGTTCTGAAAGCTCTCGGCTCGGCCGGTCTGCGCCGCCGGGAGGACGCGCGCGACGACGAGCAGCGCCAGCGGGGCATCACGTTCAGCGTGGCCGGCGAGGCGGCGACCCGGCTGTTCCCGTTCGACCTGGTGCCGCGGATCGTGCCGGCCGAGGACTGGAGCGCCCTGCGCGGCGGCCTGGTCCAGCGGGTGCGTGCCCTCGACCTTTTCATTCAGGACGTGTACGGGGACCGGGAAGTGGTCCGCGACGGTGTCGTGCCCGAGTGGGTGATCGACGGGTCGCCGGAGCTGCGGCCCAGCGGCGCCCTGGTCGCCCACGCGGGGGTGCGGGCCCAGGTGGCCGGCGTCGACCTGGTCCGGAACGAGACCGGCGAGTGGTGCGTGCTGGAGGACAACCTGCGGGTGCCGTCCGGCATCGCGTACGCCATGCAGAACCGCCGTCTCACCCACAGCGTGCTCCCGGAGCTGCCCGAGCCGTCCGGCCTGATCTCGGTCGAGGACACCCCGGCGCTGCTCAAACGGGCGCTGATCGAGTCGGCCCGCCCGGCCGCGGGCGACGACCCCAAGGTCGTGGTGCTGAGCCAGGGCCCGGACGACTCGGCCTGGTTCGAGCACCGGATGCTGGCCGAGGAGATGGGCGTGCCGGTGGTGCGCAGCACGGAGCTGTTCGTGGACGAGGGCGTCGTCTACCGGATGCGCGACGGCAAGCGGCGCCGGGTCGACGTCATCTACCTGCGGATGGGCGAGGACAGCCTGGTGCACTCGCCGGGCGCGGACGGGATGCCGCTCGGGCCGAGCCTGATCACGGCGCTGCACGCGGACACCGTGGTGCTGGCCAACGCGCTCGGCAACGGCATCGGCGACGACAAGGCCGTGTACGCGTACGTGCCCAAGCTGATCGAGTACTACCTGGGCGAGAAGCCGCTGCTGGCCGACGTGCCGACCTATCTGTGCGGCATCCCGGAGCAGCGGGCCGAGGTCCTGGACCGGCTCGATCAGCTGGTCTGCAAGCCGGTGGACGGCTACGGCGGCGACCGCATCGTGATCGGTCCCCATGCGAAAGCGGAGGATCTGGCGGCCGTACGGCGTCAGATCCGCACCGCCCCGCACCGATGGGTGGCCCAGGAGGTCGTGCAGCTCTCGACGCACCCGGTCTTCGACGGCCACCAGCTCGCCCCGCGCCACGTCGACCTGCGCGCCTTCATCTTCACCGGCCGCGAGTCGGTGGTCGCCCCGGCCGCGCTGACCCGGGTGGCGCCCGCGGGCAGCATGATCGTCAATTCCTCGCGCGGCGGCGGCTCCAAGGACACGTGGCTGCTCAGCTAAACGACAGGGGAGGTTCTGTATGTGTGGGATCGCCGGTGAACTCCGGTACGACGGCCGGGCGGCCGAGGTGGAAGCCGTCCGGCGGATGTTGCCGTGCCTGGAGTCGCGCGGTCCGGACGGCGAGGGACTGTGGGCCCGGGGGCCGGTGGCGTTCGGCCATCGCCGCCTGAAGATCATCGACCTGTCCGAGGCCGGTGCCCAGCCGATGACCGACGAGGACCTGGGCCTGACCCTGGTCTTCAACGGCTGCGTCTACAACTACCGGCAGCTCCGTGAGGAGCTGCGCGGACACGGCTACAAGTTCTTCTCCACCTCGGACACCGAGGTGATCATCAAGGCGTACCACCGCTGGGGCGCCGACTGTGTGACCCGCTTCCTCGGCATGTTCGCCTTCGCGATCGTCGAGCACGACTCGGGGACCGTGACGCTGGCCCGCGACCGGCTCGGGATCAAGCCGCTCTACCTGGCCGAGAAGCCGGGCCGGGTGCGCTTCGCGTCGACGTTGCCGGCGCTGCTGGCCGCGGGCGACGTCGACACGTCGATCGACAAGGTCGCGCTCCAGCACTACATGACGTTCCACTCGGTGGTGCCGGCCCCCCGGACCATTGTCGCGGGGGTACGGAAACTCCCGCCGGCCACCGTGCGCGTCATCCGCGCCGACGGGTCGTCGACCGACCGGGTGTACTGGGAGGCGTCGCACACGCGGCTGTCCGGCATCACCGACGGCGAGTGGCCGGAGCTGATCCACGAGAAGCTCAAGGTGGCGGTGGAGCGCCGGATGGTGGCCGACGTGCCGGTCGGCGTGCTGCTCTCGGGCGGCATCGACTCCAGCTACATCGTGGCCCTGCTGGCCGAGCAGGGTCAGCGCGGCCTGACCACGTTCAGCATCGGGTTCGAGGCGGCGGGCGGCGAGACCGGCGACGAGTTCGCCTACTCCGACATCATCGCCAAGCAGTTCGACACCGAGCACCACCAGATCCGCATCGGCCGGGACAGGTTCCTGCCCGCTGTCGACCGGACCGTGGCGGCGATGGCCGAGCCGATGGTGAGCCACGACTGCGTCGCGTTCAACCTGCTCAGCGAAGATGTGTCGAAACACGTCAAAGTCGTACAATCGGGGCAGGGCGCGGACGAGATCCTGGCCGGCTACAGCTGGTATCCGCCACTCGCGGACGTGCCCCTCGAGCGGGCCGTCGACGCGTACGCCAAGGAATTCTTCGATCGTCCCCACAGCCGCCTGGCCCAGCAGCTCAACCCGGACTGGCTGATCGGCGAGGACGTGAGCCGCGAGTTCGTGGCGGCGAGTTTCGGGCGGCCCGGAGCCGAGACGGCGGTCGACGCGGCGTTGCGGCTCGACTCTCAGGTGATGCTGGTCGACGATCCGGTCAAACGGGTCGACAACATGACTATGGCGTGGGGGCTGGAAGCTCGCGTACCGTTCCTCGACCACGAGTTGGTCGAGCTGGCCGCGGCCTGCCCGCCCGGACTGAAACTGGCGCACGGGGGCAAGGGGGTGCTCAAGGAGGCGGCCCGCGGGGTCGTGCCCGACGAGGTGATCGACCGGACAAAGGGATACTTCCCGGTACCGGGCATCCGGCACCTCGAGGGAGCGATGCTGGAGAAGGTCCGCGACGCGCTCACCGCGCCGGCTGCCCGGGAGCGGGCGTTGTTCCGCCAGGACTACGTCGACTCCCTGCTGGCCGACCCGAACACCCCGCGTACGACGCTCGGCGCGAACCAGCTGTGGCAGCTCGCATTGCTGGAGATGTGGCTGCAGGACAAGGGAATCTAGCCATTCGAGGGAGGAACCGTATGACCGGTCAGCTCAACCGTGTCGACGTCACTGTGCTGCCCGTAGGGTTTTCCCCCCTCACGAAACCGTTCCCCTCGGAAGTCTCCGGAAGCTGGTCACCCACGCTGTCGCCGGACGGGCGGCACTGCGCGTACGTCTCGGACCGCGGCGGCCGCCCGCAGGTGTGGGTCCAGCCGGTCGGCAGCGACCTGGCGTTCCTCGTCGACACCGGCGAGGCGCCGGTCGCGGCGGTCCAGTGGTCGACCGGCGGCGGCTGGCTGGCCTGCTCGGTCGCGCCCGGCGGGGCGCCCCGGCACGAGGTGTGGCTGGTCCGGCCGGACGGCTCCCAGCTGCACCAGGTGGCCGGCTTCGGGGCGGACACGGCGGACAACATGCGCTGGCTGCCGGGGCGGTCGCTGCTGGCGCTCACCGAGAACCTGACCACCGCCCTGCTGATCGACCCGGTCACCGGCGACCGGACGGTCGTCGGCACGGGCGAGCTGATCTCGCTCCTCGACGTCGCCGAGGGTCGCGCGCTGCTGCGGGTCGGCCCGCGCGGCAGCCGGCACATCGCGGTCCGCGACCTGGCCACCGGCGTCGACTCCTACGTGACGGCGGGGGAGCAGGCGGTCTTCGGGCCGGACGGCACGACGATCTACGCGCGCAGCGAGACCGGCGAGTTCCCGGTGCTGATCCGGGTCGTCGACGGCTCGGTCGAGGTGGTCGCCACCTCCGAGAACGCCGAGGCGGAGTCGTTCACGATCACCGCCGACGGCGGCCGCGCGGCGGTGCTGTGGAACGTCCGAGGCGGCGAGTCCGAGGTCTCGTTGGTTAATTTGTCGGAAATATCGTGGCAGCGGCTGGCTCCGCTGCCCGGCTCCGTGGTCAGCGGGCTCGCCTGGAGCCACGACGGGTCGGCGCTCGCCTTCACCGCGGAGGGGCCCGGCCAGCCGCACGGGGTGTGGGTCTTCAACGGCACCGGCGTGGTGCCGGTCTCGGCCGAGCCCGCCGAGCCGGGCGCCGTACGGCCCACCCTGGAGACCTTCCCGGCCCACGACGGCCTGACGCTGACCGGCTGGCTGTTCCGCCCGGCCGGCCCGGGGCCGCATCCCACAGTCCTGTGGTTCCACGGCGGTCCCGAAGCCCAGGAGCGGCCCGGACACGGGCCGCTCTTCCAGTCGCTGGCCGCGCGCGGCATCGCGGTCTTCGCGCCCAACGTGCGCGGCTCGTCCGGGTTCGGGCGCAGCTTCGTCAACGCCGACAACCTCGGGCTTCGCCACGACGCGATTGCGGACGTACGCACGTGCGCGTCCTACCTGCTCGACAACGGCATCGCCTCGCGCCTGGGGATCATGGGCCGTTCGTACGGCGGCTATCTGACCCTGGCCGCGCTGGTGACGTTCCCCGACCTGTTCGACGCCGGCATCGACGTGTGCGGCATGTCGAACTTCGCCACCTTCTACGAACACACCGAGCCGTGGATCGCCGCGGCCGCCGTCAGCAAGTACGGCGACCCGGTGACCGACCGCGACCTGCTGGCCGACCTGTCGCCGATCACCCGGATCGACCGGCTGCGCACCCCGCTGATGGTCGTGCACGGCGAGAACGACAGCAACGTCCCCCTCATCGAGGCGGAGCAGGTCGTGGCCGCGCTGGCCGCCCGGGGCGTACCCCACAAGTTCCTGCTCTTCCCCGACGAGGGCCATGAGCTGCTGCACCGCTCGTCCCGGGCCGACTACCTGCGCGAGACGGTCGACTGGCTTCTTCAGCACCTGGCGTGAGATTCCGGGCGGCGCGGCCTCGATTCCGCGCCGCCCGGAAGATCAGTTGTTGCTGTTGTCGCTGCCCCGGGCCCAGCCGCGTGCGCCGCGAGCGGCCGAGCCGACCAGGTCGGCGGCCCCGCCCGCGGCCTTGCGGGCGAAGCTGACGAGCGGATCGCTGGAGTCGCGGAAGCTGTCCCGGTAACTGGCCGCGGCGGCCTTGACGTCGGCGGTCACCGAGGCGTCCCGGTCGTCGTCGCGGCGCGGGTAGTCGCCACCCAGGATGCGCGCGTAGTCCCCCGAGTCGACCCACTTCTGCAGCTCGGCGGCCCGGGCCACCGGCACCGGCTCGGAGCTGAACGCGGTCATGCCGATCTTGTGGATGCTGTCCCGCAGGTCGCCGCCCCCTTCGTACTCGGCAGCCTGGGCCAGGAACGCCGCGGTGTCGATCTGCGACAGGTCGCCGCCACCGGCCTGCTTCATGAACAGCCGCAGCGACGCCCCCGGATCCTGCGCCGCCAGCAGCGCCGCCCGGTCGGCCGACAGCTCCGCCTTGCGCCACCACTCGTACATGGCCGCGATGATCGCCCGCAGGGCGAGGGCACCCACCGGCAGCCAGCTCACGCTGGTCACCCACCGGGTCAGCACGGTCATGATGGTCTGGTAGACGGCGTGCCCGCTGCGCACGTGCCCGATCTCACGCCCGAGCAGCGTCCTCAGCTCGTCATCGTCGAGCTTCTCCACGGCGGCCGTGCTGATCACGACGAACGGCCGGTCCATCCCGATCGCCTTGCTCGTGATGACCGGTGACTGGCTGACGTACACCTCGGGCAGCTCCGCCACGTCGAGCGAAGCGGCCGCCTCCCCGAAGAGCCGGTGCACCCGCGGGTACTGCCCCTGCCCGACCCGGATGGCCCCGGCCAGATACGACAGGCGGAACCCGCGCTCGTTCCACATGCCGAACAGCCCACGAACCACGTCGTCGAAGCCCCGAAGCTCCCGAAGAGCCGTCAGAGCCCCCCGATCGGCCGGATGCTCCCAGGCCCGCGAACTGATCCCCGTCAGCACCACCCGGCTACGGCTGGGCAGATTGTCGTCGTCGATGGTCATCGTGACCCTCTCTCTCCGTGATCGTGTTCGAGAGTCCCGCACCACCCCCACCGCGCACATCCGCTCAGAGCCGGAAACCCCTCACGCCCACTACGACTTTCGGCCGACGCCCGGCCCGCCCAGCGGTACCGTCTTCAGCACACCGCTCGCGGAGGCTCCGTGACTGCCGCGATCGACGCCGGCCAGGCACGAAAGCCCCTGCTTCCGCTGATCGAACGGGTGAACGCGGATCACACGCCCGTCGAGATCCGATCGCCGGCCAACGCCAAACGGCTGGCGGAGAGCGTCGAGCAGTGGCGGGCTGGTCGCTGACATCACACGAGACCCAGAAGGCCAAGGAATCGGCAAACCGGAAATCCTGCGGAACGACCTCGATACCACTACTAGTAGACGGCCCTGGTCAGGGCTTGTTCCTGTGCAGGAGGGCGGCCAGGGGTGTTGCGGGGTGGCCGGTCAGGGTGGGGATGTCCGAGGTGATCTCGGCCAGCTCGCCGGCCGCGATCGCGGTGTACGTGCTGACCCAGGCGTCGAGCTGCCAGTCGGGGGCGTTGTATTTGCGCCTCGACTCGTAGGCCTCTTCCAGGGTCTCGTTGTGGAAGCGGGCCGGGTGGCCGGCGGCGGTCAGGGCGGCGGCGGCCTCGGACATGGTCAGGGCCTCGGGGCCGGTCAGGGTGTAGGTGCGGCCGGCGTGCGGGGCCGGGTCGCGCAGGACCGCCGCGGCGGCGTCGGCGATGTCGTCCTGGGCCACGAAGGCGGCGCGGCCGTCGGCGGCCGGGCCGCGGATGACGCCGTCGTCGCCGACCATGAACGGGAGGAAGTCGGCGTAGAGGCTGTCGCGCAGGAAGGTGAAGGGCAGGCCGCTGGCCCGGATGTGCTGCTCGGTGGCCCAGTGGTCGCGGGCCAGGGTGAAGGTCGCGGTGGGCGAGGCCCCGGCGAACGAGATGTACACGAGATGGCCGATGCCGGCCGCAGCCGCGGCGTCGACGAAGCTGGTGTGCTCGGCGACGCGGTCGGGGGCCTCGGCGGCCGACACCATCAGGACCGTGCCGGCGCCGGTCAGCGCCCGCCGAACGGCGTCGCCGTCGTCGTAGGTGGCGACCGCCACCTCGTAGCCGGCCGGCGCCCGGGAAGCGTCCCGGACCAGCAGGCGCGGGGAAGCGTCCAGGCGTTGCAGAATTCGTCCACCAAGGCGCCCGGTCGCGCCCGTCACCACGATCATGAGGCCAGCCTACGAGTCCAGGTAGTGCAGGATGGCCAGGACCCGGCGGTTGTAGTCGGAGGCGGCGGCCAGGTCGAGCTTGTCGAAGATGGCGTTCACGTGTTTCTCGACGGCGCTCAGCGACACGAACAGGCGCTCGGCCACCGCCACGTTCGTGTAGCCGGAGGCCATCAGGCGCAGCACGTCGTTCTCGCGCGGGGTGAGGCGGGTCAAACCCGAAGTGCCGGACATCAATTGCCGTACGACCTCGGGGTCGAGCGCCGTCGACCCGGCCGCGACCCGGTCGAGGGCGTCCAGGAAATCCTCGACCTGGGCCACCCGGTCCTTCAGCACATATCCGACACCGTCGGAACGGTCGGCCAGCAACTGGGAGGCGTAGCGCTTCTCGACGTACTGCGAAAGTACTAGTACACCGGTCGACGGCCATCGCCGCCGGATCTCCAGGGCGGCCCGCAGCCCGTCGTCGGTGCTGGTCGGCGGCATACGGACGTCGGTCACGACGACGTCCGGTCGATTTTCGGCCACGGAGTCGATCAGCGCCGGGGCGTCGGCGACGGCGGCCACGACGTCGTGGCCCTCGTCGGCCAGGAGGCGGACCAGCCCTTCGCGGAGCAGCGTGGAGTCCTCGGCGAGCACTATCCGCACGGCAACGAGACCCGGATCGTGGTGCCGCCGCCGGCCGGGCTGTCCAGCTCGAAACGCCCGTCCAGGGCGGCCACCCGGTCGGCCAGGCCGTGCAGCCCCGGCCCGTCGAGGGTGGCGCCGCCGGCGCCGTCGTCGCTGATCACCATCTCCACTCCCGGGGTCAGCCGCACGGTGATCACCGTAGCGCCGGCGTGCTTGGCGGTGTTGGTGATGGCCTCGCAGGCGACGAAGTAGAGGACGGTCTCGATCGGTCGCGGGGGGCGTTCCACCAGTTCGTACGTCACTCGGACGGGCACCGGGGAGCGCTGGGCCACCATGGTCAGCACGTCGTCGAGCGTGCCATGGTCCAAAGCGGACGGATAGACTCGCCACGCCACTTCGCGCAGCTCGTCGATGGCCCGCTGGGCGTCCTCGTGGGCTTGCGCGAGCAGTTCGCCGGCCCGGTCCGGCGAGCGTCGGGCCCGCCCCAGAAGCATGCCCAGCGCGACCAGCCGCTGCTGCAGTCCGTCGTGCAGGTCCCGCTCGATCCGCCGCCGCTCGGCGTCGACCGCGGCGATCACACCGGCCCGGCTGACTGTCAGTTCGGTGATGCGCCGCTCCAACTCGGAACGCGTCCCCGAGGCGAGCAGCGCCCGCAGCAGCCGCCGGTCCAGCGCGAGCGTGCTGGCCATCGCCTGAAGATCGAGCAGCAGCAGCGCCGAGCCGAACAGCACCTGCTCCAGCAACCCCGCGACCGACATCGCCCCGGTGGCCACCGACCGCACCACGATGCCGGCCAGCACCACGCCGACCAGCAGCATCCCGACGGTCAGCAGACCGAGAAACGCCGGCAGCAGCCGCGCCGCCAGATACCGGAAGGCCCGCCGCTCATCGAAGCGCACCGGCTCGACCCCGAGCCGGCGACGTTCAAATTCGGCAAGCCTTCGCGCGTACGGATACAGACCCGGCCGGAACGCCGAAATCACCGCCACCACGAGAAACAGCGCCTCGACGACACCACTCACCGTCCCGGCCACGAGAGCCCCGATCAGCCGTCCCAGAGCCCGCCGCCTGAGATCCCACGGCCTCCGTTCCGGCCGCCCCGCATCTGGTCGCGCTGGTTCCGGCCGCGCCAGTTCCGGTCGCGCTGGTTCTGGTCGCGCTGGTTCCGGCCGCGCCAGTTCCGGTCGCTCTGGTTCTGGCCGGCCGAGAGGCCGCCGTCCCAGTTCCGGCCGCTCCGGTTCCGGCCGGCCCGGATCTGGCCGTGCCGGTTCCGGCCGTGCCAGTTCCGGTTGCGGTGGTTGCGGTTGCGCTGGTTCCGGCTGCCCCGGTGCCGAGGCTGGGCTTGACGCTGGCTGTCCGCCGTTCCGGCCGTGCGGGTGCCGCGGCCGGATCGGTGGTCGTTCGGCGGTCACCTCAGCCATTCTGCCCGCGCAACAATCGACTGCCGACGAAATAAGCGATCAGCAGGGCGCAGGCGGCGATCACCACGTTCTGCAGTACGCCCACATAGGACTCGACGGCCGTCCAGTTGGCGCCGAGCGCGTAGCCGGCCAGCACGAAGGTCGCGTTCCAGATGAGGCTGCCGAGGGTGGTGCACAGCAGGAACGTGGTGAGCCGCATCCGTTCGACGCCGGCCGGTACCGAGATCAGGCTGCGGAAGATCGGGATCATGCGGCCGAAGAAGACGGCCTTGGTGCCGTGGCGGGCGAACCAGGCCTCCGTACGGTCGAGGTCGCTGACCTTGACCAGCGGCAGCCGGGCGGCGATCGCCCGCACCCGGTCGCGGCCGAGGGCGGCGCCTATGTAGTAGAGCGCGACCGCGCCCACCACCGAGCCGAGCGTGGTCCAGGCGATCGCGGCGATCAGGTTCATCCGGCCCTGGCCGGCCGTGAAACCGGCCAGCGGCAGGATCACCTCGCTCGGGATCGGCGGGAACAGGTTCTCCAGGGCTACGGCCAGGCCCGCGCCGGGGCCGCCGAAACGTTCCACCAGGTCGGTGACGAAGGAAGTCATGTGATCGACAGTAGAAATCGGGCGATCACCGGACCATGAGGACGGCCGCCGGGCTTACCTGGGGAAAACCGCAGGGTGTACGGACTCGTCGAGCACCCGCGCGGTGGCCAGCGAGTCGGCGAACCGGGCCGGGTCGAGGTCGAGACCACCGGGAATCCACGACAGGCCGTCGCCGGTCATCGCCTGCAGGATCTCGTTCGGGGTCAGGCCGGCCGACTGCAGCAGGCGTACCTCCCGGGGGTTGACGGCGGGTGGGAGAGGGCCGTTGCCGAGGTCGGTGCCGTAGCGGACCTGACCGCCGTACGACCGGAAAAGCCGCAAGTTGGCGACGGCCGTGACCGACTCGGGGGTCGGCTCGCCCCAGCCGTGGATGTCGAGGGTGCTGATCCACGTCATGCGGGCGGCGCAGTCGCGGGCGAGGCCGGGGTCGAGGGGCTCGGTCCAGGGGGTGTGCGCGAGGTAGGCGGCGCCCGATTCGAGGGCGAGGCGGACAGTGCCGGGACCTTCGGCGTGGACGACCACCGGGAGCCCCTGCCCGGCGACCGCGGCCATGATCGCGGGGGAGAGCAGCGGGCCGCCGGCGTTGGCGGTGACCTTGATGAGGGTGGCGCCGTGAGCTTTCGCTTCGGCCACCGCCTCGACGGCGTCGGCGGGGGAGCGGAGCTCCCGCCAACTGCCGGCGGGGGCCCAGGCGCGGTCGCTCGGGTAGCCGCCGGGTGCCGTCAGGAAGGGGCCGGCATATCGGATGTACGGCATTTTGCGCCGCTGGTGGTCCTTGGCGAGCGCGGCCACTGTGGAGGGCTCACCGCCGAGGTCCCACACACCGGAGATGCCGCCGGCCCGCACGGTCGCGAGGTCGACCAGCGCGGAGTGCACGTGCGCGTCGACGAGGCCCGGCAACAGCGTCCCGGGCAGGCGCGTCGCCTCACCGGAAAAATCCGTCGCGAGGGAGAAATCGGAAATGTCCGGATGGGTGACGGCGGCGGAATGGGGCTGGAGGGCGGCGTCGTCGGGCTGGACGGCGGCGTCGTGTTGGTGGGAGGTGGCGGCGTTGGGTTGGGGGAGGGCGGCGGTGCCGGGCTGGGGGAGTGCGGCGGCGTGGGTTTGGTGGAAGGCGCCAGCGCCGGGCTGAGGGAGGGGCGCGGTGTTGGGCTGGTGGAGGGGCGCGGTGTTGGGCTGGTCGAGGGCGGCGGTGCCGGGGTGGGAGAGGGGGGCGGCGTGGGGATGGTGAAGGGCAGTGGTGGGGTGGAGGGCGGCGCCTGTGTGGAGGCGGCCCGCCCACCAGATTGAGTCGGCGGTCAGGGGGAGGGTCACAGCAGGTCGCGCAAGGTGGACAAGCCGTGGTGGACCTCGGCGAAGCTGGTGCTCAAGGGGGCCGGGCCGATGCGCAGGCCGTCGGGGCGGCGGTAGTCGGGGATCACGCCGGCCGACCAGAGGGGCTCCAGGAGCTGTTCGAAACCGGGGCGCTTCAGCGTGATGTGGCCGCCTCGGCGGGCCGGGGTGCGGGGGCTGACCACCTCGACGCCGCGGGGCACCAGCCACTCGTCGGCCAGGTCCAGCACGTACGAGGTCAGGAGCAGGGACTTTTCCCGTACGGCCTCGATCGTCGCCTCCTGCAGGACGTCCAGGTTGGCGTGCAGCGGCACCATGGCCAAGATCGGCGGGGTGCCGCTGAGCATGGCCCGTGAACCCTTCGCCGGCTCGTAGCCGGGGCCCATCTCGAACGACGCCCGGTGGCCCATCCAGCCCTGGATCGGCTGGCGCAGCTCCTCCTGGAGGCCGCCGCGCAGGTAGGCGAACGCCGGCGCTCCGGGGCCGCCGTTGAGGTACTTGTAGGTGCAGCCGACGGCCAGGTCGACGCCCCACTCGTCCAGCTCGATCGGTACCGAGCCGGCCGAATGGCACAGGTCCCACATGGTCAGGGCGCCGGCCTCGTGGGCGATCCGGTTGATCTCGGCGACGTCGGCCAACCAGCCCGAGCGGTACGCGACGTGGCTGAACAGGACCAGGGCCGTGCGCTCGTCGACGACCTCGGCCACCTGGGCCGGCTCGACACCGGAGACGGGATCGGTGGAGATCCACACCAGTTCGAGGCCGCGTTCGGCGGCGATGCCCTCCAGCACGTACCGGTCGGTGGGGAAGTTGTCGGTGTCCAGGACCACGCGGCGGCGGCCGGGGCGGGCGTCCACGGCGGCCCGGGCCAGCTTGTAGATCAGCACGGTGGTGGAGTCGGCCACCACCACCTGGCCGGGGGCCGCGCCCAGGGCGATCTTGCCGAGCCGGTCGCCCAGCGTGATCGGCCACTCCAGCCAGCCGTCGGTCCAGCCCTGGATCAAACGATTCGCCCATTGCGTACGGATGAACTCGTCCATCAGGTCGGCGGTGGCCTTCAGCGGACGGCCGAGCGAGTTGCCGTCCAGATAGGAGGCGACGCCGTCGGCCGTCAGGAAGCGGTCGCGGAAGGGCGCCAGCGGGTCGGCCGCGTCCAGGGCGTGCGGGTCGGTCAACTCGTGGCTCCGATCTCAGTGCGTACGGCGTACAGCTCGGGAAAGAACGTCAGGTCAAGCGCCTTGCGCAGGAAATCGACGCCGCTGGACCCGCCCGTGCCCCGTTTGAAGCCGATCGTGCGCTCCACGGTCTTGAGGTGCCGGAAGCGCCAGAGCTGGAAGTTCTCCTCCAGGTCGACCAGTTCCTCGCAGGCCTCGTACGCCTCCCAGAACCGCTCCGGATCGCTGTAGATCCGCACGAAGACCGGCACCAGGTCCTCGTCGAAGTGGTGCGGCTCGGCGACGTCGCGGTGCAACTGCTCGGCCGGGATGTCGTGGCCGTGCCGGCTCAGGTAGCGCAGGAACTCGTCGTACACACTCGGGGTTTCGAGGGCCTCGACGAGCAGCTCGCGGGCCGCCTGATCGTCGTCGAAGAGCGACAGCATGCGGCGGTCCTTGTTGCCGAGCATGAACTCGACCGCCCGGTACTGGTACGACTGGAAGCCCGACGAGGTGCCGAGGAAGCTGCGGAACTCCGAGTACTCGCTCGGGGTGAGCGTGGCCAGCACCGACCACTGCTCGGTGAGGGTGCGCTGGATGTGTTTGACCCGGGCCAGGCCCTTCAGCGCCGGGCGCAGGTCGTCCTTGGCCAGGTACCGCTGGACGGCGCGCAGCTCGTGCAGCACCAGCTTGAGCCAGAGCTCCGAGGTCTGGTGCTGCAGGATGAACAGCAGCTCGTCGTGGTGCTCGGGGACGCTGACCGGGTGCTGGGCGCCGAGGATCTCGTCCAGGTGCAGATAGCGGCCGTACGAAAGGTTGACCTTGAAGTCACGGACGATGCCGTCCTCCATCGGTCGCTGGTCAGGTGCCATCCCTGAAGGGAATCACACGACCTCAGACATTGGCGAGTGACCCGTTGGTAAGGATCGGACCCCAGTAGACCCACTGACCGTCGTGGCGCACGAAGCGGCTGCGCTCGACCATGTCGCCCGGCTTGCCGCGATCGGTGTAGTGGGCCCGGAACTCGACGACGCCCTCGGTGTCGAACATGCCGCCGCGCTCGGTCTCGAGGATCTCCAGGCCGGTCCAGCGCAGGTGCCGGTCGGGTTCGATGCTCGCTGGGCGGGTCTTCGGATGCCAGGACCGCAGGACGTACGCGTCGTCGTCGCGCGCGAAGGCGGAGAACCGTGACCGCATCAGCGCCTCGGCCGTGGCCGGCTTCCCGCCCCGGTGGATCGGCTCGCAGCATTCCGCGTACGGCAGGCCGCGCCCGCACGGGCACGCGGTGGTCGTCTTCTTCGCCATGGCTCCATTTAACCGCTGATCATTCTTTGACAACGTTCCAGCTCGGCGATCGTCTTGCCGACCGCCTCGACGGCGCTGGCGGTGCCGGTGCGGATGCCGTCGACCTCGGAGTCGATGCGCTGGGTGGCGGTGGCGGTCTGGGCGGCCAGCTTCTGCACCTCACCGGCGACCACGGCGAAGCCCTTACCGGCCTCGCCGGCTCGGGCGGCCTCGATGGTGGCGTTGAGGGCGAGCAGGTTGGTCTGCTTGGCGATCACGGCGATGAGCTGCACGACCTGCTCGATCTCGGCGCTGCCGGCGGCCAGCCGTTCGATCACCGAGGCGGCGGCTCGCGCAGCACGCGCCGCCGCCTCCGTGGCGCTCGCCAGTTCCTCGGCGAGCCGCTGATCCGCATCGGTCATCGCGCCTCCCCTTGCGGCTTTCACGGTCCCACCGGCGGCGCCCTCTCGCAGCCGATTCCCCGCGATTGAGGAACTTTCCGCGCGGTTGTCGCCCCGACCCGCCACCGAGTCGTCCGTCAGCGGCCCCACATCGCCCCGCGTGCGCCTCATCGTGGCTCGGCGGCGATACGGCGCGGGCGGTAAGGGCATGAAAGGGGCGGCGTCACGGCTCGCGACGGAGCGGCCGAGCCCAGAGCCGGCGCGCCTCGAGCGACGCGCTTGGTGCAATCTTGGCGCAAGAGATGACTGGCGAATCGTCGCGCAGAGCGATCACTTAACCGCTTCATGGCGGGAGCGATGGATACGCGGCGCAACAATGGCGAAACATGATCGACGCATGGGATGACAGCATCTGAAAGAGTTCCGAAAGATCTGCAAGCAGCCGTTCGAAAATTGCAGCTTCCTGCCGTAGGCTGTCGGGCGTGACCAAACGTCTGGCCGAAGTGGCCAAGAAGGCGGGCGTCAGTGAGGCGACCGTCAGCCGGGTGCTCAACGGGCGCAGTGGCGTCTCCGAGGCCACGCGCGCGTCGGTGCTGACCGCTCTCGATGTCCTCGGGTATGAGCGGCCCACCAAGCTGCGCGGGGAGCGCGGGCGGCTCGTGGGGCTGGTGCTGCCCGAGTTGCAGAACCCGATCTTTCCGGCGCTGGCCGAGGTGGTGACCGCCTCGCTCGCGCAGCGCGGGTTCACGCCGGCTCTCTGTGCGCGGACCATCGGCGGTGTGCCGGAGCGCGACTACATCGAGATGCTTCTCGACCACCAGGTCTCCGGTGTCGTGTTCGCCGGCGGCTCCTACGCGCTGGCCGAGGCCGAGCACGGGCACTACAAGGCGCTCACCGACCGGCGGATGCCCGTGGTCATGGTCAATGCCGGCGTCAACGACCTGGGGTTTCCGCACATCTCCACCGATGACGCGGTGGCGGTCGAGCAGGCGTACGGACATCTCAAGTCTCTCGGGCACGAGCGGGTGGGCATGGTGATGGGGCCGGAGGACCACATGCCCTCACGCCGCAAGCTGGGGGCGCTGGTGAAGATCGCCGGGCCGGAGGGTGACGACTGGTTCGTCGAGCGGACCAACTTCTCGATGGAGAGCGCCCGCCTGGCCGCGGCCAAGCTGATCGAGCGTGGCGTGACCGGCATGATCTGCGCGAGCGACGTGCTCGCGCTCGGTTCGATCCGGGCCGCCCGCCGGCTCGGGCTCGACGTGCCGGCCGACGTGTCGGTGGTCGGCTTCGACGACTCGGCGCTGATGACCTGCACCGATCCGCCGCTCACGACAGTGCGGCAGCCGATCGAGATGATGGGGCAGGCCGCCGTCGACCTGCTGGTCAATCAGATCGAGGGCAGCGGCGTCGAGCCGGACGAGCTGCTGTTCGAGCCGGAGCTGGTGGTCCGGGGATCGACGGCGCCGGCGAAGCGGTAGCAAGCGGACGGAACAAAAAGGGCGAGCCCGTGAGGGCTCGCCCTTTTTGTATGCCCGGAAGTGTCTGGGCTCACAATCTCGACATCTGCCGGTATTGCAGTCGTGTTTTTTCAGCGAACGATCGAAACCTTGCCGAAACAGGTCGGTCTCGTTACAGTGACTCCACTCACTTCCAGCACACGCAACTTATCGATAGCCACGGATACACCCGTTCCTGAAGGGATGGACAGATGTCCACACCGCAGTACCGGAAGGTCGCGGCCCTGGCGCTCGCGACCGGCCTGGGGCTCAGCAGCCTGGTGGGCTGCTCCACGAAGAGCGACGACGACTCCGGGACCGACGCCGCCGGCAAGACCACGATCACCGTCGACTGCCAGCCCGTCGGCGCGCAGAAGGAGCTGCTGGCCAACTGGAACGCGGATGTCGCGGCGTTCGAGAAGGACAACCCCGACATCACCATCAAGAGCGTCAGCGTCGGCGAGCAGTGCAACAACCCGCCGGACTTCACCGCCCGCCTGGCCGGCGGCACGATGACCGACGTCTTCTACGGCTACATGACCGACCTGTCGCAGGTGCTGGACTCCGGTCAGGCCATGGAGATCACCTCGCTGGCGAACAAGGACACCATCCCCACCTGGGACAGCGTCGACCCCGCGCTCAAGGAGGTCTTCACCGACGGCGGCAAGCTGTACGCCGTACCGGTCAAGAACTACTCGATGGGCCTGGTCTACAACAAGGCGCTGTTCAAGAAGGCGGGTCTCGACCCGGCGGCTCCGCCCAAGACGTGGGCCGAGGTCCGTACGGCGGCCAAGAAGATCTCCGCCCTCGGCGGCGGCATCGCCGGCTTCTCCGAGTACAGCGCCGGCAACACCGGCGGCTGGCACTTCACCGCCGAGATCTACTCGCAGGGCGGCCAGGTTCTCAGCGAGGACGGCAAGAAGGCCGACTTCAACAACGCCCAGGGCAAGCAGGTCCTGCAGAACCTCAAGGACATGCGGTACGGCGACAACAGCATGGGCAGCCGCCAGCTGCTGCAGTGGGGCGACCTGCTGACCAACGCCGGCGCCGGCAAGGTCGGCATGTTCATCGGCGCGCCCGACGCCACCCAGGCCATCGTCAGCCAGTTCCAGGGCAAGTACGAGGACTGGGCGATGGGCCCGATGCCCGGCCAGGACGGCCCGGCCAAGGCGACCCTCGGCGGTGGCGAGGGCTACTTCTTCAAGAAGGGCCTCACCGACGACCAGGTCAAGGCCGGTCTGAAGTGGCTCGCGTACCAGAAGCTCACCCCGGGCAAGGGCCAGTTCGACTACGCGCGGGCCAAGCCGCAGAACTACCCGGTCGGCCTGCCCCAGCCGCTGCTGTTCACCAACGGCAGCGACGCCCAGAAGCAGGAGCTCGACCTGCGCAAGGCCAACGCGAACCTCGACACGGCCAACTTCGCGCCGTTCGAGCAGAACCCGGTTCCGATCAAGGGTGAGCCGCGCAACGCGCAGGCCATCTACGCGGTGCTCGACTCGGCGATGTCGGGTGTGCTGACCAACCCGAACGCCAACATCGACGAGCTGCTCAAGACGGCCGAGACCAAGGTCAACCAGCTCCAGGCCGCCGGTAGCTGATTCACCCGGGCGCGGGGGTCGAGAGGCCCCCGCGCCGGTACAAAGGAGTCCCCTTGACGATCGTTGCGCCGCAGATCACGAAGCAGCCCGCCGCGCCCGCGCCCATCCAGAGGACCAAACGAGGCCGCAAACTCCGAGACAACCTCACCGGCCACGCCTTCCTGATCGGGGCGGTCGTCTGCTTCGCCCTCTTCATGTGGTTCCCGATGATCCGCGGCGTCGTGATGAGCTTCCAGCGCACCCGCCGCGGCGAGACGACCTGGGTCGGCTGGGACAACTACACCCGGATCATCGCCGACCCCAGCTTCTGGATCGCCTGGAAGAACACCTTCGTCTTCACCCTGCTGGCGCTGGTCCTGGGCTATCTGCTGCCGTTCTTCGTGGCGATCCTGCTCAACGAGTTCCGGCACTTCAAGGGATACCTGCGGGTCCTGGTCTACCTGCCGGTGATGCTGCCGCCGGCCTCCGCGCTCTTCCTGTTCAAGTACTACGCGTACGACCCGAGCGAAGCCGGCCTGTTCAACGCGATCCTCAAGTTCCTCCACCTGCCCACGTCCGAGTGGATGCAGTCGCCCGGCATGACCATCCCGGCCATGGTCATCGCCTCGACCTGGATGAACATGGGCGGCGCGGTGCTGATCTATCTCGCCTCCCTGCAGAACATTCCGGGCGAGTTGTACGAGGCCGCGGAGCTGGACGGGGCGGGCATCGCGCGCCGCATCTGGAACGTGACGATCCCGCAGACCCGGCTCATCCTGGCCCTGCTGGCGATGCTGCAGATCGTTGCCACCATGCAGCTGTTCATCGAGCCGCTGATCCTGGCCAACGGCGCCGGCACGCAGGACTCGGCGACCTCGGTGGCCTACCTGATCTACCAGCACGGCTTCTTCCAGAACGATCTCAACGGCGCCGCGGCGCTCGGCGTGATCATGCTGCTGGTGCTGGGCGCCTTCAGCGCGGTCTACGTGCGACTGACCACGAAACAGGACTGACGATGACCCGTACCCTCATCTCGCAGGCGCAGCTCCGGCGCGGTCGCGGCCGGTTGATCTACTGGGCGGTCCTGGCCGTCGTGGTCCTCGGGTTCACCCTGGTCTTCCTCGGGCCGCTGTACTGGATGGTCACCGGCGCCTTCAAGTCCGGTCAGGAGATCGCGCAGACGCCGCCGACGTTGTGGCCGCGCGATCCCGAGGTGCGGAACTACGCCGACGCCTGGAACAACCTCGAGCTGGCCAAGCTCATGTTCAACACCTTCTACTACGCGGCCGGGGCGGTCTTCTTCCAGCTCGTGTTCGACACCGCCGCCGCGTACGCCCTGTCGAAGCTGCGTCCCGCGTTCGGCAACGTCATCCTGGCCGCGATGCTGGCCACGCTGATGATCCCGGCCATGGTCCTGATCGTCCCGCAGTACGTGACGGCGATCGACCTGCCGATCATCCACGTCAACCTGCTCGACTCGCCGTGGGCGATCTGGTTGCCGCTGGTCGCCAACGCGTTCAACATCTTCCTGCTCAAGCGGTTCTTCGACTCGATCCCCGAGGACCTAATCGCCGCCGCCCAGGTCGACGGCGCGTCGCCGCTGCGCACCCTGTGGTCGATCATCCTGCCGATGTCGCGGCCCATCCTGGGCGTGGTGTCGATCTTCGCGGTGACCGCGGTCTGGAAGGACTTCCTCTGGCCCAAGCTGGTCATGCCGTCACCGGAGACGCGCACGCTCAGCGTCGGCATCTACGCCTTCGCCGGCGGCACCCCGCAGAACGTGGTGATCGCCGCCTCGGTCATCGCCGCGATCCCGACCGTGATCATCTTCCTGATCTTCCAGCGCAACATCATGTCCGGTTTGACCACCGGTAGCCTCAAGGGCTGAAAATCCACGTAAAACGGGCGGTTTGGAAAAAACCGTCAGCCTCAGCGTGCACAGAAAGCGGGCAAAAGTGTCTCACCAAGATTCCCAGTGGTGGCGCGACGCGGTGATCTATCAGGTCTATCCGCGCAGCTACGCCGACGCGGACGGCGACGGTGTGGGCGACATCGCCGGCATCCGCGCCCACCTGGGACACCTGGCCGACCTGGGCGTCGACGCGATCTGGATGAGCCCCTGGTACCCGTCGCCGATGGCCGACGCCGGCTACGACGTGGCCGACTTCCGCGACATCGACCCCGCCTTCGGCACGCTGGCCGAGGCCGAAGCGCTCGTCGAGGAGGCGCACGCGGCCGGCATCCGGATGATCGTCGACATCGTGCCGAACCACGTCTCGAGCGAACACCCCTGGTTCAAGGCGGCGCTGGCCTCGCCCGGCGCCCCGGAGCGCGACTACTTCTGGTTCCGTCCGGGGCGGGGGCCGAACGGCGATCAGATGCCCACCGACTGGGTCGGCGAGTTCGGCGGCACGACCTGGACCCGCGTCCCCGACGGCCAGTGGTACCTGCACCTGTTCGCCCCGCAGCAGGTCGACCTCAACTGGGACCACCCGGACGTGCGGGCCGAGTTCGAGAGCATTCTGCGGTTCTGGTTCGACCGTGGCGTCGACGGCATCCGCATCGATTCCGCGGCCCTTCTTCTCAAGGACAAGAGCCTTCCCGAGGTACGCGACGGCGAGCCCCACCCGTTCCACGACCTCGACGGCGTGCACGACGTCTACCGGTCCTGGCGCCGCGTCGCCGACGAGTACGGCGGCGACCGCGCCCTGATCGGCGAGGTGTGGATGCCGGAGGTCGAGCGGTTCGCCAACTACCTGCGCCCCGACGAGCTGCACGCCGCGTTCAACTTCGACTTTCTCGGCTGCGCCTGGGATCCGGCCCTCATGCGCGAGTGCGTCGACCGCACCCTGCACGCCCACGAGGCGATCGGCGCCCCCGCCACCTGGGTGCTGTCCAATCACGACGTCACCCGGCACGTGACCCGGTACGGACGCCAGGACACCACCTTCAGCTTCGACAACAACCTCGACGGCACCCCGGTCGACCTCGAGCTGGGCACCCGCCGGGCCCGGGCGGCCGCCCTGCTGTCCCTTTCGCTGCCCGGCGCCACCTACATCTACCAGGGCGAGGAGCTCGGCCTCTGGGAGAACGAGAACATCCCGCCCGAGCAGTTCCAGGACCCGATGTGGGGCCGGCGCGGACACAGCCGTGACGGCTGCCGGGTCCCGCTGCCCTGGTCGGGCGACACCGAGCCGTTCGGTTTCACCACCGGTACCCCGTGGCTTCCCCAGCCCGCCGAGTGGAAGGACCGGACCGTCCAGGCGCAGACCGGCGACCCGAGCTCGATGCTGGAGCTCTACCGGTCGGCGATCGCCCGGCGCCGCACCGAGACCGGCCTGCACCAGCCGGCCATGACCTGGCTCGAGGCGGGCGACGACGTGCTCGCCTACACCCGCGGCGACAGGTTCGCCTGCGTCGTCAACATGTCCGGCGCCCCGATCGCCCTGCCGGACCACGAGACCCTTCTGCTCGCCAGTGGCCCTCTCGACGGTGACCGCCTCCCCCCGGATACCGCCGTCTGGCTGCGCCTGCGCTAATCCCCGGCGGTCGGCCGCCGGGGGGATCCACCCCCCTCGGCGGCCACCGGCGAGCAGAAGAAGGGGGCCTTTCACGGATGAAAGGTTCGCTCCCGAGATGAAGAAACGGCTCCTGGCCGCCTTAGCGGCGGCCGGCCTCGTCGTCACCGTCCTCATCGCACCTTCCCCCGCCAACGCCGCCGGTCTCAACCTGGCCGCCGGCAAGACCTTCAGCGCCAGCAGCTACACCGACGTCTACCCGGCGGGCAACGCCGGCGACGGCAACGCCAGCTCGTACTGGGAGAGCAACAACAACGCCTTCCCGCAGTGGCTCCAGGTCGACCTCGGCACGGCCGTCCAGGTCAACCAGGCCGTGCTCAAGCTGCCCCCGGCGGCCGCCTGGGCGACCCGTACCCAGACCCTGACCGTCCAGGGCAGCACCGACGGTTCCTCGTTCAGCACGCTGAAGGCCAGTGCCGGCTACACCTTCAACCCGGCCACCGGCAACACCGTGACCATCGACTTCACCGCGGCCGCGGCCCGCTTCGTCCGGCTCGCCATCACCGGCAACACCGGCTGGTCGGCCGGTCAGATCTCCGAGCTCGAGGTGTACGGGCCGGTGTCCGGTACCGACACGCAGGCGCCGTCCGCGCCGGGCAACCTCGCCTACACGTCCCCGGCCGCCGACCAGATCCGGCTCACCTGGGGCGCGTCGTCCGACAACGTCGGCGTCACCGGCTACGACGTGTACGCCAACGGCGTGCTGCGCACCAGCGTCGCCGGCAACGTCCTGACCTACACCGACACCCAGCCGGCCGGCGCGACCGTCTCGTATCAGGTGCGGGCCAAGGACGCGGCGGGCAACGTGTCGGCCGCCAGCAACACGGTGACCCGCAACGGCACGTCCACGCCGGGCGGCAACCTGGCCCTGGGCAAGCCGATCGAGGCGTCCTCGGTCGTGCACACGTTCGTGGCCACCAACGCCAACGACGACAACACCGCCACCTACTGGGAGGGCAGCGCCTACCCGGCCACGCTGACGGTCAAGCTCGGCGCGAACGCGGCCGTCTCGTCGGTGGTGGTCAAGCTCAACCCGGACAGCTCGTGGGGCACCCGGCAGCAGACGTTCGCCGTCCTCGGGCGCGAGCAGAGCTCGTCGTCGTACACGACGATCGTGGGCCCGGCCTCGTACACCTTCAATCCCGCCTCCGGCAACAGCGTGACCATCCCGGTCAGCGCGACCACCGCCGATCTGCGTCTCTCCTTCACCGCCAACACCGGCGCGCCGAGCGGCCAGGTCGCCGAGCTCCAGGTCATCGGCACCGCGGCGCCGAACCCGGACCTCACGGTCACGGCCACCTCGGCCTCGCCCGCCTCCCCGGTCGAGACCGACGCGGTCACCCTGTCGGCGACCGTGCGCAACGCGGGCACGGTCTCCAGCGGAGCCACCAACGTCAACTTCTACCTGGGTACGGCCAAGGTCGGCACCGCCACCGTGGGCGCCCTCGCGGGCGGCGCGTCGGCGACCGTCACGGCGTCGATCGGCGCCCGCGACGCCGGTACGTACCAGATCGTCGCCAAGGTCGACGAGGCCAACACCGTCTTCGAGACCAACGAGGCCAACAACTCGGCCACCGGATCGCTGACCGTCACGCCGGTCAGCAGCTCGGACCTGGTCGCCTCGGCGGTCTCCTGGTCGCCGGGCAACCCGACGGCCGGGCAGACGACCACCTTCTCGGTGACCCTCAAGAACCAGGGTTCGGCGGCCTCGGCCGGCGGCGCCCACGGTGTCACCGTCACGATCCTGAACGGCTCGTCCGTGGTGAAGACCCTCACCGGATCGTGGAGCGGCACCCTCGCGGCCGGCGCGTCCTCGCCGGCGATCAACCTCGGCACGTGGACCGCGGTGAACGGGCGCTACACCGTCCGTACCGTCATCGCCAACGACGGCAACGAGCTGCCGGTCAAGCAGGCCAACAACACCAGCGAGAAGTCGTTCTTCGTCGGTCGCGGCGCCAACATGCCCTACGACTACTACGAGGCCGAGGACGGCCAGACCGGTGGCGGCGCGGCGGTCGTCGGCCCCAACCGGACCGTCGGCGACCTCGCCGGTGAGGCGTCGGGCCGCAAGGCCGTGACCCTCAACCAGACCGGGTCGTACGTGCAATGGACCACCCGCGCGGCCACCAACACGATCGTCGCCCGGTTCTCCATCCCGGACGGCACCACCAGCTCGGTAAACGTCTACGTGAACGGCACGCTCAACAAGACGCTGCCGCTGACCTCCAAGTACGCCTGGCTCTACGGCAACGAGACCGCGCCGCAGAACTCCGGCACCGGCCCGCGGCACATCTACGACGAGGCCAACACCCTGCTCACCGGCTCGTTCCCGGCCGGCAGCACGATCAAGCTGCAGAAGGACTCGGGCAACAGCGGGAACATCGCGATCGACTTCATCAACCTGGAACAGGTCGCGCCCAAGGCCAACCCGGACGCCGCCAAGTACGTGGTGCCGGCCGGCTTCGACCAGCAGTCGGTGCAGAACGCCCTGGACGCCGCCCGCCAGGACTCGTCGAAGCTCGGCGTCTACCTGCCGGCCGGTGACTACCAGACCTCCAACAAGTTCCAGGTGTACGGCAAGTCGGTCCGCGTGGTCGGGGCCGGACCCTGGTACACCCGCTTCTCCACGCCGTCCACGCAGTCCGAGACCGACGCCGGCTTCCGGGCCGACAGCACGGCCAACGGGTCGACGTTCGCCGACTTCGCGTTCTTCGGCAACTACACGATCCGGATCGACGGGCCGGGCAAGGTCTTCGACTTCGCCAACACGGCCAACATCACCATCGACAACATCTGGACCGAGCACGTGGTGTGCCTCTACTGGGGCGCCAACACCGACAACATGGTCATCAAGAACTCCCGGATCCGGAACACGTTCGCCGACGGCGTCAACATGACCAACGGCAGCACCGGCAACCTGGTCGACAACAACGAGGCCCGGGCCACCGGCGACGACAGCTTCGCGCTGTTCTCGGCCATCGACGCCGGCGGCGCCGACGAGATCAACAACGTGTACTCGAACCTCACGTCGATCCTGACGTGGCGCGCGGCCGGCATCGCGGTCTACGGCGGCTACGCCAACACGTTCAAGAACATCTACATCGCCGACACCCTGGTCTACTCGGGCATCACGATCAGCTCGCTCGACTTCGGCTACCCGATGAACGGGTTCGGGGCCAACCCGCCGACGGTCTTCGACAACATCTCGATCGTCCGGGCCGGCGGCCACTTCTGGGGCGCGCAGGTCTTCCCGGCCATCTGGGTGTTCAGCGCGTCGAAGGTCTTCCAGGGCATCCGGGTCTCGAACGTCGACATCGTCGACCCCACGTACTCGGGAATCATGTTCCAGACCAACTACGTGGGCGGCCAGCCGCAGAACATCGTGCAGGACACCGTCTTCACCAACGTCACCATCAGCGGCGCCCAGCGCAGCGGTGACGCCTACGACGCCAAGTCCGGGTACGGCATCTGGGCCAACCCGATGCCCGAGGCCGGCCAGGGCCCGGCGGTCGGCTCGGCCACCTTCACCAACCTGCAGTTGAGCAACAACTACCGGGACATCGAGAACCCCACCAGCACCTTCACCATCATCCGGAACTGACCCTCTCCCTGTGGGGCCCGCGATCCGTCCCCCGCGGGCCCCATTCCGGCGGTTTGATGCGTATGTTCGGGTTGTGGAGCGAATCGACCTGCCGGACGGGCGCACGATGGAATACCTCGTCGAGGGGCCGACCGGCGGGCTGCCGCTGGTCTTCCACCACGGCACGCCGTCGGGGGCGGTGCGCTACGAGCCGGTCTTCGCCTCGGCGGTCCGGCACGGCCTGCGGATCATCATGCCGAGCCGGGCCGGGTACGCCGGGTCGACGCCGCACCCGGGCCGCCGGGTGGCCGACGTCGCGGCCGACGTGGCCGCGCTGCTCGACGGGCTCGAGGCGGCCCACTTCGTCACCATCGGCTGGTCCGGGGGCGGTCCCCACGCGCTGGCCTGCGCGGCCCGGCTGCCGGGCCGGTGCCTGGGCGCGGCCCTGATCGCCGGCGTGGCGCCCTACCGGGCGCCGGGGCTCGACTGGCTGGCCGGCATGGGCGAGGAGAACATCGCCGAGTTCGGGGCGGCCGCTCAGGGCGTACCGCAATTGGATCAGCTTTTGACCCGGATGGCCGAAGGCCTGGCCCGGGTGACCGGCGCCGACGTGGCCGAGGCGTTCGGCGACCTGCTGTCCGGCGTCGACAAACAAGCGCTGACCGGCGAGTTCGCCGACTACCTGGCCGAGTCGTCGCGCTACGCGGTCTCGGCCGGCGTCGCCGGCTGGCGCGAGGACGACCTGGCCTTCCTGGCCGACTGGGGCTTCAAGGTCGAGGACGTCAAGGTCCCGGTCGCCGTCTGGCAGGGCGCCGAGGACCGCATGGTCCCACCGGCACACGGCCAGTGGCTGGCCACCCACGTTCCCGGCGCCGAGGCTCACCTCCTGCCCGCCGAGGGCCACCTCTCCCTACTGGCCGGCATCGACGCCGTGGTCGAGAGCCTGCTCGCCCACAGCAACTCCTGACCCCGGCTCCCGGACGGCCACCCGGCCGCCGTAGAGGTAACGGCCGCCGTCGAGAAATGTGAGCGTCGAGTGATCGCCGTCCACCGGCTCGGCGGTGATGAAGGTGTCCCCACCGAGACCGACGTACCTCTCGGTGGTCGTGCCCTCGCCGAGCTGCGCGGCCAGCCCGCGAGGGGTGGACGTCACGTCGAAGCCGTCGTCGGTGGCCACCACGTCGTACGTGGCGAGCGGGAAGCGGTAGCGGCCGGCGAACCGCTCCGGACCGGGCCGCGGCGGCGTGGCCGGGGGCACCGGCCGGGCCGGGATCCGCAGGCCGGTGAGCTCATGGACGATCCGGTCGAGCACCTCGTCGAAGAGGCCGCGGTAGGAGGCGCTGTTGGCGCAGATCGCGACGACCAGATCGTGGTCGGGGACGACCCGCCACTGGGTGGCCTGGCCCATGGTGTCGCCGTCGTGGCCGATCGCCGTCGTGCCGTCCCAGTCGTACAGGACGGGGCCGAGCCCTCGATGCCGGGCGCCCCGCTCGGGGACGCCGGGCAGGTCGAGCTGCGCGGTGGTCATCGCCGCCGGCCCGCCGTCGAGGAACATCCGCCCGAACCGGACCAGCTCCCGGGGCGCGGCGCAGGGCGAGGCGCCGGCCGGCCCGATCGACCGGGGCAGTTGCCAGCGTGGGGTCACCGCGCCCCCGATGTGACCGGCCGCGGCACGGAAGAGGATCGCCTCCTCGGGGAAGAGCGCCACGTGACGCAGGCCCCGGGGCTCGAGAAGGCGGTCACGCAGCACGGATTCCCAGGTTCCGCCGCGTAACCGGGCGACCATCGCCCCGAGCACGCTGAAACCGGAGTTGCAGTACGAGTACAGCGCGCCCGGCGAGGCGATCTGTTCCGCGTTCTCGCCGAGATGGGCCAGGTAGCGGCCGAGCGCGTCGTCACCGCGACCGGTGTCCTCGAAGAGATCGCCCTCGAAGCCGCCGGTGTGCAGAAGCAGCTGCCGCACGGTGACGGTCGCGGTGGCCGCGGGGTCGACCACGGCGAACTCCGGAAGGTAGCGCCGCACCGGCTGGTCGAGATCGACGAGCCCGTCCTCGACCAGCTGCATCACCAGAACAGCGGTCCACACCTTGGTGACGGACCCGATCTGAAAGACGGTGTCCGGCGTGGTGGCCACGCCGGTGTCCACATTGACCACGCCGGTGGCCGCCTCGAACAGCTCACCCCGGTGACCGACGGCCACCGCCACGCCGGGAACGGCGTGCCGCTCGGCCGCTTCGGCGATCCATCCGTGGAGATCCATCCGCCTACCTCACCAGAGATCGAGCTGTCCGTCGACCTCGTCGGTGACCCGGGCCGGAAGCTGCCACAGCCGCAGAACGCCGCTGCGCCAGCCAGCCGACCTCGCGGATGAAGGTCACGCGCCGCGACGGCGGGACCTCGGCCTCGGCTACGGCGAGAGGGCGCACCGCGGCACATCAGCGCGGACGCCCTCCGGCGTGGGGGCGGTCAGACCTCGACCGGGGACAGCTCGGGCAGCACCTCCGGCTCCCGCTTCTGTTCGGTGGCGGCCGGACGGGCCGTCGGGACCAGCAGGGCGACCAGGAAGGCGGCCGCGGCGACGACGGCCAGGATCAGGAAGGACGTCGTGTAGCCGGACTCGGCGGGCAGGCCGGCCGGGCCGGGGTGGCTGGTGACGATGGAGCTGACGACCGCCGTGCCGATGGAGGCGCCGATGGTGCGGATGTTGGTGTTCATGCCGCTGGCGGCGCCGGTCTGGTGGCGGGGGACGGCCTGGACGATCAGGTTGATCATCGAGGAGTAGACCAGGCCGAGGGCGACGCCGAAGACCGCGCCGGCGATCGACAGGGACCAGCGGTCGCCGTGCTCGAGGGCGAAGGACAGGGCGGCCAGGGCGCCCAGGGCCGAGCCGATCAGCAGCTGGACCTTGCCGCTGAGCCAGCGGGTCAGCGGGCCGCTGAGCGAGCCGAAGACGGCCATCATGACCAGCATCGGCAGCATGATCAGGCCGGCCTCGGTGACCGAGGCGCCGAAGCCGTAGCCGGACGCCTTCGGCACCTGCACGAGCTGGGGCAGGAAGGCGAAGACGCCGAACATGGCGGCGCCGAACAGCAGAGCGACCAGGTTGGTGGTCCAGACCGCGGGCAGGCGCATCATCCGCATGTCGATCAGCGGGTTGGCCGAGCGGACCTCGGCCAGCAGCCACGCCGCGAACAGCACGACCGCGGCGGCGAGCAGGCCCAGCGTCGTGCCGGAGGTCCAGCCCCAGCTGGTGGCCTTGCTCAGCGGCAGCAGCAGGGCGACCAGCCAGGCCGAGAGCAGGGCGGCGCCGAGCCAGTTGACCTTGCCGGGGGTGCGTACCGGTGACGGCGGCACAAGGCGCCAGGCGGCGACGCCGACCACTGTCACGACGGCCATCGGGATCCAGAACAGCCAGCGCCAGTCCAGCGCGCCGACGATCGGGCCGGCCAGGACGATGCCGAGGCCGCTGCCGGTGGCGATGACGGCCGCGAGGACGCCGACGGCCGAGGAGACTCGCTCGGCCGGGAACTCGTCGCGGATGATGCCGAACGAGACCGGGAAGACGGCACCGCCGAGGCCCTGCAGGACGCGGGCCACGATCAGGACCGTGATGTTCGGGGCGATCGCGGCGACCAGGCAGCCGACGGCGATCGCGGCCAGCGCGACCAGCAGCGTGCGGTCCTTGCCGAGCATGTCGGCGACGCGGCCCATGAGCGGGGTGGCCACCGAGGCGGACAGCAGCCAGGCGGTGAGCACCCAGGTGACCGTGCCGGCGGACGTGTGCAGGTCCTGCTGGATCGTCGGCAGAACCGGCGTCACCAGCGACTGCATGAGCGAGAAGGCCGCCGCCGCGGCGGCCAGCACCGCGAAGGTCGTTCGCGGTTTGCTCTGATAAAGTCGAGGCATGCCTCCAGATTAGCGGAGGCAGGCCTCCGGTTAGCAATGACCGGAGGGTGTGAGGAGGGTCTCCATGACTGACGTGCCTGTGGCGGTGCGCCGGCCGCAGCGTGCGGACGCGCGGCGCAACTTCGACGCGCTGCTCGCCGCCGCGCGCGACGCGTTCGCCGAGAACGGCACCGACGCGTCGCTGGAGGACATCGCCCGCCGGGCCGGAGTGGGCATCGGCACGCTCTACCGGAACTTCCCGACGCGGCAGGACCTGTTCGAGGCGGTCTACGTCGAGGAGATCGACCAGCTGCGCCAGGTCGCGGAGAAGGTGGCGGCGCTGCCGCCCTGGCAGGCGCTGAGCGCCTGGATGGAGCAATTCGTCCGGTACGCCGTGACGAAGCGCGCCGTCATCGAGGCGCTCAACCGCGAATCGGAGATGTTCCGCTCCTGCCGCGCCACCATGTACGCGGCCGGGGAACCGCTGTTCACCCGAGCCCAGGAGGCCGGTGAGGTCCGCCCGGACGCCAGCTTCGACGACGTCCTGCGCATGATCTCCGGCCTGACCGGCGGCGCCTTCGTCGACGACGCCCAGCGCGACCGGGTGTTCGGTTTCGCGCTGAGCGGCATCAGAACCTAGAGGCGTACGGCCTCGCCGCTACGGGCGCTGCGCCGGGCCGCGTCGAGGACGGCCATCGTCCGTACGGCGTCCTCGGGGTCGACCGGAACCTGACCCACACCCCGGATCGCCGCGGCGAAGGCCGGGTAGTACGTGTCCCAGCGGCCGCGCTCGGTCGGCACCGCCGTGCCCTCGTCGCCGCGGAAGACCTTGCCGTCCAGCGGCTCGACGCCCCACTCGTCGCCCAGCTCGGCCGGGGACTTGCCGGCCTTGAGCAGATCCTCCTGGATGTCGATGCGGCCGTCGAAGCCGGTGATGAAGGCGCCGGTGGTGCCCACGACCCGGAAACGCGGGCCCGGCGCGGGCTGACGCCAGCTGCCCCACAGATGCGACTCGACGCCGTTCACGTGGTGCAGTGCCACGAACATGTCGTCGTCGAGCTCCCCGCTGCCGCGCATCTCGGCGTACACCCGAACCGCCGGGCCATGCAGCAGCAGAGCCTGATCGACGAGGTGGGAGCCGAAGTCCATGAGGGTGCCGCCGCCGGCCGCGCCGACCTGGCGCTGCGGCTGCCAGCGCTCGAAGCGCGACTCGAACCGCCGGATCTGCCCGAGCTGCCCGTCGGCGATGAGCCGGCGCAGCGTCAGCAGATCGGAGTCCCAGCGCCGGTTCTGGTAGACGCTGAGCTTCACACCCTTCTCGGCCGCCGCGTCGACGACCTCCCGCGCGGCCCCGGCGTCCAGCGCGAACGGCTTGTCGACCACGACGTTCAGCCCGTGCGAGATCGCCTCGAGGGCGAGCGCCGCGTGCGTGCCGACCGGCGTCGAGATGGTGACCCCTTCGGCGCCCGCCGCCGCGATGTCGGCGATCGAGTCGAACGCCGCCGCCTCGGGATGCTGCTTGCCCAGCTCGGCCCGCCGCTCCTCGTTGGTGGTGACCACGCCGAGGAATTCGATGTTCCCCGCGGAGGCGATCAGCGGAGCGTGAAAGATCCGCCCTCCCGAGCCATACCCGACAAGCCCGAACCGCACCGCGTCACTCATACCCGAAAGCCTGCCACACCGCCCTCCGCCCTCTGTCCGCGGTCCGTTCGGCCCTGCCTTGACCTCTTACTAGTCGTATGACATCGTGTCCTGCGACAAGGAATTGGTGGTAGTCGTCGCATCGGCGGGGCTTGACATGGCACGCTTACGAGAGCATCCGCCGAGAGGTGAGGCGGTCCGATGAGCGTGGCCATGCTGGAACACCCCGATCCGTGGAGTGAGGACGAGTACTTCGCGCTCGGTGAGACCACGAACCGGATCGAGCTGATCGATGGGAGCCTGTGGGTGAGCCCCGCGCCTAGCAAGCGCCGTCAGCACATTGCGCTCCTGCTCGCGATGGGCCTCTACGCCGCGGCCGAGCGCGTTGGCCTCCTCGTTTTGCAGGACGTCAATCTGCGCCTCGTCAGCGGGCGCATCCTTCAACCCGACATCGTCGTGGCCGATACCGACGATGCCGGAGGAACGGTCGAGGCGGCCGAGGCCAGGCTCGTCGTCGAAGTGGTGTCTCCGGGCAACGCGGGGACCGATCGGTTGCTCAAGCCGCAGCTGTACGCCGCGGCGGGAATCGGTTGGTATCTCCGGGTGGAGCAGCCGGACGACTCGGTCGAGCTGCGGCTCGAGCGGCTGGCCGGCGCGCATTACGTGCCGGCCATGGTCGCCGGCCCCGGTCAGGCGCTCGTCTGTGAGGAGCCGTTCCCGTTCGAGCTGGAAATAGCTTCTCTGCTGGAGCGATGCCGGCCCGGTTAGGTCGCTGCGACGGCTTGAGTGCAGTGCGTGATCTGTCCTGTCGGATGAGTGACCGGGGCTCGATGGCGAAGCGTTTCATGCGTCAACATTTGCCGCATGAAGCAGATGGAGCGCACCCCCTGGGCCGACCTCGACGGCCAGCCTCGCGAGCTGACCGCGATGCTGCTGGCCGCGCTCGAGGCGATGGGCCGCCACCCGGAGATCCGGCGGGTCCGTCGTACGGCCCGGGAGGCTCTGCGCCCCGAGACGGGCTGGCGGCTGCTCGACGCCGGGTGTGGGGCCGGCGACGTGGCGCGCCGGCTGGCCGGTGAGACCGGCGGCGAGGTTGTCGCCCTGGACGTGTCGGCCGCGACCATCGCCGCCGCCGTCGAGCGCCACGACGGCAGCGCCGTGCGGTACGCCGTGGGTGACCTCGCCTCGATCGACCTGCCGGCCGGCAGCGTCGACGGCGTCTGGTGCGAGCGGGTGCTGCAACACGTCGACGACGCCGACGTGGTCATCGCCGAGCTGATCCGGGTCACCCGGCCCGGCGGCCGCGTCTGCCTGATCGACACCGACTGGACCTCGCTGGCCTTCGACGGGGTGCCGCCCGCGCTGGCCCGCACGGTCGTCGACGACATGCACGGGAGGCTCACGCCCCGGCGGGCCGACATGGGCCGTACGCTGCGCCGCCGCCTGGTCGGCAAGGGCCTGCGCGACGTGACCGCCACCCCGGTGACCTGCCTGTTCCCCGATCCGGCGTCGGCCGCTGTGGTGCTGCCGATGCTCAATCCCGGTGTGCCCGAGGATGCCTGGACGACGCCTCCGGGCGTACGGCAGAAGTGGTTCTCGCATGTCGAGGCGGCCGGCGCCCGCGGTGATTTCCTGGCCGTGCTGACGATCTGGGTGGTGACCGGAGCCGTCTAGGAGGCTTGGCGCCAGAACTGTTTCTTCTTGACGTCGCGCACCACGATGCCGAGCCGGCCCAGCTCCTCGCGAAGATCGCGCAGCTCGTCGTCGTCGCCCGACTTCAGGGCCTTCTGCCGCTCGGCCAGGATCGCGTCGGCCGCGGGCGGCAGGCCGGGCAGGCCGGGGACCCAACGGCGATAGGCAGTGAGGTACGGGTCCTCGTCGGCCCACGGCACGCCGTGCTCGGTGAAGGCGGCCCGCAGCCGGTCCTTCGACCAGAGAAAAGGCTCCCGCGCCAGCTCGGAGCCGGTGCGCCCGAGCAGGACCAGCTTGTCGCGGTCGGGGAAGACCACCGCGATGTCGGCCCGCGGCACGACCCGCCGGTGGCCGGGCCGGGTCAGTGTCACCTCGGCCGCCGACACCCGCACCTTCAGCGACTCGGCGTCGACCAGCGCGGCCAGCACCAGACCGAGGACCACGCCCAGGGCCGGCGTGACGTATGTCGTCACCACCTCGGGCAGCTCCTCGATCAGTCCGAACGGCCCCGGCAGCCACTCGACGCCGCCCAGCAGGACGACCAGCTCGGCCAGGCCGAAGCCGAGCGCGGGAACCACGGTCCACACCAGGGTGCGGAGCCACCACGGGGTGGGCACAGTCGTCGTCACGCCGTCAGTCTGCGTGTCAGGTGAACCCCGGGATACCGACCGAGGGCGACGCGACGTAGACCAAAGTCGACTGCCCCCGTTCGCGCGCCGCCGGTAGCGTCGGTGCGGTGATGCGCCGCCCGCTCGTGGAGCTGACTCTGGCCGCCGTCGCGGTCGCGCTCGGCGTCTTCTTCGCGGTCAACTCGGTCGGCGAGGGCGACGGCGCCCCGGTCCAGCTCGAGGCCGTGACCGGCGTGCTCGCGGTGAGCGGCCTGGTCCTGTTCCGCCGCGGCCGCCCGGTCGCCCTGACGCTCGGGCTGATCCCGCTCGCGATCTACTTCGCCGCGCCGATGGGCGCCCTGCCGATCGCGCTGTTCAGCGTCGCCCTGCACCGTCGCGGGCAGGTCACGGTCGCCTTGGCCGCGCTGCACGCCGTGTCGGTCGCCGTCGTCTACGGGCTGGCGCTCGGCCTCACCCGAGTCTTCTACGAGAGCGTCACCTTCATCGTGCTGCTCAACGTCAGCCTGGTCGCGATCGGCATGCTCATCCGGTCGCACCGGCAGTTGGTCGCCTCGTGGGCCGAGCGGGCCCGGCAGGCCGAGGAGGGCCAGCGGCTCCGCGTCGAGCAGGCCCGCTCGGCCGAGCGGGAGCGCATCGCCCGCGAGATGCACGACGTCCTGGCCCATCGCATCTCGCTGCTCGCGGTCCACGCCGGGGCTTTGGAGGTACGGCGGGACGCGTCACCCGAGGAACAGCGGGCCGCGGGCACGATCCGCCAGTCGGCCCACGACGCTCTGGAGGACCTGCGCACCGTGATCGGCATGCTGCGGACGCCGGGCGAGGACCGGCCGCAGCCGACCCTGGGCGACGTGCCGGCGCTGGTCGAGCAGTCCCGCGAGGCCGGGGCCGAGGTCGACCTGCGGTTCGACGGCGCCGACGGGGTGCCCGAGCAGGTGGGGCGCAGCGCCTACCGGATCGTGCAGGAGGCGCTGACGAACGCCCGCAAGCACGCGCCGGGCGCGCCCATCGAGGTCACGATCAGCCGCACGGCCGAGCCCGGCCTCATCGTCGAGGTGGGCAATCCGCTGGCCGCGAGCGGGAGCCTGATACCGGGCGCCGGGGCCGGGCTGACCGGGCTGCGCGAGCGGGTGCAGCTGGTCGGCGGCCGGCTGGAGCACGGGCCGACCCCGGGTGGCGAGTTCCACCTCAAGGCCTGGTTACCGTGTCCGGCGTGATCCGGGTACTGCTGGTCGACGACGACGCCCTCGTCCGGGCCGGGCTGAGGATGATGCTGGCCGCCTTCGACGACATCGAGGTGGTGGGTGAGGCCGTGGACGGCACCGAGGTGGCGTCCTCGGTGAACACGCACCAGCCGGACGTCGTGCTGATGGACATCCGGATGCCGGGCCTGGACGGCCTGACCGCCACCGAGTCGCTGCGGCAGCGCCGCGACGCCCCCGAGGTGATCGTGCTGACCACCTTCGACACCGACGACCACGTGCTCCGGGCCCTGCGCGCCGGCGCCGGGGGTTTCCTGCTCAAACACACCCCACCCCAGCAGATCGCCGAGGCCGTACGCCGGGTGGCCGCGGGCGAGCCGATGATGTCGCCCGAGGTCCTGCGGAAGATGATCGGGCTGGTCGCGGGCGCGCCGGCCGACCCGCGGCGGCAGCGGGCCCGGGCCGCCCTCGCGCGGCTGAGCGCCGGCGAGAGCGACGTCGCCCGGCTGGTCGCCGAGGGCCGCACCAACCAGGAGATCGCCTCCGAGCTCCTGATGAGCACGGCCACCGTCAAGGCGTACGTCTCACGCATCTTCACGAAGTTGTCCTGCACGAACCGCGTGCAGATCGCGCTGGTCGTGCACGACGCCGCGGATCAGTAGCCGGTGGGAACCATCCGCGACAGCAGCTGCTCCAGAGGAACGCTGGCGAAGCCGATGCGGACGTCGCTCGCGCCGTACGGAAGCCAGAAGTTGCCGTCGTGGACCAGGCCGCCGCACGAGTAGACGACGTTGGGCACGTAGCCCTCGCGCTCGATCTCGTCCGGGTCGATCAGGCCCTCGGGCAGGTCGGCGATGACCCGCGCCGGGTTCTCCAGGTCGAGCAGCATGGCGCCGATCGCGTAGCGGCGCATCGGGCCGACGCCGTGGGTCAGCACCAGCCAGCCCTCGCTCGTCTCGATCGGTGAGCCGCAGTTGCCGACCTGGATCAGGTCCCAGCCCCGGTGCGGCACCAGCAGCGGCTCGGCCGCCTGCCAGCGGTGCTGGTCGTCGCGGACGGCCAGGCCCAGCGTCTCGCCGTCGGAGCGGCACAGCGCCATCTTGCGCCCGCCGATGTAGCGCGGGAACAGGGCCATGCCCTTGTTGCGGGCGGCCGGGCCGTGCAGCCGGGTCACCTCGAAGTGCCGCAGGTCGCGCGAGAAGATCACCCGGCCCGAGATCTGCCGTCCGTCGTACGCGGTGTACGTGCCCTGGTAGACGTGCCGGCCGTCCGGGTCGAGGACGCGGACGAAGCGGGCGTCCTCCATGCCGTTGCTCTCGGCCGGGGTGGCCGGCCACAGCACCCGCTGGTGCAGCGGCACGGCCGGCGGGAACTGCACCGCGTACTCGTCGGTGACGATGTGCCGGATCCGGTCGATCGTCTCCTGCGACGTGGGCCGGGCCAGCAGCTCGCCCGGCACGTGGCCGATGACGTCCTCGAAGTCCTGGTCGGTGTAGCGCTCGGGCAGGGCGCAGACCACGTACGCGGCGGCCTCGTGGTCGATGCCGGCGTCGATCAGCGCGGCCTCGAGCTGGTTGCGCCAGTGCTGGGCGCCGACCCGGTGGCCGATCATCAGGGGACCGTCGCGGTCCTCCATCCGGATGCGGTCGCCGGGGCCGAGCACGGCCGAGCAGAAGCCGATCGACGAGATGTGCCCCTCGCCGATCTGCCGCAGGCTGATCGCGACCCGCAGCTCGCCCGGGTCGATACCGGTCTGGTCGGGGTGCGGCACCATCGACGGGTTGCACAGCGCCGCCGCCTCGACCGCGAACTCGTGGCTGAAGTACGCGCCGATCAGCGTCCGGGCGGTGGGGGAGAGGTCGAGCCCGTTGGGCACCCGGTGCTGGACGAGCTCGTAGTGGTGACCGAAGACGCCGAGCAGGTCGTGGTGCCGGCCGGCGAAGCGGGTCAGCACGTCGTCGAGCAGCCGGGCGATCTCGGTCTCGTCGAGTTGCAGGATGCGCTCGATGAGGCTCTGGGTGCGGTTCTTCACGCCCTGGGCGTCCTCGCCGGGCACGAACAGCTTGATCACGACGCGCCGGCCGTCCGGCTCCATCACGATGTCGTGGCGGGTGATCACGCTCTGAGGGTTCATGACTGCGGTCATGCTAGGCCGCCTGACGGTCGGGTCGCGCTCCTGCTCACCAGATTGCGGGCGTGCTGCAGCGTGGAGACGAGCGCGAGGGTTGATTCGGCTCCTTGGTTCACATTAGGACCTTCTACCGTCAATCCGTCATAACATCCGCCGGTTAGGGGGTCGTACATGACGGTTTGTGAGTCGTTGTCCCCGAGAAACCAGGCAATCGCCCGGAAGAGCTGCTCGTCCCAGCGGTCGTCGCCGGTGACCGCCGCCGCCGTGGCGCAGGCGTCCGCCGTGGCCGCCGCCTCGATCGGCTGCTGGTCGAAGCGGTGCTTGGGTACGCCGGGCCGCCACCCGCCGACCGGCACCGTGGACAGGTGCCCGTCGTTGTCCTGCTGCCGGCACAGCCAGGCCAGCATCTTCAGGCCGGCCCGCAGCAGCGGCTCGTCGCCGAGCAGATCGCCGGCCGCGATCAGCACCTCGGCCAGGGCCGGGTTGGCGTAGGTCAGCTCCGGCTCGGGCCAGAACCAGTCGGGAGCGGCGGCCGCCGGCAGCCCGATGACCGTGGCCGCGTCGGCCAGCAGCTGGGCCGCCTCGGTGTCGCGCGGGTCGGCGCGCAGCACCTCGGCCGCGCCCAGGGCCGCGTACGCCATGGCCCGCGACCAGGGCGAGCGCTGCCGCAGGCCCAGCCGGAACGCGGTCATGGCCTCCCGGCGGATCCACGGCACGCTCGAGCGGGCGGCGGCGGTGCCCAGGCCCCACATCGCGCGGCCCCACCAGTCGCCGGTCGACGGCTCGTCGGTCCAGCGGCGGTCGTACGCCATGCGGTTGCGGAACGCGCCGTCCGGGCCCTGCGCGTGCGTGAGGAACGCCAGGTAGCGTTCGGCCAGGCCGACCAGTTGCCCGGTCGGGCGGGGTTCCCGGCTGATCAGCAGGAGGCCGCGGGAGACGTCGTCCACGCAGTAGCCGTGCTCGCGCCGGACGACCGCGTGCCGGGCGTGCTCGAGCAGGCCGGTGTCGTCGGAGAGCCGGGCGACGTGATTCCAGTCGGGCGGGGGTGCGTCGGCGAGCTGAATCGGCGGCGGTACCAGCCGGAGCCCGATCGTCATGCCGGAACCGGCGCGGCGAGCGCGGGCAGCAGGCGGCCGGCCAGGGCCTGGTATCGGGCCGCGACCGCGGGCCAGCGCAGGGTCGGCCCGCCGGCCAGGCCGGTGAGCCGGCCCGGCATGCGGGGTTCGGCCAGCGCGCGGCGGATCGCCACCGCCATCGCCTCCGGGTCCTGGTGGGGTACGAGCAGCCCGGGCCCGTCGGCCAGCAGCTCCACCGCGTGCGGGAACTCGGTCGCCACGACCGGGATCTCGGCCCCGACCGCCTCGATGAGCACGCCCGAGGTGACCTGCTCGGTCGAGTCGTACGGCAGGAGCACGACGTCGGCCGAGCGGATCAACCGGGTCAGGTCGGCCTCCTCCAGGTAGGCGTCGGCCCAGACGATATGGTCGGCCACCCCGAGCGAGGCGGCGAGTTCCTTGAGCGAGTCGCGGTAGACGTCGCCGAACTGCTCCAGCACCTTGGGATGGGTGCGCCCGGCCACCGTGTAGACCGGCTTCGGCTCGAGGTCGCCCAGCCGGGCCAGGGCGCGGATGGCCCACTCGATGCCCTTGCCCGGGCCGAGCAGGCCCCAGGTGAGCAGGTGTGGCCGGTCGTGGTCCTCGCGCGGGGTGCCGGCCCGGCTGCCGGCGCCGTGCGGGATCACCGAGATCTTGCGCGGGTCCACGTCGTACCCGCCGCTCAGCCGCTGCCGCGCGGTGTCGGTCATGGTGACCAGCGCGTCGGCCGTGGCGCCGATCCTTTCGAGGACCCGGCGCTGGAGCGGGTCGGGGTTGCTGAGCACCGTGTGCAGCACGACGATCGACGGGATCCGCAGGGCGCGCAGAAGCGGCAGCACCTCGTCTCCGGCGTCGCCGGGATAGATCCCGTACTCGTGCTGGATGATCGCCACGTCGAAGCGGTTGAGCGCGTTGGCGGCGGCCTGCCAGCCGCCCGGGGTGCCGGTGTGCCAGGTGTGCACGACGCGCGGCGCGGCACGGTCGAGTTCGATGCCGCCGCTCATGCTGTCGCCGGCGAGCAGCCGGACGACGCCGGAGGTGCCACCGGTGTTCAGATGAGTGGCCAAGGCGGCATTGAAGGTCGCCAAACCGCATTGGGTAGGCGGGTAGGTGCTCAAAAAGCCGAACTTCGCGGGCATGGCAGGCCTTTCAGGAAATACACCCGATTAACGCCAAATTCACATTTCGACGTTAACATTCAGCCGACGATCTTGCGGTAAATGGTCAGATAGTCCTCGACCATCCGGCCGGCCGAGAAGCGCTGCCGCGCCCGTTTCGCGCACGCGGCGCGGTCCAGCTCATCGATTTGCCCCACTCTGGCGACCGCTTCGTCCACGTTATCGACCAGATGTCCGGTCACCCCTTCGTCGACGACCTCGGGCATGGACCCTCTCCGGTACGCGATGACGGGCGTCCCGCATGCCATCGACTCCACCACCGAGAGACCGAACGGCTCGGCGAACCGAATCGGATGAAGAAGCGCCAGCCCGGAACCGAGGATGGCGCCCCGCTCGTCCGGGCCGACCGAGCCCCGATAGACCACTCGGTCGCCGTCGATACGCGGCTCCACCTTCTCTTCGAAAAAGCGCCGATCCTGCACGATTCCGCACATGATCAGCCGCCGGCCCGCCCGCTCGGCGATGTCGAGGGCCAGATCGGTGCCCTTGTCCGGGTGGATGCGCCCGAACAGGATCAGGTCCTCGCCGCCCGGCGTGTGTTCCGGCAGCCCGTCCAGGTCGATGCCGTGGTGCACGGTGGCCACGTAGTCGAGGTCGGGGGAGCGGTCGCTGTCCGAGATCGCGACGAAGTGCGACCGCGCCCGCCGGTACGCCGGCAGGATGTTCGCTCCGGAGAAGCCGTGGATCGTGGTGACCATCGGGGCCGCGCAGTGCTGCGAGAAGGCCAGCGGCAGCCAGTCCAGGTGGTTGTGCACCAGATCGAACTCGCCCGAGCGGGCCAGCGCGTGCCCCACGTGCAGGGCCTCCCAGACGCGCCCGTCGAGCTCCGCGTTCTCCTCGTAACCGCTCGGCGCGACGCCGTCGAGGGAGGCCTTGGTGATCGAGTCGAGGCTGGCGAACAGGGTCACGTCGACGCCGCGGGCCACCAGCCCCTCGGTGATCAGGCTGGTGATCAGTTCCCAGGGCCCGTAGTGCAGCGGCGGCGTACGCCAGGCGATCGGCCCCAGCATGGCGACCTTCACGACAAAAGCCGCTTTCGGGTAGTTAACACGTGCTTAGTATGCCGACGGGTTTGAGCCCGCGTTCTCGTGTTAGACAACTCGCATGACGGATCTTTGGTGGAAGAGCGCGGTCGTGTACCAGATCTACCCGCGCAGCTTCGCCGACGCCGACGGCGACGGCATGGGCGACCTGCGCGGCATCATCGAGCACCTGGACCATCTGGCCGGGCTCGGCGTCGACGTGCTCTGGCTCTCGCCGATCTATCCGTCCCCGCAGGACGACAACGGCTACGACATCAGCGACTACCAGAACATCGAGCCGATCTTCGGCACCCTGGAGATCTTCGACGAGCTGCTGGCCGGCGTCCACGCCCGCGGCATGAAGCTGATCATGGACTTGGTGGTGAACCACAGCTCCGACGAACACCCCTGGTTCGCCGACTCCCGCTCCTCGCTCTCCAGCGACAAACGCGACTGGTACTGGTGGCGGCCGGCCCGCGAGGGCATGGAACCCGGCACCCCCGGCGCCGAGCCGACCAACTGGGGATCGGCGTTCGGCGGCTCCGCCTGGGAGTACGACGAGAAGACCGGCGAGTACTACCTGCACCTGTTCTCGAAGAAGCAGCCCGACCTCAACTGGGAGAACGACGAGGTCCGGTCGGCCGTCTACGACATGATGAACTGGTGGCTCGACCGGGGCGTCGACGGCTTCCGGATGGACGTCATCAACATGATCTCCAAGGACGTCTCGCTGCCCGACGGCCGCCTCACGGCCGGTTCCTCGTACGGGGACGGCTCACCGGCGTACATCAATGGTCCTCGCATTCATGAGTTCCTCCAGGAGATGCACGCGAAGGTCTTCGCCGGCCGCGACGCCATGCTGACCGTCGGCGAGATGCCCGGCGTGACAGTGGACGAGGCCAAACTGTTCACCGACCCGGCGCGCGGCGAGGTCGACATGGTCTTCCAGTTCGACCACGTGTGGGCCGACCGCGGCGACGACCCCTGGCAGCTCGTCCCGCTCCAGCTCACCAAGCTCAAAGCCATCTTCAACCGCTGGCAGGCGGGCCTGGCCGAGGTGGGCTGGAACAGCCTGTACTGGAACAACCACGACCAGCCCCGGGCGGTCTCCCGGTACGGCGACGACAGCCCCCAGTTCCGGGTGGCGTCGGCCAAGATGATCGGCACGGTGCTGCACCTGCACCGCGGAACGCCCTACGTCTACCAGGGCGAAGAGCTGGGCATGACCAACTATCCCTTCCGTACGATCGCCGACTTCCGCGACATCGAGGCGCTGGGCCACTACGCGCAGGCGGTCGACCGTGAGGGCCGGACACCCGAAGAGGTGCTGACCGTGCTGCGGGCCCGGGGCCGGGACAACGCCCGTACGCCCATGCAGTGGAACTCCTCGGCGAACGCCGGCTTCACAACGGGAACGCCGTGGCTGGCGGCGAACCCGAACTACCCGGAGATCAACGCGGCGGCCCAGCACGACGACCCGGACTCGGTCTACCACTACTACCGCCGGCTGATCGAGCTGCGCCACAACGAGCCGGCCGTGGTCGACGGCGACTTCACCATGCTGCTGCCGAACGACGAGCGGCTGTACGCCTTCACCCGCCGCCTGGGTTCCACCGAGCTCCTGGTCATCGGCAACTTCTCCGGCGACTCGGTGACAGCGGACATCGACGGCTGGTCCGACGCCGAACTGGTACTGACCAACCTGCCGGCCCCGTCCGGCCTGACCCTGGCCCCCTGGCAGTCCGTGATCTACCGCCGAACCGTGTAGCGCCGACGCCGATTCACCGAGCCGCAGTTCCGCCCGTAGCGCGGGACTGCGGCCGCCTTTCGAACCCGGATGGCGGCAGCCTGTCGCGGTGCGCGCCGGTGTCCGATACTGGTTCGCGCCGCCGGTTGCCGGTGGCTTGCCTGGTGTGGATGGCCGAGCGGGCGGCCGTGCCGGTGGGTGCTCGGCTACTGGCCGAGGACCGCGAGTCGAAGTTGCACTATGCCGGACCTCTTCCGCCCGACCCCTCCACAGCGACCGCTACGACTCTTGGTTCTGAGGGCAAGCGGGTCAGGCGGTCGTCGGGGGTGCACCACGCCCATCGGCGTGCGGGCCGGCGGCGCTGACGGCCGCCGACCGTGCCGGCGTCAGCCGGTGATGGTGTCCCAGGAGTAGCCGAGCAGGGCGAAAGCCGCCCCCAGCAACGCCAGGCTCACGCCGCGCGTGCTGATGGGCAGGGCGGCCAGCACGAGCAGGATGACCGCGATCAGATAGAAAACGCCCTGGATGGACATGAATGCTCCTCGATCTGTGGGGATGGCGGCGCCGAGATACCCCACCGGCCGGGAGCGTCAAACCAAGGTCAGGTTCAGGGTTGCCGTACGGATCGTGGTGTCGGTTGCCCGCATTTCAGTCGCCCGCCCCGGCGGCTCCCCCGTGCCGTAGTTGCGCAGGAACCTTGGGTGGGCACCGCCCGCCACCAGCAGGCGCAGGCGGTGGCCGGGGCGGAAGACGTGGGCCGTCGGGCCCAAGTCGATGTGGGTGGGGCCTTCGGCGGGGATGCGGGTCAGGCCGTCGCAGATGTTGAGGGAGCGGCCGGCCGGGTCGACGTCGCACAGGCGGACGAACAGGTCGCCGCTGGCGGCCGTGGTGGTGGCGTCCACTGTGGCGGTCACCTGGCCCATCACGGTCAGCGCCTCGGCCAGCGGCTCTTCGGTGAGGACGAGCACGTCCGGGCGTTTCTCCAGGTCCGCGTTGTCCACCTGGCCCTGCGTGGGGGACTGGAGCGGGCCTCCGATCGACGGTGTCGGGTCGGCGGGGTCGTAGTGGAAGGTCACCGGTGTGTCGACGAATGAGCGGGGGGCGGCCCGGGTTCCCGGTGGTGGCCACGAGGGCAGGTCGCGCCATTCGCCGGCGCCGCCCACGTGGACCCGTACGGCATAGGGCGATTGTTCGCCGCGCAGCCGGCGCAGAGCCTGGGAGAAGATCTCCGCCCAGCCTTTCTCCAGGCTGGACGTGTGGGTCCACGGGCCGATCAGCAGGTCGACGTCGCGGCCGGCGGCGCGCAGACGGGCGTACTGCTCGAGCGTCTGGTCGATGGAGAGGTCCCACCAGCCGGTGCTGAGGCTGACCGGGACCTCCATGGCGCCGGCGGCCTCGGTCATGTCGGCGTCGCGCCAGAACTCGGGCTCCGGGTGGGCCAGCCACTCCTCGAACGCCGGCCGCCGGCCCCCGAGTACCCGCGGATAGGCGTCGATCAGTGGCACGTCGTGGGTGGCCTGGCGGAGCCGGAACTTCAGGCGCAGCGCCGCCCGCAGCAGGTCGCCGCTGGTCAGCGCGGACGACTGGAACAGGGCCAGGCCGCCGACGAGGGCCCGTTCCAGGCCGAACGCCCCGCCTCTCCAGAAGAAGTCGTGCGGGTCGTTGTGCCCGACCTGCTGCACCGCGCCGCGCCATTCGGGCGGTGGGTCAAGGGCCAGAGCCGATTGGGTGTACGCCATGTAGCTGGCCCCGAGCGTGTAGAGCTCACCGGTGAACCAGTCCTGTTTGCGCAACCATTCGACGGCCGCGCGGCCGTCGGCGGTCTCGTTCACCCAGGCGTGGAACGTGCCACCCGAGCCGCCGGCGCCGCGGGTGCTCTGCAGGAGCACATGGAAGCCCTGTTCGGCGAAGAGGACGCCGTAGAGGTAGTTCCAGGGGAAGCCGCTTCGCACGTACGGGGCGCGGATCAGCACGGTCGGGCAGGGCTCGGCGGTGACCGGGGCGTAGTGGTCGGTCAGCATCGGGCTCCGGTCGGCGGCCGGGACGGGCAGGCCGACGTCGCGGTGGACGTCGTACCGGGCGGGCGGCCCGTTGCGGGTCCGCCGTCGCAGCAGGCGGAGGAACAGTGGCAGTCTTTCCATCGGGCGATCCCCTTTTCCGTACGTCGTACCAGAAATAGTAGGAGGCATCGATGGCTCGCGGAAGACCGCCGTCGCACACGCGTGACCAGGTGGTGGACGCGGCGGTGGCCATCGCCGACGCGGAAGGGCTGGCGGCGGTCACCATGCGCCGGGTCGCCACCGAGATCGGGGCGGGGGCGATGTCGCTCTACACGTACGTCCCCACCAGGGATTTCCTCATCGACCTGATGGTGGACCGGGTCGGCGGCACGGCCGCCCAGGTGGAGCTGACGGGAGACTGGCGGGCCGATCTGCTGGCCATCGCCGGATCGCAGCGGGCGCTGATGTTGGCACATCCGTGGCTGCCGTCGGCCCTGCCGAACCGCCGCCTCACGGGCCGCAACACCCTGGCCTATCTGGAGCGCGGGCTGGCGGCGCTCGCGCCGACCGGGCTCGGCGGGGCGACCCGGATGGAGTTGATCGCTCTCGTGACGGGCTTCGTGGCGTCGTTCGTGACGTCCGAACTGTCGGCCGGCGTTCCGCAGGTCGCCGAGCCCGTCTCGCCCGCGGAGTTTCCGCATCTCACGGCCGCGTTCGCCGAGGGCGGGCCGGTGCGGGAGCCGACCTTCGAGCGCCTGGCCGACTGGATGATCACGGGCCTGGTCACCCAGGCCCGTGATCACTCGGCTAGCTCTTGATACAGATGTCGAACGGCTGACCGGACGGGTCGAGCAGCACCCGCCAGCGGTCCGGTTGCGGCTGCTCGTCCGGCTTGGTGGCGCCCAGCGCGAGCGCCTGCTGCTCGGCCTTGTCCAGATCCTCGACGTAGAAGTCGAGGTGGTAGCGCTTCGGCGCGCTCTCCCGGGGCCAGCCCGGCCCGGAGTATCCCGGCACCTGGCCGAAGCCGATGCTGGCCGAACCGTCGCCGATCATCGCGTACTCGTCCTGGCTGTGCAGCACCTTCCAGCCCAGCACCTCGGAGTAGAACCGGGCCAGGCCGGCCGGATCGGCCGCATCCAGGTTGATCATTGCCAACGTCGCGAATCCACTCATGACCCCGATCCTTCCCCGAGTACCTGACATCTTCTGTCAGTTATCACTTCAGGTAAACCAGGCCGTCGATCGCGACGCCCGGCCGTCCGGTGGTGCCCTCGACCTCGACCCGTACGGTGTGCTCGCTGCTCCCGGCCCACCAGCGCGACCACACGGCCTGGCGGTTGAGCGGCCCGGTCGCCTTCAGGTCGACGGTGCCCTGCGCCTGGCCGTCCACGAACACCCGTACCCGGCCGGCCTTCGAACCCCGGCTGAACGCCAGCGCCACCGAGCTTCCGCTGAAGGTCCAGCTCGCACTGCTTCCCGCGGTGGAGGCGCCCAGCGCGGTACCGCCCAGATAGGCGGGGTTGTTCAGCAGGCGCCAGGTGCCGGTCCGCTGCGACGCGGCCTCGGACAGGACCACCGGCGTACGGGTGACCGAGGCGTTGACGGTGTTGCGGGCCCGGTCGCCGGCCACGATCGCGTAGGTGGCCGGGACGCCGGCCCGGACCGCTAGGTTCCGGCTGGTCGTGGTGGTGAGCAGGTTCGTCCGGGTGGGCTTGGTGAGCCCGACGTAGATCAGGCCGCCCGGGTCGCCGGCCTTCCAGTCGAGACGGACGGGCACGGTGGCGCCGATCGTCCCCGGGCGCAGCACGAGATCGGGTTCCTTGTCGAAGACCGGCGCGACCGCGTCCGCGTACACGGTGGTGGTGATCCCGGCGACCCGGCCCGACAGGTGCAGGGCCCGGACGGAGACGGCGTGCTTGCCGGGCGAGACGGTCAGCGTGGTGGTGCGGTGCGTGCCCGGCACGGCGGCGGCCAGCACCCCGTCGACGTAGATCTCGAACCGGTTGATCAGCGCGCTGGCGGTGCGCGTGTCCCAGCGCGGGGTGATCGTGCCCTTGGTGAACCACATTCCCTCGTACGGCCAGGTCCCGCCCATGCCCAGCAGCCGGAACCCGGCCGGCGCGCCACCGGCGATGGCCCGGATGGCGGGAAGCTGCCGGTAGAGGGCATCGCCCGGACAGTCGGTACGCCCGGCGTCACGGTGTCCGGAGATCCGCCACATCTCGACCCGGGCGCCGGCGGGATAGCGGTTGCTGCCCCCGGAGGTCAGCACGACCCGCCCACTCGGCAGGTTCCCGGCGGCCCCCAGCTTGTACGCGGCGACGGTTGCGATGGCCCGCCGCACGGTGGCCGAGACGCCCGACCCACCGTACGTCCCGATGGCGGCGACTGCGCTGGCATCGGTGTTGAAGCCCATGGTGTGCGCGCCGAGAACGGGCATCTGAACGCCCCCGCCGCGCCCCTCGAAGATCGTCCCGCACTTGTCGACGAGGAAGTTGTACCCGATGTCGTCCCAGCCCCGGCTGCGGACGTGGTACGCCTGAATCCCGCGAATGATCGAGGCCGACTGCGAACAGGAGTAGTTGTTCCCGGTGGCCGTGTGGTGCACGAAGAACTCCTGAACAGCCCCCGTGTACTCGGGCTTGCCCCGCACGATGCTCTCGTCGGCCCCCCACTGCCCCCGCAGAACCATCCGAGGCACAGGCCGAACCGGAATCGTCACGGCCGCCCGCGCAGAGATCGGTGCGGTCGGTGCGGATGTGGTCGGCCGCGACGTCGCGGCTCCGCCGGCGTCAGGGTTGAACAGGTCGACGCGGAGGTCCGCGGGCAGCGGGCCGTGGGTGCCGACCACGCGGGCCTCGAGGCCGTTCGACGGGCCTACCCAGAGTGGGTCGGTTGATCCTCGGCGGTCGGCCGGGGAGACGCTGTCGGCCTCCAACGTCTGCCAGGGCGACCATCGGCCCGTGGCGATCGCCCGGGTTCGCACCCGGACCCCGCCGTCCAGCCGGGCGGCCGGGTCGGACCAGGTTGCCCCGAGCAGGCTGAACGGGCTGGTCTGTGGGCGGTCGGCGGCCGCACCGCTCAAGGTCACCGTCTGGAGTTCCGGTGGCGCCGCGGGTTCGGCCGCGGCCGTGGAACGCGGGATCAGAGTGCCCGCGACTATCGTGAGCAGCGCCGTCGCCGCCCGGGTGTTCGTCCGATTCCGGTGCACATGTCCCCCTGTGGTGCTGGTTCATCGGCCATGTGACACCTTGCCGGGGACGTACCGCGCCTGTCCGGAAAAGTCGGTCAAATCCCCTGGGGTTCGGGGCTGAATGTCCGAACGGCCGGTACATCACAACCGCTTTACCACCGGGTTCGCCCGCCGATGGGCACTGACATGACCAACGCCCGCGGTCTCGGACCGTCCGCAGCGCGCCTGCACCTGGTGCTGGGCGTCGCGCTGCTCGCGGTCCTGGCGGCCGGCCCGGTCTGGGCGCAGGTCCCGGCCACGGCGTTGATCATGGTGCTGGGCGTCGTCGCCCTGCACGTCGGCCCGCACCGGCATCTTCCGGCCGACCAGCGCACGCCGTGGCGGTACATCCGCTACGCGGCGTACCTGTTCGTCGTGGCCAGCGTCATCCGGGCCGCCGTGCCGAGCACGATGACCACACCGCCCACGATGATGGCGCTGATCCCGAACGCCTTCGTCGTACCCGCGTACATCCTGCTCGGCGCCGGTTTCAGCGGCATGCTGCGCCGCCGCCGCGCGGCCGACGACGATCCCGCCCGCATCGACGCCCTGCTCGTGGGCCTGGCCGGCGCGTTCCTGACCTGGACCTTCGTGATCGCGCCGGCGATCGACGGCACCGGGATGACCGTCGTGCGGGTGGTCGACGCGTTCTTCCCGATCATCGACGTGGTCCTGCTGGTGCTCATCGCCCAGCTCCTGCTGGCCGGCGGCGCCCGCCAGCCGGCGCTGTGGATGCTCGTCGTCGCCTCGGCCGACATGTTCGCGGCCGATCTGCTCTTCACGCTGCGCGACGCCGAGATGGTCTCGGCGTCGCAGCATGTCGTGGACGTCCTGTTCGCCGCCATGTTCGTGGCCATTCCGGCCGCCGCGCTGCACCCGTCCATGCGTACGCTCACCCAGCCTCAAAAGATCGTGGTCCGGGATCTGAGCCGCATGCGGTTGGCCGTGATCGCCACCGTGATGGTCGTGCCGACCGTGGTGGCCACCCTGATGCCGCTCGGCAGCCTCACCAACAACCTGGTCCGGGCACTGCTGTGCGCGCTGGTCGTGGTGGCCGTGCTGGTACGTGTGGTCCGCTCCAACAACTCGCGGGTCCGGGCCGAGCGGGCCAACCGCCGCCGCGCCACCCACGACGCCCTCACCGACCTGCCCAACCGCGAACTGCTCGCCGAGACCGTGGCGGGCTGGGCCGGCCGGGTGGCCGACGAGGGGCAGGAGATCAGCCTGCTCTTCCTCGACCTCGACCGCTTCAAGATGATCAACGACCATTGGGGGCACGGCGTCGGCGACGAGCTGCTCTGCGAGGTCGCCGGCCGGTTGAGCGCCCAGGTCCGTACGCAGGACATCGTCGCCCGGATCGGCGGCGACGAGTTCGTGATCGCGCTGGCCAGCCCGTCGCATCTGCGGTTGGCCGACTCGCTGGCCGAACGGCTGCTGGTCGAGCTGGCCCGCCCGTTCCGGCTGACCGTGGGCGAGGTGGTCATCTCGGCCTCGATCGGCGTGGCCAAGTCGCACGGCGGCGCGCACGCCCTGGAACTGATCCGGGACGCCGACACCGCCATGTACAAGGCCAAGGGGTCGGGCCGCAACGCGGTGGCGCTCTTCGACACCTCGCTGCGCGATCAGGTCCGCGACCGGGTGAAGCTCGAGCAGGCGCTGCGCGGCGCCGGTGAGCGCGGCGAGCTGGCCGTGCACTTCCAGCCCATCGTCGACGTACGCTCCGGTGAGCTGGACGGCTTCGAGGCGCTGATGCGCTGGAACTCGGCCGAGCACGGCTTCGTCCGGCCCGACGAGTTCATCCCGATCGCCGAGGAGACCGGCATGATCGTGGAGATGGGTGAGTGGCTGCTCCGCGAGTCGGTCCGGCAGCTCATCGAGTGGCAGGCCCTGCGCCGCCCCGGCGACCGCCGGCTGCACGTCTCGGTGAACGTGGCGGTCCGGCAGCTGCGCGACGGCTCCCTGGTCAACGTCGTCGACGACGTGCTGCGCGAGACCGGCCTGACGCCGTCCAGCCTCTGGCTGGAGATCACCGAGTCCGGCGTCATGGAGGACATCGAGACCGCCCTGCTCACGCTCAACGCCCTGCACGCGCTGGGCGTGGTGCTGTGCATCGACGATTTCGGTACGGGCTACTCGTCACTGAGTTACCTGCATCGCCTCCCGGTCGGCGTCGTGAAGATCGACCGCGCTTTCATCAGCCGCATCGGCGAGGACGGCGGCGACGAGCCCATCGTCCGGGCCGTCCTGGCCATGACCCACGCCATGGGTCACCTCGTCGTCGCCGAGGGCGTCGAGACCCAGGCCCAGCGGGATTGGCTGTACGGCCAGGGCTGCGACCTGATCCAGGGCTGGTTCTACGGCAAGGCCGACCGCCCCGAGAACCTGACCCACTGGATCCGCCCGCAACCCCAGCAGGCCTTCAGCGCGTAGCCGCTCACAGCACCACGTTGAGCAGGACAGTCAGCAGAACCGAGGCCAGGACCGAGAAGAGGATCATGCCGAGGCAGCCGAGCGGGCCGCCCAGGACCCGGACTTCCGTGTTTCCGATGCGCATGGGGGTGGAATACCCCCGGCGTTCTCAGCGATGCACGTCGTCGCCGGTCAGCGCGGTCAGGTCGGCCCGGGTGGGCGCGCCCTCGCAGTCGCCCGGGACGGTGACGGCGAAGGCGCCGGCCGCGATCGCGGTGGTCAGGCGGGCCGCCGGGGCCGCGCCGGCCAGCCGGTCGGCCAGGTAGCCGGCGACGAAGGCGTCGCCGGCGCCGACCGGGTCGACCACCGTGACCGGCAGGACCGGCAGCTCGTGGCGTTCGCCGTCGATCAGGGCGCGGCAGCCGCGGGCGCCGTCCTTGACGACCACCTCGGACGGTCCCAGCTTGGCCAGGGCGCCCAGCAGGTCGTCGGTGTCGACGAACAGCTCGGCCTCCTCGGGCGACGCGAAGACCACGTCGGCCCGCGAGACCAGGTCTCGCAGGACCGGGGCGGCGTCGAAGCGGCTCCACAGTTTCGAGCGGTAGTTGACGTCGACCGACACCGGAACGCCGGCCGCGCGGGCCGTCTCGACCGACTGGAAGACGGCGGCCCGGGCCGTCTCGCTCAGCGCGGGCGTGATGCCGGTGACGTGGACGACGCCGGCCGAGGTCAGCTCGGCCGAGGGCACGTCGGCCGGGGAGAGCCGCGAACCGGCGCTGCCGGCGCGGTGGTAGTCGACCTGCGCGAACTGCGCCGACCGCTTGTGCCGCACCATCAGGCCGGTGAAGGCCTCGTCGGTGATGGCGAGGGCTCGTACACCCGAAGCCGTCAGACGCTCGGCGATCAGCGCGCCCGTCGCGTCCGGCCCGACCCGCCCGAGCCAGGTGGCCTGGCCGCCGAGACGGGCCACGCCCACCGCGACGTTGCTCTCGGCGCCGCCGATGCCGAAGGAGAAGCTCTTGGCGTACGTCAAGGGGCCGATGCCGTCCGCGGCGACCAGGCCCATGGTTTCACCGAAGGTGAAAAGACCCGGGCCGGTCATGAGCGGGCGAACGCGACCGCGCTGACCGCGTGCCGCGCGCGGGCGGCCAGGGCGTGCATGTTGCCGCCGGTGGCGGCGTCGCCGATCAGCGGCGATCCGACGCCGACCGCCTTGGCCCCGGCGAACAGCCAGTCGGCGATGTCCTCGATCTTGATGCCGCCGGTGGGCATGACCGGGATCTGCGGCAGCGGCCCGCGGACGTCACGCAGGAAGGACGGGCCGAGGCCGGCGGCCGGGAAGAGCTTCACGAGCTCGGCGCCGGCGCGGTAGGCCGCGTACATCTCCGTGGGTGTGCTCGTGCCCGGATAGAACGGCACCTCGAAGCCGGCCACGAGCTCGGCGTCGATCACCGGCGAGACGAGAAACTCGGCGCCGGCGTCGACCGCCGCCTTGGCGTCGTCGGCGGTCAGGACCGTGCCGGCGCCGATCGCGACCGAGGCGGGCAGCTGGCGCCGGAGCCCGGCGATGGCCTCGACGGCGCCGCGGGAGGTCAGCGTGACCTCCATGGCGGTGATGCCGGAGTCGACCAGCACCTCGGCGACGGCGGAGAAGTAGTCGGCGGACGGTGCACGCAGGATCGCGACGATCCCGCTGCGGATGACGGCGGCGGTGGTTTCGCTCCTATCGGTCACGACTCAGATCCTGCCGGACATCGGCCGAACCCTCTAGAGGCTGCGTCTGTGGTTGCCGTCGCAGCAGCGACCGCGCGCGCCCGTTGAGCGACTCGGCCTCGACCGGCGGCGTGGCCTCTATCCGCAGCTCCTCGCGGATCGCCGCCTCGAACTGCTGCATCACGAGCGGCACCTGGGTCAGCAATTCACGGAAATGAATTTGCGGTTGTACGCCGGACACCGCGGCCGGGTTCATGTCGCTGTGCAGCTGCTGCAGGAGCAGGTGCACGGCGAGCGCGGCGCTGCGCACCGGCCCGGAGGCGAGCAGCCGCACCTGCATGAGGGCCGGCCCGACCTCGTCGACGTAGGCCAGCGGCGAGGCCGGCTTGGTGCCGGCGTCGTAGGCGGTGCGCAGGCTGTAGGTGTCGCGCTCGAAGACGGCGAGCAGGGCGACGTACGCGGCCTTGCGCTCCTCGTACCACCGCCGGGTGCGCCGCCGGCGACTGCGCAGGCTGGTGGTGCGGGCGGTCACGAGCTGGACGGTCGCGGCTCCGGCCAGGGCGAACACGGCGGCGATGAGGGGCAGCCCCCACCACGGGATCTCAGACACGCGATAACGGTATCGACGCCGCGCCCGGCGGGCTCGGGGCGGCCGGGGATCGTGACCGCCCGGCGATGATTTACCACCTATCCGGCCATCCGGGACGGCGCAGCGTCGATGATCCGTCACGCTCAGTGATTCCCTTGACCTTAAGGTAGGTCGAGGTTGCAGTGTCGACTCATGAGAGCAGCCGTCTTCGATGAGTTCGGTCCGCCGTCGGTTCTCCGCGTCACCGATCTGCCCGATCCGGTGCCCGGCCCGGGGCAGGTGCGGGTCCGGGTGCGCGCGGCCGGGGTGCAGCCGTTCGACGTGGCCGTCCGGCGCGGCCGCATGCCCTGGGCCAAGGTCACTTTTCCGCAGACCATCGGGCAGGAGTACGCCGGGGAGGTCGATCACGTGGGTGCGGGTGTCGAGCGCGTCGCGGCGGGGGACGCCGTGCTCGGTTCGACCATGCTGAACGGCGCCGCCGAGTTCGTGGTGGTTCCCGCCGCCGACGTCGTGCCCAAGCCGGCAAGCCTGGACTTCGCCACCGCGGCCGCCCTGGTCGCGGCCGCGCAGACCGCCAGTGGGTCGCTGCTGGAGCTGGGCGTCGGCCCCGACGACGTGCTGCTCGTGCACGGCGCCTCGGGCAGCGTCGGCACGGTCGCCACCCAGCTCGCCCGCCTGGCCGGGGCCACCGTGATCGGGACGGCGAGCCCGGCCCGCCACGACTGGTTGCGGCAGATCGGTGCCGTCCCCGTCGCGTACGGGCCGGGGCTCGCCGACGACGTCCGTGCCCTCGGTCTCGCGCCGACCGTCGCTCTCGACACCGCCGGCGGCGAGACCCTCGCGCAGTCGGCTGAGCTGGGCGTTCCGCTCGACCGGATCGGCACGATCGCCGATGACCGGGCCGCGGCCGAGGTGGGCGCCCGCGTGGTCCGGGCCGGCCGCGACCCGAAACGCCTGGCCGAGGTGATCGGCCTGGCGGCTCAGGGCCGGATTCTCATCGAGGTGCGCCCGTACCCGCTGGACCGGATCGCCGAGGCGCACGCCGCCGTGGAGTCCCGGCACAGCGGCGGAAAGGTGGTCCTGCTCATCGGGTGAGGTCGTGCCGGTCGATGAAGCGGCCCGAGCCGTGGCCGGGGCCTTCCGTGGCCAGGGCGACCACGGCGTCCGTACCCTCGGTGACGGTTTGTGGTCCGGAGTGGCCGTTGAAGTCGGTGGCCGTGTAACCCGGGTCGGCGGCGTTGACGCGTACGTCGGGAAGGGCCTTGGCGTACTGGTTCGTCAACATCGTCAGGGCCGCCTTGGACGAGGTGTACGCGGGCGCGATGACGTGCGACTCGGGCCGGGACGGGTCGTTCGTGTGCTCGAGAGACCCCATCCCGCTGCTCACGTTGACGATGACCGGGTCGGCCGAGCGGCGCAGCAGCGGCAGGAACGCGGTAGTGGCCCGGACCACACCGGCCACGTTGACGTTCAGCACGTCGAGCACCTCGCCGCCGGTGAGCCCGCTCGGATCCCCCATCGGGCCCGATACGCCCGCGTTGTTGATGAGCACGTCGACCAGCCCTTCGTGCTCCTGGACGTCCTTGGCGGCGGCGGCCACCGAGGCGTCGTCGGTGACGTCGATGGGCACGAAGCGGGCGCCCAGGGCTTCGGCCGCCGCGGCGCCGAGGGCGGGGTTGCGGGCGCCGACGACGACGGTGTGGCCGAGGGCGATGAGGCGGCGGGCGGTCTCGTAGCCGAGGCCCTTGTTGGCCCCGGTGATGAAGGTGATCGTCATGCCGTCGATGCAACGCCTGATCGGGGGTGTCTTCCAGAGAAAGCCAGTACCACCTTCGCGGCCGCCGGCGGAGGAACAATGGTCGTCATGACAGCTCTCGGCACGACGATCCGGGGCTGGCGGGAACGGTTGTCGCCGGCCGCCGCCGGCCTGCCGGCCCGGCACGGGCGCCGGGCCGCCGGCCTGCGCCGGGAGGAACTGGCCGAACTCGCCGGCGTCTCGGTCGACTACGTGGTGCGCCTCGAGCAGAGCCGGGCCACCACGCCGTCGGCCCAGGTCACGGCGGCGCTGGCCCGGGCCCTGCAGCTCACCCCGGACGAGCGCGACCACCTGTTCCGGCTGGCCCGGCTCACCCCGCCGGCGCACGATCAGATCGCCGACCACATCCCGCCCGGCGTGCAGCGGGTGGTGACCCGGCTCGGTGACACGGCCGCCGCCGTCTTCGCGGCCGACTGGCAGTTGCTGTGGTGGAACCGGGGCTGGGCCGGCCTGCTGGGCGACCCGTCGGCGTCGCCGCGCGGCCTGCGCAACTTCGCCCGCGACAACTTCCCGGTCGGTGACGGTGGCCCCCACCTGTCCCGGTGGCCGGTCACCACCCGGGACCCCGGCGGCACCAGGGCGGCCATCGTCTCCGACCTGAGGCGGGCCACCGGCCGCTTCCCGCACGACCGGCGGCTGGCCGTGCTCGTGCGTGAGCTGCGCGAGGGCAACGACGAGTTCGCCGCGCTGTGGGCGGCCGGCGCGGTCGGCGCCCACCGGGAGGACCGCAAGGTGATCGAGCATCCGTCGGCCGGGCCGATCACCGTCGACTGCGACACCCTGACCGACGGCGACGCCGAGCTGAAGATCGTGATCATGACGGCCGTGCCCGGCAGCGAGGACGAGACGAAGCTGCGGCTGGCCACGATCAGCCCCGTGCCTGTACGAACAGGCTGAGCCCGTCCAGCATGCGGGCCAGGCCGAACTCGAAGACCAGGTCGAGCCCGAAGTCGAAGCCCTCCTCGGTGAGCTGCTGGAAGTGGCTCATCCGGTTGGTGTCCATCACCTCGGTCAGGGTGGTCGCCTGCGTGTCCATCCACTGCTCGTTGGTCAGCCCGGTCTCGCGGACGGCCTCGGCCTCCGGTTCCAGCCCGTTGGCCACGCCGCGGACGAAGGTGAAGAGCACGATCTGCACGTACATGCGTTCCTCGAGGTCGAGCCCGGTGCCGTCGAAACAGGCCAGCACCCATTCGCTGAGCCGGAGCCCGTTCGGCGCGATCTGCGGCCGGGTGATCGACATCGACGAGCTGAGCCACGGGTGACGCTGGAAGACCGCCCACTCCTGCCGGGCGGCCAGCTCGATCGCCGGCCGCCAGCCGCCCGGATGCCGCCGGGGCAGCCGGATCTCGCCCAGCGCCTTGTCGATCATCGCGACGATCAGGTCGTCGCGGCTCGGCACGTAGCGGTAGAGCGACATCGTGGCCGCCCCGAGCTCGGCCGCGAGCCGGCGCATGGTCAGCTCGGCCAGCCCGAGCCGGTCGGCCACGTCGATGGCGGTGGCCACGATCCGCTCCCGGGTCAGCTCGTGCTCCCGGCGCGGCGCCGGACCCGCGACCACGGTGCCCACGCCGGGCCGGGCCACGGTCAGCCCTTCGTCGCGCAGGGCCGCGTGGGCCCGGGTCGCGGTGGCGATCGCGACCCCCCACTCCTTGGTGAGGGCCCGGGCCGACGGCACCCGGTCACCCGGCCGCAGCTCGCCCGACTCGATCCGCCGCCGCACGTCCTCGACGATCCTCCGGTACGGATGCACTAGTACACCTCCTGGGTCGACCCACCGCCGTACTAGTACACGTTGCCCTGTCGCCGGTCCGCTTCCTACGCTCAGCTAGTACACCAACGTACACCGTACGCAGAGGAGCGGGGAATGCGCGTACTCATCTCCGGCGCCGGCATCGGCGGCCCGGCCCTGGCGTTCTGGCTGCACCGGGCCGGCGCCGACGTCACCATCGTCGAGAAGGCGCCCGGCCTGCGCCCCGGCGGCCAGGCGGTAGACGTCCGCGGGGTGGCTCGCGGCGTCGTCGAGAACATGGGCCTGATGCCGGCCATCCGGGCCAGCCGCGTCGACGAGCGGGGCATCGCCCTGGTCGACAACCGCGGCCGCCGCCTGGCCGAGATGCCGGCCGACCTGTTCGGCGGCGAGGGCATCGTCGCCGAGATCGAGATCTCCCGCGGCGACCTCTCCCGGATCCTCGTCGAGGCCACCGCGACCATGGCCGACTACCGCTTCGGCGACCGCATCACCGCCCTGACCCCGGACGGCCGGGCGACGTTCCAGAGCGGAGACAGCGCCCGATACGACGTGATCGTCGGCGCCGACGGCGTCCACTCCGGCGTGCGCGCCCTGGCGTTCGGCCCCGAGCCGGACTTCGTACGCCCGCTGGGCGGCTACGGCGCCCTGTTCACCGTGCCGGCCCCCGACGACCTGAACCATTGGGCCCACATGTACAACGCCCCCGGCGGCCGGGTGGCCCTGATCCGCCCCACCGTCGAGGGCCGGGCCATGGCCGCCCTGAACTTCCTGTCCAGGACCCGGTACGGCCGGTTGAGCCGCGAGGAGCAACAGCGGCTGATCGCGCGCAACCTGGAAGGCGCCGGCTGGAAGGTCCCGTCGCTGCTGGCCGCGATGCCGACCGCCGCCGACTTCTACTTCGACTCGATCGACCAGGTACACGTCGACACCTGGTCCCGAGGCCGAACCGTCCTGCTGGGCGACGCCGGATATTGCGGCTCCCCACTGGCCGGCCTGGGCACCAGCATGAGCCTGGTCGGCGCCTACGTGCTGGCCGGCGAACTGGCCACCCACGGGGACCCGGAGGCCGCTTTCCCCGCCTATCAGAACGCGATGGCCTCCTACGTGGCCGAGGGCACCCGCCTGCCACCCGGCGGCATGCACGCCTTCGCCCCCAAGAGCCGCCTCATGATCCGCGCCCGGGCCGCATCGATGCGCTCGATGTCCCGCTGGCCGATGCGCCAGCTCCTGGCCAAGCAGTTCGGAAAGTCCGACGCCATAACGCTGAAGCCCTACACCTTCGCTGCCCTCCAAACCCCCAAGCCGTGAAGCCGCCCCCGCCGGCCTCCGGGATGGCTCCATCATTGCGTGCGCCGCAGGAGCGCGGGGGAGGGCTGTGGACAACTCCGGGACTGTGGAAAACGGGTCGTTGCCACGAGGAGGTGATAGGACTGTCAGGCGGCGAAACCGAGGTCCTGTGGCCGCGAAGGCAGTGCCGCCCGCCGCAAGCCCAGCCTGATCATGTCGCCCTTTGTCCCCCGCACATGGACGAAGGGACTACGCGATCCGTCTTTCTCCCAAGGGTCACCGCGACTGTGGGAGTCAGGCGGAGGAGGGCGGTTCGGCGGCTATGCGGGCCGGAACTACTACGAGGAGGAGGCTCAGGGAGTTGGCGACCGCGCTGCCGGTCGCGTAGTGCGGGATCGCGGCGTTGAGTGCGGGCGACGAAGCCGGGGATGGCCTGGTCGTCCAAGGGCAGGGCGCCGGCAGTGAGGCCGGCGGCCGCGAGCCCCAGCGTGGCTGGTGCTGACAGGTGTCTCCGGCCGGCGGTCGGCGGACCGTCGCTCAGCGGCGACTGGCCGGCGGCAGTGCCGGGTGACTCAAGTCCGCAGGCCGGCCTCGGAGACGCTGAGCGACCCTGCGCGCGTTGGGCGGCCTACGAGCGCGGGACGGCCGTGCGGGCGCTGGGTGGCCTGCGAGCGCGGGCGGCCTACGAGCGCGGGACGGCCGTGCGGGCGCTGGTTGGCGCCTGCGGGCGCTGGGTGGCCTGCGGGCCCGGGGCGGCGACGGGCCGCCGGGTGGCTCAGGAGCGCTGGGCGGACTCGCGGGCCAGGCGTTTGCGTTCGCGCTGTTCGCGGGTGTAGCGCTTGCGGTTTTCGAGGTCTCGTTTCCACTGTTCGCGGGCGCCCTCGTCGCAGCCCTGGACGGCGTTGCGGGTCTGGGCGGGTCCGATGATGGAGCGGAACCACCAGTCGTCGAACGTGTCGTGGAACCACTGCTTCACCCGGCCGCGGCCTTCAGCGTTCTTCGCCATGACCCTCACGCCCTCCTATCGTTGCCACGCCAACTATTTGTACCCCAACTATCGGGTGGGTAACCAGCCTCCTGAGGCAATCGCGGCGGTGGTGTGGCCACCGCCACACGCGAGAGCACGACGAGCCCGGCGCGGGCGGCACCGATGTCGGTCATCCGTGTTCGACCACCGGGCGGATCTCCACCGCGCTGTGCGTGTCGCGCACCTCGGGCAGCAGTGCCGCCAAGCCCTGAACCTCGTCGAGGTCTCCCGCCTCGATCAGGTAGAAGCCGCCGAGGATCTCCGCGTACGGGCCGTCGGTGGCCACGCCCGGTTCCCGCAGGGTGGTGGCGAAGCCGCCGGCGACGCGGCGGCCGGTCGGGGGTCGCTGGCCATGTCGGTTCCTTTCGCTGGTCCTGCCGCCCCGGCGAACGGGTTTCCCCGGCAATCGACTACCTCACGAAACCGCCGCGTCCACGGTCAGGGTTCCGGCGTCCGCGTCCAGCTCGGCCATGGTTCCGACGGGCAGATTTTCACCATCCAGGCCCCCGATCAGGGGTACGGACAGAGCACCGCACCAATCGTGCAGAACGTCCAGCACGCCAGGGCCGCAGTCGGTGTACCGCCCTACGGCCACGCCCCGCAGCCCGTCGAGCCGGCCCGCGTTGCGCAGCATGGTGAGCTGCCGGTCGATGTGGCCGGCGGCCAGCCCGTCCCCCTCGAGCAGCAGGATCGCCCCGCTCAGGCTGGGCAGCACCCACCCGGCGGCCGCGGCCACCTGGTCCTGGTCGCCGCCGAGGAGCACGCCCCGGGCCCGCCCGGTGGTGGTCAGCTCCCCGGTCGGCGCCTTGGGGTCGGACACCAGGGTGACCCGTTCGGCGCCGAACGCGCCGGCCGGATCGCCGCGCAGGCCGGCCAGCCCGGCCCGCTCCCACAGGGCCAGGTGCACGATCGCGCCGTCGCCGCCGGCGATGAACAGCTTCGGGTGGGCGGCGGCGGTGTTGAAGTCGAGGCGGTTCACGATCCGGTGCTCCCGCCGGTCGCCGCGCACGGCCACGAGTGCCCGCACCCCGGGGTCGCGCAGCGCCCGGTTGAGGTCCTCTGCCCGGTGCGTCTCGCTCTCCTGGAACGTGTACGCGCCGGCGCTGACCCGCAGCCCCAGCCCTTCGAGCCGCGCCCGGATCGCCTCGGCGTCCCGGCGGATCGCCGGCCCGCCGGGAGCGACCAGGCGCACCTCGTCACCGGCGCGCAGCCGCGGCGGCTGGACCACATCGACCTCGTTGTATGCAAGCCCCACGAGGGCATTATCGCGCCGCTGACCGGTACGTAGCCGCGCCGGATTGCCGCCCGTGACCGGATCGGTCCGGGGTGGGGCGTGAACGTGCCTTACGGGCGTGGCCGGCGCCGGCGAATCATCAAGGCATGACGAACGCGCTTCTGGTGATCGACGTACAGGAATCGTTCCGCGAGCGGCCGCTGTGGGCGACGCTGAACAACCCGGCTCTGATCGGCAACGTGCGGCGGCTGGTCGAGGCGGCGCGGGCGGCCGGCGACAAGGTCGTCTGGGTGTTGCACGCCGAGCCGGGCAGCGGCGGGCTCTTCGACCCCGAGAGCGGCCACGTGCGGGTGGTGGCGGAACTGGAGCCGGCCAAGGACGAGGCCGTCGTGACCAAGACCTCGCACAACGCCTTCACCACGACCAACCTCCAGCAGCTGTTGACGGCCGCCGGGGTGACCTCGGTGGCGGTGACCGGTCTGCGCACCGAGCAGTGCGTGGAGACGACGGCCCGGGTGGCCTCCGACTTCGGGTACCAGGTCACCTTCCTCACCGACGCCACCGGCACCTTCCCGATCCCGCACTGGACGGCGCCGGCCGGCCAGAGCGTCGAGGAGCTGCTGGCCGACCCGCGTACGCGGGCGGCGGCGGACGTCGTGGCCCGCACCGAGTACGCGCTGGCCGGGCGGTTCGCCGCCGTCCGAACGGTCGCCGACTATCTGGGGGAGTGACCGGATCGTGCAACGGGTGGTCTTCGTACTGACGCCGCAGTTGCATCTGCTCGATCTGGCCGGCCCGGCGCAGGTCTTCAGGACGGCGCCGGGCTACGCGCTGCACTACGTGGCCTCGGCCGCCTCGGTCCCGACCTGGCAGGGTGTCTGGCTGCAGGCCGCCGTCGGGTGGCCGGAGCTCACCCCGGACGACCTGGTGCTGGTGCCCGGCTGGCGGGACGGCTTCGACCCGCCCGGCCCGGCCCTGCTGGCCCGGATCGCCGCCCACCACGAGGCCGGCGGCACGGTGGCCAGCGTCTGCTCGGGCGCCTCCGCGCTCGGCCTGGCCGGCCTGCTCGACGGCCGGCGCTGCACGACGCACCACGACCTGCAGGAGACGCTGGCCCGCCGGCATCCGCGGGCCACGGTGATCCGCGACGTCCTGTACGTCAGCGACGGCCGCGTGGTCACCTCGGCCGGCATCGCCAGCGGCATCGACCTGGCCCTGCACCTGGTCGCCCAGCGGCACGGTCCGGCGGTGGCGGCCCGGGTGGCCCGCGAGATGGTGGTCTACGCCCGGCGCAACGGCGGCGAACAGCAGGCGTCGGCGATGCTGCGCCACCGCGGCCACCTCAGCGACGTCGTGCACCGCGTGCAGGACCGCATCGACGGATCGTTCAGCGATCCCCTGCCCCTGGCCGACCTGGCCGCCGGGGCCGGGGTGAGCGAACGCACCCTGACCCGCCTCTTCGAGGCCGCGACCGGGCAGACGCCCCTGCGCTACCAGCAGCAGTTGCGCGTCGAGCGCGCCGAATACCTGATCGGCCACGGCACCACGGTCGAGGCCGCGGCCCGGGCCGTCGGTTTCGGCGACGCCCGGATGCTGCGCCGCCTACGCGCCCGCGCCACCTGACGGCCGCTCCGTCCGGACCGGGTCGCCCCGGACCAGGTCGTCGTGGATCCGCCAGCGGGACGTCTCGACCGCGCGGGCGGCGGCCTCGTCAGCCTCCTGGAGGCGGGCTTGGAGGCGGCGCAGGGCGACGGCCCGGTTGAGGGAGAACTGTCGCTCGGTGTCGGCCACCACGACCAGGCCGGACGGGCGGTGGGTGGCGCGGACGGCCGTGCTCGCCTTGTTGCGGTGCTGACCGCCCGGGCCGCCGGTGCGGACGGGGACGATGTCGACGTCGTCCTCCGAGAAGGGGGTCGCCACGGTGTCGAACGAGCAGGGCTGGGCGGTCACGTACCAGTTCTTGCGGCCCGTCGACCGGTACGGGCTGGGCGCCTGCCAGCACAGCGTCCCCGTCCAGGAGGCCGCGAAGTCGTCGTCGCCCAGCCGGACCACCGCCGACCGCAGCGTGCCCGGGCGGTCGCCGGCCACCGTCGTCAGTCGCTCGCAGCGCACGCCGTGGCGCCGGGCGTCGGCCTCCAGGCGCGGGAGCAGGCGGGCCACGGCCCACGAGCACTCGAGCGGCCCGCGACCGGCCGACAGCATCAGGTGCCTGGTCATCAGTGGGCCACCGTCTTGTAGGTGACCAGCGGGACGGTGACCGCCACCGGGGTGGCCAGGTCGTGGGCGGTGAGGTCGCCGACGACCTGTTCGATGCGTTTGTACGCCGTGGGCGCCTCCTCGAACAGGAGTTGCCGGTCGCCGCAGACGACGATCGAGCCGACCGGCGTACGGCGAAGCTCCTCGACCGTGTGTTTGGCCTTGCCCCGGCGCAACGCGTCGGAGCGGGACATCTTGCGGCCGGCCCCGTGCGCCACCGAGTAGTTCGCCTCGGCGCCGGCGTGGGCCGCCACGAGAAAGGACGGGGTGCCCCGGGTGCCGGCGACCAGCACGTCGCGGCCGTCGCCCCGGGCCGCGCCCTTGCGGTGCAGATAGGCGCCGTCGCGGACCTCGACCAGGTTGTGGCACTCGTCGACGATCGGGTCCTCGGGGGTGGCGCCGAGGGCGAGGGCGACGCGGGCGGCCATCAGGCGGCGGTTGAGCGAACCCCAGCGCACCGCGTCGTCGTGGGCGGCCAGGTAGGCCGCCGGATCCTCGGCCGGGCCGGCGCCGTGCACCTCGGTGTGCGCGCGCAGGATGCGCTCGCCGAGGCCCCGTGAGCCACTGTGGACGATGAGGACCAGGTCGCCGCGGTCCAGGCCGGGGCGTTCGGCGTGTACGGCGTCGACGCGGGCCAGCTCGACGAAGTGGTTGCCGCGGCCGACGGTGCCGAGGTGGTCGCTGTGGCCGGCCGGGATGCTCGGTTCGACGTACGACCAAGCAAGGTCGTCGGGTTGGGGGGAGTAGTCGAGGTCGGGGAACTTGCGGGCCAGCTTCTCCGCGACCGGGCGTTTGAGCCGGATCGGGAAGACGGCGATGCCGCAGCCGATGTCGGAACCGACCAGGAACGGGTAGAGAACCGTGGAGAGCATGGCGGCGCCGATCGGGGCGCCCTTGCCGGGGTGCAGGTCGGGCATGCCGGCCACGTGGAGCATACCGTCGAGGGCGGCCACCTGGTGGCACTGGTCGACGGCACTGGACTCGATCCAGCTGGAGGGGGACGCGAAGACAGAAACCGTCGCTGACAAAACCGGCGCTCTTTCGAAAAACGGTGGAGAGGAACGGAATCGATGCTTCGTCAGTACGGGCCGTCTGCCAACTCATTTATTAGGCTTCAGGGATGACGGCCGGGTTGGTGCTCGCGGCGGGTGCGGGGCGGCGGTACGGCATGCCCAAGGCGCTCGTCCGATACTCCGGGAAGTTGTTGGTGGAGCGGGCGGTCGACACCCTGCGTGAGGCGCGGTTGTCGCCCATCGTGGTCGTGCTGGGAGCCGCCGCCGATCAGATGCCCGATCTTCCCGGCGTCGTGGTCAACCCGGACTGGGAGACGGGCATGGCGTCCTCGCTGAAGGTGGGGCTGAGCGCCCTCGAGGCGACCGAGGCCGAGGCGGCCGTGGTGCTGCTGGTCGACATGCCGGGCGTCTCGGCCGAGGCGGTCCGCCGGGTCAGCGCCTCGGCGAGCGCGGACGCGCTGGTCATGGGCGGGTACGGAAAACGGCGCGGGCACCCGGTGCTGCTCGGCCGCGAGCACTGGGCAGGTGTGGCGGCGTCCGCCACCGGGGACTCCGGAGCGCGGGACTACCTGCGCGCGCACGCCGGGCTGGTCCAGGTGGTCGCCGTGGGCGACGTATCCGATGATCTCGACCTCGACGTTCCGGAGTTGAATCCCCATGCGTGACGTACTGGATCCCCTGCTCCGCTGGTGGGCGGCGGGCGAGCCGGCCGGCCTGGCCACCGTGACCGCCACCTGGTCGAGCGCGCCTCGCCAGCCGGGCGCGGCGATGGCCGTCGGACCGGACGGCACGGTCGCCGGCAGCGTGTCCGGCGGCTGCGTGGAGGGCGCGGTCTACGAGATCTGCCGTGAGGTGGCCGAGACCGGCCAGGCCCGCACGGTCCGGTTCGGGGTGAGCGACGACGACGCGTTCGAGGTCGGCCTGACCTGCGGCGGCACCATCGAAATGCTCATCGAGCGGGTCGACCGGGAGTCCTTCCCGGAGCTGCCGGCGCTGGCCGAGGCGATCACCGCCAACCGGCCGGTCGCCCTGCTCACCCGCCTCGACGAGACCACGGCCCGGCACCTGCTGATCACCCCCGACGAGCGGAGCGGCACGCTCGGCGGTGACCGGCTCGACGACGCGGCCACCGACGACGGGCGCGGGCTGCTGGCCGCCGGCCGCACCGGGACGCTGCACTACGGCCCCAGCGGCGAACGCCGCGGCGAGGGCCTGTCGGTGCTGGTCGGCTCGTTCGCCCCGCCGGCCCGGATGCTGGTCTTCGGCGCCACCGACCACGCGGCGGCGACCGCCCGCATCGGGTCGTTCCTCGGCTACCACGTGACCGTGTGCGACGCCCGGCCGGTCTTCGCCACCAGGAAGCGTTTCCCGTCGGCCGACGAGGTCGTGGTCGACTGGCCGCACCGCTACCTGGCCGCCGAGGCCGAGGCCGGGCGCGTCGACGGGCGTACCGTCCTCTGTGTCCTGACCCACGACCCCAAGTTCGACGTGCCGGTGCTGGAGGTCGCGTTGCGGCTGCCGGTCGCCTATGTGGGCGCGATGGGCTCCCGGCGTACCCACGACGACCGGCTCAAACGGCTCGAGGAGACCGGCCTGACCGGCGACGAGACGACCCGCCTGGCGTCACCGGTCGGGCTCGACCTGGGCGCCCGCACGCCGGAGGAGACCGCGGTCAGCATCGCCGCCGAGATCGTCGCCCTGCGCTGGGGCGGCTCGGGCGCCCGGCTCACCACCACCGCCGGCCGCATCCACGGCCTCAGCCCAGAAAACCTCTGACCGCGGCCAGCCCCAGCGCCGTACGCGGGTGATAGGCCGTCCGCCACAGCCCGCCGTGCGCCGCCTCGACCGCCTCGTCGCGCCACGCCTCGGCCGCCGCCGGGCGCGGATTGCGCAGCTGGTGGACCATCAGCACGGCCATCAGGCGGTTCGCGGTCGCCGGTTCGAAGATCTCGACGTCGAAGCGGTGCGCGCCGGCGTAGGCCGCGGCCAGGATCCGGTGGGAGACGACCGATCTGGTCCGGGCCGGAGGCGCCACCGAGAAACTGACCGCGCCGTCCCGCCGGGCCAGGCTGGCCCGCCAGCGCTGAATGCGTTTGGCCAGCGCGTAGTTGGGACCCTGCTGCGGAACCAGACTGTCGTTGATGCCCGGCTCAGTGCCGTCCGGGTAGTTCGGCTGCAGAAGCCGCCCACCGGAGAGCGCGCCGGTCACCCGGGCCAGGCGCGACCGCGCGCGGAAACGTTCGGCCGACTGCGCGACGGCCGAGGACGGCACGGCGAAGACGTCCGTCGGCGTGGCGAGAAAGGCCAGGGCGACATCGTCACGGACCTTCTTGAGGTACGCCGCGAGCGCGTCCACGGTCACCGAAAGCTTGGTGTACGCGGCGCCGGGCGCGTAGACGTAGTTGCCCAGCGTCAGGCGCCCCTCCGGCCGGTCGGCCAGCCAGTGCGCGAGCCCGCCGACGTCCTCGAGCAGGTCGACACCCCGCGGCACGATCAACCGCCCGGCCGACCGGGCGGCCAGCGCCGAGATCCGGTCCTCCACACGGGGCAGGTCGACGCCGATGACAGTCGCACCCCACTCGAGCACCGCCGGAAGAGGGCCCATCTCGGCCCCGGCACCGAGCACGACCAGCTGCTGGTCGCTCAGATCGAGCCAGTCCGGGTTGTCCCGCACGGCCCGCACCGCGGTGGCGCACGACTCCTCGATCACACCGGCCTCGACCCATTTGTCGAGCCGGCGATCGAGTGCCGCGCCTCGGAGAAGTTCTTTTCCGTACGGTAGAGCGACCTCGCGCGACGGCTTCTCGCCACCCTCGACCGTGACCGTCTCCAGCGGCTTCCCGGGCGCGGTGATCGGCACCGGCATCCGCTCGTGGACCGAGGCCAGCCCGGCGGCGGCCACCTCGTAGCCGGTCTTCGCCGTCGCGATCAACTGCCGGAAGTGCCGTGGATAGCCGCGCCGCCAATCCGGCTCCGCGGCCGCGGCACCGGCCGCCTCCGGCGAGACGGCGCGCAGGGCGTCCGCGACCACCGACCGCCCGAAGGCCGAACTGCTCGGACGGCCGGACGCGCCGGCGGGAAACGTGATCACGGGCGACATCCTCTCCTACCCCGGTAGGAGGCCGCCTCCGACCCCGGGGCCACCGTCCGGGCCGGCGGCAGGAAGAGACGGCCGTCGAACGGCGCGACGCTGCCAGACATGACAACCACGACTGCCCGCACCGGCCGGCAACGCCGGCACCGGCCGCTGCTGACGCTCACCGCCGCGATGGCCGTGCTGGCGCTCGTCACCGCGGCCGGGCTCGCCGTCGACGACCGGACCCTGCTCGGCGCGAACGTCTGGCTCAAGCCGTTCAAGTTCGCCGTCAGCTTCGCGGTGTACGGCTTCACGCTGGCCTGGATCCTGTCGGTGCTGCCCCGCCGCAGCCGCCTCGCCGAATGGTCGTCCACCGTGATCGTCGCGGTCTCCGTCGTCGAGGTCGCGATCATCACGTTCCAGGCGGCCCGCGGCCACCGCAGTCACTACAACGACACGACTCCCTTCGACAGCCGCCTCTGGTCGATCATGGGCGCCTCGATCATGGTGCTGTTCGTGGCCCACCTCGTGGTCGCGGTGGTGGCCCTGAGGCAGCGCCTCCCCGACCGGGTCGCGGCGTACGGAATCCGCCTCGGCCTGCTCCTGGCCCTGCTCGGCTTCCTGGCCGCCATACCGATGGTCATGTCGACGGACACCGGCATCGACGGCATCAGCGGCGCCCACGCGGTCGGCGTGCCCGACGGCGGCCCCGGCCTGCCCCTGACCGGATGGAGCACCACCGGCGGCGACCTGCGCGTCGGCCACTTCATCGGCATGCACGGCCTGCAGGCGCTGCCGCTGCTGGCGTTCCTGCTCACCCGCACCCGCCTCGGCACGAGCCAGAGCACGCGTCTGCTGCTGACGGCCGCGTCCGCCTACGCGGCGACGGTCGCGATCGTCACGTGGCAGGCGCTGCGTGGTCAGCCCCTGCTGGCGCCCGACGCCGCGACGCTGGCGGCGGCCGGTGCTGTCGTGGTGGCCACGCTCATCGCCACCACCCTGATCGTGCGGAGTGCGCGAGTTGGATGACCGAAGCGGCTCCGTTCGCGGCCTAGGCTGGCGGGCATGGGCTGGGTAGAGCGTCTGTTCGATCGCCGCGACGCGTGGCTGCGTCTCGTGCTGCTCGACCTCAGCGGCCTCGGCTACCTGTACCTCAACGAGCTCACCAGACCGTCCCCGCCGCAGCTGATCCTCGCGCTCGGCGCCTTCGTCGCGATCCTCGCCCTGATCCGGTGGCCGCTGGTCAGCCTGCTCGTGCAGACCGCCCTGCTCGTGCTGGCGCTCCTGGTGGTCGACGACCCGACGATCAACGTGGTCGGCTCGAGCTGGATGCTGGCCGAACTGGTGGCGTGGGCGGCCCGCCCGGTCGTCTACTGGTCCGGCACGGTGCTGCTGCTGGCGGTGCATGTCGTGCTGGGGGCCGAGCGGCCCGTCGAGCTGCTGCTGCCGGTGGGGCTGCCGCTCCTGCTCGGCCTGGTCGTGCGCACGAACCACGAGCTGGGCGAGCAGCGGCGCCGCCGCGAGGCCGAGGAGGCGCGCCGCCGGGAGTCGGAGGCGCGGGCCGACCGGGCCGACGAGCGCAGCGCGATCGCCCGGGAGTTGCACGACGTCGTGGCCCACCATGTCGCCTCGATGGTGTTGCGTGTGGGTGTCGCCCGCCATGTCGTGCCGGGCCTCGATCCTCGGATCTCCGCGGTGCTCGACGACGTCCACGGCACGGGCACGACCGCGCTGGCTGATCTCCGTCGCTTGGTCGCGGCTCTGCGAGACCCTTCCGCCGTACGCGGTGACGCCGCTTTCACCGCGATCGAGCCGGGCGCGCTGCCGGCCGCGCTCGGAGCGGCCGTGGAGCGGGCCCGCATGACCGGCCTCACCGTGGAAGCCGACATCGACGAGGCGGTCGGCGGTTTGGATGCCGTACGGGCGATGGCTGTTCTCCGCCTGACCCAGGAGGCACTGACCAACGTGGCCAAACACGCCGGCCCGGCCGCCGTGGCCCGGCTGCGCGTGAGCGTCGAGGAGGAGAACGTGTGGTGGGAGGTCGCCGATGAGGGCGGCGCTCCACCGGCGTCCGCCCCACCCGGCGGCGGCCACGGCCTGACCGGCATGCACGAGCGGGTCGCCGTCCTCGGCGGTGAACTGACCGCCGGCCCCGCCGGCTCGGGCTGGCGGGTTTCGGCAGTGCTACCCGCGCACAACGGCGCGGCGGAGGGGGCGACAGCGTGAGGCGGGAATGGCCCGGCCGGGCGGATGGCGGCGTGGGGGTGGGCGTGTGATTCGGGTGCTTCTCGTGGACGACCAGCAGCTCATTCGGTCGGGGCTGCGGATGCTGTGTGAGGCCGAGGGTGACCTCGAAGTGGTGGGGGAGGCCGGGGACGGGCGGGAGGCGATCGCTCTGGCCGAGCGGCTCCGGCCCGATGTCGTGGTGATGGATCTGCGCATGCCGGGGGTGGACGGGATCAGTGCGACCAGCCGCATCCTCGCGGGGCGGCCCGCCACGCGGGTGCTGGTGCTGACCACGTTCGGGGACGACGACCACCTCTATCCGGCGCTCACCGCGGGTGCGGCCGGGTTCCTGCTCAAGGACGCGCCGCCGTCCGAGTTGCTGGACGGGATCAGGCGGGTCGCGGCCGGGGACAGCCCGTTCAGTCAGGATGTCCTGCGGCGGCTCGTGCGGCGGGCGGTCGGGGCCGGCAGTGAGCGCCGGCGGCCGGTCGACGGGCTCACCGCGCGGGAGCGCGACGTTCTGGGGCTGGTCGGTGAGGGGCTGTCCAACGCGGAGATCGCCGAGCGGCTGCACATCGGGGTGACCACCGTGAAGACGCACATCACGGCGCTGATGACGAAGACGAACAGTCCCAACCGCGTACGGCTGGCGCTGACCGCTCACCAGGCTTGAAAACATCGAAAGGCCGGAGATCCGTGGCGGCGGATCTCCGGCCCTGCGGCTGTCAAGCTATACGATCACTGCAACGCTGTCGCGCCAGCGCGCCGGTCAGCCCTGGCGGCCGTTCCAGCGGGGGTTCTTCTTGTTGATGACCACCTGGCGGCCGCGGCGACGGGTGACGACGCTGCCCGGCTTGCTCTTCAGCGAACGCAGCGAGTTGCGGACCTTCATGGGATCTCCCTCTTTCCGCGCCGGCTTGCGGTTCGCCAGACGCAATGGAGGTAACGCCACTGGTGAGCCCCCTATTTCCGTACGGGCGAGGAATTCGGACCGATCGGTCCGGGCTGCTGGTTGCGGTCTCGGAGTGATCATCGGGCGGGCATCAGGTGGGGCCGCGCGGCGGCCGATCCGACGGGCATGCGCAAGCGAACCCTCGGGACCCTGGTCACCGCCGCCGTTGTCGCCGTGTCCGGTACGGCCGTTCCCGCCTTGGGCGCGACCGGCGAAGGGACGGTCATCGGGGCCGGCGCGCCCGGCGCGATTCCCGGGCGCTACATCGTCACGCTCGACGAGCACGCCCCCAAGGGTGACGTCGCGGCGATGGCCGCCGGTGGCGACGGCGTCTTCGTGGCCGAGATGAGCGCGAAACAGGCCCGCCGCCTCGCCGCCGACCCCGAGGTCCGCTCCATCGAGCAGGACCGCCGGCTGCGCCTGGAAGGAACTCAGCGCAACCCGGGCTGGAACCTCGACCGCATCGACCAGCGGCCGGCCAAGCTGTCCAAGTCGTTCACGCCGACCGACGACGGCAGCGCCGTCCACGCGTACGTCATCGACACCGGTATCCGGATCACCCATGCCGAGTTCGCGGGCGGCCGGGCCACCTACGGCTACGACGCGGTCGACGGCGACGGCTTCGCCGCCGACTGCAACGGGCACGGTACGCACGTGGCCGGCACCATCGGCGGCACCCGCTTCGGCGTCGCCAAGCGGGTGCGCCTGGTCGCCGTCCGGGTCCTCGACTGCGCCGGCGAGGGCTCGCTGTCGCAGGTCATCGCCGGCGTCAACTGGGTCACGGCCAACGCGGTCAAGCCGGCCGTGGCCAACATGAGCATGGGCGGCGCGTTCAGCCCGGCGCTCGAGGCCAGCATCCAGAAATCCATCAACGCGGGTGTCACCTACGTGGTGGCCGCCGGCAACGAGGACGCCAACGCCACCAACACGAGCCCGGCCGGACTGCCGGCCGCGATCACCGTGGGCGCCACCGACGGCAGGGACCGCCGGGCGGGCTTCTCCAACTTCGGGGCGTCGCTCGACCTGTTCGCGCCGGGCGTGGGCATCCGTTCCGCGTACGCCTGGAGCAATTCCGCCTCCGCGGTCATGGACGGCACCTCGATGGCCTCGCCACACGTGGCCGGCGCGGCCGCGCTGGCCCTGGACGCCAACCCGGGGATGAGCCCGGCCCAGGTCCGCAACTACCTGGTCACCTACTCCACCAAGAACAAGGTCAAGGACGCCCACGGCTCGCCCAACCGGCTGCTCTTCGTGCCCGGGCCGCCGGCCAAGCCGGTCATCAGGTCGGCCGCCGTCGTGGTCGCCGCCAACCGCGCCGCGAAGATCACGCTGTCGGCGAGCCGCAAGGGCACGTGGAGCCTCACCGCGGGCCGCCTGCCGACCGGCCTCAAGCTCTCCGCCGGCGGCGTCATCACCGGCACGCCGACGGGCCGGGGCACGGCGAAGGTCACCGTCAAATTCACCGATTTCGTTCCGTACGCGGTCACGCGCACCCTAGCGGTGACGATCCGCAACACCGTGCCGGTCATCAACCCGGTCGCGATGCCCCAGGGCGTCGTGGGCGCCGGCTTCGAGGCGGCGCTCAGCGTCGCCGACGGGCGTGCCGGGTCGTGGTCGGTGACCGCGGGTTCGCTGCCGGAGGGACTGACGCTGCGCGCGAACGGTGTCATCGAGGGTGTGCCGGCGGTCGCGGGCGCCGGAACCTTCACGGCGGCCTTCGCGGACGGCTGGGGCAACAGGGTGATCCGCACCTACACCATCGAGGTCGCCTGAGGGTCAGGCCGGCCCGTCCCGCTCGACGACCGGGGGCACGGCATCGACGAGCGGGACGGGGGCCGGGTGCGGTGTGTTGCCCGGCTCGGCGTGGGCGGGGCGGATGCCTTCGGCCGAACCGATAACGAGGTTACGGATCCCGGCTCTCAGAAAGCTAGGACCGAGCTGGGTAAAAGCTGAAAATCATTCACGCGGTGAAGGTGGCCGCGTACTTCTCGGCGATCGCGGCGGTCTCCGGCAGGTCCGACTCGACCACCGGCAGGCCGGCCGCGACGTCCGCGCCGAGCTCGGTGAGCAGCCGGCGCAGCAGCGCCTCGGCCGCCGCCGCCTGCGGGGCGACGCCGGCCGTGACCACCGGCACGGCCCGCTTGCCGGCCAGGGCCCGCGCCGGCAGGTTGTCCAGCAGCACCTTGAGGACGCCGGTGTAGCTGCCCTTGTAGGTCGGGGTGGCGATGACCAGCACGTCGGCGCCCTGGACGGCGTCGAGGGCGGCGGCGGTCGCCGCGTCCCCGGGTGTCAGCAGGCCCGGGCCGAGCGCGCCCACCTCGATGACTTCCGGCGTCCCGGTGCCGGCCAGGGCGGCGCCGACGGCGGTGGCGAGCACCGAGGTGCGCGAGCCCGGACGGGGATTGCCGGACACGACGACGATGCGACTCATGATTCTCCTAGCGAGAGGTGGTCAAGCGGCACGGCCCAGTTGGGTGTATCGCCCGTCGTGGTAGACGAGCGGGGCCGCGGTGTGGTCCTCGTGATGCCAGCCGTGTTCGGGCGTGGCCAGCACGATCGTGTGGTCGCCGGCCTCGACGCGCTGGTCGACGCGGCAGACGATGCGGGCCAGCACGCCGTCGAGCAGCGGCACCCCGCCGGGGCCGCGCTCCCAGGCGCCGTGGGTGGCGAAGCGGTCGATGTTCTTGGTCGAGAAGGTTCGCGCGACCTGTTCCTGCTCCTCGGTCAGCACGTGCACGGCGACCGTCGCCGAGGCGGCGATCGCCGGCCAGGCCGAGGCGCTGTGGGCGAGGCAGAACGAGACCAGCGGCGGGTCGAGGGAGACGGAGGTGAACGAGGTGGCGGTGAATCCGGCGGGGGCCTGGCCGGGCGCGCCCGGAGCGGTGATGACCACGACGGCAGCGGCGTGGCGGCGCAGCAGGGCCCGGAAGAGATCGGCGTCCACGAGCGAACTGACGGTCACGGAAGTCTCCTAAGAACGTCGCGTCCACAGATTGAGATGGCGAACGCGCATGACCCCACCGTGCGTCCCGCCTTGTCGTGATGTCAATGGTGTTCTCATATCCTAGTAAACCTAGGGAGTATGGTTGACATGGCGGCATTGCGGCCCGCAAGGTTGGTCCATGTCCGCTCCCACGATTCCTGTCGTACGGCAGTGGCATCGTGGTGACGCCCATCCGTCGCCCCTGCTCGGCCACATCCCGGGTGCCCGGCGTCATCGCTCCCGGGTGGCGCGCCCCTCGGTGCGCCGTCGCTCGGTGCGCCGTCGCTCGGCCGGGCGCGGCTACGACTCGTACGAGGAAATCTCCTGGGATCTCGCCCTTGACCTGGTCGGCGTGACGGCCGGCGGCCGGGCTACCCACGACGTCGAGCGTCATGTGGCGGCGGCCCGGGGTGAGATCGTCTCGATCTCACCGCTGGGCGACGACCTGCCCTCTTCCCGGGGCGGGTGGCTGCCGCTGAAACCCGGCACCGATGTGGCGCTGATGTTCGCCCTGGCCCGGCGGATGGCCGCCGGCCGCACGTTCATCACCGTGAGCTGGTCGCTGCAGCGCGCCCCGTTCGGCGAGCAGCCCCTCTGGGCCGGCTACGCCGAGGCCTTCACCCAGGGGCGCTCCAGTCGGGAGTGGCTGCGTCACCTCTACGGGCGGTGGCGGGCCGAGCCGAAGAAGTCCTTCGACGAGTTCTGGGCGGCGGGCGAAATGGAGCGGCGTGACGACACGGTGCTCTTCGCGGATTTCCGGGACGGCGAGCCGCTGGACACGCCGAGCGGGCGGATCGAGCTTTACTCGGCGACGGTGGCCGGCTTCGGCTATCCGGAATGCCCGGGATGCCCGATCTATGCGCCTCGGCCGGGCTCACCGGCGTACGGGGAAATGGTCTTGATCTGCAATCAGACCGCCACGCGGCTGCACTCCCCGTTCGACATGGGCGGATTCTCGCAGGCCGCGAAGCGGTCCGGTCGCGAGCCGGTGCGGATGCGTCCGGCCGACCCGCAGGCCCGCGGTGTCGCCGACGGTGACGTGGTGCGCCCGCGCCGCTGCCGCCGATCCGGGCCTACGACCCACCGCTGGAGGTGTGAGTCCGCCCTCGTTGCGCGTGTTTTGACCTATCGAACAGATAGGAAATGTATTATTCCAGCGGCCCACCGGCCCGCACCCCCGAGGAGGACCCACATGTCCGCGCTCGCCGTCGCCCATCCGCCCGTTCCGCGCTCCCGCATCGCCCGCCTGCGACCGGTGCCCGACCTCGCCGAGCCGCCGGTCACGGTGACCATCAGCATCGCCGGAGGCGAGGGCGCCGGCCGCGACCGGGTGCTGGCCGCGCTGCGCGACCTGGTCGACGCGGCCGGCACGGCCGTCGAGGTGGCCGTCGAACCGGTCGGCGGGACCGCCCTGCGGCTCGACCCGAAAGCGCGCACCGCCACCCGCGACGGGCAGCCGCTCGACCTGAGCCGCCTCGAGTACGATCTGCTGCTCTTCCTGGCCCGGCACCCGCGCCAGGTGTTCAGCCGCAGCCAGCTGCTGGCCCAGGTGTGGGGGCACACGCACACCACCAACCGCACGGTCGACGTGCACGTCAGCCGCCTGCGCACCAAGCTGTCCGACCCGGAGGTCGTCACCACGGTCTACGGGCTCGGCTACCGTCTGGCCGACGACGCCGCTGTCGTTGTTTCTTCCTGATCGGGGTTCCACACATGTCCAAGCGGACCGTAGCGGTCGTCGGTGGCGGTTGCGCCGGCGTGCTGGCCACCCGGGAGCTGCTGCGCGGCGGCGACGACCGGGTGGTGCTGATCGAGCCGGACGAGCCGGGCGGCGGCCTGGCCTACGGCTCGGCCCGCCCGTGGCATCTGCTCAACTCCCGGGCCGGCGCCATGAGCGCCGACCCCGACGACCTCGGGCACTTCACCCGGTGGTCCGGGAGCACCCCCGACGACTTCCGCCCGCGGACGGAGTACGGCCGCTACCTGCGGTCGGTTTTCGCGGAGACGGCCGCCTCCTTCGGTGAGCGACTCGAGGTGCGGCCGGCCCGTGCCCGCGCTCTCGTCACCGGGGGCCTGGCTCTGGACGACGGCTCGACCGTGCGCGCCGACGAGATCGTGGTGGCCACCGGCAACCCGGCTCCCGCGCAGCCGGCGGCCCGCCCCGACCACCCCGACTACATCGCCGACCCGTGGGCGCCCGGCGTGCTCGACGCCATCCCGTCCGACGTGCCGGTGATGCTGGTCGGCGCCGGCCTGACCGCCGTCGACGTGGCGCTGACCCTCACCGCCGACCGTGACCGCGACGCCCCGATCACGGCGGTCAGCCGCCGAGGTCAGTTGCCGCTGACCCACACCGCGGTCGCGGCCCCGCCGGTCGGCCTGGCCCTGGACGACTGCACCACCCTGCGCGACGTGGTCCGCGCGGTCCGGGCCGAGGCGGCCCGCGCCGGCGACTGGCGCGCGGTGGTCGACGGCCTGCGCCCGTATTTGGACCAGCTCTGGACCGCGCTGACCCCCGACGAGCAGGAGGCGTTCCTGCGCCACCTGGCCCGCCCGTGGGAGTGTCACCGCCACCGGATGGCCCCGTCGGTGGGCAGCCGGGTGGCCGAACTGCGCGCGGAAGGCCGCCTGGAGGTCCGCGCGGGCGGCGTCCGCTCGATGACGGCCCCACCCGCCGGCGGCCTGCTGGTCGAGCTGGAGGCGGGCGTCCAGTGGTTCGGCGCGGTCATCAACTGCGCCGGCCCCGGCCGCCTCCCCGCCGCCGCGGGCGGATTCGTGGGCAGCCTGCTCGACGCGGGCCAGGCCCGCGTGGGCCCGCACGGCCTCGGCCTGGACATCGACGACGCCGGCCACCTGATCGGCGCCGACGGCCACGCCCGCGACAACCTGTGGCTGATCGGCCCGCTGCGCCGGGGCGCCCGCTGGGAGACCACCGCGGTCCCGGAGATCCGAGCCCAGGCCCGGGTCCTGGCCTGCGGCATGTCCCCGGTTCCGGCCTGATCCAGCGTCCACCACGTTCGCCGCGCGCTCGTCACCTCCTCGTCCCAGATCACGGCGGCCTCGGTCTACGCTGGCCCGGTGCGGATCGCGGCGTGTCAGACCCCGGAGATCCTGGGTGACGTCGAGGCGGCGCTGGCCTGCGTCGAGCGGTTCGCCGCCGACGCCGCCGGTGCTGACCTGCTGCTCTTTCCGGAGGGCTTTCTTCAGGGCTATCTGGTGACCGGCGACCACGTACGCCGGCACGCCCTGGCCCTGGACTCGCCGCCCTTCGCGGCGATCCTCCGGCGGCTGGCCCCGCTGCGGCCCGCCCTCGTGCTGGGGATGCTCGAACGCGACGGCGACCGCTTCCACAACACCGCCGCGGTGATCCACGGCGGACGGCTGCTCGGTGCGTACCGCAAGACGCGGTTGGTTCCCGGCGAGGCCGTCTTCACGCCCGGCGACGACTATCCGGTCTTCGACCTGGCGGGCGTCCGCTTCGGCATCAACATCTGCTACGACACCCGCTTCCCGGCCGTGGCCGCCGCCGTGGCCGCGCGGGGTGCCCGGGTCCTGCTCGTGTCGTCGCAGAACATGATGCCGAGGGACAAGGCCGAGCACTGGAAGGACCTGCACCACGCCATCCGCGCCGACCGCGCCCGCGAGACCGGCCTGTGGATCGTCTCGGCCGACGTCACCGGTGAGCGCGACCCCGGCCGCGTCGGCTGGGGCCCGACCAGCGTCCTCGACCCGGACGGCCGGGTGGTGGCCCAGGTCCCCTCGATGACCACGGGCTTCGTCGTCGCGGAGTTGTGAAAGCGGGCAAATCCGGCACACTTTTTTCCCCTGTGGACAACGGGCCGTCGAGGCGCCGATCGTGCCAGGCTGTCTTCCGTGACGACATCGATGCGTGAGCGCCTGGACGAGCTGCTGGCGGCCGGTGAGCTGGACGGCCTGCACGGGGTGGTGGTCGTCCAGGGTGGCCGGACCGTGCTGGAGCATTACGGCGAGGGGCCGGACGTCAGCTGGGCCACCCCGCTGGGCGCCGTCGCGTTCGGGCCCGCGGTTCTGCACGACCTCCGCTCGGTCACCAAGAGCGTGACCGCGCTGCTCTACGGCATCGCGCTCGGCGAAGGGCTGGTTCCGGAGCCCCAGGAGCCGCTTCTGCGCTACTTCCCGGACTATCCCGATCTCGCGCGCGACGCCGGGCGGGCGCGGCTCACCGTCGAGCACGCGCTCACCATGTCGCTCGGGCTGGAGTGGCGGGAGGATCCGCCGTACGACAGCCCGGCCAACGCCGAGATCGCGATGGAGATGGCCGCCGACCGGTACCGGTTCGTGCTGGAGCGGCCGATCGTGGGGCCGCCGGGGGAGCGCTGGTCCTACTGCGGCGGCGCCACCGCGCTGCTCGGCAAGCTGCTCGCCGACGGCACCGGGCGGAGCCTGCCCGAGTACGCGGCGGGGAAGCTGTTCGGGCCGCTCGGCATCCGGGATTTCGGGTGGCTGACCGGCCGGGACGGCGTGCCGTCGGCGGCCTCGGGGCTGCGGCTCGCCCCGCGCGACCTGGCCCGGATCGGTGAGCTCGTGCTGGCGGGCGGTCGCGGGATCGTCCCGGCCGGCTGGATCGAGGCCATGCTGCGGCCCCGGTTCGTGACGGAGTGGGGGCCGCGCTACGGCTATCAGTGGTATGTCGAGGACGGGTTCGTGGCGGCGATGGGCAACGGCGGGCAACGCCTCGTCGTGGTTCCCGGCCGGGAGCTCGTCGCCGCCATCGTCACCGGCAACTACGACCGGCCCGATCAGGGGCTGGTTCCGGCCACGCTGCTGGCGGAGGTGATCCTATAGATCGAGGGTCACCGCCACCGGGTAGTGGTCCGAGGCGTACTCGGTCTCGTCGCCCCGGATGACCGTCATGTCGTGGGCGAATCCGGCCAGTGACGGGCTGGCCAGCACGTAGTCCAGGCGCATGCGGGAGAACTCGCGGCCGCCGCCGTTCGTGGTGGGCACGGTCAGCGGGTTGCCGGAACCGGCCACGTTCCACAGGTCGACGAAGCCGGCGTCGAGGAAGGCGCCGACCGCCCGGGTGTCGGCCGAGCCGTCCGCCGCGAGGTGGCGGCGGCGCAGGAAGCCGGGCTGCGGGGCCAGCGTCGCCGTGTGGTCGGTGCCGGGGTTCAGGCCGTTCAGGTCGCCCGCGATCAGGGTGGGGCCGGGGTGGGCGCGGTAGCGGTGCGCGAGCCAGATCGCCTCGCGCATGCGGCGGTACGGGGCGAACGGGTTCAGGTGCGCGCTCACCACGGTCAGCAGGCCGGCCGACGTGGGCACCCGCACGATCGAGGCCGCGTGGTGCAGCTGCCACCGCACCTCGGCGCTGGCCGAGACGGTCAGCGGGGGCCGGACCAGCACGGCGACCGGCTGGCCGAAGACCGAGCGGGACACGTACGGCACCATGCCGACCGACTCCGCGAAAGACGGCGCGAAGTCGCGCAACTCCTGCATGGCCAGCAGGTCCGGCTTGGCGCGGTTGATCACCGCGGCGATGGCCGGCAGACGCTTGCCGCCGCCGGTCTTGATGTTCCAGGTCATGAACTTCATGCGGCCACCGGCTCCGAACGCGGACGGGAGACTTCCGATGCTGCCTCGGAGACTGTCACGGCGTGGGCGTTCGGGCGGATCACCCAGTACAGGACGCCGATCCAGCAGGCCGTCAGCAGGGCCGCGCCGAGCATGTCGGACGGGTGGTGCATGCCGCGGTACATGCGGGAGAGCGCCACGATGGCCGGCATCAGGACGGCCAGGCCGACGAAGACCCAGCGCCACCACTGGTGCACGCGGGCCATGCAGATCACCGCGATCGCCACCCAGACGCACATGGTGGCGGCGATGTGCCCGGACGGGAACGACGACGTGGGCATCTGGCCGTCGAGCTGCTCGACCGGGGGACGCGGGCGGCCGACCGCGGCCGCCGAGCAGAGGAACAGGGTGAGCTCGCCGACCATCGTCAGCACCAGGAACAGCACCGGGCGCCACTGGCGCCACAGGGCCAGCGCGAGCGGGCAGAAGACCAGCGAGATGAGCAGGATGGCGTGGGTGTCGCCGGCCTTGCTGGCCGCCCAGCTGAGGTCGTCGAGCCGTTCGGTGCGGAACGTCTGGAGCCAGCGCGGTACGCCGTCGTCGAAGCCGGCGAACGGTGTCCAGCGGGTCAGCGAGTAGCCGACCACGTAGAGCAGGCCGAACGTGAGCACCCAGCCGACCAGGATCTCGGCGCCCTTCGCCCACGGGTGCGGCAGCACCCGGTCCTCGGCCGGCGCGGGGGCCAGGTCGGTCTTGGCCTCCGGCTCCAGGCCCTCGGTCAGCGCGTGGTCGGGGTGGCCGGCCTCGCGGCGCCACACCCGGAAGGCGTACGCGGTGACGCTGATCCAGGCCAGTCCGAGGAACCAGCCGGCCAGCACGTCGGAGAGGAAGTGCACGCCGAGCGCGATGCGGGTCAGGCCGACGGCCACGATCACCACCGCGGCCAGCGTGATCACCAGCGGGCGGAAGCGGCGGGTCGCCGACAGGATGACCAGCGCCAGCATCCCGTACACGATGGTCGCCCCGAGGGTGTGCCCGCTCGGGAAGCTGTTGCCCTGCCCGTACGCGATCGGGTCGGCGACGACCGGGCGGACCCGGCCGACCAGGGCCTTCAGCGACGGGTCGAGCAGCAGCGCGCCGAGGCCGGTGACCGCCAGGTAGATCGCCAGCCGGGGCAGGCGGCGGATCAGCAGCAGCAGGATCATCATGATCGTCAGGGCGAACAGGGTCGTCCGCCCGCCGGCCGCGGTGATCGTGGTGAGCACCTTGACCACGGCCGGGTGGGGTGCGACCAGGTCGTTCAGACCGGAGGCGATCGACTGGTCGAGCTCGCGCAGCGGCGTCCAGTGGAAGCGCACGAGCAGCAACAACGTACCGAACGCCAGGCCGGCCAGGACCACCGCGGCCAGGCCGGCGACGCTGCGCTCGGCGAAGTGCCGCACGGGTGCCCAGCCGGCGCGCTCGACCACGCGGTGTTCGTCGGTCACGGCGGGTTCCTCCAGGGGAATCGATCGGGGGTGGACCCGATTTACCCGGTGGGCTCCTTCCGTACACCGTGGTGCCTCTGATGCGGTAGCTCGGGGGTTGGTTCCCATTTGTCGGCTACGGCCGGTTGGGGTACGCCGACGCGGGCGGCCTCCAGCTGGGCGGCGAACGCGATGCCCAGGAAGAGCGCGATCCCGGTCAGGTTGGCCCACAGCAACAAGGCCATGATCGCGGTCAGCGGCCCGTACGTGGCGCCGAACGAGGGGCCGAAGCGCACGTAGCCGGCCAGCATCAGGCTGGCCATCCACCACAGCACCGTCGACACCACCGCGCCGAAGATCAGCCAGGTCAGGCCGGGCTGGTGGCGGCGCGGGCTGTACTTGAACAGCAACCCGACCGCGACCACGATCAGGGCCAGGCTCAGCGGCCAGCGGACCACGTCCCAGGCCACCCGCAGCGTGCCGCCCCACTCCCAGTGCGACTCCGCCGCCTCGCCGAACGGGCGGCCGGCGACCAGCAGCAGGAAGCCGATCAGCGCGGGCACGCCGGCGAACGCCATGAGCAAGGTCGCCCGCAGGTATTTGAACAGGGCCGGCCGGTCCCGTTCGACGCCGTAGATCCGGTTGGCGCCGCGCTCGATCTGGGCCATCGCGGTGGTCAGCGCGACCATCCCGGTGATCAGGCCGAGGGCCAGCGCGACCTCGCCGGCGTCCCGGGTGCGCTCGTCGTTCTCCAGCAGGTCCCGTACGAGGGGGTCGCTCGCGCCCGGGGTCAGCGCCAGCACGGTGTCGGCCACCACCTGACCGCCGGACTCGACACCCAGGTCGGCGGCGAGACCGGCCAGCGCGATCAGGAACGGCACGATCGCCAGGCAGAGCTGGAACGCGAACGCGCGGGCGTGGCTGAAACCGTCGCCGTACCGGAACCGGACGAACGCGTCGCGGATCAGCGGCCACCGGCCGTACTTCTTGAGGGCCAGGAAAGCGTCGTCGGCGGAGAGCTCGTCCCCGCTCATGTCGCGCGTCTCGGGGACCGGCGAGGTACTACTCACGCGCGGCCTCGCGAATGTCCTCGGCTGCTTCCGCCGCGCTGCTCACGTCGTACGCCAGATCGGGATCGCCGGCCGGAACCGGAACGCAGAGCAGAAGCGCCGAGGGCTTGACGTGGATCTTGAGTTGGCGGCCGGAGTCGATGAGGTCGCCGTCGAGCTGCCGCGGCTGGACCTGCCGGGTGTGGATCTCGACGCGCTCGGCCGAGTACGTCTCCATCAGCGGCACCCGCTTCTGGCGGCGCACCACGGCCCACGACAGCCGCGCCCAGTGACCCAGGTTGTTCGGGCTCAGGATCGCCACGTCGAGCTTGCCGTCGGCCGGGTCGGCCTCCTGGAGCAGCCGTACGCCGCCCTGGAGCCGGCCCACGTTGCCGACGATCACGGTCCGCGCCTGCCGGGGCATCGGCGGGCCGCCGTCGAGCACGATCCGCGCCCGCATCGGGCGGTCCCGCAGATGGCGCAGGGCCCCACCGACGTACGCCAGCCAGCCGATCCTCTTCTTGGCCGTCTCGGACGTGCCGGCCAGCATCTGCGCGTCGAAGCCCATGCCGGCCATCACCGCGAAGCACTGGCCGCCCTCGACCACGCCCACGTCGATGCGGCGCCGGCCACCCTCGATGGCCACCTGCACGCCGGTCGCCGGGTCGGCGCCGAGGCCCAGGTTGGCCGCCAGCAGGTTGCCGGTGCCGGCCGGCAGCACCGCCATGGTCACGTCGGAGCCGGCCAGGGCGGTCACCACCGCCATCACCGTGCCGTCGCCGCCGCAGGCGAAGACCAGCTCGGCCCCGTCCTTCACGGCCTGCTCGGCCTGGCCCCGGCCGGGATCGGAGGCGGTGGTCTCGTACCAGGACGGCTCGGGCCAGCCCACGCTCGACAGACCTTCGCCGATGATCCGGCGCAGCTGATCGAGGTCGGGCACCTTGGCGGGGTTGTAGACGACTGCACTGCGGGGTCCGGTCACGCGCACAGTTTGCCCGAGACACTCGAGAATCATTCGTCACCCGGATGGGAAACACTGGGGGAGTGAGTGACTTGACCTATTCGCCCGTCGGCGGCACGCGCACGGGCGAGCGGCCGCCCGGTTTCCGCCACCTGTTCTATCGGACCCCCCTGGGTACGGGCGCCGATCTCCACCGCCGTGCCGGTGAGGCGGTGGTGACCTTCCGCATGCACCGGGCCACCGGGGCCACGGTGACCGCTTCGGCATCGCCGGCGGCGCCGGGCGTACGGCTCAGCGTCGGGGCCGGCCCGCTGACCGTCCCCTGCGAGGTCGTCTGGTCGTCGCTCGAGGGCGACCGGATCGGGTTCGGATACGGCACCCTCCCCGGCCATCAGGCCTCGGGCGAGGAGGCGTTCGTGGTCGAGCGTGACGAGCGGGACAGGGTCTGGTTCACCGTGACGGCCTACAGCCGTCCGGCCAGGCCTTTGATGCGGCTGGGCGGTCCGGTCGCGGTCTTCTTCCAGCACTTGTACGCCCGTGCGTGCGGCCGCGCGCTGAAGCGGCTCTGTACCGTGAACCCGTGAGTACGACCTCGGTCACCTGGTGGGGCCACAGCACCGTGTGGCTGTCCGACTCCGGCACGACCCTGCTGACCGACCCGGTGCTCAGCGACCGCTTCGCCCATCTCAAGCGGATGGCCGGCCCGACACCGCGGCTGCCCGGCGCGCCCGACGGCGTGCTCCTGTCCCACCTGCACGTCGACCACTTCCACCTGGCGTCGCTGCGCGCGGTCGAGGGCGAGCCGCCGCTGATCGTGCCGCGCGGGGCCCGCGCCTTCGTCGCCAAGACCCTCGGTTCGGCGTACGCGGACCGCACGGTCGAGCTGGCGCCGGGCGACGAGACCACCGTGGGGCGCCTGAAGGTGCGCGCGGTCCCGGCCGCCCACGACGGCGGCCGTGGCCCGTGGTCGCGGGACAAGGCGATCGCCGTCGGCTACGTGATCGAGGGCGCCGCCCGGACGTGGCACGCCGGCGACACCGGCCTGTTCGACGAGATGAGCGAATTCGCCCCGCTCGACCTGGCCCTCATCCCGGTCGGCGGCTGGGGCCCGTCGCTCAGCGCCACCCACCACCTCGACCCGGCCGCCGCGGCCGAGGCGGTGCACCGGGCCAAGGCCAGCTGGGCCGTGCCCGTGCACTACGGCACGTTCTGGCCGATCGGGCTGAGCCGGGTGCGCTCGCACATGTTCCACGACCCGGGCGTCCAGTTCGTCCGGCACGCCGAGCTGATCGCTCCCGACACCCAGGTGCGCGTGCTGGCGCACGGCGAGACCCTGACGATCGGCCGTACGGCGTGATGGCCCTGCTCGGAGCGCTCGCCTGGCTCTTCGCCGTGGTCGCCTTCGGCGCGATCATCCCGGTCGTGCCGACCGGCGCCGCCGTCAGCGGCGCCGCCGCCCTGGCCTTCCACGAACACCGCCCGCTCACCATCGTGCTGGTCATCGCGGCCGGCGCGGCCGCCGCGTACGTCGGAGACCTGGTCATGTACGCGGTCTGCCGGGTCGGCGGCGAGAAACTGGCCCGCCGCATGCGCTGGCTGCGCGACGAGGAACACCTGGTCAGCGTGAAGGAGCGCCTGCACCGCAGCCAGGTCCCGGTGCTGCTGGTCTCCCGGCTCATCCCGGGCGGCCGGGTGCCGGTGCTGCTGGCCGCGGCCTTCCTCGGCATGCCGTGGCGCACCTTCGTGGTGGCCAACGCCCCGGCCTGCGCCCTCTGGGCCACGGTCTACGCCACGATCGGCGTGGCCGGCGGCTCGATCTTCCCCGAGCCGTGGCAGGGCGTGATCGCGGCCGTGGCCCTGATCCTGATCGTCAACCAGAGCATCTCCTGGATCAGCAAACGCCGTACGGCCGCCGCCCAGGCCCCCTCGTCGACCTCCCCCGAAACGCCGTCGGAGGCCTAGTACTTCAGGTACTGCCGGGTCATCTTGGCGACCTTCTCCACCACGGAGATGCCGCCGGACATGGTGCCGTTGTTGTGCGACAGGACGGCGATGGAGACGTCCGTGCCGCTGCCGGTGACCCGGCCGACCGTGTTGATGATCCAGCGGTTGTTCTCGGTCGAACGGGCCAGCCAGCCGTTCTTGACGGTGAACTTCTCGCCGGTCCGCGCGGCGGCCGGCACACCCCAGTCCTGGCTGGCGTCGACGGTGCTCATCAGCGTGTAGGCCAGCTTGCGGGAGTCGGCGTCCAGCGGCCCCTTGGTGTCGACCAGCTCACCGAGCAGCCGCACCTGGTCGTCGACGGTCGTGCGGGTCAGGCCCCACGAGCTGCTGACCTTGGTCTGGGTCAAGCCGAGCCGCTTGTTGCAGGCGCCCACCGCCGGCGCCCGCCCGAGCTTGCTGAACAGCGAGGTGGTGGCGTCGTTGTCGCTGAGCCGGATCATGCGCTTGGCCAGAGCCAGCTCGGTCGAGGTGAGATCGCGGCCGGCGTCCTGCGCGGTGAGCAGCAGACAGGCCAGCACCTGCACCTTGACCACGCTGGCGGTCTCGTATTTCTCGGTGCCGCGGTACGAGTATTTCTGCCCCGTCCGCCGGTCGAGCACGGCCACGGAGAACTCGGGCGTGGACGCCGCGTACTTCTTGAGGGCGGCGTCGAGCGCCTTGACCCGCTTGGCCCGCTCGGCGGCGGCCAGCTCGGCCGCGGTCGGGCCGGCCGGCGTCGTCACCCGGGGCGCGGGCGCCGGCGCGGCGGTCGTGGTGGCTTTCGCCGCCGGGGCGGTCGCGCCCTCGAACGTACCGGCCACGGCCTGCGTACCGCCGTCGTCGTCGTTCATCATTCCCGCGCCGACCAACCCCGCACCTCCCAGGACCCCCACTGCCGCCACGGCCAAGATCCAGTTTCGCGTACGTCGCACGCCTGCCATAGTGCCGTGTCCGACCGCATCATGGGCGACCCGACCCCCGGTACATAAGAAGTTGACAGTGACTTTCCACCGATGGCGCGCCGACGGTCACGAAACGTGAGGTGTCCCGCTGGCGCATGATGGAAGAATGCGCTTCCCGTTCTTGTCTCCCGCCACCGTCGCCGACCTGACCCGCGCCGCCGTCGGTCAGGTGGTGGAGACAGCGGCGGCCGCCGTCACCGTCCCGGTACGGGTGGTCGGCCTCCTGGGCCAGGCCGAACTTTTGGTCAGCCGCGTGACGGTGATAGCCGACCAGGCCGAAACCCTGATCCACCGCGTCTCGACAGTCGTCGACACAGCCGAGAAGACAGTGTCCGACGCCCGGCAGACAGCCACCGCCGCCGCCACCTTGGTAGACCGAGCCGGCTCCACCGCCGGCGACGCCGACGCCCTGGTCCAGCGGGCCGCTCTGACCGCCGACGCCGCCGCCCTCCTGGTCGAGCGAGCCGCCACCACCGCCGACGCCGCCGGCGCCTTGGTCGACCGCGCGGGCACGACCGCCGACCGGGCCGGCGCCCTGGTCGACAAGGCCGGCGGTATCAGCGACGCCGCCGCCGGCGTGGTCGGCCAGGCCGAATCGGCCGCCCAGGAGGCGACCGGCCTGCTCAACGAGTACGCCGGGCCGCTGCGCAAGGGCGCCCCACTGGCCCGCCGTTTCGTCGACGAGCTCTCGCAGGAGGAGGTCACCGCCGCCATCCGCATGATCGACACCCTGCCGGCCCTGCGCTCGCACCTCGTCGATGACGTGATGCCTCTGCTGAACAAGCTCGACCAGGTCGGGCCCGACCTCCACAAGCTCCTCGAGGTCACCGAAGACCTGCACCTGGCCATCGCCGGCCTCCCCGGCCTCAAACTCCTCCGCCGCCGTGGCGAGGAGCGGGTCGACGATCGCAAGGCCTGACCGGCCCCTGACCTTCTGTTCAGAGAGTGAGCTGTATCACCTGTAGCTCTGGAGCCCGCGCTGCACATGTGTGACCGGACGCGATCACGTCCCCCCGGATCACCAGGAGCAGCCGATGACGACAGTCAGTCTCGCCCCCGCCCCCGCGGCCGTGCGAGGTGAGTCCGGCCCCGCGCCTGAACGCACGCCTCGGCTGTACGCGCTGGACGGATTGCGGCTGGTGTGCGCGCTGGCCGTGGCCGGCTACCACTTCGGGGACTCCTGGCGGTTGGACGGGGTGCACCCACCCGCGTACTTCCTCCCGGACGCCGCGCCGGTGTTGATCTACGGCTTCCTCGGCGTCGAAGTGTTCTTCCTGATCAGCGGGTTCGTCATCCTGATGAGCGGCTGGGGGCGCACCCTCCGCGGGTTCGCCGCCTCCCGCGCCGCCCGGCTGTACCCGGCCTTATGGGTGTGCGTCCTGATCACCGCCGTGGTCAGCACGGTGCTGCCGATCAGCGGCGGACTGCCGTTTCCGCCCCTGCCAGGCGGCCCGGACGTGCTGATCAACCTGACGATGCTGGCGGAACCTTTGAACAGGCCGCTGGTCGACACCGTGTACTGGACGCTCTGGTGTGAGTTCCGGTTCTATCTGATCGTCGCCTGCATGCTCGCCGCCGGGCTCACCGGCAAGCGGGTGCGGCTGCTCGGCGCCGGATGGCTGACGGCCGCCGTGCTCCTGCCGGCCTTCCCGGGGGCATCGCTCGAGCAGGTCGTGATGCCGGACTTCGCGCCGTACTTCATCGCGGGCATGACCATGTTCATGCTGCGCCGTGACCGCTCCGACCGGTGGTCGTGGGCGCTGTTGGCCGCCTGCTGGCTGGTCAGCTTGCACCACGTGCACGTACGGGCGCTGGACCTGCGTCCCGGCTTCGAGGTCGCGGTCTGGCCGGCGCCGGTGCTGCTCACCATGGCGTACGGCATCCTGCTGGCCATCGCCCTCGGCGCCACCGACCGAATCACCTGGAGTTGGCTGGGCACGGCGGGCGCGCTCACCTACCCGTTCTACCTGCTGCATCAGCGGGTCGGCTACAGCCTGATCCGCACCTTTCACACCGCGACCGGGCTGCCGGCGCCGATACTGATCGGGGGAGCCGTCGTCGTCCTGCTCACCGTGGCCTGGCTGATCCACCGCTACGTCGAGCGTCCGCTCGCACCTTTGATCCGCGTTTTCGTGCGGGGCCGGCGGCAACCGATCACGGCAGATCGGGCGACCCGAGCGTGAGGGAATCGTGAACCGGGCAACGGCGGACGCGGAAGCCGCCTTCCGCGAGCTCTTCGAGGCCGCGTACGACGACCTGCTGGTGTTCGCCGAGCGCCGGGCCGACCTCGCCGTGGCTGAGGACGTGGTCGCCGAGACGTTCCTGGTCGCCTGGCGGCGCCTGGACGACGTGCCGGACTCCCTCGACGAGGCCCGGGCCTGGCTTTTCACCGTCGCGCACAACCTGCTGCGCAACCGGCAGCGCAGCGAACAGCGGCAGCGGAAGCTCGCCCTGCGCATCCTGCGGGAACCGGAAGGGGACACCGGCGGTGACGCTGACGCGGTGGCGGCCCACGTCGACCTGACCCGGGCCTGGCAGCAACTGTCCGCGGCCGACCAGGAAGCGCTCACGCTCACCGCGATCGAGGACCTCACCGGCCCTCAAGCCGCCCACGTGCTGGGCATCTCCCGGACGGCATTCAGCCTGCGCCTGCTGCGAGCCCGCCGCCGCCTGCGCCGGCACCTGCGCCAGCAGCCGGAACCCGGACCCGCACCTTCCCCCGCGCCTGCCCATACCGCGTCACCCGGAGGCCCCGCATGACCAACGACGAACTCGACCACGCCATCCGGTCCGCCGCCGGCCCGGCGCCCGCTCGCGTCACCCAGGCCCGGGCCCAGAACCTGCTGGAGAGCATCGTCAGCACCGACCGGAGCGCGGGCTCGGAGCCGGTCGCATCCCGCCCCCGGCGCCGCCTGCGGATCGCCGGCGTGGCGGCGGCGCTCGCCGCTGGGGGCGCCCTGCTCGCCGGCCTGATCGCCGGCGGGCCCGCGTACGCTTCCTGGACCCCCGATCCGGGGCCGGTCTCGGCCGCCGAGGCCCGCGACATCGTGGCCAAATGCGTGCCGGCGGAGGAGACCGGCGCCGCGCGGATCGTCGTCGGCGAGACCCGCGGTGACTACGCGTACGTCAATGCCGTGACGCCGAGCGGAAGCCGGACCTGCTTCCGTGATCACAACGGGGACGTGCGCCAGTCCAGCATTCTCACCGTGCTGAGCAGCACCGAACAGCTGGGCGCCACCGGCGTCGAGCTGTACACGTGGGGCCAGCTGCGCACCGACGAGGGCTACATCCGGCTCATGGCGGGCCACCTGGGCTCTCAGGTGACCGGCGTCGACATCACCGTACGCTCCGGAAACGGCGACTCGTCCCGAACGGCGCACGCCACCGTCCGCGACGGCTACTTCGCCGCCTGGTACCCGGAAGGCCGCGACGAGGCGAACAGCGACACCACCACCCTCACCCTCACCCTCACCACCGGCGCCACCATCCCCAACCTTTCCGCCAGCCTGCTCTACGACCACCCAAAGCTCGACTGACACTCCCCAGCACCGACCGCCGCCGTATCGCCCCACGCAACCACCGCGCCCCCGGCAGGTACGGGCGAGGCCGCTGTCTGCGCTGTCTGCGCTGTCTGCGCAGTCGTGGCCGACGCCGGCTCGGGCGCGGTCAGCTTCGCAGGTATGTCAGGACGGCGAGGACGCGGCGATGGCCGTCGGCATCGGGAAGGTCGAGTTTGGTGAAGATGTTGCCGATGTGTTTGGCCACTGCGGCGTCGCTGATTCCGAGCGCTCGGGCGATGGACGGGTTGTTGTGGCCTTCGGCCATCAGCTCGAGCACCTCCCGCTCCCGAGCGGTCAAACGGTCGAGTGGGTTCGTCGTGCGGCGGCGGTCCAGCAACTGCCGTACCACGTCGGGGTCGATGACGGTCTCACCGGCCGCGACCCGCGACACCGCGTCGGAGAAATCGGCGATCTCGCCGATGCGGTCCTTGAGCAGATAGCCGACTCCGGCCTGACCGGACGGCCCGAGCAGTTCAGCGGCGTACGCGGTGGCCGCGTACTGCGACAGCACGAGAACCGCCGCGCTCGGGTCGCCGGCGCGTAGGGTCACCGCGGCACGCAGCCCTTCGTCGGTGAAACCGGGCGGCATGCGGACATCGGTGACGACCAGGTCGGGTCGATGCTCTCGGGCGGCCACCATCATCGCGTCACCGTCACCGACCGCCGCCACCACGGTGTGGCCCAGTCCTTCGAGCAGGCTGACGAGGCCGGCCCGCATGAGCGCGGCGTCTTCGGCAAGCACTATTCGCAGCGACACGGCAGGTCCATTCGCACAGTGGTGGGTCCCCCCGGTGGGCTGCTGATCTCCAGGGCGCCGGCCACGACGGCCACTCGGTCGGCCAGCCCTCGCATGCCCGTGCCCAGTGACGGTTCGGCGCCACCGGTGCCGTCGTCGACGATGGTCAGCGTCAGCCGTTGCTCAGCGAGTCTGCCACTGATCTGGATGCGAGTAGCTGCGGCGTGTCGTACCGCATTGGTCATGGCCTCGGAGACCACGAAGTAGGCGGTCGACTCGATCTCGGGCGGCAGCCGGCCGGACACGTCGAGATCGAGCTCGACCGGAATCGGACACCGTTCGGCGAGTTCGCGGACCGCCTCGGTCAGCCCGAGATCGGTGAGGACCTGAGGATGGATGCCGCGGATCTGGTCCCGCAGGGTGACGAGTGCCAGCCGGGCCTGGTCGTGGGCCTCGCCGACGAGTTCGCGGGCCCGTCCGTCCGCGCCGGTCATATGCCGCTCGGCCAAGCCCAGCTTCATCGTCAGGAGTACCAGGTGTTGCTGCGCGCCGTCGTGCAGATCTCGCTCGATCCGACGGCGTTCGGCTTCGAAGGCGTCGACCAACCGGCTGCGTGACAGGGCCAGCTCCTCTACCTGGCGGTTCATCTCGGGACCCGTGGGCGCGAGCAGCCACTTGGCGAAGGCGGCCTGGGCGCCGCCGATCACGCTGATCCCGTACAGGGTGACGACCGTCGCGGGCATCCCGGCCAGGCCGGCGACGGCGCACGCCTGCTCGACGGTCTCGACCGCCCAGGTGCCGATTGTGAGGTGGACGTTCACGCCCAACCCGACCAACAGCGGCAGCGCCAGCAGCAGCAGGCAGGTGAGCAGGACGAACACCGCAGCCAGGTCGAGGAGCGCGAGCACCGACAGCAGGCATCCGCAATAGCCGAGTTCGCGCCAGGTGGCAGCCTCGGTTACCCGCCGCCGCACCCATGCCCAGCCGCCCGGGGGCGCGGGTGCGTGCGGGTCGGGGACTGCGAGCGGCTCCACGAGGCCGAGCCGGTGGCGCTCCAGCGCCCCGATAGGTATGCCGACGAGCATCAGCAGCGGCGGAAACAGCAGCAGCGGTAGAACGGCCAGCCAGGCGATCGCACTGACCGCCACGCTACTGACGACATAGGCCAGGCTGCGCCAGAGCCATCGCGACAGGACGAACCGGACGGGGTTGCCCCCCATCGCCCGCCACACGCTCGTCGCCACGGTCAGCCTGCTCCTAGGACGTCGAGCAGTGAGGTGGCGGGGTCCAGCGCCGAGACTGTGCTGGCCGCTGTCACGAATAGCAGCAGACAAGCGGTCAGGGCCATGGTGACACCGAGTGTACGGTGCATGAATCGGACGCGCGTGGCGCTCGGTTCCCTGGCGATACGCCGCCTCCAGAAATGGGCGCTCACCAGTCCGGTCGCCACCATCAGCGTGGCAGAAACCGCAGCCATGACCCAGTGATATCGCGCGACCTCGCCGAGCAGTAGCGTCAGCGCGCCGGAACCGGCATGCGGACTGGTCGAGGCGGTCAGCCCTTCGCGCATCTCACTCAACACCGGCGCGAGCTTTCCCTCAGAGGTCCTACCGGATAACAGCGGCAGCAACGCGACCAACGGTACGGCCGTCGCCTGGATGTTCACCATCAGCACTCCCGTGGCGAGAACCGTCAACACCGTTACGGCCGTGGCAACCGCCGCGTATCCGGGCCGGCCTCGCACGTATCTCCGCCACAGCGCGGTGGCGAGCAGCGCGAGGACGACGACCAGCAATGCGCTGATCGCCACCTTGATCACATGCCATTCGAACCAGTAGTCGACCAGGGTCGCCAGGCGGGCGGGCAACGCCGCGGTTCCGCTTCGCCAGTACTCGACGAGAGCACGCCCGAGGGCGTCCTGCAGATTCGCCTCACTGTCGTAAGCCCCGAAAGTCGGCCTGAGAAAGGCGGCGGGGGCGAGCACGAAGGCCGCCACCAAAGCTATGCCGAATGCCAGCAGAAACCCGATCGCGGACCCCGAATGCAGCCGAACCTTTTTGCCGTCGGAACCTGGTACCGGTTCGGTTTTTATCGGTCGTAAAAGCATAGGACGACGGTAAAGACCGGCCTCGCACAGCGCGATGGCACAAGAGATAGTGCGGCCGGGTGAGTTTGCGTTACCCCTGAGGTAGAGCTAGCTCTACCTCAGGTCGAGGACCCGGCGGCGTGCCCGGCTGTTCGCGGTGTGGACCGAACGTCATGTGGCGGCTTTCCGGTGAGGCCGCCGAGATTCGGGCGGGACGCCCCGCCGGACCTAACGTCTGAGGCTGCGCGTGAGACGGTAGACGCAAAAGACTGCGCCGGCGGTGAGAGCCAGGAAGGCCAGGATCGGCGCAAGGCCGAACGGGACCTCATCGGGATCGAAGATCGGTCCTAGGAGGAAGAACAGGGCGCAGGCCCCCAGCATCAGCGTGACCGGCACCAGCACCAGCAGGAGGGCGATCAGGCCCACGATCCGGGCCGTCCTTCGGGTCGTCCTCCGCGCCGGCTGCCCGGCGGCTGGCGGGGTCGGCTGCGCGGGGCGGAGGCGGGCGGCAGCCGCCTGGATCTCGCCGAGGGTGGCGTCCAGCCATCGGTCTCCCACGATGAACGGGGTTCCATACTGGGCGGTTACCGCCTGGTACTGCACGCGCTGCAGCGGGTTCATCAGGCGCAGGGCGGCCGCCGGATCGGCCGGGACGATCAGGAGAACGGGCCGGCGGCGGGGTCCCACCGTCTCGGTGAGCCGGGCGATGTGGGGCCAGGTCAGGCGCATGTTGGGCAGCCGGATGCCCTTGTCGTCGACGGTGAGGACCGGGATCCGCAGAACGGTGCTCAAAATGAGCGGCAGGGCGAGGACAAGCGCGACCAGGCCGGAGCCGTCGGTGGCGATGGTGCCGACGGTGTTGTCGCCGTGGACGAGGATCAGGCCGAGGACGGCCGCGAGGGCGAAGCCGGCGAGTGAACCGAGGTAGGGGGTGTCGGGGCGGAACCGGACCTTGAGAGGCACCGCGGGAGCCTATGTTGTTGATCTACATAGGCTGAGACCGGGCGGTCCATGGCTTCGAGGGGCGAGATTTCGAGGTGTGGGCAACCTGTTCACCCCGACGAAGGTTTCTCGGTGCTCCTGGCCCGGATCACGTCCAGCATCAGGTCGAGGTGGCCGCGGTGCTGGGCGGTCTCGCGGATCATCTGGGTCCACAGCCAGCGCAGGCTGACCGGTGCCTTGCCGAACGACGGCAGCGCGGCCCGCGTGTCCAGGTCGTCGATGCGGGCGACGGCGGCTCGGCTGCGGGCGCAGGCCTCGGTGTAGAGCGTGCGGAGCTCGTCCACCGAGTCGTCCGCCGCCGAGCTCCAAGCCCACTGTTCGCCGGGTGGGGCGGACGCCCACGGTTCCGGGTAGGGCTCGCCGAGCAGCTTGTGCGTGAACCACAGGTCTTCCATGTGGGCGAGGTGCTTGACGATCCCGCCGATGGTCATGGTGGTCGCCGGGAGCAGGCGGGCCGCCGCGTCGGCCTCGGTCAGGCCGTCGAGGGCGGCCAGCGTCCACTCGCGGTGCTGGTCGAGGAACTGGGCCAGTGTGTCTCGCTCGTTCATGGCGTGGTTGATCGTCGACACCGGAACAGCCCCACCCGTACGGGCAGGGCTGTTTCGGTGTCGATGGATCAGAAGACCGAGACGCCGTAGACGCTCAGGGGCTCGGTGACCGGCTGGAAGTACGTGGTGCCGCCGGAGGAGCAGTTGCCGCTGCCGCCCGAGGTCAGGCCGAGCGCGGTGGTGCCGGAGTACAGCGGGCCGCCGCTGTCGCCCGGCTCGGCGCAGACGGTGGTGCGGATCAGGCCGGAGACCGAACCCTCGGCGTAGTTGACCGTGCTGTTCAGCGCGGTGACCCGGCCGGAGCGGGTGCCGGTGGTGGAGCCGCGGCGGTAGACGGTCGCGCCGACGGCCGGGGTGCCGGCCGAGGTGATGTCCTGCGAGCCGACGCCACCGGTCTTGGTGATGGTCGTGTTCGTGTAGCGGACGATGCCGTAGTCGTTGCCCGGGAAGCTCGTGCCGGACCGGGTGCCCAGGGTGGTCGAGCCGTTGGTCCAGGTCGAGCCGATGTTGGTGCAGTGGCCGGCGGTCAGGAAGTAGTTCGTGCCGGCGCTGTTGCGCACGTTGAAGCCGAGCGAGCAGCGGCCGCCGCCGGCGTAGATCGCGTCGCCGCCGGAGATCTTGACGGAGATCGTGCCGGGTGCCGACTCGATGCGGGCGCGGTCGCCGAGCTTGGCCACGGTGGCCTGGACGGCGGCGAGCTTGGCGCCGGTGACCGTGCTGTCGACGGACACGACGACCTGGTTGCTGACCGGGTCGATGGCGAACGCGGTGCCGGGGGTCTTGAGTTCGGCCTTCAGGGCGTTGTCGGCGGCGGCCAGGCTGGCGCCGCTGCGGGCGACGAAGCGGGGCGTGGCCCCGGCGGCGGTGACCGAACGGGCGGTGGCCGCGTCGGTGACGTTCACGACCACCTTGCCGGCGTCGTCGATGTACGACCCGGCGATGCTGGCGCCGAACTGGGCGTCGAGCTTGCCGGCGAGCGCCGAGGGCGCGAACGAGGGGTCGGCGCCGGGCGCGGCCGCCGCGGATGACGCGGGCGAGAAGGCCATGAGCGTGGAGCCGACGAGCACAGATGCCGCCAGGCCGACGATCGGTCGGCGCAGCTTCCGGTTGAGCACGGTTCCTCCCGGGGGATGGGGATGACGCCTGATGCGGCGTACCGGGCTCAGTATTGGCAGACGTCGATGCATCCTTCAAGATGCGGGCATTTCTCCCCAACCCCCGGCAGATCCGCTGTGACCTGGGGAAATGAGCTCACATACCGCCGATCGTATTACCGAACCGGGATGACAAGATTTATGTTTATCAATGCTTTTAGCGCTTGGTGCAGGCCGGAGCCGATGTGGCGATGCGGTTGCTCGAGTACGCGACGGCCACGGTGAAGCAGTAGTTCAGGTTCTCGTTCAGGCCGTACACCACGTAATCGCCGCTGCCGGCGGGCAGCTGCTGGAAGGGTTTCGGATCCTGCCCGGCGCGACCGCCGGAAACCAGAATCGGGCCTTCGGCGTCTTGCGGGTACGTCCACTGGAGCACCACGCTGTCGCGGTTGTCCCGCAGGCGCACGTTCTGCGGCGCGCCCGGATCGGCCTTGGCCGCCGGTGGCTTGGACGTGGCCGGCGCCTTACTGGTCGCCTGGGCCGACGGCGCCGCCGCAGTGGTGGCCGGCGGGGGCGGCGGGCCGGTGGCGCCGTCGGCGTCCGGCAGGGTCAACGCGACCACGGCGACGGCGGCGGCGATGCCCGCGACCAGCACCGCGGCCAGGATGAAGGGCTGGCGGCGGCGCGGGGCGGGCGGCTGCTCGGTACGGACCGGCAGGCGGCGCTCGGTGTTGGGCGGCGGCTCGTACGTGCTCGCCGGGGCCGAGCCGACCGGCTGCGGGCGCCCGTCCGGGCCGTAGTCGGGCGCGCGCTGGCCCGGCATCGGCGGCGGCGTGTCGGCTCGCGCGTGCCGGCCGGTCAGGTCACCCGGCGCCTGATGCACGTCGGACAGGTACAGCGGCTGCTGATAGACGGTGCCGTTCGGGTCGGTGGCCCGGTTGTCGGCCGGCTCCTCGGGCGGGAAACCCTCGCTCGGGTCGGGCACGGTCGGACGCCGGGGAAACGGCAGATGGCGTACGCCCGGAGTCTCCACCGTGGTGACGCCCGCCTCCTGGGCCTTGCAGGCGTGCTTCGGCGAGGCCGGCGCCGCCGCCAGCGCCGCCACCTGGCGGACCAGCGGATGATCGGCCGGCAGGTAACGGGCGCAGAGCTCCTGCGCCTTGGCCAGGTGATCGCGGGATTCGGCGTCGCGGCCGCAGTCGCGTTCCATCGCGCCCAGCCGGGCCAGCATCTTGATGCCGGCCGGAGCGGCGTCACCGTACAGGCGGCTGTGCCGGCGCCAGGCCGCGGAGAGCCGGCCGCGGGCGGCGCCGCAGTGGCCGGCGGCGTGCTCGGCGGTGGCCAGATCGGCCTCGGCGGCCAGCACGCGGGGCGTGTCCGGGCCGTCGATCTCGGTCAGGTCGCCGACCAGCCGGCGGTAGACCCGGGCCGCGTGCCCGAACTGGCCGATGCGCTGGAGGACGGCCGCGTGGGTGGCCGCGGCGGCGACCGTACGCTCGTCGTGCGGCCCGTGCAGGCGCTCCTCGGCCGCGTGCGCGAACTCGGCCCACACGCGCGCGCTCTGCACGTCGCCGAGCGCGATCAGGATGCGGGCGTGCAGCGCGGCCGCGAGCGCGAGGTCGGGACTGGCCTGGCGAGGGTCGGCGGCGGCCGGGTCGAGCACATTGGCCAGGACCCGCTGAGCGCCCACGAGATCGCCGGCCGACGTCAACGTCTGGGCGCGGTGGGTGAGCTCGGCTAGCGGAGGAGCGGCCATATATCTCATAGTGCTCGCGTGAATACCGTAGGTACAAGTCAGCAGGCGCGAACACCCAGTCCGATCTGCGCTGGCCAGGCAGGATAGAAATCAGATATGTCCGTCGAAGAGATCGCCATCGTCAAGCGCGAGTTGCTCATCCGCCATCTGGAGGCGTGGGCGCCCGCGGCGCTGCACCGGGCCCGGCGGGTGGTCTACGCGCACGGCTACGCCGACGCGGACGGCGGCCTGGCGGCCTCGGCGGCGGCTCGGGTGCTGGCCGATCAAGCCGATTATGTACGGGGTCGCGAGCTGTCCATGGTGGCCACGGGCGCCGAGGTGCCGGCGCTGGACGCCTTCCCGGTACACGCGATCTCCGGCCCGACGGACACGATGTTGCCGGTGGCGCTGACGGCGATCGGAGCTCAGCGCGTACCGCTGCTGGGTTTTCTGGATGGCGCCTCGGCCGGGGTGAGTCCCGCGCCGGCCACGGTCGCGGCGCTGACGGCCGGCCGGCCGGCCGAGTTCCTGCTGATCCTGCCGCCGGGCGCCGACCCCGGTCCCTATCGGGCCGGATGGCCGCTGGTCACGCGGGTGGAGCTTGCCGTCTCGGACGAGCCGGGCGAACTGCTGATCTACGGAACCACCCTGGGCAAGAGCCTCGAAGGGTTCAAGGAGACCCTGTGGGCGGTCGACGAGTTCGCCGGGGTGCGCTACCGCGACCCCGGCGACCCGGACCGGCACCTGATCGACATCTCGCTCACGCCGCACCCGGGTCCGCTTCGCCGCGAGCTGCTGGCGTTCCTGGAGCGGGGCCCGGCGACCGTGACGGAGTTGCGGACCTTCGCGCTCACCGAGACGGTCTACCGGGCGGCCGACGCCACCCGGGTGCTGCACTCGCTGGTGGACGCGGGAACGGTCTCCCGGTCACCCGAGCACGGCCGCCTCGGCGGAGACGTCGTGATCTCGCTTTAGGACCGGCTCTTGTCCTGCTTCCAGGACAGCGGGCCGGGCAGGTCGACGCGGTGCGCGCGGGTGCGCGAGTTCCACGACCAGCGGCCGATCTTGAAGCTCCACGAGGAGAAACCGTTCTCGGTGAAGTTCAGGATCAGCGGGCCGAACTTCTTGCGGCTCCGGAAGACGATGCCCATCGCTCTATGTCCCTTCGTGGGGGTGTCGGGGATGGGCCGACGATTCCCGATTCGCCGAATCGGCAAACTTGGCTGTCTAACGGGGCTGCCACGCGTCCGGGCGTGTCGTGAGCTTGCGGACGTGGGCCGGCATCCGGCCGCTGAGCACCTCGGCCAGGCTGACCTCGTCGAGCACCTCGCGGATGGCGGCGCGCACGGCGATCCAGAGGTTGGGCAGGTTTTCGGCCGCGCCCGTGTACTGAGTCTCCTCAGGACGGAGACCGCGCACGCCGGCGAGCGGCCCATCGACGGCCCTGATGATCTGGCCGATCATCACATCGCGTGGGGGTTGTGACAGTGTGTAGCCACCCTCGGCGCCTCGCTGGGCCCGGACCACACCGGCGCGGCGCAGGTCGGCCAGCACCGCCTCGAGGAACTTGCGGGGCATTTCCTGGTCTTGGGCGATGGCTTGGGCGGACATCAGCGCCGGGTAGGCCCGCGCCAAACTGAGGGCGGCCCGGACCGCGTAGTCGCCGCGCGCGGAGATCTGCACATACCCATAATGCCTCGTCGGCGCCAGCGACTCACACATACCCCACGGATATATGGGGATTACCCTCTGTCAGGTGGCCGTCGCTGTGCGGGAATGGCTTGCCGGGGTCCGTGCGCGGCGTCCGCACGAAACTGTCCCGGGCTCATGCCGACCTCTCGATGGAAGAAGCGGCCGAAGTTCGTCGGCTCGGCGAACCCCAGGTGACGGCCCACCTCGGCCACGGAGAGCGAGGTGCAGGCGAGCAGCCGGCGCGCCTCCAGGGCGACCCGGTCGTCGACGACCTGCTTGGCCGTGCGGCCGGTCATCGACAGACAGGCCCGGGTGAGGGTACGCACCGAGCAGTTCAGTTCGTCGGCGTAGTCCTCGACCCGGCGGCTGTGCGGATGACCGGACTCGAGCATCGACCGGAAGCGCGTGTAGGTACGGCTCTCCGGCCCGGCGTTGTCGGCCCCGGCCAGCAGGGCGATCCGCAGCAGCAGGACGCGGAGCTGGTGGCGCAGCAACTCGCCGGCCAGCGGGCCCCGGCGGTGCCGGTCGCAGTCGACCGCGAGCTGCGCGAACTCGCTGATCACGGCGTCCTCGTCCTCGCCGCGCAGCTGCCAGCGCCCGACCGCGGGCTCCTCGTCGCCGGCCAGATGGGGCTCGAAGGTGATCGCCGACGCGGTCAGGCCGTTGCGGCCCACCCGCAGCGCCTGGCCCGGCCGGATCCAGAGCAGCGTGCCCGGCCGGCAGGAGTGCGCGAAGAAGTCGACCTCGACCGCGCCGTGGCCGGCCGTCGCCAGCAGCAGCACGTGGAAAGGAAGCCGCTCGGGCGCCCCCGAGCCGGTGGCGTCGAGCGCGCAGGTGCCGACGCCCGCCCAGCCGGGCGGGCGGAAACTGGTCGCGGTGTCACGCGAGGCTGCAAGGGACATCGCGCCGACGGTAACCGCCGATGACCAGCGACGCATCCCTGGTCCGGACGATGTTTCCGTGGTCGGGGAGTTATTCACCCGCAGGCACGGATATGTCCGTTTCTTGACTCGGATTCCGCTATTTGTCCGGTTGTTGATTTTGCGCTCGTAAAAGAGCGACCCGCACGGACCGGCAGTGTCCGTGCGGGTCGCTTCTTTGTATTTCTATCTACCGGCGAGAAGCCGGTTGACCGCCGCGTCGACGTCCAGGTGTTCCGATTCCCGCCCGCGCGGCACCACCACATAGGTGCGCCGGAGGAATCGGACCAGGACGCTGCGAGGCACTTCGAACAGCGCGTTGCCGTCGGGTGACGACAGCGCCAGGGCGACGAAATCCCCCCGGGGCGTGGCCCACGGCCACACCCGGACGTCGCCGATGCCCGCGGGCTCATCGAGCCCGGTCACGAGCAGTTCCCGCGCAAAGGACCAGCTCACGGCTTCCCCACCGGCTGATTCTGCGTGGAACAACACGTGGACCGCATACGGGTCGGCTGGGTCGTAACGCAGACTGGCGCGCACGGGCAGTGCCGTGGCGTCAGGCGCTACGAGCCGCAGCGAGGTCTCGACCTCGACGGTCGTTGGACGAATGGTACTCATGGACGAACTCCCCCCGGCACCGCTGCGAGGCTGGTGAACCCCGCGTTTCCCATACTCAGGTGATCCCTGTCGTTACGCTCCGCCATACGCTGATCTCACCCAGTAGTGGGAAGACGGTTCCGAAAACCCTTTGGTACAAGACGAAAAGCGATATCTTGTCCTGTTCTGCCCAAGTACTCGGTTCCGCCCGGCGTCGGGTGGTCCAGCAGTTGACTTACTCCGGTAACGTCCATTCCTCCCGGGTAGTGACGGGGACCCGGAACACTGGGGGATGAAATGACTACGAAACCCGACGAAGATCAGTCCCCACTCGGTGTGCTGGACAAGATCCGCGCGAACCCGACAGGCCGGCTGGCCCTCAAGATCTCAGTAGCCACACTCGGCGCCATCGTCGTCGCCGTGGGCATCGTCCTGATCCCCTTCCCCGGCCCCGGCTGGGCGATCGTGATCCTCGGCCTGGCCATCTGGGCCATCGAGTTCGCGTGGGCCAGGAAGCTGCTCGAGTTCACGAAGAGGCACGTACAGGGCTGGACCCACTGGATAGCCCGCCAGTCCTGGCCCATCAAAATCATCGTGGGCCTGGTCAGCTGCGCCTTCGTGTGCGCCATCGTCTACATCTCGGTCCGCCTCAGCCTCGGCATCGACCTGATCGACGAGGGACGCAAACTGCTGACGTGACCCCTGATTCGCCCCCACGGGCCGGCGTCTAGTAGAGTCTGACTCCGTTGAGGGCGATTAGCTCAGCGGGAGAGCGCTCCGTTCACACCGGAGAGGTCACTGGTTCGATCCCAGTATCGCCCACATATTTCCGCAGGTCAGGCGGATACCGCCGACCGGATCGTAGATGGCTCCCGAAGTTTGGGAGCTTTTCTGCTCTTGGGGCAAGGAGCGCGGCGTTACGTTGAGCGCCCAGGCCTAGTCCCCTGATCGTGTTTCCACCGCCCGGTGGCCTGCTGAGCTGCGGCTGGAGGCTCTTCTACCGGTCGGCCGGCGGAGCAAACTCCGCGGTGACCTCGTGCCGTGTGGCCCGGAAACGTCACCAGCCGCGCCATGTGCGGTGGGTATGCCGCAGGTCGTGGAAGTGCTTGCGATGGGGCTGTCGGTCAGCGCCGTCGTTGGGCGGCTACTCCCTGCGGTCCGCCACCGGTCCGGATCGGCCCGGGTTGGCGAAAGGTGGCGCGGCGCTGGTGTTGCCGGTCCGAAGTCCGTCGACGATGAGCGTGACCATGCGACGGCCGTGGTCGGGTTCCTCGGTCGGCAGGGGCGTGCACAGTTTGGCGACCGCGTAGAGCAGGTCCTGTGGGCTGACTTCGGGGCGGATCTCCCCGGCGGCGACCGCGGTGTCGAGCAGGGATCCCAGGGCCGGCGCCAGCTTTTCCATCAGGTAGGCGGAGAGGCCGTCGTACGCGGGGTCGCCCGAGTGCAGCGCCGCGGCGAATCCGCGTTTGGTCGCGACGAACTCGGTGAGCCGGTCGAGCCATCGGGCGAGCGCGGTTGCCGGCGTGTGCTCGGCGGCCAGCGCCGGGCCGGCGTCGGCGCAGGCGTCGATCTCGCGCTCGATCACCGCTTTGATCAGGTGGGAGCGCTGGGGGAAGTGCCGGTAGAGCGTGCCGACTCCGACGCCGGCCAGGTCGGTGATCTCCTTCGCCGGCGCGTCCACCCCCGACGTCATGAAGACCGCTTTCGCGGCCTCGAGCAGCGACTCGAGGTTGCGCTGGGCGTCGGTTCGCTTCCGGCGCGTACCCATGCTCGCCCTTGAACCGGTGGTCTCCGGCACCGTCGCCTCCCTTGCTGTTCCGGAAAAGCTTTCCGTATAATTCCGGAAAGGCTTTCCGTTTCAGTCACCGTACCCCGAGGAGACGATCATGCGTTACCGCACCCTGGGCCGGACCGGCATCAAAGTCAGCCCGTACGGGCTCGGCGCGCTGATGTTCGCCACGCGGGTGGGCAACCCGGACCCGGAGGATTCGATCCGGGTGATCCACAAGGCGCTGGACGCGGGGATCAACCTCATCGACACTTCCGACGCCTATGGAGACTCGGAGGAAGTCGTGGGCAGCTGGACCCGGACACGGACATCGAGGAGACCCTCTCCGCGCTCACCGACCTGATCCGCGCCGGCAAGGTGCGGGCGATCGGATCGTCCAACACGCCGGCCGTCGACATCGCCGACGCCCACTGGCTTTCCGAGAGGCGTGGGCTGGAACGCTTCCGCACCGAGCAGCTGCCTTACTCGATCCTCAACCGCGGCGCCGAGAACGACGTGCTGCCGGCCGCGCAGCGCTACGGCCTCGGCACGCTGGTGTGGGGCCCGCTCGGGCAGGGCATGCTCACCGGCCGCGTCCGCAAGGGCCGGCCGAACGACCTGAGCCGCGCTCGCTACTTCAAACACCTCAACGACGAACGCCGCGTCGACGTCGTCGAACAGCTCGTCCCGCTCGCCGGCGAGGCCGGCCTGCCGCTGGCCCACCTCGCCATGGCCTTCACCATCGCGCACCCGGGCGTGACCAGCACGCTGCTCGGCGCACGCACCGTGGAACAGCTCGACGACCTGCTCAACGGCCTCGGCGTAGCGCTCACCGACGACATCCTGGAAAGGATCGACGCGATCGTCCCGCCCGGCACCGACGTCACCCGCCTCGACCAGGCCTACGTACCCCCGGCCGTGCTCGACCCGAACCTGCGCCGCCGGGCCGCCGGCGAACGCGGCGCCGCCTGAACGTCAGCGGGTGGGAGTGGGAGTTTTTCGTTCCAGCAGTACCACTACGAGGAGTTTGGTGGGGAAGCGCTGGACCGTCCGGTAGGACTGGTTGATGCGTTGGCGTTTGCCCGGGTTCATGTCTTGCAGGGGGTCGGTGGGGCTGTCCATCCGGACCACCCAGATGCGGGGTGGGTTGCCCAGGCAGGCGGCGTTGGGGCACTCGGTGGCCAGGAACTTGCCGTCGCGGCGCTGGGGGGTGCGGGCCAGCACGTCGGGCGGGCGTGGGGCCGGCAGGTAGCGCTCGTAGATGTCGCGGGCCGCCCACGGGATGCTCGGGTGGGTGTCGGGGAAGACCACGACGTCGCCCGGGCGGTAGCGGGGGCCGATGACCGCCGCGATGTTCTCCGAGTCCTGGCCGTGGCCGTCGACCAGGCGCAGGCTGACGTAGCTGGGCCAGGAGAGCAGGACGGCCAGGCCGATCGCGAGGAAGGCCTGGGTACGCCCGAAACGCACGGCGGCCGTGGCGGCGAGCAGGGCGATGGCCGGGAGCGAGAACAGCGCGTACCGGGGAACCCAGATCGGAATCACCGCACCCGCGCTCAGCATGAGCGTGGTCGGGATCAGGGCCGTGGCGGCGATGCTGACCAGGGCCGGCTCGGGGCGCAGGCCGACCAGCGCGAGCACCAGCAGGAGGCCGCCGACCGCGGCCGATCCGAACAGCGAGCTGGGGAACGCCTGCAAGCCGGACAGGCCGACCAGCCCGATCCAGGAGACCTGGGCCGTCTGGCCGGAGGCCCACCAGGCCAGCAGCAGCGCCGGTAGGGCGCCCACGACGGCGGCCGCCAGCCAGCGCAGGGTCGTCGGCCAGCCGTCCGTCTTTTTCGCGCACTGCAACCACACCACCGCGACCGCGTGCGCCGCGAGCAGGAACAAGCCGCTCAACGGGTGCAGCGCCCCGGCCAGGCCGGTGACCGCCGCGTAGGTGGCCAGGCGGCCGGCGGAGGGCCGCTCGACGAGCCGGATCAGGCATAGGACGGCGATCGCGGCCAGAAGCATCACGATGGCGTACGGCCGTGCCTCCTGCGCGTACCGGGAGGTGGTCGGCGTGACCACGAACAGCAGTGCCGCCACGCTGCCCGCCAGCGGGCCGGCGACCCGTCGGCCGATCGCCGTGATCACCACGGCGGTCAGGACGAAGGCCAGCAGACCGGGCAGGCGCAACGCCGCGGTCGAGGTGCCCGCGACGGCGGTGTAGACCTTCATGACGGCGTAGTACGGCGCCAGCACCGCGTCCACCGTTCCGGACAGTTGCCACAACTGGGACCACGAGACGCGCACCGCGCCCCAGGTGGCGAGCTCGTCGGCCCACAGCGCCGGGGTCGTCAGGTGCCAGACGCCGAACGTCACCGTGGCCAGCAGGGGCGCGACCCAGGCGGTGACCGACAGCCACCGGCCGGAGGCCGGGGACGGTGCCCGTCGGGACCGGACCGGCGTGGACGTGTCCCCGGTCACGGGGGTGCGCTGCTGGGGTACCAGAGCGCCCGATTTGTGCGTGGGTGCGGCGCTGGCGGTGATCGGTGACGCTCCAGGGCAGAAGGTCCGGGGGCTTTGCATCATAGAGCGCGAGCGATCGCGGTCGACACCGCTGAGTCGAAATCGTGGTGAACGGCGGAGCGTGTTAGATCTGTCACTCCCTATGGGGCCGCACCGTCCACATTGATCACCTACGCTGCACCGCGAGCCGGGCCATCGATCATCATGCGCCGGGCTGACTGCTGGGGCGGTCGAACTCTGTCGAGACACGGGGAGTAATTCGTGCGCAGACGCGCGCAGGTGTGGGGAGGCGGCCTGCTGACAGCAGCGTTGGCCGCTGGTCTTCTCGGGGGCGGTTCGGCGCTGGCCGTGGCCGGAGCCGAGGAGGTCGCCGATGGGGCACTGCCCTTCGTAGCAAAGATCAATTTCGGTGATCAGAGCGGCTGCGGCGGAGCGCTGGTCGCCCCGCAGTGGATCATCACCGCCAAGGACTGCTTCGCTGTCGGTGATGCGGCGGTTACCGCCGGTGCGCCGGCGAAGCCGGCCACGGTCCTGGTCGGGCGGGCCGACGTCACGACGACGACGGCCGGTAAGCGGCTCGCGGTGACGGCGCTCGTTCCGCACCCGGATCGCAATCTGGTACTGGCCGAGCTGTCGGCCACGGTCAGCGGTATCGCGCCGGTGTCGTTCAGCGCCGACGCGCCCCAGGAAGGCGAGACGCTGCGGATCGCCGGCTACGGCCGGACGAGCACCGAGTGGGTGCCGACCCGTATGCACGCCGGTGACTTCGCGGTCGGCGCGGTGTCGGCCGGCCGGTTCGAGCTCAGCGCCGCCTCGGCGGGCGCCACCCTGTGCAAGGGCGACGCCGGTGCTCCGGCGTTCCGGGAGACCGCCTCCGGCCCGAAGCTCGTCGGCATCAGCGTCGAGTCGGGTCAGAAGGGCTGCCTGGGCGAGCCGGACACCCGGACGGGCGAGGCGGCCGGTGCGCGCACCGACGACCTGGCCGACTGGATCCGGACCAGCACGGCCGTCACCCCGAACGGCCTGCGCGAGACCGTGACCGGCGAGTTCACCCGGGACGGGATCCAGGACCTGGCCGGCATCGACGCCGCCGGCGTCCTCTGGCTGTACCCCGGAACGGCCACTCCGGGCGTGTGGGCCGCCAAGGTCAAGATCGCCACCGGCTGGGCGAGCGTGCGTGAGCTCGAGACCGGCCGGATCAACCGCGACGCGTACGACGACCTGACCGGTATCAACGGCACGAACAACACCCAGGTGTACTGGCCCGGCACGGCCGCGGGTGGCTCGTTCGGCAGCAGCGTCCAGATCGGCGCCGGCTGGACCACCGACCTGCGGGACATCGCGATCGGCAAGGTCGACGGGGACGCGTACGACGACCTGCTGGTCGTGAAGACCTCCACTCAGCAGCTGTTCCTTTACCGGGGCACCGCGGCCGGCGGCTCCTTCGCCGGCGGTGTGCAGTACGGATTGGGCTGGGGCAACCTGAAAGACCTGCAGGTCGGCAAGTTCAACAACGACGCGTACGACGACCTGGTGACCGTTCAGTCGACCACCGGCAAGCTGTTCATCTACGCCGGCAAGCCGGACGGCTCGCAGTTCGAGCCCGGCGCCGACACCGGCTCGGGGACGGGCTGGAACACCGCGACCTCTCTCACCAAGGCCAAGATCGACCGTACGGGTCTGGACGGCCTGGTCGAGGTCGATTCCGCCGGAAAGTCGTGGCTGCACACGCGTACCGCCGAGGCCGGATGGAACAACCGCGTCGCGGCGCCCGGAAAGGTCAGCGCGCCGCAGCCCGGCGAGCTGTCGAACATCGTGACCGGCAAGTTCAACCGCGACAACTACACCGACCTGCTCGGCATCGACGCCGCCGGTGTCGCCTGGATGCACCCCGGCACCTCCGCGAACACGTTCGGTTCCCGCGTGCAGATCGCCACCGGCTGGGGCAGCCTGCGGGAACTCGCGGTCGGCCGGATCAACCGCGACTCCTACGACGACCTGTTGGCCATCAACGGCACGACCAACGCCCAGGTCTACTTCCCCGGCACGGCGGCGGGTGGCTCGTTCGGCACCAGCGTCCAGATCGGCGCCGGCTGGACCACCGACCTGCGTGACGTGGCCGTCGGCAAGGTCGACCGCGACGCGTACGACGACCTGCTGGTCGTGAAGAGCTCCACCCAGCAGCTGGTCCTGTACCGGGGAACGGCCGCCGGCGGGGCCTTCGCGGCCGGTGTGCAGTACGGCACCGGCTGGGGCGGCCTGAAGGAACTCCAGGTCGCCAAGTTCGACACCGACGACTACGACGACCTGCAGACCGTGGAGTCCACCACCGGCAAGATGCGGATCTACGCCGGCAAGGCCGACGGATCCCAGTTCGTGCCCGCCGTGGACACCGGCTCGGGCAGCGGCTGGCTGACCCGGTCCAACCTCGTTCCGGTCACCTTCGGCAGCGAGACCCGGGCCGGGCTGCTCGCCAAGGACAACGCCGGCAACCTGCTCCTTTACCCCAACCGGGTCCGCTTCGGCGTCGACTGGGCCGACCCGATCGTCTTCGGCCCTCGTGACTGATTCACCGGCGTCGAATCGCTCGATCGTGGCCCATGTGCAGAAACAAAGGGGAACTTCAATGTCGGCACCGATACGTCATCGGCGGGTAGCGGCCGTGCTCGCCGCCACCGCGCTCCTGGTCGGCGGCCTGGTCGCCCTCACCAGCGGCGCCGCCAGCGCCAAGGACGAGAACGTCGCCTCCGCCCCGCTGGTGGAGGACTTCAGCTACCCGGACGGCAGCGCGGACCCGGGCATCACCCTCACCCGGGGTGACGGCAACCTGGTCAAGGTCGAATGCGTCCTGGGCGAGACCCAGATCAAGGCGGTCTCGCTCGACGACCGGGGCATCAAGAACGATTACTGCTTCCAGCTCCGCGGCGACCACGGATTCGTGGAAATGGTCCTGGTCGGCGCCTTCCAGGTGTGGGCCGACGACACGCACGAGGTCGTCGCCCACTACACCGTGGAGGGCGAGTCCGAGACGACGACGGTCCAGCCCAACGACCTGGAAGGCATCGGCATCGGCGAGAGCCGGGACGCCGCGACGCTTCTGGAGCTGCGGATATGACCGGCCGCATCTCATTCCGTACGGCCGCTGCCTCCATGTCAGCCGTGTTGGTGGCCGGCACCCTGGTGGCGGGTGGCCTCACCCAGCCGGCGATCGCGGCCGAGCCCCAGCTCACCGACCGGGAGCGCGTTCTGCAGGTGCTTCTGGCGGCCAACGGCGGAGTCTCGCCGACCGCCGCCGACCGGATCGGCGACCTCGACGAGGATCTGGTGGCCAAGGTCAGCCCGGCTGACGCTCTCGGCACCGCCTCCAACGTCAGCCGGGCCGCGGGCGCGGCCCTGGCCGGCTCCGACAGCGACGTCAGCGCGTTCCTGAGCAAGGGATATGCCGAGGCTCTGGCACAGGACGAACGGCTGCGGACGGTACGGCTCGTGTCGACCGGCGGGCCGGCCACCCACCTGGCCGCGCAGACCGCGCTGAACGGAAGCGACGCCGACGTACACACCTTCCTGACGACCGGCTGGCAGACGCCGGACCAGGTCGACAACGAGGTGGCGGTCACTCAGCTGCTGACGTCGGCCACCGGCCCGGCCGTGAAGGCCGCGGCCCGGGCCGCCATCGACGGCACCCCCGAGGCCAGGAAGGAGTTCCTGGCCACGGGCTTCGTCGCGGCGCGGGCCACCGACCGCGAGGTCCGGGTCACCCAGCTGATGAGCTCCGGCGGGCCGATCGTCCGCGAAGCGGCGCGAACGGCGCTGCAGGGCGGCCCGGAGGACATCGAGGACTTCCTCGTCGTCGGCTACGAGATCGCCCAGGCCCGGGACGAGGAGGTCGCCACCCTCAGCACCCTGGTCGACCAGGCGACGGCGGCGAACCAGACCGCGGCCGAGGAGACCTTCGCCGCGAAACGCGCGGCGGCCCAGGCCAAGGCGCAGGCGCAGGCGGCCAAGCAGGCGGCCAAGCGCGCGGCCGACGAGACCGCGGCCGCCAAGGACTCGATGCAGAAGGCCAACGCCGCGGCGGCCCGAGCGGCCGAGGCGGCACGTGAGGCGGCGGCCGCCGCGCAGAAGGCGACCAGGGCCGCCCGGGCCGCGGTCGCGGCCGCGAAGACCGCCGCCACCGCGGCGGCCCGCGCGTCCCAGGCCGCCGTCCGGGCCAGCCAGGCGTCGATCAAGGCGCGCCAGGCGGCCCGGGACGCGGCCCACGACAAGACGAAGGCCGCGGCCGCGGCCGCCTCGGCCAAGGACGCGCTGGAGATCGCCCGGGCCTCGGACGACGCGTCTCTGCTGGCCGACCAGGCCGCGCTCGCCGCGGAGGACGCGAGTGACGCCGCGGATGCCGCGACCTCCGCCGCCGGCAACGCCGCCGAGGCCGGGGCGGCGGCGAACACCGCCAGCAAGAACGCCAACGTGAGCAAGAAGGAATCGGCCAAGGCCAAGCGCGCGGCCGCGCAGGCCTCCCGGCAGGCAGCCGAGGCGGACCGGGCGGCCAAGGCGGCCACCGCGCTGGCCCGGCGGGCCGCCGCGGCGGCGAAGCTGGCCGGCAAGTACGCCCGGGACGCCGCCACCCACGCCCGGCGGTCGGCCGAGGCGGCCGACACCGCGGCGGCGCACGCCGGCGAGGCGACCGACCTGGCCAAGAGCGCCGACGAGAACGCCGCCCGCGCTCAGGAGGCGGCCACCATCGCGGCTCAGGCTGCGACGACCGCCGACGAGGTGGACGCCGCCGCCCGCAGTGCCGAGGCGGAGCAGCTCACCGCCCGTACGGCGCAGGCCAAGATGGAGGCGCTGGCGGCGCAGGACGCCGAACTGGACCAGCTCGACGAGCTTCCGGCGTTGACGGCCGTGAACCTTCCGGTGCGCGAGCGCTGGAACGCGGCCACGGTCCAGTTGCTGGCCGAGGCGCGGCAGGCCACGGACACGGCGACGATCGTGAGCAAGACCCGGCAGGCGGCACTGCAGCTGCTCACCACCGACGGTGCTTGGGTGCAGACCGCCGCGGGCGACGCCCTGGTCGGGAGCGAGGACGACGTGGTGGCGTTCCTCCGGACCGACCTCGACTCCGCCGCCGACGAGGACGACCGCGACCAGCTGTTCGACCTGAGCGTCACGGGCGAGCCGCAGGCGCTGGCCGACGCGGCGAAGGCGAAGCTCGACGCCACGCCGAGCGAGGTGCAGGCGTTCCTGCGCACTCGCGTCTATCCCGGCAAGGCCGACTACCAGCGGGCGCAGATCACCGCGATCATGAACGCGGGCGGCGCGGCCTCCAAGGCGGCCGGCACCACGGCGCTCAACGGCAGCGACCAGGACCGGGAGAAGTTCCTGCTCACCGGTCAGGACTACGCGGCGGAGCAGGACGCCGTCGTCGCCACGACGCAGGTTCTGTCGGCGGCTCCGAAGGGATCCGAGGTACGCGCGGCCGCGCAGGCCGCACTGAGCGGGCCGATCAGCTACATCCGCCGGTTCCTCGACGTGGACCAGTACTACGCGCAACGCCGTGACGACAACACCGTGGTTCACCTGGCCCGGGTCGACAGCCTGCTCAACGAGGCGCATCAGGCCGCGTCGACCGCTCAGCGGAGTGCCGACCTGGCCGCCCAGTACGCCTACCTGGCGCACGGGTCGGCGGACGAGGCGCAGGACGCCGCCGACCGGGCCGACGCCTCGGCCACCAAGGCGGCGACCTACGCGACGAACGCGCGCAACGCCGCCATCCGGGCCAACAACTCGGCGACCAAGGCGTCGAACTCGGCCAACCAGGCCAACAACGCCGCGGCGACCGCCCGCAAGGCGGAGAAGTCGGCGATCCGGTCGGCCAAGAACGCACAGGCGGCCGCCAACCGCGCGTCCGCCGCGGCCAAGAGCGCGTCGGCCGCCGCGGCCGCCGCGCGCAAGTCGGCCATCGCCGCCGGCCAGAGCAAGGCTCAGGCGGCGATCGCGGCGCGGGAGACCATGGATGCCTACCGGGAGCAGCGGCGCAAGGATTCCGAGTCGCTGAACCCCTGCGAGAACCCGCCGGGATTCACCACGTACTGCACGTTCCTGGACTTCATGGTGGACGAGATGATCGCGAACGCGAACAGCGAGTTCGTCCGTGACATCCGCAAGGCGATGGCCAGGTGCGGTTCGAACGGAAGCGTCCTGTGTACGTCGGAGCCGGTGACGAAGTACGCGCTGCGGACGCGCCCGGGCGGCCCCTGGGACCACAAGTCCCAGCTCCGGATGATGGTGAACTGGCCGATCGATCCCCGGCTGTGTGAATGCCGATCGGACATTCCGAAGACGTCGTACGAGCTCTACTACGACGTCTGGTCCAACATCCACTTCGGATACGTGGGCACCGAGGCGGGTATCGGCCGTACCTATCTGCAGCTCCCGAACGTCATTCCGAGCAACCCGCTGACCGGGCAGACCGACATCGGGGACAAGGCCACGGTGCGGATGGGTATCGATCTGTCGAACATGTATTCCTCGCACAACAGATTGAGCAGCTACAACCTGCACATGTTGGTGATGATGAACATCCGTGAGCTGCAAATGAAGGACAAGGCCTACCTGAAGTAGCGGAACTGAACGGCCGCCGCGGGTCTCTTCCGAGGCCCGCGGCGACCGTGGGATCGGATCAGGCGCCGGCGGCCTCGCGACTGCTCGCCGCGGCCGCGCCACTGCTCGCCGCGGCCGCGCCACTGCTCGCCTCGGCCGCGGCGGCGGACAGGGCGGCCTCGGTGATGGCGAAGGCGAAACCGAGCGCCTCGGTGATCGCGGCGGCCGCCTTGAGGACGCGCGGGGCGCCGACGATGGGCGCGATGGCGACCAGGACGTCCTGGACGTCGTCGATCTTCACACCGGACTCCACCGCCGGGCCGATGTGCAGAAGGTAGGACGCCGACGGAGCGTCGACGGCGGCCAGGGCGGCGATCCGGGCCAGCAGAACCGTGCCCGGGGCGAGTTCGGTGCGGGCGAGCGCGACCGCGTTGATGTCGATCAGGGCTTCAAGGACTGGTGCTTCTCCGGTGGCCATCGACGTTCCCTTCCGCGAGTTCAGCGGCGGTGGTCGGATCCGATCGCCGCAGCGAGAAGTCTGTCGAGCCAACCGGCAAACCTCATCCTCCCGCCGGGATGAGGTGAGCCTTCCAGCCCTGGTCGGCGTTCGAGTCCGGGTTCGGCCGGGTGTCAGGTCTGGATCGAGGGGTGGTACTCCTCGGCGGTCAGGCCGAACGTCCAGGCGACGCCCTCCCGGGCGGAGTTGGTCTCCGGGGGAACCCGAAGCCAGTAGACGCGGCTGGTGCCGTCGGGCTCGGGAGTGGAGTTGACCACCTCGACCATGACGAGGGGTTCGTCGCCTGGCAGGTCGAGGCGCCACAGGGTGCCGGTCTCGTCGGAGCCGAGGTTGCGGGCGCCGGCCTCGCGCAGGTAGCGCTCGTAGCCGAAGTGTTCGAGCATGACCCGGCGGAGCTCGGCGTTCTCCTCCTGCTGGATGCGGGCCACGGTCAGGGTGGGCAGCTCGGCCACCAGCTCCGGCGGGATCGGCATGCCGCGCCAGGCCCAGAGGCCGTAGCCGTCGGGGAACTCCATGGCCGGGCCCTCGCCGCGATGCAGCCGGCCGACGTTGTCGCGGGTCAGCCGCGTGGGACGCTCGGTCAGGATGGCGAACCGCTCGGTCGCCCACCACCAGCCGGCATGCTGGGCCACCGCGGCCAGGCCGGACAGCGGCGCCAGGAGACCGGCCTCGGGCGCCAGCCGGTCGGCCGCCTCGAAGGTGGCCAGCCAGGTGCCGTCGTGCTGCCCGTAGATCGCGTCGAGAACAGCGCTCCGCAAGGTCCGGCCGGCGGCGCCGGGAAAGTCGGCGGCGAGGTCTTCGCTCAGCCGCAGGCGCAGCCGGCTCGCCACCAGATCCATGACCAGCGGCCACGACCGGCGCCCGGCGGCCGCGCTGAGTTGCGCCCACCCGTCACCGCCCAGAGCATCGACAGCGGCCTGCCGCGCCGCCGCCCACGGCTCCGTACGCACCCGGCGACGCAGCGACGCCCCGGCCACTCCACCCAGGCGCACCGGCGCCCCGTCCATTTCGCCGGGGTGAGGCGGCGCCCCGTCCATTTCGCCGGGGTGAGGCGGCGCCCCGTTCACTTCGCCGGGGTGAGGCGGCGACGACCCGGCCGAATCGCCGGGTTCCCAACCCTGCCGGCGCAACTCCGCGCAGACCTCAGCGAACCACTCGGGCGCCGCGCTGCCCCACACGGCGCCAAGCGAGGAGGGATGAGAGGCGATGGCGGCGGGAGCGGATGACGCCGAGGGAGACGGAGGTGCGGTGACGCTCGCCGAGAAAAGGTCGGGCGAGGAAGAGGTGGGCGACGGAGAAGCGGGTGAGGAGGAGGTGGGCGAGGGAGAAGCAGGTGAGGAGGAGGTGGGCGAGGGAGAAGCGGGTGAGGAGGAGGTTGGCGAGAAAGAAGCGTGTGAGGAGGCTGCGGGAGAAGGGGCCGAGGAGGAGGCGGCCGGCGGAGAAGCGGGTGAAGAAGAGGTGGGCGAGGGAGAAGCAGCCGGGGGAGAGGCGGAGGAGGGAGAAGGCGAAGTGGCGTCGTCACGCCAAGGGAAAGCGGGCGCGGCGCTGGGCTGCAAGGCGCCGGTGAGGAGGGCGAAAGCGGCCGCGCCGGCTCGGGGGGAGCCGAGCCAGAAGATGCGTTCGGGTGGGGTGGCGCCGGCCAGGCGGTAGGCCTCTCGGACGCCGGACTCGGCGGCGGCGCGGGTGGCGGGGCCGGTGGCGACGGCGGCGGCCAGCCACTGGTCCTCGATGGCGGCGGACATGGCTTCCTGGGCGGGGGTCAGCTGCATCGTCGGCCCCTCAGTCCGCGACCGGGCGGAAGGCGCCGGGAATGTACTCCCGCTGGCGGACCACCCGGTAGTGGCCGGCCGGCAGGGAGATGGGGCCGTGCTCCTCGTGGCTCACCCGGCCGTGGGTGGGCACGTCGATGAACATGCGCTCGAGGTCGTCGACGTCGGCCAGCAGCTGCAGGCCGGGGCCGCCCACCACGTGGGCGTGGCCGGTGGCCTCGCCCCGGGCCAGGACCATGCGGCCGCGGCGGTCGCGGGGGACGGGCGCGCAGACGGGCACCTCGCCCTCGGCCACTGGAATGATCAGCACATCGCCCTGCCTGTACATCGGATTCCTCCCCGCTCGCCGACCTCGGATGGACGCACGCTATCGGGTGGGTACGACACTTTCGGGCGTCGCCGGCCAGGCGTGTGGAATGCGTTCGAGAAGGCCCTCGGCGTACACGTCGCGCAGTCGCAGGGGCTCGAGGTGCACGTAGCCGATGTGGCAGTCGCACAGCGCGTTGGTGCAGGCGCGGGGCCGCAGGCCGGCGCGCCACGAGCCGTCGTAGAGGTTGCCGATCGGCGCTGGTATGAAGTGGCAACGGCGTACCGTGCCGTCGCCCAGCACCGAGATGGCGTCCTCGCCGGCCCGGCACGGCCGGCCCAGTGACGCGTGCGGGCGGACGCTGTCGCCGAAGCGGGGATCCAGGGCCGTCCAGCGGCTTTCCTCGGCGGCCGAGTACACGTGTCCCTCGGCCGCGTTGACCCACATGTACACGTGGGCGGGCAAGTCGGACCGCAGGGCGGCCGCCTCCTCGTAGTGGGAGGGCAGCCCGACCACGCCCACCGAGTAGCGCACCCCCAGCGCGTCCAGCTCCCGGCAGCGGGCGAGGAACCGGGACCGGGTCACCTGCCCCGGGTGGTAGGTCGCCCACAGCGCCGCCACGTCGGGGTTCGCCTCGGACAGCCACCCTGTCCGGGCCGCCAGGTTGGTCTGGATCGCCACCCGGGCCACGTGCGGCACGTGTGACAGGCGCACCATCGCGTCGCGGTACCAGGACCGGGTCAGCCCCTCGCCCCATGGCGTGAACAGCACCGACAGCCGCCGGTCGGTGGTCGCCGCGGCCCAGTCGGTGAACCGGAGCAGGTCGGCCTTGTCGGCGCGCAGCAGCGCGGGCGGGTCGACCCGCTTGGCGAACGGGCAGTACGGGCAGTCGTAGTTGCAGCTCGCGAGCGGCCCCCGGTAGAGCACGTAGAGGTCTCTCATCGCGTGACGTACGCCCCCATCGCCTCGCGGACCGTCCCCGAGACCAGCCACGGGCCGATGGCGTCGGAGTGCGCGAGCCCTTCCGCGGTCAGCGCCGAGCCCGCCAGCCAGCCCTTGTCGACGAGCACGGAGAGCTGCGGGAAGTCTTCGTCGTACGGCGTGCCGAACCGCTTGTGGTAGGCGGCGGCATCCACGCCTTCCGTACGCAGCAACGATTTCAGCAGCCACCGCCGTCGCTGCTCGGCCGCGTCGAGGCGGAAGCCGATCTCGGCGTACGCGAAATCGGACGCCGGCCGGCCCAGGTAGTCGTCGATCACCGCCCGTACCTCGGAGACCGAGACCGCGTAGTCGAACGAATAGTGCAGGTCCGATGTGTACGATCGGGCGCCGCACCCCAGCCCGATCGTGCCGTCGTCCTGGCAGCAGTAGTCCGGCCCGTCCGGCACCGGCGCGCCGGCGAGCCGGAACTGCCGCATCGAGTGCTGCTCGTATCCGGCCGCCGTCAGCACCTCGACCGCCTGCCGGTAGAGCGCGAGCCGCTCGGAATCCCAGTCGGCGCGCGCGTGGGCGCGCCGCCCGAGCCCGGTCAGTGGCCGCACGTACAGCGGATAAAGGTAAAGCTCCTCGGGCCGCCGCCGGATCGCCTCGTCGAGCGAGTGCTGCCAGGTCTGCGGCGTCTGCCCGTCGATGCCGTAGATCAGGTCGACGTTGAGCACCGGGACACCGGCCTCCCGGATCACGTCGAGCGCGCGGTCCACCTCGGCCTGCCGTTGCGGGCGCCCGGCCGCGCGGGCCTCGGACTCGAGGAAGCTCTGCACGCCCATGCTGACCCGGGTGGCGCCGTGCGCGGCGAGCATCGCGAGACGGTCCGGCGTGGCCGTGGCCGGCGACGTCTCGACCGACATGGGCACCGCGGCCGTGCCGAACACGCCGCCGACGATCGCGAACAGTTCCTCGAGCTCGCCCGCGGTCAGATAGGTCGGCGTTCCGCCGCCGATCGCGATCCGGGAGAAGGCCGCGCCGGGGGAGAGGCTGTCTTTGACGGCGGCGGCCTGGTGCCGCAGCTGTTCGAGGTACGCCGTCACCTGCTCCGCCGGCGGGTTGGCCCGCGTGAACAGGTTGCAGAAGCCGCAGCGCATCTCGCAGAACGGCAGATGCACGTACCCGAAGAGCGCGTCCTGAGGCTCGGCCGCCCACACCTCGCTCAGCGGCGGGCGCGGATCCAGTTTCCGATAGGCGGTCTTGTGCGGGTACGCGTACAGATAGCCCTGGTAGGGCGAATCGTCGAGGGTCATGAGGCGTCCAGAACAAAATCGGCGTACGGCACTGTCCACACGGCCTCGTGCGGAACCCGATGGCCGACGTGGCCGTCCTCGCCGTACAGGGTCCCGTGGTCGGCGCAGATGATCACCTGGCAGGGCCGTCCCCGGCTCGTGACCAGGGCGAACAGGCGCCCGAGCAGCCCGTCCACGTACTCCAGGGCGGCCGCCTGCGTCGCCGGCCCGTCCTCGGTGGCGCCGGGCACGTAATGCTTGTTGGGCTGGTGCAGGGCGGCGACGTTGACGAAGGTGAACAGCGGCCGCCCGGCCGGCAGACCTTCCACGATCGTGGCCAGCCGGTCGATCTGCGCGCCGAAGCAGTCGGGCTCGGTCACCCCGAAACCCCTTTCCCAGTACGCCTCGGCGAACAGCCCCGGCAGCACGCGCCCGAGCGGCGCCCCGGGGTTGAAGAAGCCGACCCCGCCCAGGCAGACCGTGTGGTAGCCGGCGGCGGCCAGGCCCGACGGCAGGTCGGCGGCGTCGAACACGAACGTGCCCGGCCCGCTGGTCTCGCTGCCGGCGAACCGGGCCGCGAACAGCCGCTCGTGCCGGCCCGGGGTCACCGGCGTCGGCAGGAACCCCGCGAAGAAGGCGTGGTGAGCCGCGTACGTGAAGGTGGCCGGGCTGTGCCGCCGCTCCCACACGCCGCCGGGCAGCACCCGGGCCAGCTCCGGAGTGCGCCCGCGGGCCAGGCACTCGGCGGCCACGTCGTACCGCAGCGTGTCCAGGGTGACGAAGAGCAGATCGTGACTGCCGATCAGGTCGCGCACGCCATCTCCTTGATCGCGGCCACCTGGGCCCCGTACGTGTCGAGACCGTCCACCAGCACGCCGGGCAGGAGATCGCCGAACGCGTTCACCTCGGCCACCGCGTGCTCCCGCCACCCGGCCCGGAACATCAGGTCGACACCGGCCTGCAGGCTGCCGGGGAAGCACTCGGCCACTCGGGCGCACGTGTGCATGGCGGCCTCCCACGCCCGCTCGCCGGCCGCCGCCCGCACCGCCGCGACGTCGCCGCGGGCGTTGCCGAGATGCAGGTTCGTCATCGGCGACCGGCTCGCCCGCACCACCACGTGCCGCGGCCGGCCGGCGATCACGACCACCCGCAGGTCGAGCACGCGGTCGTCCAGGGCGGCTTTCGGGAACCACCGCTCGACGTGCAGCCCGTCCGGCGCCAGGCGGTCGACGATCGACGCGATCACCGGCTCACCGTCGTACCGGCGTACCCGCAAGTTGTTGAAGAGCCGCCCACCGCTCAGCTCGGCCGAGGTGACCGCCGTGACCCGCCGCCCGGCCGCGGCCAGGGCCAGCACCCCGGACGCGGACGAACCGTAGGCCGGCTTGACGAAGACCCGGGGCCAGCCGGCCCGGGCCATGGCCGACCGCAGCGACGCGTAGTCGTGCACCGGCTCCAGAGCCGGCGGCACCGGGACACCCCGCGCCGTCAGCAGGGCGTGGCAGCGCGGTTTCGCCGTCATCGCCAGGATCTCGGCGGGGGAGTTGAGCAGCACACCACCGCCCGCCTCGACCCGGCCGAGGCCCACCCGCAGCCCCGCGAACGCGGCCGCCGCGCCGACGATCTCACCATGCTCGGCCGGCCCGGCCGGACGGCCGCCGCCCAGCTCCCGCAGCAGCGCGCCGACCTCCGCGTTCTCGCCCGGCGAGTCGATGCGCACGAGCGTGCCCGGACCGGGGACGCGCCCGTCCCGCAGCACGTCACGCCACGGGAAGACCTCCGGCGCGGGCAGGCCGGCCCGCTGGACGGCGGCGGCGAACAGGGCGACCCGGCGGTTCTCCGGGTTGCCGACGACGGCGAGCCGCATTACTCGGCGACCACCGTGTACCGGCCCCAGCGCGACTCGTCCTGACGGCCGGACGCGACGACCATGACGTCGGGCAACTCGTCGATCACGCGCTGGATCATCTCCTCGGACATGAAGTGGTGATGCAGGTCGAGCATCGTCAGGTGGGTGAGCGGCTGACCGGCCAGCAGAGCCTCGGCGCCCGCGTCACCGAGCACACCGAGCGACAGGTCGAGCCGAGTGAGCCGGGCGACCACCGGCGCGGCGGCCACGGCGGCGGCGAGCTCGTCGGCGATCTCGGCGTTGCACAGGCTCAGACGGGTCAGCGCCGGGAAGGCGCGCCCGCTCAGAATCGGCGCGAGGTCGTCGGGACGGGCGTCACCGCCGTAGTTGTCGACGCCCAGCCACAGCTCCAGATGGGTGAGGTTGGGGAAGTCGCAGGCCCCGACGGCCCGGACGATGGTGGCCGGCAGGCCGCCGGACTGGATGACGAGCTCGCGCAGACCCTCGTGGCGCAGCGGCTCCAGCTCGAGCCCCTGGGCGCCACGCACCCAGAAGCTCTCCAGAGCCGGGAGGGCCGCGAGCAACGGCGTCACGTCGGACTGGTTGATCCACGAGATCTCACACTGCTCGGAGCTCATCTCGCCCACGAACAGCGCCCGCAGCCCGCCCAGGCGCCCGGCGTTGCGAATCAGAAGGTCATAGGGGAATTTCGTCTCATACGCCGAACCCCACTCACCCACGATCAGCGCGGTCGGCCCCGCCGGCCCGCTGCGTTTCAGCACCCGCTCGAACGCGGCCTCGAACTCCGCGGGCGACGCCTCGAAGTCCTCCATGTCGATCCGCCAGGCCACCGCCGCCGGGTCGGCCGGATCCTTGTCGTCCTCGAGGTCGACGACGGGCAGCCCGAAAAAGGTCGTCAGGTGGTGGTTGATGGTCACGGGACTCCTTCGGCCGAGACGACTCCTGGCGGATCAGTGCCGAGAACCTAGCAAGCCCCTACGACACTTTCCCCGCCGATCAAGCAACGATGTCAGCGGCATCGCATCTGGCCGAAGTGATCGGGCCCCGGCGGCCCACGTTTCTCAGGATGATGGGGGATGGTCCGGCCACGGCACCGCGTACGCCGGGTCCGTTCCCTGGGTGAGGCGGGCGAAGCGCAGCAGTTCGCGGGCGATGCCGGCGTTGCCCATGGCCCAGCCGGGCTCCGGCGGGAGGGCACTGAGCGTCGCGCGGTGCTCGTGATTCGACCAGCGTGCGCCCGAGGCGTCGACGGTGGCCCGGGCCCGCAGGTCGTCGACCAGCACCTGGGCGAAGTCGAGCGGGATACCCCGCTCGAGGTGGCGGTCGCAGGCCAGCGCGAGAACCCCGGCCGTTCCGCAGCAGCGGCCGCTGTTGTCCCAGAAGCCCGGGCGTACGCGGTGCGGAAGCCCCGAGTGTATGACGGTGTGCCAGCAGCGGTCGCCCAGTGCGGTCCAGGCGCTGTCGCCGGTCACAGCGGCCAGCAGCCGGAAGACCTGGGCGTCGCCGGCGGGGCCGTTGCACCAGCCGTAGCTGTAGCGCTCGATCAGTTCCGGCCGGTGCGGCGGGTCGGAATGCGGGACGAGGAAGCCGTCGGGGCCCGCCTCGTCGCGGCTCACCACGTCGGCCGCGCCGGCCAGGGCCACCTCGAGGAAGTCGCCGCGACCGGCGGCGGCCCCCACGGCGGCCAGGGCGTAGACGATCCCGAGGGTTCCGTGCGCGATGTGGTGGGACCGCGGCGGGCTCGGGCGGACCGCCCAGTTGACCCCGCCGGGAGTCGGGTCGGCGGTGTCGAGATAGGGCGCCGCCGCGAGGACGGCCAGCTCCGGGTCGCCGGCGTGCAGAGCGCCCAGGGCGATCCCGGCGTTGCCGAACAGCAGCTCGAACATGGGGCCCCAGCGCTCCCCGTCGAACCGCGAGCGGACGAGCCGCAGAGCCCGGTCCGCGGCCCTCCCGGCGGACGAGTCGCCGAGCAGGCGATGCACCGCGCGCTGGGCGACCGCCGTACCCGTCAAGCCGAAATACAACGAGCAGTCGTCGACCTCGGCCAGGGCGGCCGCACCTCGAAGAGCCGCGTCGCCGTAGCGATCGTCGCCGAAGTGGCGGTGACCCTCCAGCAGCGCGAGCACGGCACCCGCGCCGCCGCTGTACAGCGAGTGGTCGCCCGCCGGCACCGACTCGATCATCCAGTCGAGAGCACCGGCGGCCAGTCCCTCCGCGTCTGCCGTCATGGTGTGGCAGCCTGCCATGACCGTCTAGGGTCGTCCGCATGGCGACACGGCTCGTGCAGATCACCATGAAGGCCCGGGACGACGCGGCGCTGGGCTGGACGCTCTCCAGCGGGGGTCCCGGCATCACCAACCTCGAGCCCGTGAGCCTCACCGACCCGGAAGGCAACGAGTTCTGCCTGCCGACCCCGGCCTGAGCAGGAAAGACGCGATGAGGGAGAACGACTGGCGGGATCCGGAGTGGGTGGCGGGTGCCCATGAGTGGACCGCCGGGCATCTGGACGCGCCCGCGGTGGGGGCTGTTGAAGAGGTTCGGGTGCGGCCGTGGTCGGTTTCGCATCGGGTGATGACGGGGGCGGGGGCCCGCTGGTTCAAGGCGAACATCACCGGGTGTCGCTATGAGGCGGGGCTGGCGGCGGCGCTTGCCGAGTGGGTGCCGGGGCGGACGCTGGCGCCGATCGCGGTGGACACCGAGCGGGGCTGGCTTCTCACGGCGGACGCCGGGCCGACGCTGCGCGATCTCGGTGACGGCGGTCACTCGACGACAACGTCTTCGCCGGGTTCCGGTTCTTCGACTGGGGTGACGCCAGCGTCGGGCATCCGTTCGGGTCGCTGCTCGTCGCGCTGGGTGTGGCCGGTGCGGATCGGGCGGAGCGGCTTCGGGACGCGTACCTGGAAGTCTGGTCGGACCTGGGGTCGCTGAAAAGCCTTCGCCGCTCCGCCTCGCTCGCCTTCCGCCTGGCTCGCGTGTCCCGGGCCATGGCCTGGCGTCGGGCGGTCGAGGGTGCGGCCCTGCCCGTCGACGAGGACTTCCGCACCGCGGCCGACTGGTGGCTCGGGCAGCTGCCCGAGCCCACGCCGATCTAGAGGGTCTAGAGGAGCCGCAGGTCGGTGAGGGCGTCGACCAGGCGGGTGACGTCCTCGGCGGTGGAGCCCAGGCCGAAGCTCGCGCGCAGCAGGCCGGGGGCGGTCTCGCAGCCCTCGGTGGTGGCGTGGCCGGTCAGGCGGCGGACGAGCGGGTGGGCGCAGAACTGGCCGGCCCGCACGCCGATGCCGTAGTCGCGGCCCAGGCGCTCGGCGACGCCGGACGGGTCCGGCAGGGCGAAGGAGACGATGCCGACGCGCGGGACCTCGCCGCCGAACAGGGAGACGCCGTCCAGGCCGGCCAGCAGGCTCTGCTCGTGGTCCAGCAGGGCGGCCCGGTCGGCGCGCAGCAGCGCGTCGCAGACCGCGCCGAGGGCCACCGCGCCGATCAGGTTGGGGGTGCCGCCCTCGTGGCGGGCGGGGCCGGTGGCCCAGGTGACGTCGCCGGCGAGGTCGCCGACGGCGGCGCTGGCGCCACCGCCGTACAGGTAGGGCTGGGCCTCGTCGAGCCAGTCCTGACGGCCGGCCAGAACCCCGGCGCCAAAAGGTGCGTAAAGCTTGTGCCCGGACAAAGCGATGTAGTCGGCGCCGAGATCGTCGAGAGAGACGGGCACGTGGGGAGCCAACTGGGCGGCGTCGACGACGACCCGGGCGCCGTGGGCGTGCGCGATGTCGGCCAGTTGGCGGACGGGCCAGATCTCGCCCGTGACGTTGCTGGCTCCGGTCACCGCGAGGAGTGCCGGGCCGCTCACCGCGGACAGCGCCTGCTCGACGGCGGCCAGCGCGGAGGCGACGGAGGTGGGCGCGGGCAGGCGGACCGGGGAGGGCCAGGGGAGCAGGTTCGCGTGGTGCTCGCCGTCGAAGACGATCGTGGTGGTGCCCTCGGGGAGCGAGCGGGCGAGCAGGTTGAGCGAATCGGTGGTGTTACGGGTGAAGACGACCTCGTCGCCGGGGCGGCAGCCGAGGAATTCGGCCACGATGTCGCGGGCGCGCTCGTACTCGAGGGTCGACTTCTGCGAGCGGCGGCCGGTGCCGCGGTGCACGCTGCCGTACAGCGGAAGCAGGCTGGTCACGGCGTCGGCGGCGACCCGGACGGCCGGGGCCGAGGCCGCGTAGTCGAGGTGGGCGAAACGCACCGTACGGCCGTCGGGAAGATCAACCGTGAGGTCGGCGCCGATGATGTCGAGTTCGTCGGACATGGATGTGCCTCCGCATGGGTCGGGGACCCACCGCGGGCCCGCGCTTGCCCGCGTCGTCTTCGGCGCGAGCCTGGTCCTCACCCGGGGCACCCCATCGCGAACGCAAGGGTTGCCGGCCAGCGAGCCGGGGCTTGTCACTGGCGCTCATGACCTCCAGATCGAGACTAGCACCACCTATCTCCTACCGGGCAAGTAGGCATATGGTCGTCGCATGACGAAGCAGACTTGGGCCGAGTGGCACGCCGCGCACGAGCAGAACCGTGCCGACCGCCACGGGTTCCTCGCGGTGACCAGCCTCAACTTCCTCAACGAGACCCCGCAGCGCTTCACCGACGCCCCGGGCGAGTGGAGCACCGGACCGGACGGCGTAGTGGTCGACCTCACCGACGGCGAGTCCCTGACGGTCGACGGCGCCGAGGTGACCGGCCGGCACAGCTTCGGGGTGCTGCCCGAGCGCGGCGGCGTCACGGCCGGCTACGGCGACGCCGTGATCGAGGTGGCCAAGCGCAGCGGCTTCGACATCGTGCGGCCCCGGCACCCCGACAACCCGGTGCGTACGGGATATCGGGGCACCCCGGCCTTCGAGCCCACCGAGAAGTGGGAGCTGAGCGGGCGCTACGTGCCGTTCGAGGAGCCGCGGCAGATCACCGTGGGTGCGGCCGTCGAGGGTCTGGAGCACGTGTACGAGTCGCCGGGCCGGGTGGAGTTCGAGGCGCTGGGCACCCCGCTCGCCCTGACCGTGTTCAACGGGCACGCGCCGGGCACCTTCTTCGCGCTGTTCACCGACGAGACCTCGGGCGTGACCACGTACGCGGCCAACCGGAGCCTGGCCATCGACGCTCCCGCCGCCGACGGTTCCGTGGTGCTCGACTTCAACAAGGCCACGAACCTGCCGTGCGCCTACACGGAGTTCGCGACCTGCCCGCTGCCGCCGGCCGAGAACAGGCTGCCGATCGCCGTGGAGGCCGGCGAGAAAACCCCGGCGTGACCCCCCGGGCTCGTACGAGCCGGCCCGGACCCGATCGTCCACAAAGGATAGATATGGTCAAGCTGGTGGCCCTCGACGTGGTGAACGCGTTGCGGGACAGCGGGAAGCCGCGGTCGTCTTCACTGCCCTGCCGATGCCGGAGGACGCCCTGACATGCTCGGTGGGGCGGTCCTTTTGTCCGAAGAAAAGCTGGACGAGCCGCTTCCCTCGTGGGCGGTGGCGCGGGACACCGGCCGCTGGTCGGTCGCGGGCACCCCGGAGCAGCTGGCCGCCGCCGTACCGGAAAGATTCGAGGCCGGTGTTCGCGACGTATTGTCGATCAACGGCATCGCCGGCGACCGCACGCACGACTTCGTGGTCGGCGGCCCGCCGACCGAACTACGCCGGCGCGGCATCGTCAAGGAGGACTACCGCGGCAGCACCCTCCGCGACAACTTGGGACTGACGCTATGACACTGGACGCGATCGTCGTCGGCGGCGGGGCGATGGGCTCGGCCGCGGCCTGGCAGCTCGCCCGGCGCGGCGCCGACGTGGCGCTGCTGGAACGGTTCGAGCCGGGGCACAAGCACGGCGCCTCGCACGGAGCGTCGCGGATCTTCCGGTTCGCGTACGCGCAGCCCGACTACATCGCGCTGGCCCGCGAAGCCCTCGACCTGTGGCGGGAACTCGACCCGTCGCTGGTCGAGCTGACCGGCGGGGTCGACCACGGCGACCGCACGTCGATCGAGCCGATCGCCGCGGCCCTGGCCGCGGCCGGGGTGCCCGGCCAGTGGCTCCCGAAGGAGGAGGCCACCGCGCGCTGGCCGGGGCTGCGCTTCACCGGCCCGGTCTTCTTTCACCCGTCCAGCGGGCGCGTGCACGCCGACCGCGCGGTGGCCGCTCTGCAGACGGCCGCGTCGAAGCTCGGCGCCGACGTGCGGCACGAGACCGAGGTCACCGACATCACCGTGCGCGGGGACGACGACGTGGAGGTCGTCACGGCCGGTGCGACCCTGCGGGCGCGCCGGGTCGTCGTGGCGGCCGGCGCCTGGACGTCGAAGCTGCTGCCCGGCCTGCTGCCCCTGCGGGTGACCCAGGAACAACCGGCCCATTTCACGCCGCTCCCCGGGCTCTCATGGCCCAGCTTCATCCACCACGACGGCGGCGCCGGCGTCTACGGGCTGCTCACCCCCGGCGAGGGTGTGAAGGTGGGCTTCCACGGGAACGGGCCGGTGGTGGACCCGGACGTACGCGACTACGCCGCGGAGCCCGTACGGGCGGAACGCCTTCGTGACTACGTACGGCAATGGGTCCCCGGGGTCGACCCGGACCGTGACGTGCCGATCAGCTGTACCTACACGACCACCCCGACCTCGGACTTCGTCGTCGACCGCCACGGGCCGCTGGTGATTGCCGCCGGCTTTTCCGGGCATGGTTTCAAGTTCACGCCGGCGATCGGGCGGCTGCTGGCCGACCTGACCACCACCGGCACCCCGGCGATCCCCCGATTCGCCCTCCCCCTCGGACAGGAGAGCCGCCCATGACCATGCAGTCGGCGCTGGAACCGCTGCGCCTGCGGCGCGTCTTCGGTTCCTTCCCCACCGGCGTGACCGTCGTGTCGGCGCTCGTCGACGGCAAGCCCGCCGGCCTCGCGGCCAACTCGTTCGTCTCCGTGTCGCTGGACCCGCCGATGGTCTCGCTCTGCGTGGCGCACACCTCCACCACCTGGCCCACCTTGCGCCGGGCCGGCCGTCTCGGCGTCAGCGTGCTCGGCGCCCACCAGGAACAGGCCGGCCGCCAGCTCAGCGCCCGCGACGTCGATCGTTTCGCCGCGCTCGACTGGCGCACCAGCCCCGACGGCGCGGTCTTCCTGGAGGGCTCCAGCGCCTGGCTGGACTGCTCCATCGACCGCGAGATACCGGCCGGCGACCACGACATCATCCTGCTGCGCGTGCACGACCTCGACGCCGACGAGTCCGTGCCGCCGCTGGTCTTCCACGGCAGCACGTACCGGTCGCTAGCCCTCTGACAGCATCCAGTCGAGCGCGGCCTCGACGTGGAGCAGCGTGGTGTCGTACACCCGCAACGGGCTCTGCTCCTGATCCAGCAGGAGACCGATCTCCGTGCACCCGAAGATCACCGCTTCCGCCGGCAGTTTTTCCAGGATGCGCAGGTACGCCTGGCGTGAGCCCTCCTCGACCCGCCCCTGACAGAGCTCGTCGAAGATGACCCGGTGCACGGTGTCCCGGTCCTCCTGATCGGGAACGACGACGGTGAGGCCGTTCGCTTCCAGCCGCTTTCGGTAGAAGTCCTGCTCCATCGTGTAGCGCGTCCCCAGCAGAGCGACCTCCTTGACGCCGTCGTCCAGCAGCGCCCGCGCCGTGCCGTCCGCGATGTGCAGAACCGGAATGTCGACCGCGTCCTCGATGGCGCCGATCACCCGGTGCATGGTGTTGGTGCAGAGAATCAGGCCCTCGGCGCCGGCCCGCTCCAGCTTCCGCGCGCACTCACCGAGGAACTTCCCGGCCTCGTCCCAGGCCCCGGCCACCTGCATCCGCTCGATCTCGGCGAAGTCCACCGTGTAGGTGACGCTGTGCGCCGAATGCAGCCCGCCGAGGCGCTCCCGCACCCCACGGTTGAGCCGCTGATAGTAGTAGTCGGTCGATTCCCAGCTCATGCCGCCGAGCAGCCCCAGAACTCGCATGCACCCATGCTCTCGCGCCGGCCGCGCGGCGCCGACGGCCAATTCGCTTGACGCGGCTGATGTGCTGCGGACATGGACCCTGTACGCGCGGCGTTCGAACAGAACTTCACCGACGGGCTCGAAGTCGGTGCGAGCTTCTGCGCGACCGTCGACGGCGAGATCGTGGCCGACCTGTGGGGCGGGCACGCCGACGCGGCCCGCACCCGCCCGTGGGAGCGCGACACGATCGTCAACGTCTACTCGATCACCAAGACGATGGCGGCACTGACCGCGCTGCTGCTCGCCGACCGGGGCGACCTCGACTTCGGCGCCCCGGTGGCCCGCTACTGGCCCGCGTTCGCGGCCGGCGGCAAGGACGAGGTCACGGTCGCGCAGGTGATGAGCCATTCGGCCGGATTGTCGGGCTGGCGTGCGCCGCTGGAGCCGGAAGACCTCTACGACTGGGAGAAGGTCACCACGCTGCTGGCCGCTCAGGAACCGTTCTGGAAACCCGGCACCGCCTCGGGCTATCACGCGGTCACCCAGGGCTTCCTGATCGGTGAGATCGTCCGGCGCGTCACCGGCCGTACCCTGGGAACCGTCTTTCGATCGGAAATAGCCGAGCCGCTGGGCGCCGACTTCCACATCGGGCTGCCCGCCTCGGAGGAGCACCGGGTCGTCGAGCTGATCCCGCCGCCGGAGGAGGCGTTCTCGGGCGAGGTCACCGAGCTGCCGGACAACGCCGCCCACAACCCGCGCCTGACCACGGCCGTCGCCAACACCCGGGCCTGGCGGGCGGCCGAGATCCCGGCCGGCGGCGGCACCGGCAACGCCCGCTCGGTGGCCCGGATCCACACCATCCTGGCCTGCGGCGGCGGTGTGCTCTCGGAGGCGGCACGCCGTCGTGCCCTCGAGGTCCAGATCGAAGGCGTCGACCTCATCCTGGGCCTGCCCGTACGGTTCGGCCTCGGCTTCGCGGTGGGCGGCGACTTCATGCCGAGCCCCAACACCCTCTATTGGGGAGGCGCGGGCGGTTCCCTGGCTGTCATCGACCTGGACGCTCGCGCCACGTACGCCTACACGATGAACAAGATGGCCGGCGGCGTGGCCGACATGCGCGCGTTCGGTCCCATGGCCGCCGCCTGGGCGGCCACGTGATCGCCGTCAGCTGTCGCGCATGCGCGCTAATATCCGTGAGCCACCGACGACGGGAAGGGCAGCGTGGCTGACATGGCCGGCTATTCGGGTACGCCGTTGTACCGCAAGCTCGGCATCAAGCCGGGCCACCGGGTCGTACTTCTCGGCGCGCCGGCCGGCTTCGTGGCCACTCTGGATGGGCTGCCCGCCGGGGTCGTCGTCCGGCCCGAGTTGGCCGCCGGCGCGCCGGCCGACGTGATCGTGCTGTTCGTGACCGAACGCGACGAGTTGCAGTCCCGCCTCGGCGAGGTCAGACGCGGCATGGCCCAGGACGGCGGCTTCTGGGTCGCCTGGCCCAAGCGGGCGTCGAAGGTGCCGACGGACGTCACCGAGGACGTCATCCGCGACGTCGCGTTGCCGACCGGGTTGGTCGACAACAAGGTCTGTGCCATTGACACGACCTGGTCGGGTCTGCGGCTGGTCATCCGCCGCGAGAACCGCACACCGGCCGTTCAGGTTCAGAAGAATTCGTCGAGCAGACGGTAGAAATCGTTCTTCAGAGGATCAAGTTCGATGCCATAACGGTTCAAGAACCGGTCAGCCGGCCGGGGCTCACGCCGCGGATCGAAATCTTCCGTGAGCGACCTGACCACGAGGGCGAGATCGGCCCAGCGGTCGGCCACGCCCAGCCGGCCGGCATCGATGAAGCCGCTCACCTGCCAGGTCTCTGGATCCAGCATCACATTGGGCAGGCTCAGGTCGCCGTGGCAGACCACCAGGTCTTCCTTCGACGGCTGGGTGGAGATCAGTTGGGCGACCAGTTCGTCTCGCGTCCAACCCGTGCGCTCATCGTCCACATCGTCGAGGTCCACGTCGGCCGCCAATGCCTCAGGCATCACCACGGACAGACGGCGATCGAATGGGCACTCGGCGATCGGCAGCGCGTGCAACGCGTGGATCATGTCGGCGAGGGCGTCGACGATGCGCGGACGGGATGCCTCAGGCCACTTCTCGGCGGCCGACACGCCCGGCACCTCGGCTGTCACGAGCAGACCGGGACGGCAATCGATGACCTCGGCGGCGGGAATGCCGTGCTCACGCAGCCAGGACAGGCGCGCGCCCTCACCCACCAAGTCGTCCCGCGGATCGTCCGACACCTTTCGATACAAACCGTTGCGCCGGTCGACCATGACAGTCGCACCGGACTCACCGATCGTCACCGGTTCCCACATTCGGCAAGGATCTCACTATCGATTCCGCTGACAGCGAGGGTCCAGCGGCAGGTGGCTGACTTCATAGTGCCGGAGACCGCCTTCACCTCCGCAGTGACTTGCCACGGTATGCGCCTCAGTGGCGCTCATCGACGGCCCAGCCGCCATTGCCGGTCCGGCAATTACCAGATCGCCCCGGTAACCCGTAGACGCCGTACAGTGTCACCGTGTCGAAGGTCAGGAAGTATGCCTACTGGTCAATTCCAAAGACCAGATCGCCAAGGCCACGTTGGACTTCCTAGGCTCCTCGGCGGTTGAGGACTTCGCCAAGTCGACGCGAGTGGAGATAGCCAAGGGGCACGGCAGAGTCGAGTTCGCTCGCTACGCCGGTGGACATAACGGCGTGGTGACCTACACCGAAGTCGCCACCTCAGAAGGTGAACGCGTCGGCGTCTGTCTCTTTGGCAGCTTGGACAATCTGGCGGACTGGGCTGGGGCGAAGGACGACTTCCCGGCCGGATGGTCTTCTTCGGCCTGGTACGCGATTGCGGATCTGCTGCGGAGCAGGGGCGTCGTGAAGGAATCCCAGTGGGATGATGACGAACAATTGGACACGCGGCTCACGCCCGGCCGTTGGGCAGACCTTCCTGCCAACGTCGATCGGATACTCACGGGGGCGCTCATGTGGGTTCGCACCGGGCCAGAGTCAGTCACACTCTACTCAAAACTGAGGCGAGAACTGGGGACCACCCTGTTCTGAGACTTAGACCTTGTCCAGCCAGAGGACGATGCCGGTGGTGCCGGTGAGGACCGCGGCCACGCCGGCTCGGATGGCGGCGGCGCAGCGGGACTCGGTGAACGACGCCGGGTCGTAGGCCGAGGACATGCCCAGGCCCTCGCCGCGGAACGAGGCGCCGGACCAGTCGGCCGCTGTCACGTTGACCGTGGGTTCGGCCAGTTCGGCTCCGACGACCAGGAAGTGCTGGTCCAGGTGGTTGGCGCTGACGGTGGTCAGGGCGTCGATCAGGGGGTTGCCGGCGCTGACGATCAGGTCCGGTTTCAGGTTCATCGCCGTGACGATGTCGTCGATCGGGTTGCCGGGGTCGGCCGCCACCTCGCGCAGGTCGACGTCCTCGTCCTTCGCCCAGTCGCGGACGCCCTTCGTCAGGGCCTTCGTCGGTGCGTCGTCGCCCGAGTGCAGCAGCACCACCCGGTAGCCCTTCGACGGGTGGATGCCGTCCCACGAGCCGGGGGAGGGGGTGACCGTGGCCTCGGGGGTGGGCGGGGCGGCCGGGTCGGTGAAGCCGGCGCCGAGGGTGCCGACGGGGGTGGGCGTGGGGTGGGGCTGGGACCAGTCGCTTCCGTTGCCGCAGCCGGCGACGGTCAGCAGGGCGGCCGCGGCGACGGCGCAGAGCAGGCGGCGCAAGACGTACTTCCTCTCAACATCAGGCGATCTTTTCTAGCCGACCGAAGGCGGGAAAACCGCCTGCGAGCTGCTTTTTCTCCATCGGTTCGCCAGTGTTTTTGATCTTGTTAACCCGCACGGTGCACGGTGCAACGATGAAACGCATCGCCCTGGTGATCGCCGTCGCGGCGCTCGCCCTGCTGGGAGCCACGCCGGCGTACGCGCACGGATTCAGCTCGACCGTGTACACCGACGTCACCTCGGGCGGTGACGGGCACGTCCGTACCAAGCTGGAGCTCGAGTACGACCTGCTGGTCGTCTCGGCCGCCGACATGGAGAAGGACGATCCGCTGTTCCGGTCGGGAACCGCCGCGTTCGAGGACGGCGATTCCGGCGGCCAGGCCCGGGCGCTCAACGAGCACGCCGAGACCGTCGTCAGCTACGTGACGAAGCGTTACTCGCTGACCGCCGGTAGCCGATCGTGCACGGCGACGCGGGAGGGCGACTTCACGATCGGGGAGCGGGAGGGTGTCCCGTACGCCGATCTGCTCCTCGACTGGACCTGCCCCGGCGCCGGGAACGGGCATGAGCTGCGCAGCGGCCTCTTCCCGGACGGCGAGGGCTACGTCAAAGGCACGAAGACGATCGTCACGTACGAGATCGACGGCCGTACGGGCAGTGCCGCGCTCGACTCGGGGCATCCCACCTTCTCCACGGCGCAGAGCTGGTACGAGCGGTTCTGGGAGTTCTTCCGGCTGGGCGCCGAGCACCTGCTCACCGGCCTCGACCACATCCTGTTCCTGCTGGCCCTGATCGCCGGCTCGCGCCGCCTGCGCGAGGTCGTGCTCGCCGCCACCAGCTTCACGCTGGCCCATTCGGTGACCTTCATGCTGGCCGCGCTGGGCCTGGTCGACGTGCCGGCCCGGGTGGTGGAGCCGATCATCGCGTTGTCGATCGCCGTGGTCGCCGCCTGGTATCTCGTGCGGGTCTGGCGGCGCGGCGACCATGCCACCGACCTGGACACGGCGAAAGGGCTCGACCGTGCCGGGTGGACGCGCCTGGCTGTCGTGTTCTGCTTCGGGCTCGTACACGGACTCGGGTTTGCCGGTGCCCTGGGGATCGACGAGGCGTTCTCGTGGACGCTGCTGTGGTCGCTGCTGGTCTTCAACGTCGGCATCGAGGTCGTGCAGTTGTCGATCATCGCGGTCGTCTTCCCGCTCCTGATCGTGTTGCGCCGGCGGAGCCCGCGGGCGGCGCTGTGGGTGACCGGTTTGATCTCGGCTGGGGTGGCGGCGATGGGCCTCGTGTGGTTCATCCAGCGGGTAAGAGCCTGACTTTTCGGCAGGTGCCACCGGAGTTCTTGATCTTGTTCATGAGCGGTTCACGGAGGCCAACCAGCTTGAGCATGCATTTCGCAACCCCCTCTCATCTGGATTGAGGAAAAACGATGAGATCCAGCAGGCACCATCGCGTCGGCGCGACCGCCGGCGCGGCGGTACTCGGCCTCGCCATCGCCCTCGGCGGCGGCCTGGCCACCCCCGCGAGCGCGGCCGACACGGCCACGCTCAGCGCCATCATCCTGGGCGTGGGCGCCGACGAGACCCAGCGCATCGTCACCTGGTACTCCTCGGCCGACACCGCCCAGCAGGTCCAGCTCGCGCCCACCGCCTCGATCGTCAACGGCGAGTTCCCCGCGAACTCGGCGACGTTCGCCGCGGTGGGAGCGGCGAACATCGCGACCAGCGGTGGCTTCAACCGGCACGCGACGATCACCGGGCTGAAGGAGAACACCCCGTACTCGTACCGGGTGGGCTCCGAGGGCAACTGGTCGCCGGCGTACGCCTTCAAGACCCAGGACTTCGAGGGCGACTACGACTTCCTGTTCTACGGCGACCCGCAGATCGGCGCCTCCGGCGACCTGGCCAAGGACCAGGCCGGCTGGGTGGACACGGTGAACGTCTCGACGGCGGCCAACCCGAACGCCGAGCTTCTGGTGTCCGGCGGCGACCAGGTCGAGACGGCCAACACCGAGGCCCAGTGGAACGCGTTCCTGGCCCCGCCGCAGCTGAAGTCGGTTCCGTGGGCGGCCACCATCGGCAACCACGACGTCGGCGGCAAGGCGTACGAGCAGCACCTGTTCACCCCGAACACGGACCGCTCGGCGTCCTACTACGCCAACGGCCAGCCGACCTCCAACACCTCGGGCGGCGACTACTACTACATCTACAAGGACACGCTGTTCATCGACCTGAACAGCAACTCCTACGCCACCTCGCAGGGTGGTGGCGGCGACGAGGCCCACCTGGCCTACGTCACCGATGTGATCAACAAGCACGGCGCCGAGGCGAAGTGGACGGTGCTGGTCTACCACCACGCCATCTACTCGGCCGCGTCGCACGCCAAGGACGGCGACAACAAGGTACGCCGGACGGACTTCCCGACCACCTTCTCGAAGCTCGGCGTCGACCTGGTGCTGCAGGGCCACGACCACGTCTACACCCGCAGCTACCTGATCAAGAACGGTGCCAAGGCCAACCCGGACGAGCAGCCGGGCGCCGCCGACGTCACCGCGGGCCCCGGCGGTGTCCTGTACGTGACCGCGAACTCGGCCTCGGGTTCGAAGTACTACGACATCACCAAGCCCGACAGCAGCGGCACCAGCGGCCCCGGCAACGGCCCGGACCCGCTCAAGCCGGAGAACTACTGGTACAACTCGGTCCAGAACCAGGAGCACGTCCGCTCGTACGTCAAGGTCGAGGTCCGCGGCGACAAGCTGGTCGTCCAGAACCTCCGCAGCGGCACCTGCGCGGCGCCGAACGCGGCGGTGGAGAAGGGCGTCTCCTGCACCAACACCGAGAGCGGCCAGCCGGTCGGCTCCATCGTCGACAAGGTGACCGTGCACCCGTACAACGGTGACGGCCAGCAGATCCAGGTCGCCGTGCCGAACGCGGCGCCCGGCGAGTTCGGCTGGACGATCGACGGCTACAACGGCCTGGTCGACCTCGGCACCGCCAAGGAGAACACCACCGGCGACTACTTCGCCGCCAGCGGTGAGATCAACCCGATCGTCGTCTCCGACACCCGTCGCACCCTCTCGCCGTGGTCGATCGCGGCCAGCGTGGGCGACTTCAAGGACGCCGACAAGTCGTTCTCGGGCGCCAACCTCGGCTGGACCCCGGGCGTCATCGCCAACGGCGCCGGCGCCAAGGCCGGTGCGGCCGTGGCCTCGGGCTTCGGCGGCAACGGGGACGGTCTGTCGGTCTCGCGCGGTCTCGCGTCGGCCGAGCAGGGCCACGCCCGCGGCACCGCCAAGGTCAGCGCCGGCCTGGACCTGAAGGTCCCGGGCGACGCGGCCAAGGGCACCTACCGCACCACCCTCACGATCACCGCGCTCAGCAGCTGATCGAGTTTCACCGGCGGGGCGGCGCCTGCGAGGGCCGCCCCGCTTTCTACGTAGGGATTTACCGATGAAGACCAGACTTGCCCTGTTCGCCGCCATCTTCCTCGTGAGCATGGTGCCGACGCCCGCTTTCGCCGACGAGGGCGACGTCACCTGGACGGTACGGACGGAGTCCAACAGCTTCGGCGCCACCCGGTCCAGCTTCAGCTACGCCGTGAACCCGGGCGGACAGGCCAAGGACGGGCTGGTCGTCGCGAACCGCGGGAAGACGGCGCTCAAGCTGGGCGTGTACGCCGCCGACGGCTTCACCACCGACACCGGCACGCTCGACCTCAAGGGCGCGGACGCCACGGGCAAGGGCGTCGGGGCCTGGGTGCACGCGGCCCGCAAGGACGTGACGGTCGCGGCCGGGAAGACGGTCACCGTGCCGTTCACCGTCGAGATCCCGTCGAACGCGACGCCGGGCGACTACGTCGGCGGCATCATCACCTCGCTGACCCAGGCCGACGACACCGCTCAGGTGAACGTCGACCGCCGGCTCGGCATCAAGATCAAGCTCCGGGTGGGTGGCGACCTCACGCCCGCTTTGACGATCGAGGACACCCATATTTCGTACGACGGCACCGCGAACCCGTTCGGCCGGGGCACCGCGACCGTCGACTACACGATCCACAATGTCGGCAACGCGGTCGAGACGGCCCAGCAGGGCGTGCAGATCACCGGCCCGTTCGGCCTGTTCAAGGCCGAGACCACCACGATCGCCAATCCGCCGGAGCTGCTGCCCGGCGAGAGCTGGAAGGTCTCCGTCCCGGTCGAGGGCGTCACCGCCGCGATCCTGCTCGACGCCACGGTCACGCTGGTACCGCAGCTCACCGACGCCTCCGGCTCGACCAGCTCGCTCGACAAGGTGAGCGCCACCGCGCACGGCTGGGCCTGGCCGTGGACGCTGCTCGCGCTGATCGTCGCCCTGATCGCGATCGTCGTGGCCGCCGTCGTCCTGACCCGCCGCAGCCGCGCCCGCCGCCGGGCCCGCGAGGACGCCCGGGTCCGCGACGCCGTCGCCGACGCCCTGCGCGACAAGGCCTCAGCGGCCGGCTGAGATCACCGCCGGGGTGGTGAGCAGCCACGACGCGGTGGTGCGGGCCTCCTGGGGCATGCGGGCGTCCTCGCGGACGCGGTGCAGCAGGCCGCGGTGGCTGTCGGTGCCGATGCCGTACGTGACGCCGTGCAGGATCTCGCGGCCGAGGCCGTCGGGGGAGCGCTGCCAGGCCGCGAGCTGGATGGCCAGGATGCGGCTCCAGGCCGGTTCCGGGAACGCGCCCGCGCAGTGCGGCGTGGCCCAGGCCGCCGCGTAGCGGGCCCGCTCACCGAACTCGCGCTCGGTCAGGATCTGGCCGATCAGCGGGCGGTGCACCTCGGAGCCGAGGTTGGTCAGGGTCCGCAGCGCGGCGTCGAGGTCGGTGTCACGGCGCCCGCGCAGATCGGTCACGACCCGGTCGAGGATGGCCGCGGCCACCGGCTCGCGCAGCGGGGTGGCCGCCACGAACATCGAGGAGAGCAGGCGCTCGTCCGGGTTGTCGCTGTCGAGGCACTCGCCGATCAGGCGGGCCAGGGTGACCTCGGCCGGCCGGTCGACGGGTGCCTGTGAGCAGGCGCGGGCCACTATGAGCCGGGCCTTGACTCCGGCATCCGAGGAGAAGCCACCCGCCGAGGGCGGGGTCTCGCCGGTCAGGGCGCGGTTGACCTCGGCCGCGAGCGGGCGCAGCATGCCGGCCAGGCCGGGGTCGGCGAGCAGGGCGTTCACCGAGCGGCCGATGTCGCCGAGCTCGCCGGGGCTGAAGTGCCGGACCCGGATCTTGCGGACGGCGGCGAGCAGCGCGCCGTACCGCGCCCGGTCGTCGCCGTCGGCGGCGATCATCCGGCGGATGTGGCCGTTCGCGTCCGGGTGGGCCGTCGTGTCCAGCAGGGACAACGGCTCGACGACCACCGGGTTGCCGGGGTCCGAGGCGAGCCGGATGCAGGCGTCGACCGCGTGCACCCCGGCGTCGGGGTGACCGAGCAGCCGGCTCATCGCCTCCTGCCGTTGCAGCCAGGCGCTGTTCTCGGCCACCGCCAGCTCGGTGAGCAGCCGTTGCGACAGGCTCTGCCAGAGCCGCGGCGGGTGCAGGACCAGGCCGGGCCGGGCCCGGACCAGGTCGGTCAGCTCGTCCCACTCGCCGCCGGTGATCGGGCCGGCGCCGGTGGCCACCTCGAGCAGGGCGTGCAGCCGCCGCGGATCGCCCGCCTCGGCCGTGGCGGCCGGCTCACCGGTGGCCCGGTCGAGGGCGTCCTTCAGCGTGGTCAGCGAATGCGGGGCGAGCCCGAGCAGGTCCTCGTACCGCCGGATCGCCGCCCGCGGCGCGCTGGTCGTGCCGTTCTCCCAGCGGGTGATCTGGGACTCGGCGAGCGGGCGGTCGCCCGGCGGGCGGAAGGCGGCGGCGAAGACCTTGCCGGTGCGCCAGCGGGGATCGCGGGCCAGGCGCCGGTTGACCCGGAGCAACCAGCCGATCCGCTCGCGAGGGGTGGCTGCCGGCACTCGATCGAACTTACTTGCCGTGACGAGATCAATGCAATCGAGAAAGTTGCACGGGCGCGTTCCGGTTGCAATCGATCTACGATCGCGGCCGCCACCTGGGTACCCTCGCGCCCGGAGGCACCCTTGGAAAGCTCGCTGGCGGGCGAGCTTCGTGGCCGCACGGTGGCGGCAAACGCCGTGCCGGCCCGAGCGCCGGTGTCCCTCGGGGGGAGGGGCGCCGGCGCTCTTCCTTAACCAGCCCTTCTCCTGCTGATCAAGTCAGCTAGCACTGGACTTCTCAGGGGACCCACAGGATTCACGTCCGTGCACCACTTCGGACGGCGTCTCGCCGCGATCCTTCTGCTCGTCGCCGTGGGAGCGCTCCTGCCCGCGCGGCCGGCCGCGGCCCACCCGTTCGGCGATCCACAGACCGTCACCGTCGCGCTCGACCCGGCCCGCCCCGAGGTCGTCCGGATCCGCTGGAAGGTGGGCGGGCTCGACGACCTCACGCTGCTCGGTGTGGCGCTGGGCGTGCTGCCCGAGGACCGCGTCCTCCTCGACGGGGCCGTCTTCTACCAGGCGTCGGACGCCGGTGCGGTCGGCCCGTCGGCGCAGCTGGCCGCGTACCTCCTCAAGCAGATCACCGTGACCGGCGCCGGAGAAGCGTGCCCCGGAACCGTGCTGGCGCCCAAGGACCTGGCCCGCGAGGGCGTGACCGTCGACTATGCCTGCCCGGCGCCGGTCGGCCGGGCCGCCGTCGCCGTGCGCACCCTGACCGATCTCAACCCGGCCTATCAGACGCTGGCCACCGGACCCGGCGGCCAGCACGCCGTCTACCGCGACGGCGAGGTCACCCACGACTGGGTCCTCGGCGACGTCGCGGCGGACGAACCAGATCTCGGGCGCAGCGCCGCCGTACAGATCGGCGGGGTCGCCCTCGGCGTGCTCCTCGTCGTGATCGTGCTGGTCGTGGCGGTGCGCCGGCGAGGCACCACCCACCCCACATAAGGAGACACCCTCCATGAACCGCAGGGCCCTGTGGCCTGTGCTCATGGTCGCCGTCACCGCCGCCGTCGTCGCACCCGCGACCGCGGGGGCACAGACGACGGCCGCGGGCAGCCCGCCCACGCTCAACGTGAGCGACGGGCGGACGCTCGACGGCACCACCCGCATCACCGCCGACCCGACCACCGAGGGCGACGCCGTCGTCGCCCTCACCGTCGACGGCAAGGCGCTGGACGCCGACAAGACCGCCGGCACCGCCCACCTCAGCTTCGACATGGGCGGCAACGGCACCGAGGGCCGCTACCACAACTATCTGGTGGTGAACGGCCACACCGCCGAGGCCGACCGTCTCTACCTGCCGGACATCGCCGGCGGCGTGCGCGGCACTGTCGACATCCCCGGCGAGTGGCTGCACAGTGGCGTCAACACGGTCACCGTCAACGCCGGCGCCAACTGGGTCGACACGACCAGCACCACCGCCACCGGCGTCGAGACCCTGCCCAACGGCGAGGGACTGCGCTGCCCGAACTACGACGACTTCGCGATCAGCAGCATCGGGCTCGGCCTGCTCGGCGTGGTCGCCGACAGCGAGCAGAACGCGTTCAGCTACAGCTTCGGCGACGGCACCTGCGGCACCTCGAAGAAGCTGCTGACTCAGCCGCTGACCTTCGTGATCTCCGGTGAGCCGGGCAGCACCGCCGGCCTCGGGGCCGATCTGGACACCACGAAGCTGAGCAACGGCACGCACACGATCGCGGCCGTCACCGCGACCGGCGGCACCGCGAGCGCCACGGTCGAGGTCAACAACGACCCGGCCGGCGCCGCGAAGATCACCCCGGCCGACGGCGTGCTGGTCCGCGGCGAGCAGCGGATCATCGCGGCCCCGGCCACCGGCGGCGGCGAGGCGGTCGCGAAGCTCGCCGTCGACGGCAAGGACGCCGAGGACGACGAGACGCTGGCCGGCACCTCGGCCACGCTGGCCCTGACCGTCGAGGCCGGCAACTCGATCGAGGCCAAGTACCACAACTACCTGCTGGTCAACGGCAACCGCGTCGACCTCGGCGGCGACTACGGCGTGGCCGGGGCCGAGACGGTCAGCCTGCCGTTCCCGGCCCGCTTCCTGCACAGCGGCGACAACGTCGTCGAGCTGCGCACCGGCACGTACAACGGCACGTCGGCCGGCGCCACCTGCGCCAACCACGACGACTTCAAGGTCACCCGCAGCTCGGCCACGCTGACGCTGTCGACCGAGGGCACGGTCACGGCCGGTACGACGTACCTCGTCACCGCCGGCACGAAGGCGGCCACCACCGCCGAGTCGATCGCGCTCGGTGACGGCACGTGCGGCGCCAACAAGGACCTCGAGCTGCACTTCGGCGTCGCGGGGGCGCCCACCACCCGTACCACCGGAACTCTCGGCAGTGGGGGCGACGCTCACCTGAAGGTCTTCGTCGGCGGCAACGGCTCCGACGGTGGCTACGACAACAAGGTGCTGATCAACGGCATCCCGCTCGACCTCGGCCTCTGGGAGAAGGAGACGGCCGACCTCGCCTTCCCGAACGAGTGGCTGGTGCCGGGCCTCAACAGTGTCGAGTTCGTGGCCGGCAACGACCACGGCAGCAGCTGCGCCAACTACGACGATTTCACGCTGCGGGACTTCGCGCTGACCCCGGCCGGTGGTAGGGCGACCCAGGTGACTCGCCTGATCGCCGGCACCACGGTCACGGTCGGCTCGGCGAGCTACCCGGCCGGATCGCCGGTCACCGTCTACGTCGGCGACGGCACCTGCGGCAGCAGCCACAACGCCACGCTCGACGCCACGATCATGTTCTACGTGACCGCCGCCGACGGCACGGCGCTGCCGGCGCTGGGCAGGCGGGCCGACCTCGACACCGCGTCCCTCGCCGACGGCAGGCACACCGTCACGGCCGTCGTGGGGGACAAGACCTCGACCCGCCGGATCACCGTCGACAACACCGCCCCCGAGATCGCGGACAGCACCCCGGCCGAGGGGCAGAAGCTCACCTCGACCGTGGCGCTGACCGTCGGCGTCAAGGACGCCTCGGGGGTGGCCGGCACACCGGCGGTCACCCTGGACGGCAAGGCCGTCAAGGAGGGCGACAAGATCGGGCACGGCCTGCCCGCCGGCGCGCACACGATCGCCGTCACCGCGACCGACGTGCTGGGCAACACGGCGACGCGGGAGATCCACTTCACCAGCGCCTACATCCCGGCGGTGCCGACTTCATTGGAGGCCGTCGCCGACGGTGACTCGGCCACGTTGTCGGCCAAGCTCGACGGGCCGGCCACGGCGACCTTCACCGCGGCCGGCGTGGTGCTGCCGACCGGCGGCTACCAGGGCGTCTCCGACACCGTGCCGACCACGCTGGACGTGGCCCACGACGCCGCCGTCGACGTGAACTCGCTGCGGCCCCTGGACGGGAAGACGGTCGACACCCCGTCCGGCCGGGACGTGGTGTTCCAGCGGTACGACCTGGCCGTGGGCACCCCGGCCCAGGAGCCGACGCTGCGCTGGGAAGGCACCATCGACCCGGCCCGGGTCGCCGCCCTGCGCGTGTGGGACGCGGCCGGCGGCAAGTGGGTCGTGCTCACCAGCTCGCGAGGCCAGTCCGGCAAGGCCACGGTGCTGACCGCGGCCCTGCCCGCCGGCTACCGCGCCGGCGGCACCGCGCACGTGCTGGTCACCGGCGAGGACCCGTTCGCCGACGACCTGTCGCCGCGTGACTCGAGCGCGCAGAACGACAAGGACCGGTTCGAGGACCCGTCCACGTACGACTTCTCGCTCGCGCACTTCACCGACACGCAGTACATCACCGAGGGCGCGGCCGGCGGCACGTACAACGACTGGGACGGCGCCGACGAGGCGTCCGACGTCGAGACGGCCGAGGAGCAGGCGATCTGGCAGAAGGCGTACCGGTCGGAGACGCAGTGGATCGCCGACAACGCGGCCCAGCGGAAGATCGCCTACACCGCGCACACCGGTGACGTGATCGAGAACGACTACTACGACCCGCTGGCCCGCAAGGCCGACGGCTCGCTGCTGCGGCCGGGCCTGAACGAGCAGGTCGAGAAGGAGCTCGCGGTCTCCTCGGGCAACCAGAAGGTGCTCGACGACAACGGCGTGGTCAACCAGGTCATCGCCGGCAACCACGACAACCAGCTCGGGGCCGAGACCGGTCCCGGCTCCCGGTTCAGCAAGACGTTCAGCGCCGACCGCTACTACAAGGTCGCCAAGTCGTGGCCGGCCGGCGCCGAATACCACTCCTGGGACGAGAGCGGCGCCACCCCGGGCAAGGACAACCAGAACAACTACGTCCTGTTCAGCGCGGGCGGGCTCGACTTCGTCGCGGTCGGTTTGTCGTACGGGGTCACGCGCGACGAGGCGCAGTGGGCCGACACCATCTTCAAGAAGTACAAGGACCGCAACGGCATCCTGCTCTCGCACGACTACCTGAAGCCGTCGGCCAACGCCGACGGCCGCGGGGCGGCGTTCTCCGAGCCGGACGGATCGGCCCTCTACAAGCAGGTGGTGGAGAGCAACCCGAACGTCTTCCTCGTGCTCGCCGGGCACGAGCACGGCGTCGGCACCAACCTGAAGTCGAACATCGGCGTCACCAAGACCCACGACGTGGTCGAGCTGCTGGCCGACTACCAGTTCTACACGGTGGCCAGCTCGGAGCTGTGGCCCGACAAGGTCGACGCCAACGGCGACATCGACGTCAACGGCGACGGCAAGATCGACCACAAGGCCACCGACCGTCTCCAGTTCGGCGCGAGCTTCCTGCGGCTGCTCCAGTTCGACGTCAAGCGGGCCGAGCTGCACATCGACACGTACTCGCCGTTCCTGAACAACTTCGGGGCGACCGAGTACGACATCCGCCAGGACGGCAGCCAGACCAAGCCCCGCTACAACGGCGCCGAGGACAACCTCACCCTGCCGGTCGACCTGACCAGCCGGAAGACGTCGTTCAGCACGGACTCGCTGGCCGCGTACGTGCCCGGCGGTGTGATCGGCGCGACCACGCTCGACGCGGCCGGCACGGCCTCGGTGACCTGGTCGAAGTTGCAGCCGGTGACGGCGTACGCGTGGGTCGTCTCGGCGCGTAGCGCGGACGGCGGTCTTGCGGTCGCCCAGCCCGCGGTGTTCCGTACCACCAAAGCCAAGCCCGCGATCGGCGTGACCACCACGCCGGTCGACTGGGGGACCGCGGCGCCGGTGACGATCAAGGTCGCCGGTGGAGTGGGCACCGTGGCGGTCAGTGAGGGGGCCAAGGTGCTCGGTTCGGCCGCGCTTTCCGGTGGTACGGCGGTGATCGCCCTACCCAAGGGCCTCGCCGGCGGAGACCACGAGCTGACCGTGTCCTACTCGGGCAGCGACACGCTCGAGGCCGGCACGGTGACCGCGACGCAGGTGGTCCGGCTGCCGGCGGCGTGGAACGCGACGACGGCCTACCAGGCCGGCAACCGGGTCACGTACCAGGGCAAGGTCTTCACCGCGTCCTACTACGCTCGCGGAGCGGCACCGGGCGACCCGAACGGAGCCTGGCAGGAACTGGCCATGACCGAGGCTGGTGACGCCGTGTGGACCGCGTCGCGGATCTTCCAGGCGGGCGACGTCGCGCTGTACGACGGCAAGTCGTTCAAGGCCCGCTGGTACACCCGCAACCAGAAGCCGGGCGACCCGAACGGCCCGTGGGCCGAGGTCGCCCCGCCCAAGCCGGACAACAGCCCGGCCGACTGGACCCCGACGACGGTCTATCTCGGCGGGGACCGGGCCACGTACAAGGAGCACGTGTACGAGGCGAAGTGGTGGAACCGCAACCAGGCACCGGGCGCCGCGTCCGGCCCCTGGAAGCTGATCAAGTAGTTCTCCCTCGGGGCCCGCGCACGTCGTGCGCGGGCCCCTTTCTCTATGCGAACGCGGCGGCGTGCTCGCGGGCGAAGGCGCCGATGTCGCGGGCCGGGCGGCCGGTGAGGGCCTCGACGTGACCGGTGGCGTGCTCGAAGCCGCCGGCCCGGATGAGGGCGAAGACACCGGCCAGATGGGCGGCGAGCCAGTCCGGCCGGCCCGCCCCCTCGAAGCGCGGGCGGGCCTGCTCCTCGGTCAGGTCGAGCGCGCGGACCGGACGGCCGGTCGCGTCCGCTATCGCCGCCGCCACGTCGGCGAACGTCACGGCCGAGGGGCCGGTGGGGTCGTACGCCTGACCCTCGTGCCCCTCGTCGAGCAGGGCCGCGGCGGCGCCGGCGGCCACGTCGCGGATGTCGATCATCGCGACCCGCCGGCCCGCGGTGGGCGCGGGCAGCAGGCCGGTGTGTGCGACACCCTCGGCCACCATGAGCAGGTTGGCCATGAAGAACGCGGGCCGCAGGATCACGGCCGGCATCTCCGTCTTGCGCAGGTGATCCTCGATCTCGCCGTGCCACTTGAAGGCGGGCAGAGCCGAGGCGGGGTCGGCGTGCATCGCGGAGAGCTTGACGATCCGTTCGGCGCCGGCCCGGGTGGCGGCGTCGATCACCGCGGTCTCCCGGGCGACCTTCTCGGGGCCGTCGGCGGCGCAGACATAGACGCGATCGCCGGGTCGCATGTCCTCCACGGCCGTGTGGACTTCGGCTCCCCGCGCCCGCAGTTCGCGGACGAGGTGGGTGCCGACTCTTCCGGCAGCGCCGGTGACGAGGACGCGGGTCATGGGATTACCTCCGGTGGAATGTTGTGGCCCTGATGGAAGAAGTTGCCGGGATCCCACACGCGCTTGATCGCGGCCAGGCGCGTGTAGTTGGCGGTGGTGAAGGCGTCACGGGTCCGTGACGGATCGGTCAGCAGGGTGAGGAAGGAACCGCCGGTCGCGTACGGGCGCAGCCGTGCCGACAGCCGGTCCAGGGCCTCGTCGCCGGCCGGACTCGGCCCGACGGCCATGACCGAGAACGGCACGTCGCGGTGCCCGGCCGGACCGGCGCCCGGGCCGGGGCGGGCCATGGCGCCACCCCAGTGGCGTACCTCGACGAACCCGAGCGGCGAGTCGGGGGCGCCGGCCGTGACGACCGTGTCCAGCAGGTCGTCGGGCAGCGTGCGGAAGAGCTCGATCTCCTGGCGGACGGCCATCGGCGGCGCGTCCGGGCCGTTGGTGGCGTCGCTCGCGTCGGGAAAAGAGCGCATCGCGTACGCGTCGACCAGCGGCGGCCCGGCCGCCGCGAGCAGTGGGGCGAGCACCCGGTGGCCGTCGTCGCCATGGTGGAAGGCCCGGATCGCCAGCAGGCGGCGCCCGCTCGACGGCTCGCGGACCAGCAGGACGGCCGTGTTCATGGCCTCCGGCTCGCCGGGAGCCCAATCACGGTAGGCGGCGAGCGTGGCCGGCGCGCGCTCCAGCGGATAGAGGGACATGCCGGAGAACACCCGCCGTACGGGATAGAGCCGGAACTCCAGCGAAGTGACGACGCCGAAGTTGCCGCCACCGCCGCGCAGCGCCCAGAACAGATCCGGATGCTGATCGGCCGACACGGTGAGCGTGGTCCCGCCGGCGGTGACGACGTCGGCGCGGACGACACTGTCGGCGGCGAAGCCGAAGGTCCGCGACAACCACGACTGGCCGCCGCCGAGCGTGTAGCCGGTGACCCCGACGGTGCTGCAGCGACCGGCCAGCCCGGCCAGCCCGTACCGGGCGGCGGCCCGGTTGACGTCGGCCCACACCGCGCCCGGCCCGACCCGGGCGATCCGGCGTCGGGGATCGATCTCGACGCGGTCGAGGGCGGTGGTCTTGAGCAGCAGGCCGCCGTCAGCGGGTGCGAGGATGCCGTGCCCGGTGGCCTGCACGGCGAAAGGCAGGGCGTGCTCGCGGGCGGTGAGCACGGCCTGGCGTACGTCGTCCGGGCCCGCGGCCGCCACGATGACGGCCGGCCGCGACGCGAAGGCCCGCTGCCAGCCGGCCCGGTGCCCGTCGTAGCCGGCGTCGCCGGGGCGGAACACCGGGCCGCTTGCGATGAAGGTCGTCATGCGGCCGAAGCTATGCAGGCGGCGGCCCGGGACGGATGCTGTGTGGATGTGGTCCGGATGTGTCGTGCGGGTGCTGGGGACGGCCGGGGTGCGTTCCGGGCCACGGCTGGAACGCAAGGCCCGGGAGCTGCTGACCGTCCTGACCGTTCACGCGCCGGCCGCGGTCACCCTGGACGAGATGGCCCGGCTGCTCTGGGACGACCCACCGCCGTCGGCGGTCAAGACACTGCGCGCCCATCTTTCCCGCATCCGCGCGGCGCTTTCCACGTCCGTCGCCCTTTCCGGCACCGCTGCCCTTTCTGGTCCCGGCGGCTTTCCTGGTCGCCGAGCCGGGGTTGATTCCGAGGACGGCGCTGAGTCGAGGGACGCCGTCGACGTCGGCGCCCGGATCGAGCGGGTCGGGCGGGACGCCTATCGCCTCGCGATCGAGCCGGGCCACACCGACGTCGGGCTGATCGCGGACGCCCGCGCCCGGGCCCGGCGGCTGCTCGGGGACGGGCGGCCGGACAGCGCGGCGGCGGTGCTGGCCGAGGCGCGCGAACTGTGGCGCGGCGACCCGGAACTGCCGGACACGGTCGCGGCGGCGGCGCTGCGCCAAGGCTGGCGGCAGGAGCGGCGGCTCCTCATCCAGGAACACCTCGGCTGCCTCGTGGCGGGAGCCGACCCGGGCGCGGCCCTGGGCGAGCTGGAACGGCTGACCACCGCCGACCCGCTGGACGAGCCACTGTGGGCCCACTACGTGCGCGCGCTGAACCGGGCCGGCCGGCCGACCGAGGCGCTGCGGGCCGCGGCCACCGCCCGGGCCGCGCTCGTCGAGGTCGGCCTCGACCCGTCGGCCGCGCTGCGCGCCGCGCAGACGGAAGTGCTGCGGCCACCCGCGACCGCCGCGGTCCGCTACGCCACCGACGGAACCGGCTCGACCGCGTACAGCCGGCTGTCGGACCGCGGCCACGACCTCGTCGTGCTCAACCCGGGGATGCTCACCATCGACGGGCTGCTCGACGGCCCGTACGCCCGAACCGCTCTCAACGCTCTGTCCGAGCACGCCGCGGTGCTCTGCCTCGACCGGCGCGGCATCGGCCTCTCCGACCCGCTCGACCCGGAGCGGCCGCCGCTGCAGCAGTGGGCCGACGACGTACGCCGGGTCCTCGACGCCGCCGGGATCCGCCGCACCGACCTGTTCGCCAACTTCGACACCGGCCTGGTGGCGCTGGAGTTCGCCGCCCGGCATCCGGACCGCGTACGACGCCTGGTCCTGGCCCAGTGTTTCCCGCGATACACGAGGAGCGGCGATTATCCGTACGGCCTGGACCGCCGTACCACCGAGACCCTGATCCGTGACACCGTCTCACCGGCCCGCGGCATGGATTCGGTGGCGCAGGCGGCGCCGAGCGTGGCCGCCGACGAAACCTTCCGGCAGTGGTGGAACCGCCTGGGCCGCCGAGCCGCCGCCCCCGCACCGGCGGCCGCGATCCGAGCGGTGGCGACCGGCGCCGACGTACGCCATCGGCTGCCCGAGGTGACCGCGCCGACCCTGATCCTGCACCGCCGCAACTGCCTCAACGTCGACATAGGACACGCGCACTACCTGGCCGCCCACCTGCCGTCGGCCCACCTGCGGGTCGCGCCCGGAACCGACGCCCTGTGGTTCACGGACTCGGCCGAGCTGAGAAGGTACGCGACGGACTTCCTCACGGCCTGAGAACAACCGCGACGCCGTCGGCGCGCGGGTCGCTGCCGGCGTCGAGAACATCCCCGCGCAGCCGGGCCACCTGAACGTGCCCGGCGTCGTCATGCGGCCCCGACGTGCTCTCGACGGCGTAATCACCGGCCTCCGCGGCCAGCCCCGGCTCGAGCAGCAGGGTGGGCACGGTCCGCCCGATCTCACCGGCCCCGATGACCCAGCGGGGCCGGCCCACGAGCTGATTCAGGTCCCGCGCGCCCACGACATCGGCCGCCACTTGAGCGAGAATCCACGGCTGCGACCGCCCACCCTGACACCCGAGGGCGATGACACCGTCACGGGTGACCGCGATGGTCGGGCACAGGGTGTGCGGCGGCCGCGAACTCCCTCGGATCCGCCCCGGATGCGCCGGATCGAGGCTGAACGACGACCCCCGGTTGTGCAGGACGACGCCCGTAGCGGGATCGAGCAGCCCCGCCCCAAAACTGAAGAACACACTCTGGATCAGCGTGACGGCGTTCCCCGCACTGTCCACGGCGCTGACCGCCACGGTGTCGCCGCTCGCACGCCCACCCCATGCGCCTTCTCCGCTCGCGCGTTCACCCCTCGCGCGTTCGCTCCTTGCGTTCGCCCCTCGCGCGTCTTCGCCCCTCGCGCGTTCACCCCGCCCGTCCTTACCGCTCGCCTTCTCTTCTCGCAATTCGGATATTCCCGATCTGCTGCTTAAGGCTTCCGCGCCCTCGGAGTGATGGGGCAGAAGGCCGTCCAGATCGATCGGCCTAGTTCGGGGATCGCCCAGGAAGGCATCGCGGGCGGCCCGGGCTCGCCAGGCGTCCGCGAGCAACGTTCCCGAGCCGACCAGGTCGAGGAACGTGGCTCCCTGCACCGGAGGCGGCGCCGCCGACCAGACAACCCCGTCGACCTCCCGGCTCAACGGATCCACCACCTCGGCCCGGTGCGCCGCGAAGTCGGCTCCGGTCAGAGCGCTACCCAGCTTGCGGAGCCCCTCGACCAGCGGCGACCGGTCATAGAAGGACCGCCAGTCCTCGGCGATCGAGGTCAAAGTCCGGGCCAGAGCCGGCTGTACGAGGTGATCGCGCAGCCGGTCGCCATCCATGAGCAGGGCGGTGAGACCGGGGTCGGCGCGGATGACGTCCAGCCCGGCCTGGGCCGCGCGGCGCAGGCCCGGGCTCACCGCCACGCCCTTCTCGGCCAGGGCGATCGCCGGGCCCAGCAGCTCGTGCAGGGGGCGGGTGGCGCCCAGTTCGGCGATCGCCGCCCATCCCGCCACCACGCCCGGCACGGTGACGGTCTGCGGACCGGCGACCGGCATGTGAGCGCCGACCGCACGCCGAGCCGCCACATTCGTCGCGGCCGCGCGCCGCGCCGCCACATTCGTCGCGGCCGCGCGCCGCGCCTCCCCATCGGATGCGGCCGCGCGAAGGGCTTCCACATCGGTCGCGGCCGCGGCGGCGCCGATCGAGAGCACGGCCCGTGGTGGCCGGCCGGCCGGGCGGACGATCGCCACCAGGTCGCCGCCGATCGAGCACTGGTGCGGATAGGCGACGGTCAGCGCGGCGGCCGCGGCCAGGGCGGCGTCGAAGGCGTTCCCGTCGATCGTGCGGGCGGCGCCGGCCGCGCCCGGGTGGGGCGCGGCCAGTGCGACGGCGAGGGTCATGCGGAAAGACTAGAGAAGAACGCCCGTACGTCGTCGATGAAAAGTTTCGGCTCCTCGGCCGAGAGGAAGTTGCCGCCGGCCGGCAGCTCGGTCCAGTGGGTGACCGGGGTGTCGCGGTCGGCGAACCGGCGGATGGTGATGTCGGTGACGCCGAGGGCCACGCCCAGCGGGAAGGTGGAGCGGGGCTTCGGGGCCCAGGCCGCCGGGTCGTGCGCGGCTTCCCAGTACAGGTTGGCCGACGAGCCGGCGGTGCCGGTGAACCAGTAGAGGCTGACGTTGGTGAGCAGCAGATCGATGCCGACGGAGTCCTCGGGCAGTTCGGCCGCCGGATCGGTCCACTCCTTGAACTTCTCGGCGATCCAGGAGAGCTGCCCGACGGGCGAGTCGTGCAGCCCGTACGCGAGGGTCTGCGGCCGCGTCGACTGAATGACGTTGAAGCCCATCTTGTCGTCCCGGAACTCCTGAAGGCGCTGCAGCCGCCCCTGCTCGGCCTCGGTGAGCCCGTCGAACTCGGCCGGATCCCCGGTGGGGAACGTGATGTGCCCGTTGACGTGGGCGCCGATCACCCGCTCGGGCGCCTGCCGCCCCATCTCGACGGCGATGGCGCCGCCACCCCCGGTGCCCTGCACGCCGTACCGCTCGTACCCCAGCCGCCGCATGACCTCGTGGTAGGCCCCCGCGATCTTCGGCGTGTTCCACCCCGCGGTGGTGAAAGGCCCGGAGAAGCCAACACCCGGAGTGCTTATGAGTACGAGGTGGAAGTCCGCCTTGAGCGCCTCGACAACCGGAAGGTAGAGCGCGAAGGACCCCGGCCAGTCATGGGCGAACACCAGCGCCGTCGCCTCCGGATTGTCCGAGCGCACGTGAGCGAAGTGCAGGGTCTGCCCGTCCACTTCGGTCAGAAATTGCGGAAGCTCATTGAGCCGCGCCTCAGCGCCCCGCCAGTCGAACTGCCCACCCCAGTACTCGGCCAGCCCACGCAGGTAGTCAACCGGCACACCCCGCACCCACCCCTGCCCCGGAACCTCAGGCGACCACCGAGTACGAGCAAGGCGCTCACGAAGATCAGCGATCTCAGCGTCAGAGATGTCAATGCGGAAGGGGCGGATCGCGGTCATTACCAGTCTCCTCCATCAGCGGAACAGAATGTTCCGTTCCGCTATCGACTGTACTCCGAGACGCAGCGGAACGGAATACTCTGTTCCGCAAAGCTCCGGCGCCTCCTCGACCGCATCCCACATCGTGTCCTTCTTGTCCGCGTTCTCCTGTCATGCCGCTTCCTGCGCTCGGTTTCTCACCGCGCCGCGCCCTGTCTGGCCGCGCCCTGTCTGGCCGCGCTCTGTCTGGCCGCGCTCTGTCTGGCCGCGCTCTGTCTGGCCGCGCTCTGTCTGGTCGCGCTCTGTCTGGCCGCGCACTGCCTGGCCGCGCCCTACCGGGCCTGCTCTGTCTAACCGCGCTCTTCCTGGTCAGCTGTCCCGTGTCTGGGCGTCCCGTATCCGTGCCTTCCGGCCCGAGTTCTCTGGCCGAGCCCTCCTGCGGTCTTCTGCCGCGCCCCGTCCGAGCCGAGTAATCCGCACATGCCGCATGTCGCCGATGCCCTCCGCGTCTGAGTGAGTCCCTTGGCTGCCTTCTTTTGCCCGGACCTTGGCTGCGTTCTCCTCCCGGGCCCTTCGCCCGCGTTCTCCTGTCCGCGCCTTTGCCTGCGTTCCTCCGTACGAGAGCGGAGCGGAACGTTCCGTTCCGGTAGGCTGTGGCTATGGCGATCTCTGAGCGGGCCCGCAGGGCGGCCCTGAATGACACCGCGATCCTGGCTGCGGCTCGGGACGTCTTCATCGCTGACAAGCGGGCGCCGATCTCGGAGGTCGCGGAGCGAGCCGGGGTCGGGATCAGTGCGCTGTACCGGCGGTACCCCAGCAAAGAGGAACTGCTGCGGGTGCTGTGCCATGACGGCCTCAAGACCTTCATCGCGGCGGCCGAGGACGCCACGGCCGAGCCGGACGGCTGGGTCGCGTTCGAGAACTTCCTGCGCACGGTTGTCGACGCGGACGTTCACTCGCTGACCGTGCATCTGGCCGGCACGTTCACGCCGACGGCGGAGATGGACGACGACGCCGCCCGGGCGAACGACCTGGCCGCGGTTCTGTTCGACCGAGCTCGCCCGTCGCTGCGCTCGGGTGTCGTGATGGCCGACGTGACGATGCTGCTGGAGATGTGCGCGGCGGTTCGGATTCCCGACGCCGAACGCACCAAGGAACTGCGCGAGCGCTACCTGACCGTCCTGCTCGACGGCATCCGCGCCGGCACCGACCTGCCGGGTCCCGAGCCCACCGACGCGGAACTCGGCTGGCGCTGGCGCCAGTAACGTACTCGCGCCGACCAGGTCCCGAGCGCACCGACGCGGAAGTCGGCGGGCGCTGGCGCCGATAACCTACCCACGCCGACCGGGTCGCGAGCCCACCGACGCGGAACTCGGCTGGCGCTGGCGCCAGTAACGTAGCCGCGCCGACCGGGTCATCGCCGGACCGCTTGCGGGCCCGCGGCGAACATGCGCCATAGCGTGGCGACCGCGGTATGAGCGATCGCTGTCAGGGGGCGGGGCGCTCGACGACCATCTCGTTCGGGCCCGGTGCCGGCGAGGTGGCCCGGCGGGCCCGGTGGCGGTTGCGGGCGCTGGTACGGGCTTGGAGTGCTCCGGTGATCAGGACGAGCAGGACCGCGAAGGCCAGCAAACCGATCGGGTCGGCCATGCGGGTGGCGGGGGTGTGGACCGGCGGATGGTCGTGGCTGACGAAGCCGGGGATCGAGGGCAGCGCCCAGGAGATCACCAGCGCGATCAGCAGGGCGCTGACGGCCGAGGCGAGCGCTCCCGGGCCGGCACGGCGCCGCCGTACGGCCACGACGGCGCCGGCCGCGACACTGCCGATCAGCCCCGCCCCGACGTTGGTCACGAGCACGGGGGCGGCCAGCACGAGCGCCGTCCACAGCGCGGCGGCAACCAGCGCGGCCAGACCCACGTCGCGGATCGAAGCACCAATGGCCATAGGAAGACGCTAGTCGCGTGCGGTGCCCCGTCAATCGGCCGATGGTGCGTGCCCTCGAGGGCTTGGTAGGCCCGATGACCGGGTGGGGAGCGTTCGTGGCTACCTTTTCATGCGTGGCCGCTACCCGCCTGAACCGTGTCGCTGTGCTTGTGCTTGAAGGGGCTAAACCCCTTGACGTCGGGATTCCGGCTCAGGTGTTCACGACGCGGGCCAGCATGCCGTACGAGGTGAAGGTCTGTGGGGCCAGACCCGGGCTGGTGACCGGTGGGGACGGGCTGTCGTATCACGTGGCGGACGGGCTTGACGCGCTCGAGTGGGCGGACATCGCCTTCATCCCCGGATATCGGCGGCCCGACCAGGAGGATCCGCCGCGGGAAGTGGTGCGGGCTTTACGGGGAGCCCACGAACGAGGGACGCGGCTGGCGGCGATCTCCACCGGCGCGTTCGCGCTGGCGGCGACCGGGCTGCTCGATGGGCGGCGGGCCACCACGCACTGGCATTACACGCGGCAACTGGCGTCCAAGTATCCGCATGTGCGGGTGGACGAGAACGTGCTCTTCGTCGACGAGGGCAGCGTGCTGACCTCGGCCGGGGCGGCGTCCGGGATCGACCTGTGCCTGCACATTCTGCGCGGGGACATGGGTGTGGCCGCGTCCAACCACGCGGCGCGGCGGCTGGTGGCGGCGCCGTACCGGAGTGGGGGTCAGGCGCAGTATGTGCCGCGCAGTGTGCCCGAGCCGCTCGGTGAACGGTTCGCGGCGACGCGGGAGTGGGCGCTGCACCGGCTCGGCAAGCCGCTCACGCTGGAGATTCTGGCCCGGCACGCGCGGGTGTCGCCGCGGACGTTCTCGCGGCGGTTCGTCGAGGACACCGGGTACACCCCCATGCAGTGGGTGATGCGGGCCCGCATCGACGTCGCGCGGGAACTGCTCGAACGTTCCGAGCGCAGCGTCGAGCAGATCGCGGCCGACGTGGGGCTCGGCACCGGGGCGAACTTGAGGCTGCACTTCCGGCAGATCCTCGGGACGACGCCCACCGAGTACCGGCACACGTTCGCTGAGTAGGCGTTGGCGCGATCCTTACGGACCATGGCGCTCGCGCCGCTGTCACGCTTCCGGGCCGGCGGACAGTCTTGAGGGCATGACACGCATCGCGATCAACGGATTCGGCCGCATCGGGCGCAACGTGCTGCGCGCCCTGCTGGAACGGGACAGCAAGCTCGAGATCGTGGCCGTCAACGACCTCGCCGATCCTACGGCGCTGGCGCGGCTGCTCGCCTTCGACAGCACCTCGGGCCGGCTCGGCCGCCCGGTCACCGTCGAGGGGGACACGATCGTCGTCGACGGCCGGCGCATCAAGGTGCTGGCCGAGCGCGTACCGGCCGACCTGCCGTGGAAAGAGCTCGGCGTGGACCTCGTGCTCGATGCGACCGGGCGCTTCACGTCCGCCGAGGCGGCCAAGGCCCACCTGGCCGCCGGCGCGAAGAAGGTCTTGGTCGGGGCGCCGTCGGACGGCGCCGACGTGACGATCGCCGTCGGGGTCAACAGCGACGCCTACGACCCGGCGGCCCACACCATCGTCTCCAACGCTTCCTGTACGACGAACGCCCTGGCCCCGCTCGCGCAGGTCCTCGACGAGCTGGCCGGCATCGAGCACGGCTTCATGACGACCGTCCACGCGTACACCCAGGAGCAGAACCTGCAGGACGGCCCGCACCGGGACGCCCGGCGGGCGCGGGCGGCCGCGGTCAACATCGTGCCCACCACGACCGGCGCCGCCAAGGCCATCGGCAAGGTGCTGCCGAACCTCGACGGCAAGCTGTCCGGCGACTCGATCCGCGTGCCGGTGCCGGTCGGCTCGATCGTCGAGCTCAACACCGTCGTCGCCCGTGACGTCACCCGCGAGCAGGTCCTCGAGGCCTACCGGGCGGCGGCGAACGGCCGGCTGGCCGGCGTTCTCGAATACTCCGAGGATGCCCTGGTCTCCTCCGACATCGTCGGCAACCCGGCGTCGTCGATCTTCGACTCGGCCCTGACCCGGGTCGAGGGCCGCAACATCAAGGTCGTGGCCTGGTACGACAACGAGTGGGGCTTCTCCCACCGCGTCATCGACACGCTGGAGCTGCTGGCCGCCACCGTCTGAGGCTCACCGGGCGGCCACCCACGTCGCGATCTGGGCTCGCCGCGAGACGCCGAGCTTGGTGCGGATGTGCTCGACGTGGGCGGCCGCCGTCTTCGGCGCGATGGTCAGCGCCACGGCGATCTCGCGGTTGGTCCGGCCCTCGGCCACGAGCCGCGCCACCTCCATCTCGCGCGCCGACAGCACGGCCGGTTCCGAGGGCGGCGAGGAGACAGGACCGGGAAGACCCGCTTGCGTGTACGCCGTGACAGCGGCCTCGCGGAAGGCGGCCGCGTCCGCCGGCCGGCGCGAGCGGGTCGCGCACCGGGCCTGATCGAGCAGCACGGCCGTGCCCTCCCAGAACCGTCCCCGGGCCGCCCAGAACGCGGCGGCCGAGGCCAGGGCCACCCGCGCCTTCCCGGTCTGGCCCTCGTGCAGCAGGATCAGGCCCTCGGCGTGGTCGATGGCGCCGAGCGTGCCCGGGATGCCCCGTTCGTGCAGCAGTTCCGACGCGCGCCGCCACCAGTCGCGGGCGGCCGTCGGGCCGGTGGCCGTCAGGTGCGCCCGGGTGCCCGTCACCACGTACGGGAAAAGGTAGGCCGCGTCCCGCACGCGCGAGGAAGCCGCGAAGCCCTCCTCGCAGAGGCCCAGGGCCGTGCCGAGATCGCCGCGCGCGAGAGCCACCTCGGCCTGGCCCCACCACGCGGGGGAGAGGCGCTGCAGCTCACGCATCGCGGCGCCGAGCCGCGCGGCCTCGTCGAGATGTGTGGTGGCCTCGTCGTACCGGCCGCGGCTCAGCGCGACATAGCCGAGCACGTGCCGGGCCGTGATCTCCGTGGTGATGCCGCCGCCGTCGGCCAGCACCCGCCGGGCCAGCATCGACGCCTCCTCGACGGCGCCGGTCGCCCACCGCACGTGCGCGAGGTGCGCGGTCATGTAGTGCTCGTCGTTGACCCGTTCGGCCCGCGCGGCGTAGGCGATCCCCTCCTCGAGCACATCGGCGGCCCGCGGGTACTCCACCAGCACGGACAGGCTGGAACCGAGCATCCGGTACGCCCGCGCGGCCTGCGCCTCGAGCCGCAGCCCGGCCGAGCGGGTGATCGCCCCGCGCAGCAGCTCCGTGCCCTCCGTCATGCGCCCGGCGAACAGGAACACCGACCCCACCGTCGCGTCGAGGTCGCAGCGCACCTGATGGCCGCCGTCGTCCGGCAAGTCACTGGTGAGGGCGCGGGCCAGCTCGCCGTCGGCGATCGCCTCGGTCAGCCGGCGGTCCAGCATGTACGCGGCGGACAGGGCGGCGTGGATCCGGGCCCGCTCGGGCGCGCGGCCGGCGACCAGCGGCAGGGCGTCGCGCAGGGCGGCGGTGCGCTCGGTCAGGCCGGCGCCGAGCAGATGGCGTACGGCCACCCAGTCGGGCAGAAGCGCGGCCGCCCCCGGGCCGTCGCCCCGGTCGAGCCGTAGCCGATACGCCTGCTCGTAGCAGTCGGCCGCCGCGGTGTTGTCGTCGACGGCGGCCAGTTCGGCGGCCAGCGCGGCCAGCAGTCCGGCCCGCTCGGCCGGCGGCAGCGTGGCCGGCCAGGTGCGCCGCGCCCGCCGGTAGAGCTGGACGGCCTCGCGGTGCGCGGACATGGCCGACGCCTCGGTGGCGGCCGCCAGCGCGTGCCGGAAGGCCCGGTCGGTGAGGCCGGCCCGCTCGTACTGGTCGCTGAGGAACGCGTCCGGAAAGCCGGCGGCCGCGGCGGCGGCCCGGGCGTGCAGATCCCGCCGCCGATGCGGGGCGATGTCGGCGTAGAGCGCGTCCCGGATCAGCGCGTGCCGGAAGTCGTACCCGTCCCGGTCGTCGCGCGGGCGCACGAAGAACCGCGCCGTGAGCTCGCGCAGCCCGTCGTCCACCGCGTCCGGGCCGGCACCGGTGATCGCGGTCAGCAGGCCCAGATCGAAGGAGCGGCCCAGCACGGAGGCCACCTCGGCCAGTGCCCTCGCCGCCGGCGACAACGCGGCGGCCCGCGCGAGCACGGCATCGGCCAGCGTTTCCGGTACGCCGTCGTCGGTGCCGGCGGCCAGGAACTCCTCGACGTGCAGGGGGATGCCGTCGCTGCGCGCGTGCACGGCGGCGGTGACCGATCGCGGCAGGCCGGCCCCGGCGATGGCGGTGGCCATGGCGGCCGTCTGGGCCGGGTCGAGGCGGGGGAGCCGCACCTCCTCGGCCAGCCGCTGGGTGAGCAGGCGGGTACGCCACCGCCGCATCGGCACCCGCGGGTAGAGCTCGTCGCTGCGGTACGTGCCGACGACCATCAGACGCCCCTGCTTGGCGCGGGCGCCCAGGCGCCCGATCACGTCGAGGGTCAGGTCGTCGGCCCAGTGCAGGTCCTCGCAGGCGACCAGCAGCGGCCCGGCCGTGCCGGGCCGGGCGATCAGGTCGGCCAGGTCGGCCACGAGCAGGCGGCGCTGCCGGTGCTGGTCGCCGTCGGCCAGCTCGTGCAGCCGTGCGGCCAGCCGTTCCCCGGCGGCCGCCGTCTCCGGCCGGAGGCGCATCTCGGCCCCGAGGTCGGCCAGCATCCCGCCGGCGATCTCACTGTCGCCGGGCGCGGCGCCGGCCGCGATCACGAGGTAGCCCGCCGCCCGGGCCCGGCCGGCGATCTCGCCGAGCAGCCGGGTCTTGCCGATGCCGGCCTCACCGGCCAGAAAGAGCAGCTCACCGGTGGCGGCGGCCAGTCGCCGCTCGGCCAGCGCGATCAGGTCGTCGCGCCCGACGAGCACGGGGCTGCTGAGCGTCACCCCGCGACTTTAGGCCGGCCGCGCCGGCTTCTTAGGTGCTCTGACCGATGTCCGACGCCGCGGCCCCGGCCAGGCTTGGGACATGGCGAAATTCATGGATGTACACAGCGGATTCCACGGCGTCACCGCCGAGCAGCTGAGCGCGGCCCACGACGCCGACCTCAAGATCGAGGGGGACGAGGGCGTGCACTTCGAGCGGGCCTGGCTCGACCCGGAGGCAGGCAAAGTGTTCTGCCTGAGCACCGGGCCGAGCAAGGAGGCGGTCATGCGCGTTCACGAACGCGCCGGCCACCCGACGACCGAGGTCTACGAGTTGACCGTCGAGGTCTGATCCGCGGCCGACGGGTTCACATTCGTCCGCGAGCGGACGATCTCGACCACGTGCGCGACGGCGTCGTCGACGGCGACGCCGTTGCGCTGCGAACCGTCCCGGTAGCGGAAGGACACCGTGCCCCCGTTGACGTCGTCGTCGCCGGCGATCGCCATGAAGGGGATCTTCTGCTGCTGAGCGGTGCGGATCTTCTTCTGCATGCGCTCGGTCGAGTGGTCCACCTCGGCGCGGATGCCCTGCTTGCGCAGTTTCTGGACGAACTCCTCCAGGTACGCGGCGTGGTCGTCGCGGATCGGGATGCCCACCACCTGCACCGGCGCCAGCCAGGCCGGGAACGCGCCCGCGTAGTGCTCCACGAGCACACCGAAGAAACGCTCGATCGAGCCGAACTTCGCCGAGTGGATCATCACCGGCTCCTGGCGGGTGCCGTCGGCCGCCTGGAACTCCAGCCCGAAGCGGGCCGGCTGGTTGAAGTCGTACTGAATGGTCGACATCTGCCACGTACGGCCGATCGCGTCCTTGGCCTGGACCGAGATCTTCGGACCGTAGAAGGCGGCGCCGCCCGGGTCGAGCACCAGCTCGAGCCCGGACTCGGCGGCCACGTCCTCCAGGACCTTGGTCGCGACCGCCCACTGCTCGTCCGAGCCGATGAATTTGTCGCTCTTCGGGTCCCGGGTCGACAGCTCCAGGTAGTAGTCGTCCAGGCCGAAGTCGTCGAGCAGCGAGCGCACGAAGTTCAGCAGGTGCTTGATCTCGCCCGGCGCCTGCTCGGCGGTCACGTACGAGTGCGAGTCGTCCTGGGTGAGGCCGCGGACCCGGGTCAGGCCGTGCACCACGCCCGACTTCTCGTAGCGGTAGACGGTACCGAACTCGAAGAACCGCAGCGGCAGCTCACGGTAGGACCGCCCGCGCGACCTGAAGATCAGGTTGTGCATCGGGCAGTTCATCGCCTTGAGGTAGTAGTTCGCCCCCTCGAGCTCCATCGGGGGGAACATCGTGTCCTTGTAGTACGGCAGGTGCCCGGAGGTGTGGAACAGCCCCTCCTTGGTGATGTGCGGCGACGAGACGTACTGGAAACCCTCCTCGATGTGGCGGGCGCGGACGTAGTCCTCCATCTCGCGCTTGATGATGCCGCCCTTGGGGTGGAACACCACGAGACCGCTGCCGATCTCGTCGGGGAAGGAGAACAGGTCGAGCTCGGTGCCGAGCTTGCGGTGGTCGCGGCGCTCGGCCTCGGCGAGACGATTGAGGTACGCCTTGAGCTCGTCCCGCGACGGCCACGCCGTGCCGTAGATGCGCTGCAGCTGCGGGTTCTTCTCGCTGCCACGCCAGTAGGCGGCGGCCGACCGCATCAGCTTGAACGCCGGGATCAACCGGGTGGTGGGCAGGTGCGGGCCGCGGCACAGGTCGCCCCAGACGCGCTTGCCGTCCTTGTCGACGTTGTCGTAGTGGGTCAGCTCGCCGTGGCCGACCTCCATGACCTCGTCGGCGTCGACGTCACCCTTGAGGTCGACCAGCTCGAGCTTGTACGGCTCGTCGGCCAGCTCGACCTTGGCCTCCTCGAGCGACCGGTACTCCCGGCGGCGGAAGCTCTGCCCGGCCTTGACGATCTCCTGCATGCGCTTCTCGAGCTTCTGCAGATCCTCCGGCTGGAACGGCTTCGGCACGTCGAAGTCGTAGTAGAAGCCGTTCTCGATCGGCGGCCCGATGCCGAGCTTGGCCTCGGGGAAGATGTCCTGTACGGCCTGGGCGAGCACGTGCGCGGCCGAGTGGCGCAGCACGTTGAGCCCGTCCGGCTCGTCGATCGCCACCGGCGTCACGTCGGTGTCCAGCTCAGGCTGCCAGTCGAGGTCACGCAGGCGACCGGAGGCGTCCCGAACGACGACGACCGCCTTGGGCCCGTTCATCGGCAGTCCGGCCGCGGCCACCGCGTCGGCGGCCGTAGTCCCGGCCGGGACGACGAGAGGGTCGGCCACAGCGGGGGTACGGGATGCGGACACGGTGATCTCCTTTACGAAAAGCATGCGTAGGCCTTGACGATGCTATCCGCCCGAAAATTCCCGCGATGAGGCAGCAAGCTTTTCCGTCACCGGTTCACCCGCTCCGCACCAGACGCCGGGTCGCGGCATCGTCGGGCTCAGCGATCGTTCTTGCGTTGTTCGCCATGCCGGTCGTGGGCGGTGCCGCGCAGGCCGCTACGCCATGCCCGTACTGCAACTTCTGTGCGCCCGGCGCGTACGCAGAGCAATCCTTCTGCATGGGGTGGCACCGGGTCCAATCCATCGACCCCTGTTGACCCCGCCGTATCCAGCATCCACTGGGGGCTCACATGCGTAAGAAGCTGTCCGCTGCCGCCGCCGCCCTTCCGGGCTGTACTGAAAGTGTTTCGACCACGCCCGAATGTCTCTTGTACGCCCGCGACCGGTTGCGCACCCTCGCACCATGACGCTCACAAGAAAATGGCGGATCCTGCCCGTCGCGTTCGTCGCGATGCTCCTCGCGACCTTCGCCCAACCCCCGCAGGCGGCCCTGGCGGCCTCCCGCTGGCGCATCGAGCACCGCAACTACACGTCGATGTGCCTGGACGGCAACAACGCCGGTGGCCAGGCGTATCTCTGGCAATGCGTGAAGGCCACCAACCAGTACTACTACTTCGATCTGGTCGAGGGTCTGTATTACCACCTGCGCAACGCGAAGACCGGCCGATGCCTCGGCAGCAACGGCGTACACGGCGACTCGCCGATCTACAACCTGGCCTGCGACGGCAACTGGGCGACGCACTGGTCGGTCGTCTTCGCGGGCCGGGAGAACGGCCACGACTACTACAAATTCGAGCCGCGGTACGTGGACGGTTTCTGCATCGCGCCATCGGACGAGTACAACGGCACCGGGATCGTCATGCACGTGTGCCAGAGCAGCTTCGACGACTGGACCTGGTACCAGATGTAACACGTTCGCTCGCGGGGGGAGGGAACGGCTGATGACCAGAACGCTGAACGACGCCCGCCGGGGGCGCCGGCTCCCGACATGGGAGACCACCAGGGGTTACGTGCCGAGCCACCCACGGTGGTACGTATTGATACCTGTCGACATGTCGACAAGTAGGTACGTTCTTCGCGCGTGAGTCCGCATCGTGGATGCCATGGGGAGCTTGCGCATTCACTTCGGCGTAGCCGACCTCAGCCGAACACAGGTGTTGGGCACACACGACCCGATGTGGGAAACGGTCTGCGCGGTACACCGTCTCCAGACCCCGCTCGGCCGCCACGATTACACGGCTTGGCGCCAGAAACTGCGCGCGAACCTGCATCAGGCCGGAGGCTTGCCGGCGATCCGCGAATTCCTTGTTCCGCTGCTGCCGCGGTCTGCCTACTTCCCTGACCTGCTCACTCCAGCTCCAAGCGCGGACCTCGACGTCACGATCGACCGGATTCAGCGCACCGATGTCCGCCGCCTGCGGCGGGAACTGGGCCGCCTCGACCCGCCCGCGTACGCCCGCAATGCCGTCGCCGACGTCGCCGCGGGCCGCCCGGCGGCGCTGAACCGGCTCGGCGCCGCGCTGCGCGACTTCTATCGGCTCGCGATCGAGCCGCACCTCGCGACTGTCTCGGCGACGCTGGCCGCGGACCGTGCCCGGCGTGCCGCTCAGGTGCTCACCGAAGGGCCCGGCAACCTGCTGCACGGTCTCGGGCCGACTGTGCGGTGGGATCCGCCGGTTCTCACCGTCGCCGGCTATCCGGTGGACCGTGACCTTGAGCTCGGCGGTCGCGGCCTCACCTTGGTGCCGTCGTACTTTTGCTGGCGTTACCCGATCGCGCTCGCCGACCCCGACTTGCCGCCGGTGCTCGTGCACCCGGTGCAGCGCGCCTCCGGTGAACTCGTCCGCCCGCCTCCGGGGCTCATCAGGCTGCTCGGCCGTACTCGGTCCGCGGTGCTCCAGCTGACCTGGGCCGGCGCCACGACCTCCGAGCTGGCCCGACTCACCGGCGCCTCCTTGGCGACGGTCAGCGAGCACGCCACTGTGCTGCGTAACGCGGGCCTGATCGCCAGTCACCGGCACGGCAACATGATGATCCATCGGGTGACGGATCTCGGAACATCCCTGCTTCGCCGCCACTGACCAGTCTTCAACGCTGTCCGGATCTCGGATCTAGCATGCTTGTCATGGACGACGTCAACGCCGGTGAGCTGCCCGAGCTGACGTTCGCGCTCCCGGCCATCCCGGCCTCGGCCGGCGCGCTGATACGTGGGCGCAAGAACCGCCTGCTCATCCTGAAACCGACGTACAAGGGCGGCTGGACGATCCCGGGTGGGGTTGTCGAGATCGGCGAGTCACCGTGGGAGGCATGTCGCCGCGAAACTGAGGAGGAGTGCGGCCTCAAAGTCACCGCGGGGCGGCTCAGGTGCGTCGACTTCCGCCGGCCTCGGCCTCACCGCCCGGGTGGTATGCGCTTCCTCTTCGACTGCGGCGTCTTCGACGACGCCGTCTTGGACACGGTGGTCATCCAGCCGATCGAGATCGCCGAAAGCCGGATCCTGCCGATCGACGCGGCGCTGCCGCTACTGAGCGGACCCGTGCGACGTCGCGTACGGGCCGCTTGGAAGGCGAAACGAGTGCGTTATCTGGAGGACGGCCGCCCGGTACCGGGGGTCAGCCCGTAGCGATCGGGAGACCCCCTTCTGCACCGCATCACTACAGGATCACCACCACCCTTCGCGCCGAATGGCCGAGGATGATCGCGATGGGAACGACCAAGAAGTGGGTCACGGCCCTCGTGGCGGCTGTGCTGGCCTGTGCGGCGTCGACGCTGTTGCTGCAGCGCTCCTACCGGGAGGCGAAGGACCGGCGGGACCTGGCCGACCTCACCCGTGGCTGGAACCGCCGCCTCGACGAACTACGCGTCCCGGACGGGATGCCGGCCGATCGAGTCGCCGGCGAAATCAGCGCCTACGGTATGACCCTGTCGTTCCCGGCCACCGGCGATACGTCGCCGGACATCATCGGATACTCCGTCCTGCTGCCCGACGAACGCGGAGCACCCGTCTGGGGCGTCAGCTGCGACGCCACCGCCATTGTGGTCTGCACCGATCTGGGTGACGGGTACACCCTGCTCCAGGAACTCGACACCGACAACAGCGACCCGGCCACGACCGTACGCCGGCGGGCGGGCGACCTGATGGTCGAGGCTCGTGTCCCGGGCGAGCGCCCGGACATGGTGACACGGCTGCGCCGCATCATCACCGAAACCCACGTCCCGGACGACGCCGAGCTGTTACGGCTCCTGCGCCCGGACGGCTACCGGACCGACTGGAGCTGACGCGGGCATCGGTGCCGATTGGTGGCCGAAAGGCGGGCCCGGTGGACACCGGGCCCGCCTTTCGTTGTCTTACCTGGTCGGGATCAGCGGCGGAGGGTCAGTAGAGCCGGCCGGTACGGCAGGAGGCCGTAGTCGCCGCCCGAGTTCGTGGCGCGGCCCTGGTACAGCAGCTGCAAGTTGCACGGGTCGATCGTGTTCGTCTGATCCGCGCTGGTGCGCAGCAGCTCGCCGTGGCTGATGTCGTTGGTCCAGGTGGCGCCGCTGTTGGCCTTACCCGCGAACGGGTTGTTGTAGGTCGCCGCGTTCGGCGTCCAGGTGCCGCTGAGGCTGGTCGCCGTGAACGAGCGGAAGTAGCGCTCCCAGGAGCTGGTCCTGGCCTCGACGATCATCAGGTACTGGTTGCGGCCCTGCACCTTGTAGACCTGCGGCGCCTCGAAGAGGTTCTCCGAGGTGTCGCTCATGATCGTCGTGTAGGTGGAGCCGAAGCTGCCCGGGAAGTTGCCGATCGGCATGATCTGGCGGTAGATCCGGCCGTTGTCGCCGGCGAAGAACAGGTACATGTTCTGGTCGTCGCCGATGATCGTCTGGTCGATCACGCCGGTGCCGGAGTCGGTGATCTTCGCGGTCGACAGGGTCTGCGGGGCCGACCAGCCGTTGGCGTTGGCCGGGTTGGTCGACGTGCGGTACGAGAACGACGTCGGACCCCACTGGTGGGCGAGGACCCAGATGTTCTTCGGCGCGAAGTAGAACAGCGACGGCGCGACGGCGCCCTGGCTCATGGTGTTCTGGCTGGCCGAGCCGAGCTGGTTGAGGTTGTCGACGAGGCTGAAGTTCATCGAACCCCAGCCGCCGGTGGCGCTGCTGCTGTGGGTGGTGGCGTACACCAGCTGCTTGCCCTGGTAGGGGGCGATGGTGAAGTCCTTGAGTGACGCCCAGCCGGACTTCGGCTGCGCCAGCGGGCCGGTCGACGACCAGCGGTAGGACGTGGGCAGCGCGCAAGAGGCCGGCGGCGGGCTCGACGGCGGCGGGCTCGATGGCGGCGGGCTTGACGGCGGGGTGGTGGTGGTCGGTTCCCCGGTGCAGGCCACGCCGTTGAGGGCGAAGTCGGACGGGATCGGGTTGCTGCCGTTCGACGAGCCGTTGAAGCCGAACGACACCTCGCCGTTCGTGCCGATGGAGCCGTTGTAGCTGACATTCTTGGCCGTCACGGAGGAACCGTTCTGGGTCAGCGAGGTGTTCCACGACTGGGTCACCGTCTGCCCGGCACCGTACGTCCAGGTCAGCGTCCAGCCGCTCAGCGCGTCGCCGAGGTTCTTGATGGACACGTTGGCGCCGAATCCGCCCTGCCACTGCGAGGCGATGGTGTAGTCGACCGAGCAGCCGGCCGCGGCGGCATTGGCCGGCATCGTCACCGCGAGCGCAGCCGACACCACCAGCGCAGCGCCGGTCGAGGCGAGAACGGCATTCATTCGTCTGGATCTGTTCACAGATTCGCTCCTAGGCGGAGGTGGCGCCTCTCAGGGCCGAGTGGATCGCTTTGTTAACGTTAACAACGTTACTCGTATGTTACGAGAGCACTCCGGAACTTTCAACAGAAGTCGCCAAACAAATTTGGGTCTATCAATGGATGCGTGGCGGTGCCAGACGGCTGAAGCTCGGTGAGCAGGAACTCCGCCAGGTCGGGGCGAGACACCCGCGCGGTGAAGGAGAGCCGCAGGTCGGTGCCCGTGCGGTAGCGGCCGGTTCGGGGACCGGTGGTGAGTACGGATGCGCGGACGATGGTCCAGGCGGTGTCCCGTATGAATACTTCCATCTGCTCCTTGTCGTTGAGTGCGGCCCGTTCGATCAGCCACGACACGGCGACGTACGCGGTGCGGCGGCGGCTGTCCGCGACCCCGTAGTTGCTCAGGACGATGAGACGACGCGGGCCGTTGCCGGCTGCGGCGGACAGCACTGTCCGAATGCCATCGGTGCAGATGCCGGGGCCTCGCCGCTGCCGGCCGAGAGTGCTGACGATCGCGTCAGCGCCGTTGAGCGTCCTGGCCACCGCCGCCGGGTCGCGGGTGAGGGCGCGAACCTCGTGGCCTTGTCGGAGGGCGTGGTCGACAACGGTGCGGTCGGCGCGGCCGGCCGCACCGAAAACAGCCAGGCGCAAGGGATTCTCCTGAGGCGCAGCTCGCCACCCACCTGGCCGGGACCGCCCGGACCGCATCGCCGATGCCGGGCGTCCGCAGCGTGGAGATCGTGCGATACAACATCAGCGGATCCCGCCCGCTGCGGGCCTGAGGGCCCGATGCCGTGTCGTACGATCGCGCGCTCCTGAATTTCAACGTGGCCCTGGCGGGCCTGCTCACCCGTGCGCAGCAGGCCGGAGCGGTGCGCGGCGACGCCGACAGTGCCGACGTCAAGGCTCTCATCGCCGACTGCGCCGCTCGCGACGGTGACGACACCGCATAGCAACGCATGATCGAGATCGCCTGCGACGGGCTCCGGCCGCGGCCGGCCTGAGCACTCGCGGCGACGCCCCGCCCTTGCGCGTCGACCTGCCTCCGCCTCCGGCGAGATTTACCTTCGCCATCCGCGAAAGTGGCGCCGGAGCCTGGCGGTCGAGGGTGGACAAGTGCTGTTCGCGTTGGACGCGGGCTCGGCCATTCCGCGGCCCGGCGCAGCGGCCAGCCGTCGTCCACGACGCACCGGGGCCAGCCGCAATCGGCCGCGTTCGGTCAACGGGGCGTTAGCGAAGATCGTGCCGAACGTCGAGCAGCAGGGCGGGCGGCAGATCTCGAGGCACGTCGACGTAGGACGGGGCATCGTGGTCACGGTGTGCGCCGTCCTGCCGGATCCGCAGGTCGTCACCGATCATCTCGATCTGCGGTTCGGGGTCGTGGCCCAGCCAGACAGGGCTGCCGGACAGAGCGTCAGCCCAGTCACGCCAGTCCTCCAAACCGGCGCAGCAGCCGGGCACCACAACGTTTCCGGTCGCCGAGTCATGCAGGCGAAGCCCACCATTGATGATCAGGATCATCACATCAACCGGCCACGGCGGAGCAAACGAGGCGCCCAGCGGCGCGACCTCGAAAACGGCTTTCGCAGTGATCACAAAGGCCATTGAACGCCCTATGCTCGCGCGATGCAGTCTGAAGAACTCGTTCGGCTTCGGATCGAAGAAGTGCTCGCGACTCCTGCCATCGGCCGACTCGTCGAGCGCTACTTCGACCCGGAGGGGCCGTTCGCCGGCGCTACGTTCGACCTCCTTGGTCAGAATCCGCCCCATGCCCTCACGCTTGACGATCTGCTGGCGACCTCCCTGCTCGACATCACGTGGCGGCCTCTCGCGGTCCGCAGACTCCTGGCGGCCGACAGCGACATCTCGGCCCGGCTCGCCGCCATACCCGGCGACGTGGACCTATGGAACGCTCCGCGTGACGTCCTGGAGACGGCGACGTTCCTGCACAGTTCGTTGAGCAAGCTTCCCGGAATCGGCCCGGTGATCGCGAGCAAACTCCTCGCCCGTAAACGACCTCGCCTCGTGCCCATCCACGACCGTGTCGTGCTTCGGGTGCTCGCGCCACCGAAGAACAAGTTTTGGGAGACGCTCGCCGCGGCACTGCGCGCGCACGCGCTCCGCGAGGGCATCGAAGCACTCCGGCCCGCCCACGGCGGCTCGGCGAGTCTTCTGCGACTGCTTGATGTGGCGATCTGGACCCGGCACAGCCGATCACGGGCTGCTCAGGCCGCACGGGCCAAAGCCGGCGTCAGCGAACCCACCTCGTGACGGCCGGGATCTCAGCGGAATCCGGTCAGGGACAGCAGGACGTATCCGACGGCGGTCAGTGGAAGGGCGAGCAGCAGCGCGAGCCCGCGCTGGGGCCAGGACCGGCCCACCAGCACGGTGAGTGCCACTCCCGCCGCGATCAGGACGACGGCGTACTCAATGGTGTCGGCGGTTTGGTAGCTCGGGTCTCCGATGCGCCTGAGCTGCATCGTGGCCTCGGCGAACAGCACCGCGCCGGGCATGGCCGCGGCGGCTGTGCTGAGACGGCCGCCGGTTCGTGCCAGGACGCCCGCCGCGCCGAAGACCGTGCCGGCCAGCACGCCCGAACCCATCCAGAGCAACGCGGTTGCGTTGTACATGTTCGCCGGGGCGTCGTTCTGGATGAGCGTGGCGGCGAGGTAGTAGCTCGGTACGGCCAGGACCAGGCAGACGACCGCGCCGAGGATGCCTACCGGCAACGTCCACCGGCTGCGGAAGGTGAGCAGGAACGCCACCACGGCCCAGACGGCCACGGAGTTGCCCAGCCCGCCGAACGGAAAGGGCACATACTTGATCCATACGAAGTCGAGAACGCCCAGAAGCACGCCCGCGACGGGAGCCACTACGGCCACGTTCCGGTTGATTGCCATGATCGCTGATCGTAGGAAGCCGAGGAGCCCGGCACATCGAACCGCGGACAGACCACACGGCCCGGCGATCCACCGAAAGGCAGACCGCGGTCGTGAAAGACGAGAACCCCACTGCCTTCCGGGCCACCGCGCGGCTGGAGAAGTCGAGGTGGCTGCGCCGCCCCAGGCGGGTGGTGCGCTATGACGCCCGCTGGGAGGACGGCCGGGTCGAGTCGGACATCCCCCTCGTGGACCTGATGTATCGACGCGCTCCCGCGGACTACGTGGTGGTCAAGAAGGCGATGGACGACCGTTGCCCACCCTTGGGATCCGTGGATCGGATATCCCTACGGCAACGTCATCGAATGAACCTCACCCAGCCGACCATGAAGAGCAGCCGATCTCGGCGAGATCTTCGGCGAGATCAGCGAGCCTGAGATCGGCGTTCAGACGGCGCACCAGGTCGTCGGTGAGCGGGCGCATCGCGAAGATCTCGGCGACGGCCGCCAGGTCCACCGGCCTCTCGTGGTAGTCCTCGGCAAATTTCTGGTACGCCTCCGGGCTGCCCTCGACGAGACCCTGGAACAACCACCCGGCGCCGTCGGGATCGTCGCCGGCCGGGAAGACGAGCTCTCCGGTGTGCCAGCGCTCGTCAGCGTGCTGCCGCCACAGGCACACCGTCGCCTTCAGCACGCCGTCGAAGCTGAACGCCGGCTCGGCCACGCAGGCCGAGAAGACCTCGGGCACCGTGTCGACCAGGCCCGGCCACAACTCGTCGTCGTTGCCGGCCGGGCTCATCGGCGACTCGTGGTCGAAGCCCCGGACGAACGCGCCGGCCGGCGAGAACACGATCGACCATTCGTCGCCGGCTCCGTTGCTCATGGCGGCCATCTGCTCGCCCGGCGACCATCGCGAATCGAACGAGTAGTACCTGTACTCCCAATCCGGCTCGATGATCGCCTCCAGCGTCGCCAGCACTCGACACCGGTCCCGCAGCACCGCGATGTCCGGCAGGGCGCGCGCCAGCTCGTGAACCGTCACCGGGGCCGGGCCCAGACCGCCTCGCCGTCGGCGAGGTGGAGCTCGCGGTCGCAGGCCGCGGCCGCCTCCGGGTCGTGGGTGGCGAAGACGACGGCCACGCCTCGGGCGGCTTCCGCTTTCAGCAGTTCGAGCACGCGCTGGCGGTTGGCCGCGTCGAGTTCGCTGGTGATCTCGTCGGCCAGCAGGACGTCGCCGCGCAGGGCCAGGCCGCGGGCGATCGCGGTGCGCTGCTGCTGGCCGCCCGACAGCTCCTCGATGAGCTGGTTCGCCTGCGCCGAGAGGCCCAGGGGCTCCAGCGACTCGGCCGTGCGGCGGCGGGCCTCGGCCGGGGTGCCGCCGGTGGCGATCACCGCCACCGAGATGTTCTCGGCCGCGGTGAGGATGGCGGCCAGGCCGTTGTCCTGCGGGATCAGCACGATGCCCAGTCGCACCGCCTGGTCGCGGTCGGTGACCTTCTCACCGTCGGCCAGCACCAGGCCGGTGACCGGCGGCAGCAGGCCGGCCATCGCGCTGAGCAGCGTCGTCTTCCCCGCGCCCGAGGTTCCCGTCACGGCCAGGATCTCGCCCGGTTCGGCTTGCACGGTGACGCCGCGCAGCACGGGGGCCTCGCTGTCCCAGGCGATGTCCGCCTCTTCCACCCGGAGCGTCGTCATCAGGGGAGGCTACAGCCAGCCACGGCGCTTCAGGGAGACGTACAGCCCGCCGGAAATCGCGACGATGAGGGCGGTGCTCAGCAGGAAGCCCCAGAAACGGTCGTAACCCGGATAGGGCAGGTTCTGCCCGAAGTAGCCGGTCACCGCGGTCGGCACGGCCACGATCGCGGCCCAGGCGGCCAGTTTGCGGGTGACGTCGTTGAGCACGTTGCCCTGCTCGGCGAGGTCGGCCTGCAGCAGCCCCTCGATGCGATCGCGCAAGTGCTCGACCTGGTCGACGGTGTGTTTGGCGTGGTCCTCGACGTCGCGGTAGTACGGCATCAAGTGTTCGTCGACGAGCCCGAGGTCGGCCCGCATGGCCTGGCCGACCAGCTCGGGCATGGGCGCGATGGCCCGGCGCAGGGCCGCGATTATCTTGCGGAGGTCCATGGCCCGCACCCGGACCGGCCGGGGCGCGCCGCCCTCCTCCAGCAGCGCGTCCTCCACACTGTCCATCGACGCGTCGAGCTGCTGGGTGGCCGCGTAGTGCCCGTCGACGACGACGTCGAGCAGGCCGTACAGCAGGAACGCCACGCCGCCGCCCTTGCCGAGGTCGGCGTTGGCGTCCCACCGCTGGACGAGCCGGGTGGTGTCGCTGTCCGATTTCCGTACGGTGATCAGGGCGCGGTCGGTGACGAAGACGCTGAGTTCGGTCTTGCCGAAGGTGGCCGGGTTTCCGGTCGCGACGTCGACCCCGTACACGTTGAGGAAGATGTGGTTGGGATAGCGGTCGAGCTTGGGCCGCTCATGGTTCTCGAGGGCGTCCTCGACCGCGAGCGGGTGCAGGTTGAAGACACCGGCGATCGACTGGAGGTCGGCCGCTTCCGGCTGGAGCAGGTCGACCCAGAGCACCGCACCCGGGTGCTGGTCGAGCATGGCGGGGCCGTCCTCGCACGGGAAATTCTCGGCGACGACCTTGCCGTCCTCGTAGAGGCGGGTGGCGGTGGCGGGGGAGGTCACACTGCCACTATGCCCCGGCGGTGCGGGATTCCCACTTACCATGAGCCGTGACCTGGCTCGATCATGCGCTGACCACCCTGTACACCGCCAAATGGCAGGTGACCGCCGACCAGGCGATCTATTACCGCGAGATCCTCGGCAACGCCTTCGGACTGGGCTCGGCCCTGTTCGGCCTGCGCCGCAACGCCTGGGCCTGGCCGGTCGGCATCGTGGGCAACGTGTTGCTTTTCACGGTCTTCACGGGCCAGGCGATCGGCAACGATCAGGGCACCCCGCTGTACGGCCAGGCCGCCCGGCAGGTCTTCTTCCTGATCGCCAGCGTGTACGGCTGGTGGCGGTGGCACAACAACCGGGTCCGCACCCACGGCACCGCTGTCACACCCCATTGGGCGACACCGAGACAGAGGCTTTTGTACGGGGGTGGGGCGCTCGTCGCGGTGCTGGTCTGTTTCTTCGTCTTCCGCGCGGTCGGCGCCGGCTTCCCGGTCCCGTGGTGGTACTACCTGGCCGACTCGTGGATCTTCGTCGGTTCGATGCTGGCCACGTACGCCATGGCCCGCGGCTGGGTCGAGTTCTGGCTGTGCTGGATCGCGGTGGACCTGGTCGGCGTACCCGAACTACTGCATTTCAAGTACTACCCCTCGGCCGTCCTGTACGCGGTGTACGCCGCGTTCGTGATCTGGGGTTTCGTGGTCTGGCTGCGCCTGACGCGCACCGAGCCGCACCCCACCCCCGTACTGGCATAGCTTTTGTACCTTCCGTAGTGACAACGACACGGAAGGTGATTCTATGACCGGCATGAACGTGCCCGCGCTGATGCGAGACGGCGACGAGGTGGCCGAGGTGGGCGACCGGCTCGCCGCCGACGCCGCCGGAATCCACGGGTGGGCCATGCGGGCCGGCGAGGCCGTCGAAGGCTCGCTCATGTGCCCGTCCCGGCTCTCCCAGTCGGGCTTCGACTGGGAGGTCACGCTCGGCCAGTTGGCCGGCGAGGTCCGGGCGTACGGTGTGGAACTCCGCACGTCGGCGCTGGCCTACCTGGTCGCCGACGAGAGGTCGGCCGGGAGGATGCCGTGACCATCAGCTTGCCGGCGCTGCTGCGGGCCGACCTGGCGGCGGTCCGGGGTGTCGCCGAGCAGTGGAGGCGGCTCGCGCTGCGCATCGACCGCGCCGTGGAAGACCTCACCCTGCGCACCAGCGACCTCGAGGACCATTGGTTCTCCGGTGACGCCGCCCAGCTGGCCCGGGACAAAGGCGTTCGCTTGCGGGTACGCCTCGGCAACGCCCACGACAACTGCGTCGCCACCGCCGTCGCCGCCCGCGAGTTCGCCGACGACCTGGACCAGTGCCGCCGCCTGCTCGGCCAGCTGGTCACCGAGGCCCACGGCCACGGCCTCGAGATCGACCTGGCCGCCGGCGAGATCACGGTCCCGCTCGCCCTCGCCGGCGCGGTCACCCAGGCCACCATCGACGCGTACGCCCAGCAGATCGCCCAGATCCTGGCCCGCGCCGACGAGGCCGACCAGCGCGCGACCGCGATCCTGGCCCGCAACAGCTACCGCGAGGACTTCGGCCCGGCCGACACGCTCCCGGAAAGCCCACAGATCGACGGCCCGACCTTGACCGCCTGGACCCCCAGACACCGCGCCGAATGGTGGCAGAGCCTGCACCCACTGATCCAGGACCGCCTCATCACCGAACAGCCCGACCTCATCGCCACCGCCACCGGCCTGCCCACCCACGACCGCGAGACCGCGTCCCGCCTGCTCCGAGCCCGAGCCGAGCAGTTCTTGCTCGCCGCCCGAGCCCAGGACGAGTCCCTACGAGGCGACGCTTCCAGCCGAGCCCGCGTCCAACGCGAACAGCACTTGTCCGCCCTCGACCGTTAGACATCCGGCCAGCGCCGCCCACATCCCGCCGGTCGAAGTCGGCAGCGCCGAACAGGCTCCCGACCTCGGTCGCGTGACCCGGCTCGCCGCGCCCCAGCGGATCGTGCGCAACGGAAGTGTTCTCCGATGGTGGCAATCGCTCGCCTGGATGAAGCGGCGGGCGCTATAAGAACGGCCCCTTTATGCCGTGATCGGGTGCACTCTAATGCCGAGTTGAGTGCGTCGGAAAACGGGTGACCGCATTCTGTTGCGTCATTTTCGGTACAGAAGAACACCTCCGTTGTAAAGCTCGCAATACCACTCGAAGCCCTTTTCTGTGGTGTCGAACCATACGGAGACATCATCTTCCTTTCCGGGTGCTGACCAATGCCGGACGTCGCGCAACAGCCCAGCTTGCTGCTCCAGAGCAACCGGTACGGCGTCGTTCTGTGGTAGCCCGCGGAACACGTAGAGGTCGACAAGTTCTTCGGCCAGTAGATACTCCAGGACGGCTCGGGCCCTGTCGCGAGCCGTCTCAAGCGACAGGAGCCCCTCGACGGCCTTCGCGATAGAGGCGGCGTCCCACAGCCCGGTGAAATCTTCGATGCCCGACCACAGGAAATCCTTAACCAAATCCGCCATGTTGCCGCCGTCCTGTCCGCCGTGATCGTGCCTCACATCTGAAGGCAGGGTAGGTCTCTAGCGCCCTCATTTGCCGCAAATCGCACGCGTATTCGGTCCCTGTCGGGCGCGCAACAGGTCTCGTGGGCCACCGGCGCTCGCCGAGGATTCCGGGAGGCGCCCACGATGCCGCAGATGGTGAAGGCCCTTCGACGCCTTTGCTGCCGGCGGGGCGCGCAAACCACCTCGCCGGCGTCTGCCTCGGCTGGACGCAACACCACCTCCCGGGCGGCCAAGGCTGACGCCCGTGGCCACTCGTGGGTTCTCCATCCCCATAGACTGCCGTAATGCGAAAAGTGATCATCGCGGTGATGTTGTTAATCGGCCTGGCCGGTTGCACAGGCGAGCCGACCTATGGTGATCCAGGGATTGACCCGGTGAGCCCCATCTGGGTCCTGCTAAAGCAGGACGTCACTTCGGTCGATAAGCAGAACATCGAGCAGCGCTTGCAAGCTACACCGGGCGTCGCGTCGGTCAGCTCGTGGCCGCCGGACCTGCAGACTCTTCCGCCGGGTGCCCCGCAGACCTACAAGGTCCTCACGAAGGACTTCGACGTTTACGACCAGTTGAAGGCCGGAACGTTCAAGGCCGACATGAAGCAATTACCCGGGGTCGAAGAGGTGGTCTTCAGCTGCAAGCTTGAGGAATCCGGATGCGGGCAAGCAAAGTAGCGGCGGGTTGTCGAGTACTGCCGATCGACCTGCGGCGGCACATGCTCATGCCGCATATAAGTGTGGCAGGTGTGACGAAAGTGAGCGGCGGGGCAAGGGCTGCGTACCCGGGTGGCGGTGTCGCTCGGGTGAACCTCACGACGGCGACTGCCACCCGGTCGTTACCGGGTATGTGGCGTGTGATTACCGCATTCGAGGACGGCCGCCGTCCGCAGCGAGCGCTCACTTACCTGCCGTGGTCCGGGCGCGCCGGGGCTACCGGACTCGAACCGGCTCATACCTTGCGGTCGTCAGCAGTAAATGCTGGTAACGGACTTTCCCATCCGCATCTGCCCGGCGCGCCTCGCGACAATACTGGCAATCTGCGCAGGTCACCAGGCCATCGCATCTCGACCCCCTCGCGTGGCCGCGGACCGTACGCGGTGGCCGGGCGGAGAGCCGTCGCGCGCTGCGGGGCGTGCCGCGTTCAGCCTGACGCGTGCTCGTCTCGACGAAAATGCGGTAGGCCAACGCGAGGTCCCCGTGCCGGATAGAGGCCTTGCCGTTGGGCATTCGCCGCTGGATCGATCCGGATCGAGTCGTTGGGACACGAGCACACGAGAAGACTGTCGATGGTCGAACCCTTGAAAGCTGCCGCCCGTGAGCTTCGCCGGGTCCGGAAGATGCGGCCGGAGGATCCGGCAGACCTGTATGACTTGGCCGACTGGCGGGCAGCTGTGGCTCAGGCGTTGGACGGCTTGGCCGGCGTCCTGGTTTTCGAGGAAGATCGTTATCGAGCCCGCTCGGAGGCGGCGGCTGCGCGGGCCGAGGCGGAGCGCCTGAGGGTCGGATGCGGGGGGACGCCGCAGCGCCCGGCTCACAACCCGCAAGTAGCTACCGTTGGCTACTTGGCCAGTTCCTTCCACCGCGCCGACGTTGGCCCCCGACTCCACGGTGTCCGGGTGGGGGTCGAGAAGAGCGATGGGTCAGCAGGGCGGGGCGTCAGGTCCTCGATCTGAGGCTCGTACGCGTTGCGTCCCGCAAGACGGCTGAACGGCGCCCGTGCGGACCCGGTCGGCGGCGGCGCTTCGGAGTTGCTAGGCGACGTGTTCGGTTCCGCCGGGGACCAGGGTTACCTCGCCGTCGATGTGCTGGACGGTGAAGAGGGTGCCGGGTGGGTAGCTGCCCAGGACCTCGGGTGGGAGCTGGACCGTGCCGTCGCCGGCGACCACCGCGAAGTCCTGGCCGTCGCGGCCCTCGGCGCCGACGCGGCCGTCGCGGATGGTCACGGCTCGGCCCAGGCGGGCGCCGACCTCGTTGTCGTGGGTGACCACGACGATGGTGGTCTGGCGTTCGGCGTTCACCGTTTCCATGGCGGCCAGCACCTCGTCGCGGCCGGCCGTGTCGAGGCGGCTTGTCGGCTCGTCGACCAGGAGCAGGCCGGGGCCGGTGGCTATGCCGACGGCCAGGGCCGCTCGCTGCCGGCCGCCCGGGGTCAGGTCGGACAGGCGCTGGCGGCCCTGGCCGGGCAGGCCGACCAGGTCGAGGATGCGGTCGGGGTCGTCCAGGGTGATGCCGCGGGTGTGCGCGGCGCGGCGCTGGGCCAGCCAGATGTTGCGGTGCAGCGACGCGTACGGCAGCAGGTTGCGGGCGGCGCCCTGCAGGACCACGCCGATCTCCGTGCCGCGCAGGCGGCTCACCTCGCCGTCGGAGAGCTTTCCCATGTCGTACGTGCCGATGTTGATCCGCCCGGCCGAGGGCCGCATCAGGCCGGCCAGCAGGGCGATCAGTGTGGACTTGCCGGATCCGGACGGCCCGACCAGCGCGATGGTCTCGCCGGGCGCGATGGACAGGTCGACGCCGGCCAGGGCGACCACGTCGCCGGCCTCGGCCCGGTAGATGTGCACGACGCGGCGGCAGGCGACGGCGAGTCCGTTCATGGGCCACACGCTACTGAAGAACGCGGGCTGGTGACGACCCGCTACACGGCCGCATTCTAGGGTGTGCGCGTGCGCGACATCGCCGTTTTCTCCGGATCCGCCCATACCGAACTCGCCGCCGAGATCTGCCACCACCTCGGTGTGCCGCTGCTGCCGACCAAGACATCGAGGTTCGCCAACGACGCCATCGAGGTGCAGTTGCAGGGCAACTGCCGCGAACGGGACGTCTTCCTGATCCAGCCGCTGGTGCCGCCGACCCAGGAGAACCTGGTCGAGCTGCTGTTCATGCTGGACGCGGCCCGCGGCGCCTCGGCCGGGCGCATCACGGTGGTGATGCCGCATTACGCGTACGCCCGCAGTGACAAGAAGGACGCGCCGCGCATCTCGATCGGCGGCCGGCTGGTGGCCGACTTGCTGACGACGGCGGGCGCGAACCGGGTGCTGGCCATGACGCTGCACTCGCCGCAGGTGCACGGTTTCTTCAGCATCCCGGTCGATCATCTGCACGCGCTGCGGGAGCTGGCCGACCACTTCCGGGGGTACGACCTGAGCAACACGGTCGTGGTCTCACCCGATCTCGGCAACGCCAAGGAGGCGGCGGCGTTCGCCCGGCTTCTGGGCGTGGGGGTGGCGGCCGGCGCGAAGCAGAGGTTCGCCGACGACAAGGTCGTGATCAGCGCGGTGATCGGTGACGTGGCCGGCAAGGACGTGATCGTGCTGGACGACGAGATCGCCAAGGGCAGCACGGTCTTCGAGCTGCTGGACCGGCTGCGCGAGCGCGACGTCAACAGTGTGCGGGTGGCCTGCACGCACGGGTTGTTCGCGGCGGACGCCGTGCAGCGGCTGTCGGCCGAGAAGGACATCGAGGAGATCGTCTGTACGAACACGGTCCCGATCCCGGCCGCCAATCAGACCGACAAGCTGACCGTGCTGTCGGTGGCTCCGGCGCTGGCCGAGGCGATGCGCCGCATCCACAACGGTGAGTCGGTGAGCGCGCTCTTCGGGTGAGCGCGCGGATGGAGGGGGACGGGGAGGGCAAGACTCCGTCCCCCGCGAGCACATGTTCATCCGCCGGGTCGAACTCAGCTCCTTTCGCCGAGATGCCGAGAGTGAAGTGGGAGCGCTCCCATCGATGAATGTAACTCCGTTGGAGGGTGAGCGCTAGGTGGTGCCGCAGGTTGCCGTCGGTGTCGCCGGGGCGCCCGAGTTGATGAAGCCGAACGACGTCGAGGCGCCGGCGGCCAGGGAGCCGTTGTAGGAGGCATTGGTCGCGGTCACCGTGGAGCCGCTGGCGCTGACCGTGGCGTTCCAGCCTTGCTGGACCGAGACCGCCGACGGGTACGTCAGGGTCACGCGCCAGCCGCTGATCGCGGCCGAACCGGCCGTCACCGTCACGGTGCCCTGATATCCGCCCTGCCACTGGCTGCTCACCGAGTAGGTCGCCGAGCAAGCCCCGGAAGGCGGCGGAGTGGTCGGGGGCGGGGTGGTCGGGGGCGGGGTGGTCGGAGGAGGCGTGGTGGTGGTGCCACCGAAGTTCACGTCGCTGCAGAAGTAGTAGGACTGGTCGAGGTGGCTGGCCTGCCAGATCGTGTAGACCATGGCCCGGCCGCTGCGGCCCGACAGGCGTACCGGCGCGCTGATCGCCACGCCGTTGCTCAGCTGCTCCGGCCACTGCGCGGCCGGGGTGTTGCCGATCTCGGCCACCTTCTCCAGGTCGGACCACTTCAGCGCCTGGGTCGTCGGGTCGAAGCCGGGCTTGGTCACGTACACCCAGATGTAGTCGGCGCCGTGGCGGGCGCCGTCGAAGAGGCGTACGTCGAAGGAATTGCCGATGTTCGCCGCCTGCCAGTCGCCCACGGCGTCCATCGCGTTGTAGCGGCCGCTCTGGGTGTGCCCGGCGCTGCACAGCTGCCCGTCGGGGATGGCGGCCTGGTGGTTGCCGGCCACGCCCTCGCGGAACAGGCCGTTCCAGTTCCACATGGCGTTCGGGTCGGCCTGCCACGCCTGCCAGCACATCGGGTCGAGGGTGGCCATCGCCGGGTCCTGGAACTTGCTGCCCCAGCGTTCGTAGCAGCCGTAGTTACGGGACGCGGGCCCGGTCACGTTGCCGTGGGCCGAGGCGGGACCGGACGGGGCGAGGAGGGCGACGGCGGCGATGAGGACGCCGGCCATCGCGCTGACTATCAAGGATTTCGTACGCATGAGGGCTCGTGCTCCGCGGTGTCGGAAGAAGCTCGGCGGAGGACTGCCCTCTGTCTCCGCGGGGGATGCCGGCGCGTGGACCTCACCCTGACTGGTGAATCGACTAATGTCAACGCGTGGAATCCGTCGGCGCCGCCGCTCGCCTGCTCTCCGAGGCCGAGAGGGTCGTCGTCTTCACCGGCGCCGGCATGTCGGCCGAGAGTGGCATCCCCACCTTCCGGGACGCCATGACCGGGCTGTGGGCGCGGTTCAGCCCCGAGGAACTGGCCACCCCCGAGGCCTTCGAGAAAGACCCCGAGCTGGTCTGGAGCTGGTACGAGGCGCGCCGCGCCGCCGTCGAGAAGGCCACTCCCCACGCCGGCCACGAGGCGGTCGCGGCAATCGGCGGCACCCTGATCACTCAGAACGTCGACGACCTGCACGAGCGCGCCGGCTCGCCCGATCCGATCCACCTGCACGGCAGCCTGTTCGCCCCGCGCTGCTTCGACTGCGGGCGCGCCACGACCGGCCCGGCCTGCGCCGAGTGCGGCGGACGGTCCCGTCCCGGCGTCGTCTGGTTCGGCGAGCAGTTGCCGGCCGCGGCCCTGACCAGGGCGGTCCAGGCGGCCGAAGCCTGCGACCTGCTGATCACCGTGGGCACGTCCGGCCTGGTCTACCCGGCGGCCGAGATCCCGCACGTGGCCGCCGGGAACGGCGCCGCCGTGATCCAGGTCAACCCGCTGGCGACGCCGCTCGACGAGGTGGCCACGGTGAACCTGCGGGGCACAGCGGCCACCCTGTTGCCGGCGATCCTCAGGGAAGCCACAGGGTAAAAACCTGGCGAACCGCCACCAAGCCCCCCGTAAGGCGCGGATCATATCGTCATGGGTGTCATGGCTTACCCCCTCCGGTACGCGCTCGCCGACCTCGCCCTGGCGCTCAGCCGGGTCTCGCACGACCCGGCCGCGGTCCAGTCCACCGCCGCGCGCGCGGCCGCCGACATGATCGGCGACGGCGCGGGCGTCCAACTGCTGCGTGATGACGGCCGGTACGACGGCATCACGTACCACCACATCGACGAGCAGCGGTCGCAGTCGCTGTCGCGGGTGCTCGACCACGTCGACCAGCTCCCCGACGACGACTTCTCGACCGCGATGGCGGCCAGCCGCCGCCCGATCGTGCTGGCCGGCGACGGCGTCGAGCCCCTGGCGGGCGAGGAGCACGAGATCCACGCGGCCGTCCTGTGCCCGGTGATCGTCGACAACACGTACGCCGGCTATCTGGTCCTGACCCGTGAGGCGACCGGCTCGTTCTATTCGACGGCCGAGGTCGAGCTCGCCCGCGACATCGCCGGTGAGCTGGCCCTGGCCTGTTCCAGCGCCCGCGCCCTGGAGCGGCTGCGGGCCAGCGAGGAGCGGTACCGCCGGGTCCTCGAGACGATCCCCGAGGGGGTGCTGCAGCTCGACCACGACGGCGTCATCACGTACGCCAACGAGCCGATCGGCGTGGTGCTGGGCATGCCCCGCTCGCAGCTGGTCGGGGTGTCGCTGCGTGGCTTCCTCAACGACCAGGGGCAGAAGGAGCTCAACCGGCGCATCAACGAGTGCATGCAGGGCCGCTCGACGGTGGGCGCGACCCGGCTCATGCGCGCCGACGGCTCGCAGCGCAGCGTGCGGATGAGCATGATGCCGCTGACCGATGACCACGGCACCTTCAACGGCGTGGTCTGCATGGTCACCGACACCACCGACCACATCGACGCCCGCGGTCTCAAGCGCCAGCTCGACCACCTGCGCCGGCTCGACAGCCTGAGCCAGCTCATCGGTGGCATCTCGCACGACTTCAACAACCTGCTGACCGTGGTCGGCGGCTCGGCCGAGATGATCACGTCGACCACGCCCGAGGACCACCCGACGCACAGGCTGGCGGCGGACATCCTGGAGGCGGTCGGCACCGGCCGTACGCTGACCCACCAGCTGCTGGCGTTCGGCCGCAGCGAGGGCAACCGCCCCGAGATCATCCCGATCCCGGACCTGCTCACCGACGTGCAGTCGCTGTTCAGCCGCACCCTCGGCGAGCACATCGGCCTCGACCTGGCCTTCGGGCCGGACGTCTGGCCGGTACGGGCGGAGCGCGGCCCCCTGGAGCAGGCGCTGGTCAATCTGGCCGCGAACGCGCGCGACGCGATGCTGCACGGCGGCATGCTGCGGGTGGCCGCGATGAACGAGCTGGTCGAGGCGGACAAGGCCCGCGAGGAGGGCATCCCGCCGGGCCGGCTCGTGCACATGGTCATCACCGACACAGGTGCCGGCATGACCGAGGAGGTACGGCGGCGCGCGCTCGAGCCGTTCTTCACGACCCGCCCGACCGCGGCCGGGCTGGGCCTGGCCACCACGGCCGGCATCGTGCAGGGCCTGGGCGGGCACATCGAGCTCGAGTCGGCGCCCCGGATGGGCACGACCGTGCACCTCTACCTGCCGGCGGCCGACGAGAAGCCGGCCTCGGCCGAGGGGCGCCAGGGCGCGTCCGCGGTGATCGGCCGGGTGCTGATCGTCGAGGACCAGCCGGAGGTGGCCCAGCTCGTGCAGCGGCTCATCGAGCCGGCCGGCTACGCGATCACGGTCGCCACCGACGCGCTGCAGGCGGTGACCCAGGTGGCCGGCGGCGCCCACCCGGACCTGCTGATCACCGACGTGGTGATGCCGACGATGACCGGGCCGGAGCTGGCCTCGGCGCTGCGCACGCACCGCCCGGACCTGCCGGTCCTGTTCATGTCCGGCTACACGGCGGCCTCGCTCGGGCCGCAGCTTCACCTGGACGACAACAGCATGCTGATCGAGAAGCCGTTCACCCGCTCGACACTGCTGGGGGCGATCCGCACGCTCTGCGGTCCGCAGCCTTCTACGCCCTGAACGACCTCCGCCCCCGGGGAGTAACGGGAATCCCGCGACTCCTACCAAAGGTGCGAACTCGGGCTCCAGGGCTTGCCATCCGATCCGGACAAACAGCAATATTCCGGGTCTGTACGACTTGGTCCACCGTCTGACGGCGGCGGGCGGGGCGGTTGGATGGGGAAGGACGCCGAGTGACCCAGGATCGCACGACGGATCGGACGAACCGCGCAGGCCGCGCCGAACCGGACGGCACGTCGACCATGGACCTGAGCGGGCGGTGCGTCGGAAGCTCGTACGTGCTGCAACGCCCGATCGGCCAGGGCGCCACCGGCACGGTCTGGGAGGCCCTGGACCGCACCTCCGGCGAGTCGGTGGCGGTGAAGCTCCTGCACGAGAGCCTGCTGCGCCAGCCCAAGCTGGTCACCCGGTTCGTGCAGGAGCGCACCATCCTGCGGATGCTGCGCCACCGCAACGTCGTCCGGGTACGTGACCTGTTCAGCGTCGGCGAGACCCTGGGCCTCGTCATGGACCTGGTCGCCGGCGGCAACCTGCGCGACCTGTTGCGCGACGAGCACACCATCGCGCCCGGCGAGGCGGCCCGGCTGACCGCGCAGGTCGCCGCCGCGCTGGCCGAGGCGCACGAGCTCGGCGTGGTGCACCGCGACCTCAAACCGGACAACATCCTGCTCGACACCGGCGACGGCCCGCCCGAGACCCGGCTCACCGACTTCGGCGTGGCCCGCATCCTGAGCACGCCGAGCATGACCACGCCCAGCTCGGTCTTCGGCACGCCGCACTACATGTCGCCGGAGGCGTTCCGCGGGGCCACGGCCAGCCCCGCGACCGACGTGTACGCGTTCGGCGTGCTCCTCTACGAGCTGGTCAGCGGCCACCCGCCGTACCGCAGCGACTCGATCCCCGAGCTGATGCGCCTGCATCTGGAGGGGAACCCGGAGCGGCGGCCCGGCATCCCGGACGAGCTCTGGGACGTGATCACGGCCTGCATGGAGCAGAAGCCCCGGCTGCGCCCCACCGCCGCCGAGCTGGCGGCCGAGCTCTCCGATCTGGCGCGCGCCCTCGCCGGCACGTCAGCCCTGACACCACCCGAACCCGCCGCGGAACCCGTGGTGGCAGCGCCCCGCGAACCCGAAGTCCCACCGGCCCCGCCGAAGTCGCTGATCCCGCAGCCCCGGGAGCGGCGGCGCAACGACGTGCCGAACTGGCGGTGGGCCCGGCCCGGGGCGACGCTGCTGATGATCGCCGGGGCGATGGCGGTCTCCGCCGTCGTCACGACCGCCTGGAACATCGGGCGGGCCGACGGCGAGCCGCAGAGCATCACCGTGCCGCAGATCGTCACCGCGCCGGCCTCGCCGCAGCCGCGCCAGAAGCCCGCCGCCAAGTCCGCTCCCCGCCCCGCCGCCGTCACGTCCCAGGCCCGGGCCGGGAGCGACACCCGGGTGCGCCCGGGCCTGCCGGCCGTCGCCGTCACGGCCACCCCTTCGCCCGTACGCAAGAAGCCCGTGGCCCACACGCAGCCGCAACCGACCCGGTCACCGCAACCCGAGGCCCGGCCCTACGGCCCGTGGGCGTGCCGGCAGGCGTTCGCCATCGACTTCCGCAACCGGACCGGGGTCGGGATCAAGCCCTGCCAGATGCTCGGGCGTGACATCCAGTACCAGGCCTCGCTGACCGCGCCCGGCGGTGGCCGCGGCAGCATCACCGTCTCGCTGCAGGACGTCGGCACCGGCCGTACCGTCGACGGCCCGAAGACCTGCGACAGCCTGTCGTTCGACGGCAACGCCGACACCCGGACGTGCGGGCCGGCCGGTGCCCAGCCGGCCCGCGGTCACAGTTACGCCGTCGTCGTCTCCTACCGCTACGAACGCGACGGCCAGAGCCTCGCCAACGCCGCCAAGGGAGCGGCCTTCGAGTGGTGAGCCCGCTCAGTTGCCGACGGGATTCCATCCGTCGGTGCCGGCCAGATACTTCGGCGCGGTGTAGGTCGCCGCGTCGGCGTCGCTGAGCATCGGCCGGGTCGCGGCGTCGGTGACCGCCGCCCCCGGTCCGCTGTTGCGGTACTCGAAGAACCGCCCGGCGGTCCAGGTGGTGGTGGCGTCCCAGTTGTTCCACGGCTGGGCCACGTTGACGGCCGCGCCGAGGACGGAGTCACGCACCACGACCTGGGCCTGCCCGGTCGTGCTGTACGGCCGGCCCAGGTAGATCGAACTGGCCGGCCCGTCGGTGACGATCGTGCTCCCGGTGATGAGGAACCCGTACGGTGAGGCGCTGCTGACCGACGAGTCGGTCAGGCTGGCGCCGGGGCGGGACAGGACGTGGAACGTGCTGCGGTCGAAGACCGCCACCGCGCGGCCGAGCACCATGTCGGCGCCGCCCTCGACGTACGCCCGGCGGAAGTAGAGCCGGCTGAAGGTGGTCACGTTGGCCGTGCTGAGCAGCAGGGTCTGCTTGTCGCCGAGCAGGCGCACGTTGTCGAACACGTCCTTGTCGCCGCTCTTGACCTGCAGGGCCGTCGCCTGCGCGCCGGCCGACGCCACCCCGTTGGTGTTGGCGACGGTCAGGTTGCGCAGGGTCCACTGGTTGCCCGAGAGGGTCACCGTGGCCACGGCCCCGGTGCCGCCGGCGGTCAGAACCGTGTCGGCCGGATCGTCGGTCGCGCCGAGCAGGGTCACGCCGTACCGGTTGCCGCTGGTGACCGGGCCGGTGTAAGTGCCCGGCCTGATCAGCACCACGCGGTAGCCCTGGGTCGTGTAGTCGGCGTTGTCGGCGAGCAGTGCGATGCCGGCGGCCACCGTGGTGGCGTCGCCCGAGCCGTCCGCGGCCACCACGACGTCCACCTTGACCGGGGTCGCGGTCGCCGCGGCCGACGGGTCCGAGGCGTTGCCGGCGGTGTCCGTGGATACCACGGTGTACGAGTAGGCCGTGCCGGTCGCGACCGTGGTGTCCGCGTACGACGTGCCGGTGAGGCCGGTCGCGATCCGGGTCGGCGCGGCACCCCCGGCGGACCGGTAGACGTCGTAGCCGGCCAGGTCGCTGTCGCCCACCGCGGCCCAGGTGACGGTCACCGACCCCTTGCCCAGGACGGTGCGCAGCCCGCCGGGCACGGCCGGGGCGGTGCTGTCGCCGGGCGCCGGGGTGCCCTCGACCGGCGCCGAGACGGGCGACTCGTTGCCCGCGGTGTCGACGGCGGTGACCGTGTACCGGTAGGCGGTGCCGTTGTCGAGGCCGGTCACGGTGTAGCTGGTCCCGGTGAGCAGGGCGGCGTTGAGCGCGGTGGTGCCGCCGGCCGGGTACACGTTGTAGCCGGCCAGGTCGCTCTCCCGGTTGGCGGCCCAGGTCAGCGTCAGCCGTCCGTCGCCGGCGCCGGCCTTGAGCCCGGCCGGGGCCGCGGGCGGCGCGCCGTCGGCCGGGGTGGCCCGCACGGTCGCCGCCACCGAGCTGTTGCCGGCCTTGTCCACGGCCACCAGCGCGTAGGTGTACGTGGTGCCGTTGGCCAGCCCGGAGTCGGCGTAGGACGTGCCCTCCAGACCGGACGCGACCAGTGTGGCCGGGCCCGGGGTGACGGCGGTGCCGGCGGCGCGGTAGAGCCGGTACCCGGCCAGGTCGGCGTCGCCGGGCGCGGTCCAGCCCAGCTTGACCGACTTGTCGCCGGCGGTGGCGGTGAGCGTGCCGGGCGCACCCGGCGCGGTGACGTCGGCCGGCGCCGCCGGGGCGGGGACGGCCGGGTACCAGGTGCCGGCGCCGAGCCAGTCGGCGGCCGTCACGGTCACCGAGGCGGCCGGGCTGAGCTGGGGCCGGTTGTCGTTGACGGCGGCGCCCTCACCGGTGTTGGCGTACTCGGCCAGCCGGCCGAGGGTCCACGGTTCGCCGGCCGGTCCGGTGCCCCACGGCTTGGCGGCGTCCAGGCCCGCGCCGAGGACGGTGTCCCGGACGACCGCCTGGCCCACCGAGTTGGGGGTGTACTGGTCGCCCCAGGCCCGGTACGGGCGCCCGAGCTGCACCCCGGTCACACCGGCCGGCGTGACCACGGTGCTGTTGATCAACAGCATGCCCGGGAACGTGCTCGCGGTGCTCGGCGTGAGTACGGCGCCACCGCCGGCCTTGACCGTGATGGCCGTCTTGTTGATCACGAGGGTGGCCCGGCCCAGGACGATGTCGCTGGTCCCCTCGATGACCGAGTCGTCGATCATCTGCCGGGCCGCGGCCGTGTAGGTGGACGTGTCGGCGAAGACCGTGCGGTTGGTGCCCTTGAGCGCGACGTGCTGCAGCAGCACCTTGTCGCCGGTCATGGACACGGCCGGCGCGGCGCCGGACGGGGTGGTGTTCCGCACGGTCAGATCGCGGACCGTCACGCCCGAGCCGGTGACCGACAGCGCGGCGGTCGCGGTGCCGCTGGTGAGGACGACGTCGCCCGGATCCCCGGTCGCGCCGAGCAGGGTGACTCCGGCCTTGGACACGGTCACCGGCCCGGCGTAGGTGCCGGCGCCGACGGAGACCACCCAGTCCCTCGTGCCGGGGGCGGCGTCGAGGGCGGCCTGCAGGGTCGGATAGGTGCCGGTTCCGTCCGCGCGGACGGTGGCGTCCACCCGCAGCGCGGGCGTGGCGGTCACCGTCGCCGAGGCGGCGGAGACGTGCCCGGCGGCGTCGACGGCGGCCACCACGTAGCTGTAGGCGGTGCCGTTGGTCAGTCCGGTGTCGACCAGGCCGGCCCGGGTCAGCAGCGTGCCGCCGACGCGGTGGGCGGCGTCGACCGGCACCGCGCCGGTGCCCGTGGCCCGGTAGACGGCGTAGCCGGCGACGTCGGCCTCGGTGTTCTCGTCCCAGGTCAGCGAGACCTGCGCGGCGCCGCTCAGCGCGGTCACCCGGGCCGGGGCAGCGGGCGCCACGTCGTCCGTGGCGTCGGCGACCGGATCCCAGCCGTCCGTGCCGGCGAGGTACTTCGCGGCCGTACGGGCGGTGGCGTCGTTGTCGGACAGCTGCGGCCGGTTGCCGTTGACAGTCGCGCCGGCGCCGGTGTTGCGGTACTCGGTGAAGCGTCCGTCGGACCACGTGAGCGGCGCGAAATCGGCCCACGGCCTGGCCGCGTCGATGCCGTCGTTGATCGTGGTGTCGCGGATCGTGAGCTGGCCACGGGAGTTGTCCGGCTGAGTGCCGTCGGCCCAGCCCTGCCACGGCCGGCCGAGGGAGAACGTGCCGGCGTCGTTGGCGCTGACGATCCGGCTGCCGGTCACCAGGTAGCCGTTCGGGTTCTTCGAGGCCGTGCTGGGCGCGAAGATCGTGCCGCCGTTGTGCGCGGTGGCGTGGATCGTGACCCGGTCGAAGACGGCGGTGGCGCGGCCGAAGACGAAGTCGACGTTGCCCTCGATGAAGCTGTCGTAGTAATACTGCCGGGCGTAGCCGGCGCCGGTGGCCGAGATCGCGCCGGCCGAGTCGGCCAGCAGGGTGTCCTGCACGCCGAGCAGGCGGACGTTGCGGTAGACCTGCCGGTCGCCGGTGGCCCGCAGCGCCACCGCCTGGGTGTTGTAGTTGCCGATCTCCGGGTGCTTGGCCGAGTCGAACGTGTTGGCGATCGTCAGGTCGCGGACCGTCACGTTGCTCGCGGTGACGGCGACGGTGAAGCTGCCGGAGGTGCCGCAGGTGGCGGTCGTGACGGTCGGGCAGGTGGCCGGACCGGCCGGGGTGCCGTTGGCGTTGTCGAAGGTCAGCACGACGTCCCGGGCGTCGCCGGAGGCGCCGGCGATCACCAGGTAGGGCTTGGTGACCGTCACCACCTGCCGGTAGGAGCCGGGCTTGACGAGGATGACCGTCGGCTTGGCGGCGGTGCCGGCCGGCGCGGCGTTCACCGCGGCCTGCAGCGTCGCGTAGTCGCCGCTGCCGTCGGCGGCGACGGTCAGGTCGGCGACCAGCGGCACCGGGTTCGGGGTGGCGGTGACCGGGGCGGACGCGGCGGCGGCGTTCCCGGCGGCGTCGACCGCGACGACGGTGTACGTGTACGCGGTGCCGTTGGTGACGGCCTTGTCGGCGTACCCCGCCTTGGTGACCGTGGCCACCGGTTGGTCGGCCCGGTAGACCCGGTAGGCGACGACGTCGCTCTCGGTGCTGTCGTTCCAGGCGAGGTTGACCACCTTGTCACCCCCGCCGGCGACCAGACCGGTGACCGGGGCCGGCGCGACGTCCGGCGCGGCGTCGGCGACCGGGTTCCAGCCGTCCGTGCCGGCCAGGTACGCCGTGGCGGTGTACTCCTTGGCCTGTTCCGCGGTCAGCTGCGGCCGGCCGGCCGTGGCGGCGGTGGTGCTGCCGGGGCCGGTGTTGGCGTACTCGGCGAACCGGGCGGTGCGCCAGTCGGTGACGACGCCGCTGTTGACCATGTCGGTCCAGGTGGCGCTGGTGCTGACCACCGGACCCAGCCAGCTGTCGCGGACCACGACCTGGCCGCGCGCGTTGTCGTCCTTGACACTCGTGCCGTCGGCCTGGGCCTTGCCGGGCTGCCAGGGGCGCCCGAGGTTCTGCGAGCCGTCCGGGGCGTTGCCGATGATCCGGCTGTCGGTGATCAGGAAGCCGTACTTCTGGCCGATGTCGGTGCTGGCCGCGGTCACCGCCCCGTTCGGGGAGGTGGCGTGGTCGAGGGCCTTCAGCGTGCTGTGGTCGAAGACCGCGGTGGCCCGGCCGAACAGGAAGTCGACGTCACCCTCGATCCAGGCGTCGTGGAAGTAGACGCGGGACGCGACGGTGGTGCCCGGCGAGTTGGCGTAGAGGGTGTCCTGGTTGCCGAGCAGCCGCACGTTGTCGAAGACCAGCTTGTCGCCGACCGTGCGCAGGGCCACCGCCTGCCCGTTGGCGTAGGTGCCTTCCTTGTACGAGTTCTGGATGGTCAGATCGCGCATCTGCACCGAGTTGCCGGTGACGACCACGGTGGCGCTGCCGGACGTGCCGTAGGTGGCTACGGTGCCGTCCTCGTTGGGCGCGGCGCCCGGGATCGGGGTCCCCGCGGCCCGGTTGCCGTTCACGACGACGTCGGTGGCGGCGCCGGTGGCGCCGACGACGATGACGTACGGCTTGGCGATCGTGAGGTATTCGTCGTACGTGCCCTTGGCCACCGAGATGACTGTCGGGTCGGTCGCGGTGCCGGCCGGTGCGGCGGCGAGCGCGGCGGTGATCGTGGTGAAGACGGTCTTCCCGTCGGGGGTGGCCGCCGGGTCGACGGTGAGGTCGGCGACCAGCGGGGCGGCCTCGACCGTGACCGTGGCGCCGATGGTGGCCGGCGACTCGGCGCCGCCGCGGGAGACCGCGGTCACGGCGTACGAGTAACTCTGGCCGTTTGTCACTGTGGTGTCGCTGAAGGCCGGCGAGACGACGCCGGCGATCTTCGTCAACGCGCCGGTGCCGGCGTCCGCCCGGTAGACGTTCCAGCCGATGACGTCCGCCGAGGGGTCGTCGTTCCAGGTCAGGTGGACGACCCGGGTGTCGGCGGCGGCGGCCAGCCCGGTCGGCGAGGCCGGCGCGGTGGTGCTGGCGGGCAGCATCGGGCTCCAGCCGTCGCTGCCGGCGAGGTACTTGGCCGGGGTGGCGTTGGCCGCCTGCGAGGCGGTCAGCTGGGGCCGGTTGGCGTTCAGCGTCGCGCCGGGGCCGATGGTGGCGTACTCGGCGAAGCGGGCGTCCTGCCACCGGAAGTTGACCTTGACGCCGCTGGAGTTCGCGGTCGCCATGTCCTCCCACGGCGCGTCGGTCGCGACGGCGGCCGGCAGCCAGGTGTTGACGACGTTGACCGAGCCGATCGCGTCCGGGTCGGCGCTCGGGTGCCAGGGCCGGCCCAGGTGCACGGTGCCGGCCGGGGCGGAGCTGACGACCTTGCTGTCGACGATCAGGAACCCGTACTTGCTGCCCTTGTCGGTGCTGGCCGCGGTGATCGCGCCGTTGTCGGACTTGCCGCGGTCGAGCGAGCGCAGGGTCACCCGGTCGAACACGGCGTCGGCCGCGCCGAAGATGTAGTCGACGTCGCCCTCGATGTAGCTGTTCACGTAGTACTGCCGCGAGCGCGTGGTCGGCTTGGGCGTGTCGGCGAGCAGCGTGTCCTGGTTGCCGATCAGCCGCACGTGGTCGCCGGTGAACCGGTCGCCCTCGACCCGCAGCGCGACGGCCTGCTGGTTGGTGATCTCGGGGTGCGCCTTCTCGTCGAACGTGTTGGCCACGGTCAGGTTGCGCAGCGTCACGTTCTTGGCGGAGACGAAGACGGTCGCGCTGTCCGCGGTCCCGTAGGTGCCGCCGGCCGGGTCGGGCGTGCCGGACGCCTTGTCGTCGGCGATGACGACCTCGGCCGGGTCGCCGGTGGCGCCGGCCAGTACCACGTTGGGCGACGTGATCTCGAAGGTCTCGTGGTACGTGCCGGGCGCGATGATGATCATCGTCGGCTGCAGGTTCGTGGCCGGGATCGACGCCAGCGCCGCCGTCACCGTGCGGTAGGCGCCGTTCGCGCCGTCCGGTGCGACGTACAGGTTGACGTAGTCGACGGGCAGCGCGACCGGGTCGGTGACCGAGGTGGCCGACGCCGCGCCGGACGTGGCGGAGACGTTGCCGACCAGGTCCAGAGCGGTCAGCTTGTAGTACTGCGCGACGCCCTTGGGGGCGCTGGTGTCGGTGAACGTGGGCGCCGTACCGGCCTTGGCCGCGGTGAGCGTGCCGATCAGGACGTAGCTGCCGCCGCTGCTCGACGAGCGAGTGATGTTGTAGCCGGCGAGGTCGGTCTCCTTGTTGGCGGCCCAGGTCAGAGTGATGCCGTGGGCCGCGCTCGGCGCCGCCTTGAGGCCGCTGGGCGCGGCCGGCTTCACCATCGGGTTGGCCGCGGTGACCGCCGAGTAGGAGGAGACGTTGCCGGAGGTGTCGACCGCGCGGATCCGGAAGTAGGCGCGGGTCCCCTCGGTGATCGAGGGGTCGGTGAACGTGGTGGCGGTGAACGAGGCGCCCGCGGCCGGCAGGTAGGGGACGTAGACCTCGTCGCCGTTGCGCTTCTGCACGGTGTAGCCGGCGAGGTCGGTCTCCTTGTTCGCCGCCCAGGTCACCGTCATGCCGACGGTGGCGACAGTGGCCTTGGCGGACGAGGGCGCGGCCGGTGCCTTCGTGTCCACGGCAAGCGTGACGGAGGCCGAGGCGGGCGCGGAGGCCCCGGCCGCGTTGACGGCGGTGAGCCGGTAGTACGACGTCGCGCCGGCCGGCGCGGTGGCGTCGGTCAGCGTGGTGCCGGTGACCGGGGCGCCGGTCAGGGCGGTGAACGGGCCGGACGCGGCGGCCGCCCGCGAGACGACGTAGCCGGTGGTCGTCTTGGTGGCGTTGGCGGTCCAGGTCAGCACGACGCCGCCGGTGCTGCCGGCGACCGCCTTGAAACCGGCCGGGGTGGGCGGCACGGCCGTGGTGTCGACCGGGCGGGTGGCCGACCCGGTCGCCGGGCTGGAGGCGTTGTCGCTGGTGTCGACCGCGGTGACCCGGTAGAAGGACGGCGCGCCGGTGGGCGCGGCCAGGTCGGTGTAGGCCGTCGTGGTCAGCGGGCTCGGGGTCAGCCGGCTGTAGGTGCCGCTGGACGAGTCCGATCGGTAGACCAGGTAACCCTTCAGGTCGGCCGCTTCCACGGCGGACCAGGTCAGCGTGATGCCACCGGTGGCGGCGGTCAGCTTCAGGCCGCCCGGCTTGGCCGGCGGCGTGGTGTCTTTGGGGATCGCCACCGAGGCCGAGGCCGGGGCCGAGGAACCGGCCGCGTTGACCGCGGTGAGCCGGTAGTACGCGGTCGCCCCGGCCGGCGCGGTGGCGTCGGTGTAGCTGGTGCCGGTGACCGGGGCCGCGGTCAGGTTCACGAACGGGCCGGCCGCCGCGGTGGCCCGGGCCACGACGTAGCCGGAGGTGGTGGTGCCCGCGTTGGCGGTCCAGGTCAGCGTGGCGCCGCCGGAGGACGGGGCGGTCGCCTTGAATCCGGTGGGCACCGGCGGCGCGGTGGCGGCGCCGGCCGGCCGGGCCGCCGAGGCGGTCGCCGCCGACGAGAGGTTGCCGCTGCGGTCCACCGCCGTGACCCGGTAGTACGACGTGGCGCCGGCCGGCGCGGACGAGTCGAGGTAGGACGTCGCCGTGTACGGGCTCGCCGTGAGCTGGCTGAAGGTGCCGCCCGAGGAGGACGACCGGGACACCACGTAGCCGGCGAAGTCCGGCACGTCGTCCACGGCGGTCCAGCTCACGGCGACGCCGGCCGAGGTCGCCGACAGTTTCAGGCCGTCCGGCTTGTCCGGCGCGTCGGTGTCGGCGGTCTTCACGGTGACCGTGCTCGACGGCTTGGACACGTTGCCGCTGCGATCGGCGGCGGCGACCGCGTAGTAGTACGTCTTACCCGCGGCGGCCGTGGTGTCGGTGAACGTCAACGCGGACGTCGTGGTGCCGAGCAGGTCGGTGGCGGCCACGATGGTCTTGGCCGTCGACCGGTAGACCCGGTAGCCCGCCGTGTCCGATGCCGACACCTTGCCCCAGCTGACGGACACGCCGACCTGGCCGTAGTACGCGGTCTTCAGGCTGCCGGGGGTCCCCGGAGGGGTGGTGTCGGTGGCCGCCGAGGCCGCGGTCATCCCCAAGGCCGCCGTGCCGGCGACGGTGAGCAGGGCGACCATGGCGGCCGATCGTGGGTGGTGCGACATGGGGCTCTCTTCTGTTCATGACGTACGCGCCGGAGGCGGGAACGATCAATGATCACCGGTGAAGTGACTGAGAGTTAAATCCTGAGCGCGAATATGGAGGTCGGTACGGTCGAACGCGGCCGTCCGTCACTCAGAGTCGCCGAATTGATCAGCAAGTCGGGCCGAGGCGGACCACGCCGGCACCGTCCCGGCCGATGGACAAACGGGCGGCGATGTGACCCGGGAATTCGGTCGCGGCTCCGCGCGTTTCCGCCTACCGTGATCCGCATGTTCGCACTCGGTCCGCAGCTGCCCTCGTCGGTGGCTCCCGTGTGCGTTCCGGTCGATACCCGAATCTGACCCTTCCCCATCAGCAGCAGAACCGCGGGGGAAGGGTGGATCCGCCGCGCGCGGTTCTGGCGCGCTCTGCCCGGCAAACAGGGCGCGCACCTCAAAAATGCCTCGCATCCAGTGAGGATTGAGTCAAGACCATGGCGAAGAGCCAGTTCATCCGTACGAAGCCGCACGTCAACATCGGCACGATGGGTCACGTCGACCACGGCAAGACGACCCTGACCGCCGCCATCACGAAGGTCCTGGCCGACCGCGACCCGGCAACCAACCGGTACGTGGCGTTCGAGGGCATCGACAAGGCACCGGAGGAGGCGGCCCGCGGCATCACCATCACCATCGCGCACGTCGAGTACGAGACGCCGAACCGGCACTACGCGCACGTCGACATGCCCGGCCACGCCGACTACGTGAAGAACATGATCACGGGGGCGGCCCAGGTCGACGGGGCGATCCTCGTCGTCAGCGCGCAGGACGGCTCGATGCCGCAGACCCGCGAGCACGTGCTGCTGGCCCAGCGGGTCGGCGTGCCGTACCTGGTGGTGGCGCTCAACAAGAGCGACGCCGTCGACGACCCGGAGCTGCTCGACCTGGTCGAGCTCGAGGTGCGGGAGCTGCTGTCCGAGTACGGCTTCCCGGGCGACGAGGTGCCGGTGGTGCGCGTGAGCGCGCTGAAGGCGCTCGAGGGGGACCCGACGTGGGTGGCCTCCATCGGCGAGCTGCTGGACGCGGTCGACGACTACGTGCCGGTGCCGCCGCGCGACCTCGACGTGCCGTTCCTGATGCCGATCGAGAACGTGCTCACGATCAGCGGGCGCGGGACGGTCGTCACCGGCAAGGTGGAGCGCGGCACGCTGCGCCTCGGCGAGCCGGTCGAGGTGGTCGGGCTCGGCCCGACGGTCACCTCGGTGGCCATCGGGATGGAGACGTTCGGCAAGTCGCTGACCACGGCCGAGGCCGGCGACAACGCGGCCATCCTGCTGCGTGGCGTCAAGCGCGACCAGGTGGAGCGCGGCCAGGTGGTCGCGGTTCCGGGGTCGGTGACGCCGCACCAGAAGTTCGAGGCCCGCATGTACGCGTTGACGCGGGAGGAGGGTGGCCGGCACACGCCGTTCGAGACGAACTACCGGCCGCAGTTCTACTTCCACACCACGGACGTGTCCGGCGGTCTCGACCTGGGCGACCGTGACCTGGTGATGCCCGGCGACACGCTGGACAAGGTCACGGTGACCCTGGGCAAGCCGGTCGCGCTCGAGGTGGGCCTCGGCTTCGCGGTCCGCGAGGGCAACCGCACGGTCGCCGCCGGCACGGTGACCGCCCTGCTCGACTGAGGCGACGACGGCCCCGGCCTTTTCCCAGGCCAGGGCCGTCTATCGTTGCCGGGTGATGTTGCCGCTGCCCGAGGGCGAGTTCGACGCGTACCTGTTCGACTGCGACGGCACGATCGCCGACTCGATGCCGATCCACTACAAGGCGTGGCAGCAGGCGCTCGAGGAGTGGGGCGCCGACTTCGGCGAGGAGCTGTTCTACGCCTGGGGCGGCCGTACGCCGGTGGCGGTGATCCAGGAGCTCAACGCGCGGCAGGGCCTGGCGATGCCGGTCGACGCCGTGAACGAGCGCCGCGAACAGGTCTTCCGGGAGCTGCTGCCGACCGTCGCCGCGGTGCCCGAGGTCCTGGAGCACATCGAGGAGGCGTACGGCCGCGTGCCTTTCGCCGTCGTCTCCGGCAGCAGCCGCGAGTCGGTGACCGCCTCGCTCACGGCGCTGGGCCTGCTCGACCGCTTCGACGTCATGGTCTGCGCCGGCGAATACCTCAACGGCAAACCCGACCCGGAGTGCTTCCTCACAGCGGCCGCGGCCCTCGGCGTCGCCCCCGAGCGCTGCGTCGTGTTCGAGGACGCCGATCTCGGCCTACAGGCCGCCGCCGCAGCCGGGATGCAGGCGGTCCGGGTGGCCCCACCGTGGCAGCGGCACCCCGCCGTCATCGATTGACCGGCACGATGGGTAGCCCGCCTTCATCAGCGCGGTGACCGGTCTGATCCTCGCGCTGATGCAGGGCTGAAATCCGTCAGCTCAGGCGCAGATAGTCGAGGTTGAAGCCGCCCGTTTCGCAGTGGAGGGTGAGCAGCTGGTCGCCGGCGGACAGGGTCACCGGGACGTGGATGGACTGGTAGGTGGCCCAGCCGCCGGTGGCGGGGACTGAGGCGGTGGCCAGGGTGGCGCCGGAGGCGTCGCGGAACGAGAGGGCGTCGGCGGCCTCGGCGCCGGTGCCGTTGGCCGCGCGGAGCTCCAGGTCGTAGGTGCCCGGTTGGGCCACGTCGACGCGGTAGCTGAGCCAGTTGCCGGGGGCGGTCCAGCCGATGTTCCGGCCGCCGCTGGCCGAGGGGTTGCTCTCGACGAAGTTGGCGCCGCCCTCGGTCCAGCCGTTCTGGGCCGCGTACGACTCGGCCTCCACCCGGGTGCCGATCGGGGCGCCGCGTGGGGCCACCGTCACCGCGACCGTCACCGAGTCGCGGGCGGCGCCGTCGGTGACGTGGAAGGTGAGCCGCTGGGTGCCGGCGGCAGTCGGTTTCAGGGTGACCACGCCGGTGGCCGCGTCGAGGGAGACGCCGGGCGGCAGATCGGTGGCGTAGAAGGCGAGCCGGTCACGATCGCGGTCGGTCGCCGACAGGCGGAACAGGGTGGTCGCGTACTGGTCGGCGGTCAGGGCCGGCACCTCCCGCAGAACCGGTGCGTGGTTGCGGTGGGCGGCGGGAACCTCGGCTTTCCAGCGGTACGTGGCGTACGCGCCGGCCGGCACGGAGACGACGAAGTCCCGGCCGGCGAGCACGATCCGTACCCGGGAAGCCTCGGTGTTGCCGTTGGCCAGGATGGCGGTGAACCGGTCGCCGTCGCGGTAGACGACGTTGCTGACGCCGGCCGACGGGGCGCTCGACTCGACGCGGACGTCGCCGGGGGACAGGTAGCGGGCGAACTGGCCCAGCGGGTAGAGCTCATCGCGTACCGAAGCGGTCCTGGTCTCGGTGTTGACCTTGACCAGGCGATCGGGCCATTTGGTGGTACGGCCGATCTCCTCCCAGTCGACGTTGTTGTCCCGCTTGTCGGTCCAGTGCAGGGTGCCGCCGGTCTGGTCGGTGGCCTGCGCCCACAGGGTGTAGCTGCTCGCGTTCAGCCGGAAGTAGCTCAGGACCGTGGCCGGGTTGAGGTCGCTGGTCTCGGTCATGTGCACCGGCTTGCGGAACTCCTGGTAGGCGTCGCGCATCACGGTGGGATCGCCCCAGTACGGGTGGAAGGCGATGCCGTCGGCCGCCTGCCGGGTCGCCGGGTCGTTGAAGATCCGGTGGTAGTTCTTGGTGGCGGTGCTGTTCGGGTCGCGCCAGTCCCAGAAGTTGAAGTCGTGCACGTACAGCCGCGTCCCGAGCCGGGCCTTACGCAGTTCGCGCTTGATGGCGACGGCGAGCTTCTGCTGCTGCTCGACGCTGATGTCCATCGCGGGGTAGACGACGTCCATGCCGGGCTCGTTGAGCAGAGTGAGGGCGTCGACGTCGATGCCGTGCCGGGCGTACGCCTGCACGTACTTGACGTAGTAACGGGCGAACACGTCGACGCAGTCGTCACGCAGCTTGCCGACCTGGTAGTGCTCGGTGGCGCTGCCCGGCTTGACGGCGACCTCGCCGGTGAACCGGTTGTTGGTCTTCATCCAGGCCGGGGCGCTCCACGCGGAGGCGAAGAAGGTGGCCCGCGGGTTGTACTTCTGGATCAGCTTGACGGTGTCGACCATGTGCAGGTCGAGGTCGCGCTGGATGGAGAAGTACTTGAGGTCGAAGTCGCTGGTCACGCCGGCCGGCAGCTCGTCGTACGACCAGAACGGCAGGTGCTCGATCAGGTCGGGGCTGCCGATGGTGAGCCGGAACCGGTCGAAGCCGGCCCCGGTGCGTGGATCGGCGAGCAGGCGGATGGTGCGCTCGCGCTCGGCCGGCGTCAGCTTCCACAGGTTGGAGACGCTGGTCTCGTCGATGGAGAAGCCGATGCCCGCGTAGCGCTGCCGCTCCTGCGAGGGGTCGATCACGACGGTGGCGTCGGCCGCCTTGCCGGGCAGCGCGCCCGGAAGGGGCTCCCACTGGTGGTCGGCGCCGGTCGAGTAGGTGCCGGTCACCTGAACGCCGTGCCGGCCGCCCGCCGTCGCCGGCGGCGCCACGGTCAGCGTCATCGCGACGGCCAGCGCCGCGGTCACCGTTCGGTTCGCCCGGCGTCCCCGCGCGCCGCTTCCTTGCGTTCTGTTGCCTCGCACCCGGCCTCCTCGCGCCCTGCCACGCTGCATCGACGAATGGGCATTCGTCTATCGAACGGAGTTTATTAAGGGCTTTAACTAACGCGCAACACTTCGGAAATCCGGAACTTCCCGCATGCTTGCCGGGTGCTGCCGTTCGTTCTGTTCCCCTCGATGGGTGAGTACCCGGTGTACGACGACGCGGTCTACGACGGGCTGGCGGCGCCGGACGCCCGGTCGCGCGCGTACGACGCGGCTCTACGGGCGGCGGCTCCCGGACGGGTCGTGCTGGACGTGGGCACCGGGCGGGACGCGCTGTGGGCGGTGGCGGCGGCGCGCGCCGGCGCTCGGCACGTGTACGCGATCGAGGCGGCGCCGGCCGCCGCCGCTGCCGCGCGTGCTGCCGTCGACTTGTCGGGATTCTCCCGCCAGATCACGGTGCTCGAGGGCTGGGCTTCCCATCAAGTTCTTCCGGTACGGGCCGAGGTCTGCGTCTCCGAAATCGTCGGCAACATCGCGTCGTCCGAGGGCGCGATCCCGATCCTGAACGACTGCCGGCAGCGGCTCTGCACCCCCGGCTGTGTCTGGATTCCCTTCCGGGCCCGCACGATGATCGCCGCCGTCGACGTAGGGGCACCTTCACTCGACCCGTCGTGCCGATCGCTGATGGACCGGGTGATCGCGGCCGCCGGGGGAGCCTCCGGCTTACGACTCTGCCTCGGTGGGCCGGCGTGGTCGGCGCTCGTCTCGTCCCCGGCCGTCGTCGAATCGGACGTCTTCGACAGCCGCATCCTGCCGCCGATATCCGATATGTCGGTTGAGGTGGAACTTGTCGCCGGCAAAGCGACGGGCCTGCTCCTCTGGACGCGGGTCGCGGTCGCCTCGTCCGGCCGTGAAGTGGACACGCTGGACGGGGGCACGCGCGCGTGGGCTCCGGTCTACCTGCCGGCGCCGCTGGCCGGCCGGGTGCGCGTCGGCTTCAGCCGCCGGACCAGCGACGACGGGGTCCACCCGGACTACCAGCTGACCGTGGACGGCGTGACCGTCTGGCGCAGCCCGCACCACGTCAGCTCTTCTTCGAGAACACCGTGACCGGGCGCTCCAGAAGCCGGCCGTCCAGGTAGGTGTCGACCTTCTCGTTGTAGAACGCGACCAGTCCCGCGATCGCGCCCACCGCCGCGTACGGCTGCCCGTACGACCAGGCCAGGTCCGCCTGATCGCCGACGCTCCAATAGTCGGTCGTCGAGCCCTTGTACGGGCAGTGCGTGCGCGTCTCCGAACGGGTCAGCGCCGCGACGTCCACCGCCGTCCGATCGAGGTAGTAGCGCGTCGGCAGGCCCGTCTCGAACAGCAGCACCGGCGAGCTCGACTCGGCCAGCACCACGCCGTCCAGCTCCACCCGCACGCGCCGGGAGGAGCGAAGGGCGTCGACCCGGTGGTACGGGTTGCGCGGATGGCCGAAGATCTCCTCGTCCTCCTCGAACCACGCGTCCAGCGCGTCCCACTCGAAGCGGACCAGCCCCGGAAGACCCGGCAGCTTGCTCTCCACGTAGTGCCGGCCGGCGGCCGGGCGGTGCACGTCGCCCGAGCGCAGCCCCAGCCGGCGGGCACGGCCGCGGCTCAGACGCTGCTCGTGCTCCTCGTCGACGATCACGTCTTCCGCGACGTCCTCGATCGGGATGTAGTACTGCGGATAGCTCGGGATCTCCCACAGATAGACCGCCCGCGTCGTGTCGACCACGACCCGGCCGCCGAGCATCGCGCGTACGCGCCGGGGCGACGGCTCCATCTGGTTGACCGCGGCGATCTCCCGCGGAAAGTCACTCGTCATACCCATGCCCGGAACGCTATCCCGCGCGGCCGGCTTCAGCGTTTGCCGAGCGAGGCCAGGAACTCGGGATCGTCGTCCGGCGCGATCATCACGGGGCGCTCGCGCAGGCGTACCTGAGCGATCGGCCGGCCCTTGACGAACCACGCGATCGCCGCGAACGGCGAGATCAGCAGGATGGCGAAGGTCCAGCCGCCCCGCGGCGCGACGCGGATCTTGTCCTCGTCGGCGTTCCAGCAGTCGATCAGGGCGCAGACGACCAGAGCGACATCGAGGAGCAGCAGCAGGGCGTACACGTTGGCCATGGCGACCAGAGTGACCGGCCGGGCCCGCACACGGAGGTCCCGGCCGGGTGCGCTTGCGTTAGAGCGCCGGCAGATAGCCGTACCGGTAGCCGTTGGCATTGGGGTGGAAAGAGTTCTGCGGGGGGAGAATCGTGAGGCCGTTGAGGTACGGGCTCGACGAGCAGATGCCGTGGCCCTGGAACTCGTCACGCACGTCCGACCAGACGAAACCGGCGGCCTGGGCCCGGGCGCCGATCAGATCGTCGAGCACCCGCGCGCCCTCGTTGAGCGCCCGCCGCTTGGTCAGGCTCATCCCGGCCAGCCCGCACGAGGCGGACGAGGTGTCGAACAGGATCGGGTAGCCGAGCACGACGACCCGGGCGCCCGGCGCTTTGGCGGCGATGGCGGCGTACGTGGCGTCGAGCTTGGCGCCGAGCGTCGCGGTGATGTCGGCGCGGGCCTGGGCGACCTTCTGTACGCAGGCCGCGTCGCTGGAGACCTGGCAGCTGAGCACCGTCGGCGCGAAGCCGGCGTCGTTGCCGCCGATCGTGATGCTGATCAGATCGGTGCCGGCCGGTATCGCCGGCACCTGGGTGCTCCGGACGTCGCCGGTGACGGCGCCGCCGCAGGTCAGATTGGTGAACGACGTAGGGGTGTTGCGGGCGGCCCAGAGCGCCGGATAGCCGTACGGGCTACGCAGGCAGGTGCCGCTCTGCGAGGGTGCGCCGACACCCGACGAGTAGGAGTCGCCGAGCGCGACGTAGTCGACGTCGGCTTCCGCGGCGACGGCGCGGGTGGTGGCGCCGAAAATCATGAGACAGGAGAGAACGAGGACGAACAGTCGCCTGTTCATGGGGTGGCCTCCGGTCCGTGGGGGAGAGGAAGCCGAAGCGCTCCGGTCACCGCACGGTAGGCCGCGCCATCGAGAAAAGATACACATCGATTTTCCCGGTACGCGGGAGTAGCGTGTCGTCCGTTCGTGGCGGATTCACACGGCCGCCACAGGCGATCTTCAGGCTCTGCTCAGTCGGCCCCACTAGCTTCGTCACATGGAAGAAGAACGGGCCCGACGGATCGTCGACACGCTACGCGCGCGCAATGTCTTCGCCCATGTGAAGCTGCCGCAGGCGGGCATCACGCAGTACGGCATCAGAGTCGTCCTCCCCGACGGCCGCGAGGCGATCTGGGACAACGACGGCACCGCGGGCCTGGAAGCCCAGATCATGCGCAACGGCATCCTGGTCGGCTTCGTAGCCTCGATCCCCGAATCGGAGAACTTCGGCGACGGCCAGATCACCGAGGCCATAGCCACCGCCGACTACGACCGCCCGGTCGGCCGCTCACGCCCCTCATCGTCCCCACGCCCAGCCGCCGCGGCGCCGCGCGCTTCCGGCTCCCTGGCCCAGCGCCTGCGCAGCGGCTTCCGAGGCTGATCCAGCCTTCTACGGCCGTTTTCGAGGGGCCAAGCCTTCCACGGGTCAGGTCATTCGATCAGAGCCTCGTGAGTAGCGCCTTTGCTGTCGCGCGGCTTTGCGGATCGCGCCGTCGCGGGCCTCTTGGCTGTCGCGGCTTGCGGGTGGCGCCCTTTGCGGTCGCGGCTTGCGGGTGGCGCCCTTTGCGGTCGCGGCTTTGTGGGTCGGGGCACGGAGGCAGGAGCGTCGCGGGTCGGGACTTTGCGGGTCGGAGCTTCACGGGTCCGGGCTGATGAGCTCGATCAGGCGGTCGAGCGCGACCGGCCAGAGCTCCGGCGTGAGGTTGGCGAGCAGGGTCTCGGCGAGCGCGTGCGCCACCATGTCGATCTGCTCCCGTACCGCCGGATCGAGGGGAGCCGGAGGCGCGGCTACGACCGGCTGGCTCGGCTCGGCTTCGAACGGCGCCGGCTCGGCTTGGAGGGGCCTCGGCTCGCGTTGGGCTTGGAGCGGGTCGGCTTCGGGCGGCGTCGGCGATAGCGAGCGCTCGGGAAGCGGCGCGGACACGTGTGGCGCTGATTCGAACGGCGCCGGCTCGGCTTGGAGTGGTGCCGGTTCGGGGTGGCGTGGCTCGGCTTGGAGTGGATGCGGTTCGGGGTGGCGTGGCTCGGGGTCGGCTTGGGGCGGCTTCGGGGAGGGTGAGCGCTCAGGGAGCGGCGTGGGCGCGGGTGGTGCTGAGACCGAGGTGAAGTCGGCGGGGAGGTCCTCGGGGGCGCCGACGAGATGCAGGTGGCTCGTTGCTCGGGTCAGGGCGATGTAGAGCAGCCGGTGGCCGCGCGGGTCGTCGTCGACGATGAGGCCGGGCTCGACGACGATGGCTACGTCGAACTCCAGGCCCTTCGCGTCGTGCGGGTTCAGGAGGGTGATCGGCGGGCTTCCTGGCTGCGTACCCCAGGGAAGGTTCTTCTGGCCGAGCCTCGCCTCGATGTCGTCGCGGCAGCGGGGCGGGCACACGATGGCGACCGAGCGGCCGGCCGCCGCGTGATCGGCGGCCGCGGCGGACACGACGGCGGCCCGTTCGGTCGGGTCGACCGGGGAGATGACCGGGTCGGCGGGGCCGTCGCGGACCGTTGTCGGCGGCTGGACGCTGGGGGCGGCCGTCGGCAGGAGTTCGGCGGCCAGGTCGAAGATCTGGCGGGGGATCCGGTAGCCGAAGCGCAACTCGCGATGCACGTGAGGCGCGGGTGAGGGCAGATGCGCGAGCACTTCGTGCCAGTCGTCGCGGGCCCACGGGCCGGTCGACTGGGCCATGTCGCCCACCACTGTCATGCGGCCGGTGGCCGAGCGGCGGGACAGGGCGCGCAGCTGCATCGGTGACAGGTCCTGGGCCTCGTCGATCACCAGGTGGGCGAAGCGCCGGGGCTCGGCGCCGGCCAGATGTTCGGTCTCGTCGAGCAGGGCCAGGTCGGCCCGGGCGAACTCGGCCGCATCGTCGGCGGGCCGCCGGTACAGGGCGTTGATCTCGCGGTCGGTGAACTCCTCGCCGGCGGCCGCGCTCAGCCGGTCGCGGGAGGCGAACAGGTCGCGCAGGAACGTGGCGGCCGAGAACTCCGGCCAGATCAGCTCGGCCAGCCGGTCGGCCGCCTCCAGCACGAGCCGCGGGTCGGGGCTGTCCGCGACCAGGACGGCCCGCAGCAGCCGGCGCCGGTCGCCGGGCGAGGCCTCGCTGGCCCGCGCGGTCACGATGACCCGCTGGACGGCCGCCGGGTCGAGGGTGACGGCGCGCCCGTGCACGGTCACGGTGGCCGGCATCCCGGCCGGAACGCCTTTCTCGCGCGCCTCGAGCGCGCGGCTGAGCAGCCCGGCCATCCGGGCCTCGCCCTTGAGCCGGGTCACGTACAGCGACTCGTCCCGGCCGGTCGCCACCCGCGGCAGCAGCCCGGCGACCGAGTGATGGGAAACCCCGGCGTGGCCCCAGCTTTCCAGCCGGGTGCGGCTTTCTTGGCAGTACGCCCGTGAGGGGCCGACCACGAGCACATCGGCGGGTGAGAGCCCCGCGCCGGGATCGTCGAGCAGCCACGCCACCCGCCGCAGCGCCGTGATCGTCTTGCCGGTGCCGGGCCCACCGTGAATCACCAGCAGACTTTCGGCCGGCGCCCGCACCAGCTCGTCCTGAGCAGCCCGAATGGTCGCGGCGAAGTCCGGTCCCGCCTCAGTCGTCCCTTGCCCGACGGCGGCGAGGAGAGGATCGGCGGCGGCGAGGAGAGGATCGGCGGCGGCGAGGAGAGGGTCCGCGGCTAGGAGTGGGTCCGCGGCGAGAAGCGGGTCGGCGGCGGCGAGAAGCGGGTCGGCGGCGGCGACGAGAGGGTCGGCAGCCGAGGGCTGCGCGAAGTCGCCGCCGTCCACGCCGGCTCAGTCGTCCGTCAGCGGCACTTCGAGGCGTACGCAACCGTGGAGGTCCAGGAAGACCCGGTCGGGGGCGCGTACCACGCGGAGGACGACGTCCGAGCAGTGTGGGCAGCGGGCCACCCGGCCGGCGGGTGCGCCCCAGAGTGTCAGGGTGGCTACCGCGTCGGTGTGGCCGCAGCCCGCGCATTTGTAGTTGGCCGCCGTCACGTCGAGCGCGAAGATCTCGCGCAGGTCGCCGGCCATCGCGTTCCCGTCGAGGGTGGTCGCCTCGACGGGTGCGCTGTCGTCGCGGTCGCTCACGACGTGCCTCCGAAACGTTCGGTGCGGATGCGGCGCGGGTCGTGGCCGAGCGCGACCAGGATGTCCGCGGCGGTCTCGACGAACGTCGTGGGACCGCAGACGTAGCAGTCCGGTGCGAAGTCCGGCGGCCAACCGTACGTGTTCACGGCCGCCACGTCGAGACGTTTCGGGGGTGCCGGCCAGCCGTCCGGCACCTTGCGGGTGTAGACGAAGTGCACGTCGAGGCCCGCGTCGTCGCGCACCCGCCGGCGCAGCTCGTCGGCGTAGAGCGCGTCCTCCGGCGTACGGACCGAATAGATCAGCCGGAACGGCTGCCTGGTCCCCGCGTCGGCGCGGGCGCGGATCATCGCCATCAGCGGCACCACACCGGAGCCACCGGCCAGCAGCGTCACCGGCGACGTGTTCTTGGCGCGCCAGACGAACCAGCCGCCCACCGGCCCGCGCAGCTCGATCTGGTCGCCGACCTGGACGTCGTCCGTCAGGTAGGGCGAGACCTCACCGTCGTCGAGCCGCTGGATCGTCAGCTCGACCTGGCCGGCGCCGGAGGAGGGCCAGGCCGACGCGATCGAGTAGCTGCGCTGGGCGCGGTAGCCGTCCTCGGCGGTCAGGCGCACGTCGACGTGCTGGCCGGGCAGGTGGCCCGGCCAGTCGGGGACGTCGAGCACGAGCGTCCGTGCCGACGGTGTCTCCCAGCGCGCCTCCGCGAGCGTCGCCGCCCGCCAGGTCAGTCGCCCTGATACCGCTGTTCCAGCCATGGGTCTCCGTACATGTGGTAGCCGGCCGCTTCCCAGAAGCCGGGCTCGTCCTCGTTCATCAGCTGGATCCCGTTGACCCATTTCGCCGATTTCCAGAAGTACAGGTGGGGTACGACGAGACGAGCCGGCCCGCCGTGCTCCGGCGCGAGATCCTCGCCGTCGAATTTGTACGCGATCCAGGCCTTGCCGTCGAGCAGGTCCTCCATCGGGACGTTCGTGGTGTATCCGCCGAAGCTGTGCACCATGGTGTAGTCGGCGGCCGACTCCACCTGCTCCATCAGCGTGTCGAGGGAGACGCCGCGCCACGTGGTGCCCAGCTTGGACCACTTGGTGACGCAGTGGATGTCGACCGTGTAGTCCTCGGCCGGCAGGGCCAGGAACTCGTCCCAGTTCCAGCTCTTGCTCTCACCGGTCTCGGTCTGGATCGTGAAGCGCCACCGGTCGAGCGGGATGCGCGGGGTCGGCCCGGCCGAGAGCACCGGGAAGTCGTGGGTCAGGTACTGACCGGGCGGCAGGCCGGGGACGGACTCGCGCCGCCGGCCGCCGAATCCTCGGGAAATGATGGCCATGGTGCTGAGTAAACCGCATGGTCATTTCCTGCGACAGCGCTTGGGCGCGTCATCACGGGGCTTGTGGCCGCCGACACGTAGGCAAAGCCGTAGTTCGGATTTTTCCGCCTATTTATCACCACGAGTGACATCATGGGCTCGGAACCGGACACGGGGGATCTTCCGCGATGGACATGGTCGAGGACGACGGCGTCTACCACTCCGAGCAGCGTCGACTCCGCCGCCGGGTGCAACGCCGCAAGAAGTTCGCCGTCGGGGTGGCCGGGCTGGCCGCTCTCGTCGCCGGCGCCGGGTACGGGGTGAGCGCCTGGCAGACCGCGCGGGAGAGCACCTTCGTGGCCGACGCGCCGGGTCCCGTCGTCACGTCGACGTCCCGGAGCTCACCGAAGCCGGCCGTCGTGCCCACGCCGGCGCCGCAGACGTCGTTCCGGGCCAAGCTGCCGCGCCTCTCCGCCGCCCGGCAGCGGACCAGCCCGTCACCGACGCCCTCGCCGACCACGCCCCCGGTGCGGGACGAAGACGTGGCCTCGGCCCAGATCAGCAGCCTGCTGCGGGCTCCACGGACCCGGCCGTCCGGCGGCGTCGCCGCGGCGGGCGAGTCGATCGCGGTGGCCAACGAGCGCGGCCCGGACGGTTCGACCATCCGGATCGTCTCCGCCCGCTACGACCTGACCGGTCGCGGCGCCCGGCTGTGGGCCACCGACGGCGGCGTGCCGGTGGGCAACGCCCGGTGCACCCGCAACGTCCGGGCCGACGGGCGGTCGGCCGCCGAGACCAGGCCCGGCCTGCTGCTGTGCTGGCGGGTGACACCCGACCGCAGCGTGGTCACCGTGGCCACCCGGACCGGCGGGAGCCCGGCCCCGGTGTCGAGCGCCCGCCTCATCGAACGGGTCTGGCAGCGGCTGGCCTGACCGTTTCTCAGTACGGGCCGACGGTGAACGTGGCGTCGCTGCTGACGATGGAGGGGCTGGCCTCCTCCGGGGTGGCGCTGGTCGAGCCGTTGGCGACGACGGTCATCGTGTACGTGCCCTCCGGCACCGGGCTGCCCTGCGCCGAGCTGTCGGACGGGTCGAGGCTGCTCGAGAGGTCGAGCGTGCACACCATCTCGGTCTTGCTGACGGCCAGGATGTCCCCGCACTCCTGGACGCCGCGGTTGGTGCTGGCCTCGTAGGCGTCGCGGACGAGGAACACGTGGGCCGAGGCGCCGGTCGGGGCCGCGCCGGCGTCGAAGGTCAGGGCGTCCAGGCCCATGGCACGGATCTCCACGCTCACGGTGGAGCGGGCCGGCGCCGTGTCCGGCGAGATCGCGATGCCGTTGCTGTAGGTGAACAGGATCGGCGCGTCGGCGGTGGCGGGATCGTTGTCCTGCGGCTGCTCGTTGTTGTCGGGGTCGCTGCTGAGCACCGTGCCCCCGGTGGTGGCCACGGCGACGGTCAGGCCGGTCGCGGCCGTACGGGGCGGCGTGGTCACGGTGAGGCTGCTGCCGCCGGGCGACACCTTCACATCCTTGGCCGCGGTGCCGCCGATGGTCACGCTTGTGCCCGACGCCGAGAATCCGGCGCCGTTGATCGTCACGGTCTTTCCGCCGAGCGCCGGGCTGCTCGCCGGGACGATCGAGGTGATCCGGGGCCGTACGGCGAGGGTGTACGGGGCGTTCGCGATCAGCGTGTCCGCGTTCTCGTCGTAGACGCAGACGTTCCACTTGGCCGTCGTCTGCCCGGCGGCCAGGGCCAGGCCGGTCGGGTTGACCGTGCTGGGCTGGCCGTCGACGTCGGCCGGGTAGGGCGACGAGGGCACCGTGAACACGATCTTGGTGGCGGTGAGCCGGCTGACCTCCGCCGGGTCGACGGTGAGCACGCCGCCGGTCGTCGCCGCGGCACTGCCCTGGATCGCGGCGACCGCCCGCGGGGCCGCGGAGCACGAGTTGGAGCCGGCGCCGACGTACTGGAACTGCACCCGGGGCAGCGTGCCGGCCGGGAACGGCGACGGGTTGGCCGCGGTGGCGGTGACCGTGCCGGTGATCGAGTTGCCGCCACCGCTGGGCCCGCTCGTGCTGCTGAGCGTCATCACGGTCGCGGCGTGGGCGGGCGTCCCCGCGATCGCCGCCGTCAGGACGGTCGCCGTGCAGCTCGCCACGGCGGCGCCGGCGAATCGGGTCAAGGGCATGCCGGATCCTCCTGAAGCGTCGGAGTGGTCCGGCGGGCCGGACGGCCCGCCGGGGTCCACGCCTGCTGCCCAGCAGCGTATGCCCGCGAAAAGTGGATATGTGCGGGTATGGCGCTACGCGGACTTGACGGCGCCCTTGATCGTGGCCGTGTCGGAGACCGTGACCTGATACTTCTGGCCCTTCGCGAGCCCGGACAGCGTCGTCGTGGCCCCTGTGGCACGGGTGACCGCGGCGAGCAGCCACTTGCCCTTCTCCTGGCGCTTCAGCACGAGGACCTGGCTGTCGAGCCCGGTGAGGGTGACGTTCAGCGTGTCGTTCTTGCGGGCCAGCTTGATGCCGACCTGCGGCCGGACGACCACGGTGTCCGAGGTGAACGCCTCCACCTCGTCGTCCTCCGGAACCACGACCTGGACCAGGAGCGGCGCCGCGAGCTTGGGGGTCTTGACGGACACCGTGCCGGACGCGCTGGTCTTGGTGTCGACGCAGGCGAAGTCCTCGGTGAGCGCGGCCGTGCACAGTTGCACGCTCCGCCGGGCCAGCCGCACGTTGTCGGCTTTCACGCTGAACGAGACGGTGGCCGACGACCCGTACGCCACCAATTTGTTGAATGTGGCGGTCGTGACCGTGGGAACCGCTTTCCCGAAGTCGGGGTCGTCGTCGGCCGCCAGCGCCGGGGCCGACGTGCCCAGCGTGAAGGCGCCGACGGCTAAGGCCCCCGCGGTGTACCGGCGCAGCGAGTGTTTCATCTTTCTTCTTCCTCCCCGTGAAGTCGGCCAGAAGGATCGGGCCGCCGGCGGTGGTCCTTAGCGAAAGCCGGTTGCCACCGGTGGATCGGGGATTTTGCTCCGCTATGTCCGAACCCTTGCGACCATGAACGTTCGGGGTCCGGCGACGCGACGTCGGCGGACCGCAGCCGACCGCGAGGGACAACGACATGACCATCGACGACGACCGCCTCGGCGACGACGGAGTCGAGAAGTCGCCGAAGCGCCACCGGAAACTCGCGGTGGGCGCGGCCGGCCTGGCCGTGGTGCTGGGCGGGGGTGCCTACCTGGTGGCCACGCAGGCCACCGAGAACACCGAGACGAGCGGCGTGGGTGCCATCGGAGCGCCCGCCACCGTCGCCCCGGCCCCGGCGTCCCCTTCCCCGCAGCCGACGCCCAGTCCGTCGGCGACCTCGGCCTTGCCGTCGGCCGCACCGTCTCCGGCGTCCGCCTCACCGTCCCGGAAGCCGGTGGCGGCGAAGAGCACGAAGCCGGTCGTCAAGTCCGAGGTGAAGCGGGAGATCCAAAAGGCCCGGGAGGCGGCCGAGAAGGAAGGGCACCCGGTACGCCGTGGGCTGTCCGCCGCCGGCACAACCAAGGTCGCCGCGTCGCAGCGAACCGAGACGACGGCCGACGGCACGATGCGGGTGATCACGGCGAAGGGCGACCTGACCGGCCAGAACGAGCTGCTGTGGGCGGCCGACAAGGGCGAAAAGGTCGGTACGGCGCGGTGCACGCAGCGCTTCCGCTTCAGCGCCGGCGACCCGGGCCGCGAACGCCCGAGCATGCTGCTGTGCTGGCGCACCTCCGAGGGCCGCAGCGTGGTCACGGTGGCGGTGGCCAAGAAGGGCCGCCCATCACCCGCGACAAGCGTCGCGACCATCAACCGGGAATGGTCGAAGCTGGGCTGATTCCCGCCGTACGTCTGCCGCCGGATCCGCACACGGAACCGGCGGCAGATTTCTGTGTACAGGCTGAATGTCCTGCTCTTCGCCGGTACGGCGGATCGAGTGACTGGAAGCATGGCCGTCGGCGGTCATGAGATTTCGGGGGAAACAATCATGAGGAAAATTCGTCGAACGCGACAGGTCGCGGCCGGGCTGGTCGGCCTCGCGGTGGCGCTGAGCGCCGGAGCCTGCGGCGGCGAGAAGAACGAGACCACGGCGGCGGGCGAGGCGTCGCCGGCCGGCAGCGTGAGCGCGGCCCAGCCCGGCCCGGAGCCGACCCTGCAGCAGTCCGCCGGGGCGGCCGTGGGTGAGGCCCCGGCGGCCAAGCCGTCGCCGTCCAAGAGCCCGCCGTCGCTCACGCCCTCGGAGGCGGCGCGGGTGAAGGCGGCCCGGGAGTTCGCCCAGAAACACAAGGTCACCATCAAGAAGCCGCTGACACCGCCGACCGTGCAGGCCGAGATCAACGATCTGAAGGTCTCCGAGACCGGCGACGTCCGCAAGGACCGGGAGATGCTGCGAGTCGTCACCGCGCGCAGCGACCTGACCGGGCAGCGGGAACTGGGCTGGGTGGCCGACGAGGGGGAGAAGGTCGGCGACGCGCGCTGCACGCAGACGGTGAAGCTGAGCAACAACCCGGTCGCGCGCAAGCGCCCGACGATGGTGATCTGCTGGCGGACCAGCGCGACGAAGAGCGTCTACACCGTGATGATCAACCTGGACGAGAAACCGTCCAAGACCAGGAGCGTGGCCGCGCTCGACAAGGCGTGGGCCAAGCTGGGCTGAGAACGAGCCAGCGGCTCGGCGCCGAAGCGCCGAGCCGCTGGGGTGATGCTGTGTTCAGAAGCGATCGATCAGAACGGCGCGACCGTGAAGGTGGCTCCGCTGGAGACGACCGACTCCTTGTAGGTTCCGGCGGTCACCGCGGCGGTGAGGTCGTTCGCCGTCGCATAGGTGCCGCTGTTGCTGACGATGGTGAGGTTGTACGCACCGTCCGGCACCGGGTCGCCGTTGCCGACGGTACCGGTCTGCGTGGCCTGGGTGGCGATCGCCGGCCGGGAGACGGTGGCGGTGGCGCCGTCGGCCGACACGGCCATGATGATCGTGCCCGGGCGAGTGTTACCGCTGGAGATGAGCTGGCGGCCGATGTCCGCGGTGGTGAAGGCGTTGGCACCGCCGGTCACGCTCGTGCTGTCCTGCGTGAAGCCCAGAAGCGACGTGAGCGTACGAACCCCGCCGACGTTGATGGCGGTGACCGGCCCGGCGACGCTCGCGGGCGCCGACAGCGTGGCGGTGGTCGAACTCGTCACCGAAGCGATGGTGGTTCCAGCAGTCAGAGTGGCACCCGTCAGGGTGACAGGAAGACCGACGTCGCTTTGCTTGAGGCCACCGTTGGTAACGGTGAGGCCCAGCTTGTCGGAACCCGTGGTGGCGCCGGCACCGAGGTCGCGAGCAGCCTGGCCCGTTCCCCAGTTGGCCTGGATCTCGCCGCCCGAGAAGTTCGTGGCCGACACGACCGACTCCGACAGGATCAGCGTGCAGACCAGTTCGTCGTCGGCGATGACCAGGACGTTGATGCACTCCGAGATCTGCGCCTTGGTCTTCTGGTTGGTGTTGGTGACGGTGGGGTCGTAGTCGCCCTGAACCAGAAGCACCTTGGCCGGTCCCGCGGGCGGCGTGGTGGCTCCGGTGAAGTTGTAGTTCAGCAGGTCGGTGCCGAAGACGTCGACGTCCTGCCACTTCTTCGAGCTCGGAGCCGTGTTCGGCATGACCGAGAGGCCGTTGATGTAGTCGTAGGCCAGGGTCCGGTTGATCGTGCCGGACGACGTGGTGATCGAGATCGTGGTGCCGGCCGCCGGGGCGTGCTGCGGGGCCGTGATGGTGAACTGCGTGTTCGTGCCCGGGGTCACCGTGGCCGCCGTGCCGCCGACCGTGGCGGTGATCGAACCGCTGGTGGTCGGGAAGTTGGTGCCGGTCACCGTGATGGTGGTGCCGCCGAGCGACGGGCCCGTGCTAGGCGTGATGCCGGTGACGGTGGCCGCCGCCGACACGGAGTAGGTCGTGTTCGCGCCGAGAAGGGTGGTTGCCGCTGCCGTCGGGTACAGGCACACGTTGTACTTGGTGGTCGTGGCCGTGCCGACCACGATGACGCCGGCCGGGACCGTGACCGCGACCTTGTTGTCAGCGATCTTCTTGACCACCGTGGCCTGGACGACGCCGGTGTTGGCGGTCGTCGCACCAGTCAGCGACAGGCCGGTCTGGTTGGCGGGGATCGAGGCCGGGCAGGTGGCCTGGGTGAAGTAGACGACCGGCGAGTTGTATCCGGCCAGGATCGACGTGGCCGTCGTGGCGGTGATCGTGTTGCCGCCCGTGGACGGGCCGGACGTCTGGCTCAGCGTGAGGCCGACCGCCGCCTGGGCGGGCGCAGCTGAGATGCCGAGCGCGACAGCGACCGTCGCCGCCGTCGCCAGGCCGGCGCGAATGCGGCGCCGGGCTCGGTCGTGAGTTGCGGACTTGCGCATGCGAGGTCCTCCTACGGTTTCTCAGAACCGCCTCTGGGATTAGGTGGCCCGTGCGCTCTATAGGCGCCGACGGGCTCTTCTCGCCGGAAGCCTAACTTGGTGGTGATGTGCCGTAGTCCAGAGTGACGAAAATCAGAGAAAATCTTTTCACTAACCATGGCCGAGTGTCGCTGCACTGGGTCTGAGCTGCGATAACACCTCGCCGGTCATTTACCTATTCGCATGTGGAGAGGCGAAAAGACCGACAATTTCAGGAGGCTGCTACCACATTGCTGCCCTCGATTCAGGGCTTTCTCCGATTTGGTGGCAGCGGGCTGAGGTGCGACTGATACTCCCTACGATTCCGGCACCTTGGAGGTCGAGTACCCATGTCTCAGCGTTCGCGCCGCGCCGCACTGGTCTGTGTCGTGGCGACACTTGTGGTTGCCGGGGGTGCGGCTGGGCCCGCTGCCGCGGCGGTGACCACGCTGCCGTTGACCCTCAGCAGTCCGTCGGGGCAGACCGGGGGTGGCAACGTCATCGTCGGTACCGTGACGGCCAATGCGGCCACGCCGACGCCGTTCCCGGCCGGGACCAAGCCCATCGTGCAGTTCCAGTTCGTCTCGGCCAGCGGGTCCGCCTGTGCCGGCACGGTCAAGCCGGTCACGCAGATCGCCGGCTCCGGCGGGGCGACCACGGCCGGCGTGCTGACCGTCGACCCGGCCAACGTTCTGCGGATCACCTCCACCAAGATTTCGTTGAAGGTGCCGTCGAGCCCCTACCCGGCCACTGACGCCCAGGGCGCCGCGAGCACCGTCAACCCGAACGGCCTGGCGCTGCTCGCCGACCAGGCGTCGGCTCGGTGGAACGTCTGCGTCTACGACAAGGAGGGCGCGTCCGGCAACCTGATCGCCGCGACCACGTACACCGTGGCGGTCAAGCCGACCATCACCTCGATCATCCCGGCCGGCAGCCCGGCCGCGGGCGGGCAGACGATCACCGTCAACGGCACCGGGTTCAGTGCCGTCGCCGGCACGACCAGCGCGACCGTCGGCGGCGTGGCGCTCACCAACATCAAGGTGGCGGCGAGCGGCAACAGTTTCACCGGGACGACCGGGCCGCGGGTCGCCGAGGGCAATCTCGCGCTGATCGTGACCGCTCCGGGCGGGAAGGTGAGCAGCCTCGACCCGGACAACAACGCCAACGCGACCGGTTCGCCGATCCCGTTCACCTACAGCAACGGCATCTCGATCGCGCCGAACACCGGGCCGGTCAACGCGAAGGTCACCATCGACGTCGTGGGCGCCGGCTTCTCCAGCCTCAACTTCGACCGGCAGGCCCCCTCGAACAGCGCCAACGCGCACGTGTTCCTGGTCAAGGACGCGTATCTGCCGGCCACCAACCGGGGCGCGGCCGAGTGTGTCCTGGAGGCCGTGCTCCGCGACACCGAGCTGGTGTGCACCCTCGACCTGACCGGGGTGAACGAGGGCGCGTACATCCTGACCCTGGTCGAGAACGGCCTGTCCAGCGCCACCCTCGCCGACGCCAACCCGACCCTCGTCACCAGCGGCGCCACGTTCACCGTCGGCCCTTATTAGGAATGCCTTACCTCATTTAATTTAATGAGTGTGTAGTTTCGTTTACCGCCGGGAATGGTTTATCGTCGGGTTGGACGGGATGCGTTAAATGGGAGGCGATGAATCATGACTCAGGCTCTGGAAATGCCCCGGGTGCAGACCTGTACGGTGACCCAGTGTGGCTACAACCACGACGGCTGTACGGCGTTCGCGGTCACCATCGGCAGCATGAACGCGGAGTGCGACACGTATGTCGAGACCGGCGACAAGGGCGGCACCGGCAAGCCGCTGGCCCAGGTGGGGGCGTGTAAGCGGTCCGACTGCGTGCACAACGGCGACCTCGAGTGCCACGCGCCGGCGATCGTCGTGGGCGCGTCCGGCGACAAGGCCGACTGCCTGACGTACGAGGCTCGCTGAAACGGATTCGAGAAAGCGCCCGCAAACCGCTGCGGGCGCTTTTCTACAGGTAAGGCTCGCCTTTATTAGGTGAGCCTTTCTTTATGTGGGGTTGACGCGGGAAGTAGTCCGAGCTAGGTTGTTCTCAGTTCGAGTCAATCTCAGGGTGAGGACAACATGGCGAGCGAAGCGGAGTTCCTGGCCGGGTACGACCCGGGGGCCTACCCGGCCGTCGCGGTGACCGTCGACGTGGTGGCGCTGACCATCCGCGACGGGCGGCTCTGCGTCCTGCTGGTCGAGCGCGCCGAGCACCCGTTCGCCGGCCGGCGGGCGCTGCCCGGCGGCTTCGTCCGATCCGAAGGACTCGACGACGCGGCGCTGCGGGAGCTCCAGGAGGAGACGGCGCTGGGCAAGGTTCATCTGGAGCAGTTGCGGACGTACGGCGATCCCGGCCGTGACCCGCGGATGCGGGTCTTCTCGGTGGCCTACCTCGCCTTCGCGCCCGGACTGCCCGAACCCCGGGCCGGCTCCGACGCCGCCGGCGCCGAGTGGGTGCCGGTCGAGCAGGCGACCGGGCTGGCCTTCGACCACGACACGATCCTGGCCGACGGGCTCGACCGGGCGCGCTCGAAACTCGAATACACGCCGCTGGCCACCGCGTTCGTGGGCGACGAGTTCACCATCGGCGAGCTGCGGCAGGTCTACGCCTCGGTCTGGGGCGAGGAGCTGCACGCCGGCAACTTCCACCGCAAGGTGCTCTCGGTGCCGGGCTTCGTCGAGAGCACCGGGGCCACCACGGCCCGCGGCGGCGAACGCGGCGGCCCCCGGGCCAAGCTCTACCGGGCCGGCGACGCCCAGCTGCTGCACCCGGCGCTGCTGCGGCCCGCCCGCGAGGACGGTGTGCGATGACGTTCCTCGAGGCGGTCGAGAAGATCGAGGCGGCCACGACGTACGCCGATCTGGACGAGCGCGACGGTGACGACGCGTACCGCAAGCTCGCCAAGGCCGTACACCCCGATGCCGTGACCGAAGCGCAGAGCGCGACCGCCACCAGGGTCTTCGCCAAGCTGGCGCGGCTTTACGAACAGCGATCGGTGCTGGTCGGCGACATCGCGGACCTGCGGCCCGGCGAGGGCGGGCTGGTCAAGGTGCCGCGCGATCCGGCCGACAACGATCTCATGGAGGCCGAGGCGGCGGCGCTGACCAGGCTGTGGACGAACGGAGACCCCAAGTTCCGGCCGTACGCCCCCCGGCTGCTCAAGACCTTCCTCCACGAGGACGGGCAGCGGCGCCGGCGGCGGGTGAACGTTCTGGAACGGCTCGACGGGTTCGTTCCGCTGGCGAACCTCCAGGCGAAACTCGACCCGCGCGACGCGGCCTGGATGTGGCGGCGGCTGCTGACCGGGCTCGGCTGGGCCCACCGGGCGGGAGTCGTGCACGGCGCCGTCTTCGAGGAACACGTGTTGATCCACCCGGAGCAGCACGGCGTCGCCCTCGTCGACTGGTGCTACTCGGGCGGCCGGGTCAGCGCCGTCATCAAGAACCGCCACTACCCGCCCGAGGTCAAGCGGGACCGGACGGTCACCCCGGCCACCGACATCTACCTGGCCACCGCCCTGATGGCCCGGATCACCGACATGCCCCCGCCGATGCGGCGGTTCGCCGACGGCTGCCTCTACGACGCGCCGCGCATGCGGCCGCAGGACGCGTGGTCGCTGCTCGGCGAGCTCGACGACCTGCTCGACAACCTCTACGGGCCGCGCACGTTCCGGCCCTTCAGCCTCTAAGGAGTACGACATGGGAAGCGGACGCTGGTCCACCGACGTCTACACGGCCGCCGCGAACTACCGGGCGCGCAGTGGCAAGAGCGCCTTCGACTACAGCGACAGCGGCGCCCGTACGGCGCACCCGGCTTTGGACCCGAAGAACCAGAACCGGGAGAGCCGGGACAGCGAGGAACACCCGTTCAGTACGCCGATCGCGGTCATCTTCGACGTCACCGGCTCGATGGGCCACGTGCCCCGGGCGCTTCAGACGAAGCTGCCGCAGCTGCTCGGCCTGCTGACCCGCAAGGGATACGCGACCGACCCGCACCTGCTGTTCGGCGCGGTCGGCGACGCCACCTGCGACCGGGTGCCGCTGCAGATCGGCCAGTTCGAGTCGGACAACCGGATGGACGACGACCTGGCCCGCATCGTGCTCGAAGGCGGCGGTGGCGGCCAGAAGCGCGAGTCGTACGAGCTGGCCATGTACTTCATGGCCCGGCACACGTCGCTCGACGCCACCAAGCGCGGCCGGCGCGGCTACCTGTTCCTGATCGGCGACGAGATGCCGTACCCGAAGGTCAGCCGCAAGGAGGTCAAGCGGTTCCTCGGCGAGGACCTGCGCGAGCAGATCAGCACCGAGGACCTTCTGGCCGAGCTCCAGCGCAAGTACGACGTGTACTACCTCATGCCGAGCGCGGCGAGCTGGGGCGGCGACCGCGAGATCCTGGCCCGCTGGCGGGGGCTGCTCGGGCAGAACGTGCTCGAACTGGACGACCTCGACGCGGTCTGCGAAACCATCGCCGTCACGGTCGGCCTGGGCGAGGACACCATCGACCTCGACGAGGGCCTGTCGCACCTGGTCGAGGCCGGTTCGAAGCACGGCGGCACGGTCGGCAAGGCCCTGGCCCCGCTCCAGCGCGGCACGGTCGTGCGCTCGTCGCTGACCATCGGTTCGGCCGGCAGCGGGAACGAGCGGCTGTGAACGAGCACGTCGCGGTCGTCGACCTCGGGTACGGCGACGCCGGCAAGGGCACCGTGGTGGACGCGCTCTGCGTCGCGAGCCCGGTGCGGGCCGTCCTGCGCTTCAACGGGGGAGCGCAGGCGGCCCACAACGTGATCACCGAGGACGGGCGGCACCACACGTTCAGTCAGTTCGGGTCGGGCACGCTGCGGGGCGTGCCGACCCACCTGACCCGGTTCATGGTCGTCGACCCGCTGGCCCTGGCGGCCGAAGCCTTGCATCTGGACGGCGCTTTCGAGCTGCTCACGGTGGACGGCGACGCCCTCCTCGCCACTCCGTGGCATCGTGCGGCGAACCGGCGGCGGGAGAGCGAACGCGGCGGGTCCCGTCACGGTTCGTGCGGGATGGGCGTCGGCGAGACCATGGCGTACGCGTCGGAGCACGCCGACGCGCCCCGCGTGGCCGACACCCGTTCCCGTACCCGCCTGCGCCGGCTCTTCGCCTCTCTCGCCGATGACCTCGGCCCGATCGACGTTCCGCTCGACGACGTGGTGGAGGCGTTCGCGCTCTTCGGCGACACGGTGTCGATCGTGGACGGGCGGCACACCGGGAGGCTGCTCGGTGAGGGGCCGTGCGTCTTCGAGGGCGCGCAGGGCGTGCTGTTGGACGAGTGGCGCGGCTGGCACCCGCACACGACGTGGTCGACGACGACCTTCGACAACGTGGCCGCGCTGTGCGGATCGTTCAAACGGCTCGGGGTGGTGCGGACGTACACGACCCGGCACGGGGCCGGGCCGTTCGTCACCGAGGACCCGTCGCTGGCGCTGCCGGAGGCACACAACGGAACCGGGGAATGGCAGGGCGCCTTCCGGATCGGGCACTTCGACGCCGTGGCCCACCGGTACGCGGTGGAGGTGGCCGGCGGCGTGGACGGCCTGGCCGTCACGCACCTCGACGCGCCCGATCGCTGCGCCTCGTTGCGCGCCTGTACGACGTACTCCATCGACGGGGTCGACGTCGACCGGCTCGCCCCCGGCCCCTTCCGCGATCTCGGCTATCAGGCCGAGCTGACCGCGCGGCTGTTCCGGGCCCGGCCCGGCCGGATGGAAAGGCCGCACGACTGGCCGGCCGAGATCGGTGCTCTGCTGGGCGCGCCGGTCGACCTCGAGTCGTACGGTCCCACTTCGGCTGACAAAAAGTTCGTGTGAGACTCCTTCTCATGCCACTTACGGGAGAGTACGAGCCGAGCACGTCCGAGTGGGCTCGCAAGCAGGCCGAGAGCTACGAGGAGTCGGACGGCGCCCGCTCCAACGAGATCCAGGGGAAGCCGATCGTCGTGGTGACGTCGGTCGGCGCGAAGAGCGGCAAGCTGCGCAAGACGCCGCTGATGCGGGTCGAGCACGACGGCGAATACCTGGCGGTGGGCTCGCTGGGCGGCGCGCCGAAGAATCCGGTGTGGGTCTACAACCTGCGCGAGAACCCCAGGGTCGAACTTCAGGACGGTACGGCGAAGCACGAGTACGAGGCCCGCGAACTGTCGGGTGAGGAACGCGACGTGTGGTGGAAGAGGGCGGTGGCGGCGTTCCCGAACTACGCCGGCTACCAGACGAAGACGACGCGGCTGATCCCCTTGTTCCTCCTGACGCGCGCCCCGATCGGGCCATCTGCCTGAAAATCGGGTGCCGTTCGGGCATCGAAGCTCGATCATGGAGTGATGCGCACTCCCCACCAGGCCGTTGACCGGCTCGGCACCCGGCACGACGCTGCCGTGGTGCCGGCCGTCGCCGCGCCGCTGCCCCTGGCCGGGGCGGTGGACGACGGCGACCGCCTCGTCGACGTGGTGGATCTGCTCGCGCTGGACGGTTTCGTCACCGGCCGCGAGCCGTTCGGGCGCAGCCGCTACCTGGAGAACGTGAAGGCGGACGCCCCGCTGACCGCCGACGGCGCCCGCCTGGTGCGCGACGCGATCGACGAGGACGGCCAGGGCCGCCTGTCGGTCGGCGAGGGCTGGACGCTGCACGTCACCCGCTGGAAGCAGAGCCGCCGGGCGCGGGTGACGGTCACCGCGGTCACCGCCGAGCTGGCCGAGTCCATCCTCGAGACGGCGACGAGGGACGCGGTGGAGGAGCCGGCCCCGACAAGCGACAGCGTGCCGATCGGCTTCTGGCACTTCGGCCCGCACGGCCCCCGCCGAGTCCAGCGCGAAATCGACGCGGCCCCCTGGGCGGACATCTCGGCGAACTACGCCGGCCCGGTGACGCGGACGCTGGAAAAGCTGATGGCTTTGGACGGTACGGCGGTGAACGGCCGCCTCCTGCTGCTGCACGGCGAACCGGGCACCGGCAAGACGACGGCCCTGCGGGCGCTGGCCCAGCAGTGGCGCTCGTGGTGCCAGGTGGACTGCGTGCTGGACCCGGAGCGCCTGTTCAGCGACCCGGCGTACCTGATGAGTGTGGCCCTGGGCAGCGACGACGAGGACGAGCCCCGCTGGCGCCTGCTCATGCTGGAGGACTGCGACGAGCTGATCAGCGGCGAGGCCAAGGCCAGCGCCGGCCAGTCCCTGTCCCGCCTGCTCAACCTGACGGACGGCCTGCTCGGCCAGGGCCGCAACGCGCTGATCGCCATCACCACCAACGAGGACCTGGCTTCCCTGCACCCGGCGGTGGTCCGCCCGGGCCGCTGCCTGGCCAGCATCGAGGTGGGCCGCCTCCCCTACCCCGAGGCGGTGGCCTGGCTGGGCACCGCCCAGGGCGTACCCCCATCGGGCGCCACCTTGGCCGAGTTGTACGCCCTCAAAACCGGCACCGAGCCCGTAACAGTCCCCAAAACCGAGCCCACCACAGGCATGTACCTGTAACCAGCTCCGCCCGTGCTCCCTGCTTCCTTGGCCTGCTTGCGCGGCGCCGTCCTGCTTCCCAGGCTTTCTGGTGCGGCGCCGTCCTCCTTCCCGGGTTTTTGGTGTGGCGCCGTTCTGCTTCCCGGGCTTTCGGGGCGGCGCCGTTCCGCGTCCTTACTCGCGTCTTCTCGCTTCGTGGTCAGCGCAGGCCGACGACGGCGGCGTCGGTGCCGCCACGCCACAGGACGCCGGCCTCGGTGTAGCCGGCCACGCGCAGGGCGTCGACGTGCCACAGCGCCGGCGGCGTCCACTCCTGGCTGTGGCGCGTCGCCGGATAGATCCGTTCGCGCTCAACCGCTTTCGGCGCCAGGAACTCGTCGGCCGCCGCGGCCGCCCACCAGTCGCCCCACGACGTGGCCGCCCCCGTGGCGTAGCGCGCCTCGCGCAGCTCCCGGGCGTGATCGCGCAGCCGCCCCGACAGCGTCGGGAGCGAGTCCTCCGGCATGTGGTCGGCGTTCACGAAGATCCCGCCCGGCCGCAACACCTCCCGGATCTCCCCGTACAGCGTCGCCACCCGCTCGGCCGGCAACCAGTGCAGGGCCGTTGCGGTCAGCACCGCGTCGAACCCTTCCTCCGGCAGCTTCGCCCGCCAGCCCGAGTCACCGAGGTCGGCGTCGACGATCGTCGCCCGCTCCCGCAGCGACGCGCCGGCGATGGCCAGCAGCACCGGATCCTGGTCGAGAACTGTGACCGTAGCGCCCGGGAACCGCGCCAGCGTCCGCAACGAGATCGTGCCGGTGCCACCGGCCAGATCGAGCACTCGTGGCGGCTCCCCGCCGGTGACCGCCCCGACCGCGTCGAGCATCGCCCGGAACCGTTCCTCCCGGTCGGGCATGAACGCTTCCTGCTGACGGTCCCAGCTTTCCTGCCACACCAGCGGGTTGCTCAAGTAAGCACTCATGCCGCTAACGCTAGTTACCGTTCCAGGCGCTCACAACCCGTTCCCACTGTCATCGACCACCCGCCTTCCGGCCCCGATTTCGACCGCCCGCTTTCCGTTCGGCGTCATCGGTCGTTCGCTTTCCGTTCGGCGTCATCGGTCGTCCGCTTTCCGTTCGGCGTCATCGGTCGTTCGCTTTCCGCTCGCCGTCATCGGCCGCCCGCTTGCGTTCGGCGTCATCGGCCGTCCGCTTTTCGCTCGTCGGTGAGGCGCTCGGCGAAGGCTTTCAGGTCGCGGCGCTCGATGGCGGCGGCCATCAGTTCCGGGAACGCGTCCGGCGTACAGGCGAAGGCCGGCACCCCGAGCGCGGCCAGCGCCGCCGCGTTCTCATGGTCGTAGGCCGGCGCTCCCTCGTCCGAGAGGGCGAGCAGCACGACCACCTGCACCCCGGCCGCGGTCATCTCCGCGACCCGGCGCAGCATCTGCTCCCGTACGCCGCCCTCGTAGAGGTCGCTGATCAGCACGAAGATGCTGTCCCGCGGCCGCGTGATCAGCTGCTGGCTGTAGCCGATCGCCCGGTTGATGTCGGTGCCCCCGCCGAGCTGCGTACCGAAGAGCACTTCGACCGGATCGTCGAGCTGGTCGGTGAGATCGACGACCGCGGTGTCGAAGACGACGAGCGACGTACGCAGCGACTGCATCGACGCGAGCACCGCGGCGAACACGCCGGAGAACACGACGGACGCCGCCATCGACCCCGACTGGTCGACGCAGAGAACGACGTCCCGCTGTACGGCGGTGGTCCGCCGCCCGTACCCGATCAGCCGCTCGGGGATCACCGTGCGGTGCTCGGCCTGGTAGTGCTTGAGGTTGGCCCGAATGGTCCGGTCCCAGTCGATGTCGGCGTGCTTCGGGCGGTTGATCCGGGCGGCCCGGTTGAGCGCCCCGCTCACCGCCGCGCGGGTCTGTTGCGCGATGCGCTTCTCCAACTGCTCGACCACCGTACGGACGACTTGGCGCGCCGCGTCCTTGGTCTTGTCGGGCATGACCCGGTTGAGCGAGAGCAGCGTACCGACCAGATGGACGTCCGGCTCCACCGCCGCCAGCATCTCGGGCTCGAGCAGCAGCCGGGTCAGGTCGAGCCGATCGATCGCGTCGGACTGCATGACCTGCACCACGGTGCTGGGGAAGTACTCACGGATGTCGCCGAGCCACCGGGCCACCTTCGGCGCGGAACTGCCCAGCCCCGCCGACCGCTTGCTGCTGCGCTCACCCTCGCCGTCGGCCCCGCCCGCGTCGTAGAGCGCCGCCAGCGCCGAGTCCATCGCGCCGTCACGCCCCTCGGCTTTGCCCAGCGCCTCCTCCGACGACCCGCCGAGCACCATCCGCCAGCGCCGCAGCCGCTCCCGCTTCGCCGGATCCACGGCACCCGCCTCGGCCGTACCCTCGCCCTGGCTCATCGCCCCTCCAAGCTCGCATGCACACCAGCCGCCAGCCCCACGGGCGCGCCCGCACTGCCTGCGCCCCCACTGCCAGCGCCCGCACTGCCCGCGCCGCCGCTGGCCGTGCCGATGCTGCTTACGGTCGTGCGGGTGCTGGCGTTCGGGCTGATCTCGTGGCCCAGCAGAGCGGTAAGCGTGGGCAAGGCAAGGTCGGCCCGTTCCGGGTCGAAGCCGAGGTTTCCCGCCTCGTCTTCCGGCGCGGCTCGCGGACCGGCCAGCCGTTCGCCGATCGCCCGCCGCTCGCCCGCGTCGAACGCGCCGAAGGTCCGCCGCAGCAGCGGCAGCACGTCGTCGAAGGCGTCGGCCGCGATGTCGGCGAGCCAGTCGTCGAGCAGCGCCAGCAGGGCGTCGTCGTGCACGAGCAGGAGACCGCCGCCGGAGAGGAAACCCTCCACCCAGGCCGCCCCGTGCGCCGGCGGCGTGCCGACGGTCAACGGCAGACGCAGCCGGCGGCGCACCTCGGCCCCGTCGAGCCGGCCCGCGTCGAGCAGCAGCCGGGTGAGCCGCCCGGCCAGCAGCCCGTGCAGGTCGGCCCGCCCGGCCACCGACTCGAGCGTGGACAGCCAGCGTTCCCGCAGATCGTCGTCCTCGAGCAGGCCCGCCGCCGCGTGTACCCCGTCGATCCGGTCGCGCAGCAGCTTGGCGGCCTCGTCGGAGACCGAGCCGACCGCCGACGGCAGCCCCGCGCAGACCCGCCCGAGCAGGCTCGCCGTCACCGTCGCCAGCCCGGCCACGTCGGTGCGGCGAACGTCGCCGTACCGAAGCGTGCGCGCAAGCGCCGGGATCGCCGCCATCAGATGGTTGATGTCGGCGTCGAGGGCCGCGCGCACGTCGAGCGCGGCGAGCACTTGCGGGTACGCCTCGGTGAGGTCGGCCAGCAGACACGTCTCGACCAGCGCTGTCACGTCGGCCAGCGTTTCCGCCCGATCGGCCGCCCGGACCACCTTGGCCGTGGCGGCGGCGGCCACGGTCGTGCCGTACATGCTGCCCTCGACGAGGCGGATGGCGAACTCCGGCTGCCACCGCAGCCGCCACTCCTCGCGGAACGTACCGGTGCCCCGCCGTGTGGCCGTCGGCTCGCCCCAGGGCACGTCGAATGTGCGGAGCCTGTGCAGCAGCCGGCTGCGCCGCAGATCGGTCTCCTTGCGCAGGTCGAGGTCGAGGGCGCGCTCGAGGGCTTCCGGTTTGAGCCGGGCCGCCCGCTGCTGCGCGGCGAGGTCTTTGGCGAGCGGCACAGCCGGCATGTCGTCGGGCACGGCGCCCAGGCGCTCACCCACCACGAGCTTGCGGTTGATCAGCTCGACCCGCAGCGGCTCGCCGTCGCACATCACGGCCTCGGCGGCCTCGGTGACCTCGGCCAGCCCGGCGAGGGGCCGTCCGCGCATGGTCGCCAGCGCCTCGGCCAGCCGCGCCGCCTCGATGACGTGCGCCGACGAGGTCGGCACACCCTCGGCCCGCAGTACGCCGGCCGCGTCGACCAGCCAGCGCGGCACCACCTCGTCGGCCGAGGTGAACAAATGGTGGTACCACCCCGGGGACCGCACGCCGGCGCCATAACCGGACCACGAGGCCAGCCGCCCGTACGTCCACGGGACCCAGGTGAAATCGACCTTGGCTTTCCGGCGCCCCTTGAGCAACGCGGCGTCGTCCTTGATCGCGACCTTCCGGGTCAGCGCGGGCACATGCCAGGCGCCGCAGACGACGGCGATCTCGTCGTACTGCTTGCGGGTCTCTCGCAGGACAGTACGCATGTACGCCTCGCGCACCAGGTCGTCGGGATCCTCGGGAGAGCTGTCCCGGATCGCGGTCATGGCTTCGGCGATCGCCTCGAACGCCGGCATGCCCCGGTGCTCGACGACGTCTTCCCACCAGCGCTCGGGATCGTCGTACCCGGCCGCCGCGGCCAGCTCCCCGATCGGGTCGACGGGCCGGCGAGGGCCCGATTCCCCGTCCGGCGGTGATCCCGAGTGGTCGTCCGGCCCGGCGTCGGCGGGCTCGGACCCGTCCGTGTCCGGCTCCGCGTGGTCATCCGGCCCAGCCGGGTCGGCGTCGGGTTTCGCCGGGGACGGCGTCGGCCCGGGGCTGTCGCCGGTCAGGCGGTAGGCGAAGGGAAGGTCGAAGAAGCGGACCGGCACGTCGTGTTCGACGGCCCATCGGATCGCCTGCCACTCGGGGGAGAAGACGGCGAACGGCCAGAACGCCGCCCGCCGCGGATCGTCGGCGGCGTAGCCGAGCAGCGCGACCGGCGGCTCGAGTCCGTTACCGGCGACCCACCGCACCAGCCCGTCGGCTTCCGGCGGGCCCTCGACCAGCAACACCTGGGGGCGCTGCCGGGCGAGCTCCTGCACCACGGCCCGCGCCGATCCGGGGCCGTGGTGACGGATGCCGTAGAGCCGCTCAGGCATCGCGGGCGGCCCGATAGAAATCGCGCCAGTTGGCGCGCTCGCGCACGACCGTCTCGAGGTATTCGCGCCAGACGACGCCGTCGGAGACCGGGTCCTTGATGACGGCACCGACGATGCCGGCGGCCACGTCGCCCGGGTGCAGACGGCCGTCGCCGAAGTGGGCGGCCAGCGCCATGCCGTTGGTGATGACCGAGATCGCCTCGGCCGTGGACAGGGTGCCGGTCGGAGACTTCAGCTTGGTGCGGCCGTCCTCGGTGAGGCCGCTGCGCAGCTCGCGGAAGACGGTCACCACCCGGCGGATCTCATCGAGCGCCGCCGGAACCTCGGGCAGGTCGAGCGAGCGGCCGAGCTGCTCCACACGCCTGGCCACGATCTCGACCTCGTCGTCGGCGGAGGCCGGGACGGGCAGCACCACCGTGTTGAAGCGTCGGCGCAGCGCGCTGGAGAGCTCGTTGACCCCGCGGTCGCGATCGTTCGCCGTCGCGATCAGGTTGAATCCGCGCTCGGCCTGCACCTCGGTGTTGAGCTCCGGCACCGGCAGCGTCTTCTCGGAGAGGATGGTGATCAGCGCGTCCTGCACGTCGGAGGGCACCCGGGTGAGCTCCTCGAGGCGGGCGATCGAGCCGGTCCGCATCGCCCGCATGACCGGGCTCGGCACGAGCGCCGCGTCGGTCGGGCCCTCGGCCAGCAGCCGCGCGTAGTTCCACCCGTAGCGGATCGCCTCCTCAGCCGTGCCGGCCGTGCCCTGCACCAGCAGCGTCGAGTCGCCCGAGACGGCGGCGGCCAGGTGCTCGGAGACCCACGTCTTGGCCGTGCCGGGCACGCCCAGAAGCAGCAGCGCCCGGTCGGTGACCAGCGTGGACACCGCCACCTCCATGAGGCGGCGCGGGCCCACGTATTTCGGAGTGATCTTCGCGCCGTCGCCGAGCAGGTAGGTGACCACGGCCTGCGGCGACAGACGCCAGCCGGGCGGGCGGGGACGGTCGTCGGTGGAGGCGAGCAGAGCCAGCTCCTCGGCGTACTGATCCTCGGCGTGCGGGCGCAGTGCGGTCACGCGAACTCCTCATGTCTGACGGCCCGTCCGGCCGGTCTTTCCGGTGAAAACGCTACTGGGTACCTCTGACAAAAATTCCGTTGTGGATCTCGGTCTAGGTCGTCAATTCGTCGAACATCTCCTGGCGGAACGTCAGCGTGCGGGCCAGGTCGGCGACCGGTCTGACCCGGGACGCGTCGGCGGGCTCCTGGTCGAGCTGAAGGGCGAGGCGGCCGACCAGATCCGCATATGCCGGGGGCATGGCCAGCGCGGCCGCGCGGCACAGCTCGCCAAGCTGCCAGCTGTGCCGGTCGTTACGGGCCCGGTGGGCGATGGTCTCGAGGACGGCGACCGACAACTCGTCGGGCCAGCGGCCCGGATGAATGGCGAGCAGCCGATTGGCCATCGGGTCCTCGCGGCGCAGCGCGTCGGCCGCGAGCCGGCCCAGCTCGGCGGCCGGCAGCACCAGGTGCAGGTCCCACCGCACCGACTCGCGCAGCGTCCCGCTCACCTCGTTGAGCAGGATCGTTGCCCAGGCGACCTCCTCCTGCGCCACCGCGGCCTTGGCCCAGCCGTGCAGCAGCGGGGACTCCCAGTCGTTGCCCCGCGCGAGCCGCAGCATCGTGGCGGGGTCGGACCACGTGTCGAGCGGCGCCCCGGCGACGATCTCCTCGAGCAGCCAGGCGCTCACACCTGTGCCGCGCGCCGGCGTGGAGGCCACGCCGTCACGCCGCAGACCCGGGTCGAGTTCGCCGGGCGGGGTGACGATCAAACGGTCGGACCCGATCACGCGGCGTTCCCGTCGCACGGCGGCGCGGGCCCGCTGCGCCATCCGGTCGCGAAGGCCGGAGCCGGGCAGGCGGCGGAGCAGCTCGAGCGCGGCCTCGCGGACCTCCTTACGGCGATCGTCGAGGGCGCGCTCGAGGAACGGATCGTCGGCCATGGACAGGCCGGTGGCGAGCGCGGCGATGAAGCGCGCGCGGTCGTCGGAGGAATCCCGCGACCACGTGCTCTCCACCAGCTCGCGGGCGCCACCGGGATCAGTCGCCCGCAGTGCGGTCAGATGGCCGAGCCGCTCGCCGGAGCTGCCCGTCTGCCAGTCGAAGGCGGCGGCCGGTGACGGCGACTGCGCCTCGTCACGCAGCCAGCGCCACTCGTCGCGCATCCCGGCCAGCCACACGCCCCGCGCGCCGGCGACCTGGGCCAGCGCGGGCCGGATGATCGAGTTGCGGCGGCCGGCGTCCAGCAGCGCCGGCAGGGCGACCGGTGGAACGTGCGCGCCGAGCTCGCGCGCGGCCGCGAGCCACTGGCTCAGCAGTTCCTGTGCGAGCTGCGCGCCACCGGGCACGCCCTCGCCCAGGATGCGCATCAGCCTCGCCCCGGCGGGACCCGGCAGCGGGGCCGTGGTCTCGACCGGGGCGGCGGCCACGGCCGGATGGCCGGTGGTGGCGGGCTGGACGCCGGCCCGGCGCCGGGTGAGCGCGACAGCGGCGGTGTCGAGCAGCGGCGAGTCACCGGACCACGGCCGCCGGTTCGTCCCGACCAGTGCGGCCGCGAGCAATTCGGGTGGCAGCTCGGGCCGCCGGGGAGCGCCCGCGGTGGGCATCGGCGGGCCGGCGGCCACGAAACCGCCGTCGGCCCACGCGGCGAGGGGGCGAAGACCGGCGGGCGACCACTCGCCGGCCACTGTCGCGGGCCGGCCGCCGGCCGCGGCGAGCAGCCACCACGGCTCACTGTGGCCGGGCGCCAGCGGCAGGGCGGCGCCCGTGCTGTCGACCAGCCAGCCGTCGTCGCTCGGCGTCACTCCGGAGAGCAGAACGGGAGCGTCGAACCGCCAGGGCTCGGCGGCGACCGTGACGCTGTAGCTCAGGAGCGCGTCGGTGATCGTGGCCGCGCCGTCGGGAGCGCTGAAGGGTTCGGCCGCGCTGTCGCGGCTCGCGACGAGCGCGCGCAGTGGGGCCGCGCCCGGGTAGAACGCCAGCTCGCCCCGGAACTCCGTGCCCGGCACGAGGTCGGAGGTGAGCGGCTGGCCGGGCGCGGCGAACGAGAGGATCAGCGCGAAGTGGCCCCGCGACCCGCGCAGCCACGTGCGCCGGGTGGTCAGCGCGCCGTCGTCGACCTCGACCTGGCCCAGCACCTGCCAGCGGTCGGTGACGTGCGGGCCGGCCAGAACGTCCTCGGTGGCGACGGGAAAGCCGATCCGGGTACGGACCGTGGCGGCGAGCTCGGGTGGCAGCTCGGCGAGGCGGTCGTACCCGGTGACCAGCAGGCGGAGGAGGGCCAGCTCGCCGAGCAGACGGTCGGCCCAGTGCGGCCCGATGCCGGCCACGGTGCCGAGGCGGCGCACGGCGCTCGCTGCGGTGGGCGCCTGCGCGTCGACCAGGCGGGCGGCCATCGCCTCGAACGGCTGATGGCCGGCCCGCTGGGCACCGGCCAGGCCCTGGCGTATCTGATCGTCGAGCCAGCGGCGCAGCTCGGTCATGCCGCCGGCCACCCGCTCGGCGCGCTGCTCGGCCCGCTTGGCCGCGGCAGCCGGATCGGGAGTGGCGGCGGACCGCGGCTTGGCCGTCGCCTTGGCCGCGCGGGCCGCCTGCCATTCCCGGGCGAAATCGGGCGCCGGTGCCGTCGCCACGCCGGTGTCGGCCCAGAGCAGCAGCAGACCGAGGGCGTGCTTGCACGGGATCTTGCGGCTGGGGCAGGAACACCGGTAAGCCGGGCCGGTCAGGTCGACGCACACCTGATAGCCCCGGCACTGTCCCCAGAGGATGTCGTCGAGCCGCCCGGTCGCCGACCACGACAGGGGCGCGGAGAGGCCGCGGCCGGCCTTGATCGAGGCGGCGTCGGGGGCGAGCGTCTCGACTTGCGCGGTGGACCATCGTTCAACGGACACGAGAAAACCCTAGGCCGCGGGTACGACAGTTTTCCCGGCACCGGATCGCCTCGGCGAGTGCCATGATCGAACCGACCGAGAAGGAGAAATGATGAAGGTCGTGGTCTTCGGTGCGACCGGCATGGTCGGTCAGGGCGTCCTGCGGGAGAGCCTGCTGGCGCCGGACGTCGAACAGGTGCTCGCGGTGATCCGTACGCCCACGGGGGTCTCGCATCCCCGCCTGCGGGAGGTCCGGCTGGACGATTTCGCCGATCTGAGCCCCATCCGCGACGAGCTGCGGGGTTACGACGCCTGTTTCTACTGTCTCGGCGTGTCGTCGGTGGGCATGGACGAGGCGAAGTACGCCCGGATTTCGTACGACTATCCGATGGCCGCGGCCCGTACCTTCGCCGAGCTCGACCCGCAGACCACCTTTGTCTACGTGTCGGGCGCGGGCACCGCTCCGCAGGGCCGGCAGATGTGGGCGCGGGTCAAGGGCCGTACCGAGCAAGAGATCATCGACCTGCTGCCCAACGGCTATGCCTTCCGGCCCGGCATCATCCAGCCCACGCGGGGTGTCCGGTCGAAAACCGGCTGGTACAACACCGTCTACACGCTCCTGGGGCCGGTGATTCCGCTCCTTCAGCGGGTCGCTCCCCGCTACGTCACGACCACCGACCGGGTCGGGCAGGCCATGCTGAGGGCGGTCCGGGTCGGCTTTCCCCAGCACATCGTGGAGAACGCCGAGCTGCGCTGATCTCATCGCCAACTCCCTCGACGGAAAGTATCTCGACATCGAGATAAAAGCCCGCTAGCCTCTCGTTGTCAAGAAGCTCGACATCGAGACAATGGTGAGGTGGAGACGGATGGACACCTGGCTGATGACCTGGCCGCAGGGCTCGACCACCCTCACGAGCGCGTGCCGCTCTCGCACCCGTCCGCCGGTGGTTTCCATGGCCCACGCGATGGGGGCCAGACGGCGAGCCGCGACGGCGTCGACTGGATCGTCGACCAATGGGCACACGAGCGTCCCGACCTCGATACGACGGCCATGGCTGTCTTCGACCGGATCGCCGACCTTTCCCGCATCGCCGGTGAGCGGGTGGAACGGGCCTACGCCGAATTCGGGATAGGCCGTCCCGAGTTCGACGTGCTCGCCACTCTGCGCCGCGCCGGCGATCCCTTCCAGCTCTCGCCGGGCGAGCTCGCCGCCTCGATGATGCTGAGCACCGGTGGCACCACGGCCCGCCTCGACCGGCTGGAGAAGGCCGGACTCATCGAGCGGCTGCCGTCGCCGAGCGATCGCCGGAGCGTCCTGGTCCGCCTGACCGAGGCGGGCTACGAGGTGGTCGAACGGGCGGTCGGAGCCGGGCTCGCCGAGCAGCAACGCCTTCTCGAGGAGTTGCCCTCCGAGAAGCTCCAGCAGCTCGACGAACTGCTGCGAGAGGTGTTGCGCGTTTCGGGCGGCGCCCGCGTCACCGGTGACGCGCGCTGGTGGGGTCCGGCCCGCGACGGTGGGCCGGGCGACGCGCGCGGCGGACGGGGCCGCGGGCGGGGCCGGTCCTGACCGGCCGGCGCGGCCTTCACCACCGCCGCGCCCTCGACGTCCGATCGGGTGGCTGCCACCGGGCAGCAGCCTGTGCGGTGGCTACCCGGTCGGCAGCCGCCCGGTCGGCATCAGCCGTCGGCGTTCGTGCCGGTGAGGCCGCCGGCGTCGGGGCCGTGTCCAGCGGGGACGGCCTCGGCGGGCTTCGGTGGGGGTGGGGGAGTGCCGTCGCCGAAGGGGCGGCCGCCCAGCTTTTCGCGGCCGTGTTCAGTCAGCCAGTTGGTGAGGTCCGGTCCGGCCGGAACGATTCTGGTGGGGTTGATGTCCTTATGGACCACGTAGTAGTGCTTCTTGATGTCGATGAAATCGATCGTGTCGCCGAAGCCCGGCGTCTGGAAGAGGTCCCTGGCGTAAGCCCACAGGACCGGCATCTCGGTCAGCTTGCTCCGGTTGCACTTGAAGTGGCCGTGATACGCGGCGTCGAAGCGGGCCAGCGTCGTGAACAGCCGCACGTCCGCTTCCGTGATCGTGTCGCCCGCCAGGTAACGCTGGTTCGCCAGAAGGTCCGACAACTTGTCCAGGCGGGCGAAAAGGCGGGCGTACGCCTTCTCGTAGGCCTCCTGCGTGCCGGCGAAACCCGCGCGATAGACGCCGTTGTTCACGTCCGCGAAGACGTACCGGTTGATTTTGTCGATCTCTTCCCGCAGATGCGGCGGGTAGAGCTGCGGCGCGCCCGTGCGGTGGTACCGCGTCCACTCCAGCGACAGGTCGATGGTGATCTGCGCGAAGTCGTTGGTGACGACCTGCCCGGTCGGCACGTCGACGATCGCCGGCACGGTGATGCCCTTGTCGTAATCGGGGTAGCGGGCGAAGTAGGCCTCCTGCAGGCGCTCGATGCCGAGCACCGGGTCCCGGCCGCCCGGGTCGAGGTCGAAGGTCCAGCTGCGCTCGTCGTGGGTCGGGCCGGCGATGCCCATGGAGAGCACGTCCTCGAGGCCCAGCAACCGCCGCACGATGATCGCCCGGTTCGCCCACGGGCAGGCCCGGCTGACGACCAGGCGGTAACGGCCGGGCTCCACCGGATATCCATCGCGGCCGTCCTCGGTGATGCGGGTCGGGATGTACCGCTGGTCCCGGTTGAACTCGCCGGACGGGTTCACGTAAGCCATGCCCTCATCCTGCGACGGCGGCGCGCGGCCCGCAGGCTGAGCCGCCGAATCCGGGCACGGTGGCGCGCGGCGCGCAGGCTGAGCCGCCGAATCAGGGCACGGTGGCGCGCGGCGCGCAGGCTGAGCCGCCAAATTCGGGCATGGCGGCGCAACGGGGCCGCAGACGAAATCCCGGCCCGGGCGGTGCCGGAGCGTCCGGTCTGGCAAAGTTGCCGGGTGGAGGCCAAGATTCGCAGCAATCTAGCTCATTGGACCGTCGTCGTCCCGGTCGTGGCGATCGCCGCCCTGGTGCTCACGTGGGGGCGGGACCTGCCGCCGCCCGCCGTCGTCATCGTCGCCCTGCTGCTCGGCGGCGCTGTTCTGGCTGCGGTCCACCACGCCGAGGTGGTCGCGCACAAGGTCGGCGAACCCTTCGGGTCGCTGGTCCTCGCCGTGGCGGTCACCATCATCGAAGTCGCTCTCATCGTCACGCTGATGATCAGCGGCGGCGAAAAGACGCAGTCGCTCGCCCGGGACACCGTCTTCGCGGCCGTGATGATCACCTGTAACGGGCTGCTCGGTATCTCCCTGCTCGTCGGGGCGCTCCGCCGGCACGTCGCGGTGTTCAACGCTGAGGGCACCGGCGGAGCCTTCGCCACGGTGGCCACCATCGCCACCCTCAGCCTCGTCCTGCCGAGCTTCACGACCAGCCGGCCCGGCCCTCAGTTCTCGCCGGCCCAGCTCGCGTTCGCCGCCGTCGCCTCGATCGCGCTCTACGGTCTGTTCGTCACCGTGCAGACGCGACGTCACCGCGACTACTTCCTTCCGATCACCACGTCGGGCAAGGTGATCGACGCCGAGGAGCACCTCGAGCCGCCGAGCAAGCGGGCCGCGCTCACCAGCGTCGGGCTGCTTTTGGTGGCGCTGGTCGCCGTGGTCGGTCTGGCCAAGGGCGTGTCACCGTCGATCGAGTCGGCGGTGCAGAACGTCGGCCTGCCCAACGGGGTCGTCGGCGTGGTGATCGCCCTGCTGGTTCTGCTTCCGGAGACGATCGCGGCCGTTCGGGCGGCCGCGCGCGACCGCATTCAGACCAGCCTGAACCTGGCGATCGGTTCGGCGATGGCGAGCATCGGGCTGACCATCCCGGCGATCGCGCTGGCGATGATCTGGCTGCCCGGCCCGCTCCTGCTCGGCCTCGGCGGCACCCAGATGGTCCTGCTGGCCCTCACCGTCGTCGTCGGCACTCTCACGATCGTCCCCGGCCGAGCCAACGTCCTCCAGGGAGGCGTCCACCTGGCGCTGCTGGCCGCCTTCCTCTTCCTGGCCGCCAGCCCGTAGCGCGTCTTTGGCCGCCGGCCCGTGATGCGTTTCTGGCCGCCGGCCCGTGATGCGTTTCTGGCCGCCGGCCCGTAGCGCGTTTCCGGCCGCTGGCCCGTCGTGCGTTTTTGGCTGCTCGTAGTGCGCCCAGCCCGGGGCCTTGCCGGGGTTGGCCTTGCCGCAAGTCGGCTTGCCGCAGGGTGGCATCGCCTCGCTGTGGCATGGAAGTCGCGCGTGGTGGATGACGGTGCTCCCCGCGCGCGAGAGTGGGCCGCTCGGATCGTTGCCGAGGCGCGCGAGAGTGGGCCGCTCGGATCGTTGCCGAGGCGCGCGAGAGTGGGCCGCTCGGATCGTTGCCGAGGCGCGCGAGAGCGGGGCGCTCGGATCGTTGCCGAGGCGCGCGAGAGCGGGGCGCTCGGATCGTTGCCGAGGCGCGCGCGAAGGTGGTCAGGCGGGCGAAGAACCTGTTTCGGCGTGAGAAGGCGGTCTAAACCGCGGGAGACAAGAACCTCCGTGCAGCGGGAAATCGCTCTCCGAAGGAGGACCGGAACCGGCGGATTCTATTGACACGCGTGAAACTGCGGGGCAACACTGCGGGCACTGTCGGAGAGCGCTTTCCCATCCCCAGGAGTCCCCTTGCGCACTCGCAAAGTCATCCCCATTGTCCTCTTGTCGCTGGTGGCGGCGTTCCTGACCGTTGCCTCAGGGCCGGCCCGGGCCGCGGCCGACACCCTGCTCTCTCAAGGCCGGCCGACCACCGCCTCCTCGCAGGAGGGTGGGGACACCTCCGCCGCCAATGCCACCGACGGGAACGCCGGGACGCGGTGGTCCAGTCAGTTCGCCGATCCGCAATGGCTGCGGGTCGATCTCGGTGCCGTCGCCACCATCAGCTCGGTGAGCCTTCAGTGGGAGGCCGCCTACGGACGGGCGTACGAAATCCAGACCTCGACCGACGGCACCACCTGGACCAGGGTCTATGGCACCTCGCAGGGCGCCGGCGGGACCGAAACCTTCGCTGTCAGTGGCAGCGGGCGCTATGTCCGCCTCTACGGCACCGCCCGTAGCGGCGGCTACGGCTACTCGCTGTGGGAGTTCAAAGTCTTCGGCACCCCCTCGACGCCCGCCGACGCCTTCACCACCGTCTGGTCGGACTCGTTCGACGGCACGTCCCTGAACACCGGTAACTGGCTCGTCCGTACCGGCACCTCCTATCCCGGCGGCGCCGCGAACTGGGGCACCGGGTCGGTCGAGACGGCCGCCACCTCGAACGTCACGCTCGACGGCGCCGGCAAGCTCACCATCCGGGCCGTCCGCGACGGGTCCGGTGCCTGGACCTCCGGGCGCGTCGAGACGCAGCGCACCGACTTCGAACCGCTCGCCGGGCAGTTGACCCGGTTCTCCGCGGTGATCAAGCAGCCGGATGTGGCCAATGCTCTCGGTTACTGGCCGGGTTTCCGGGCCACCGGCGCCGCGTACCGCGGCAACCACACCAACTGGCCGCAGGTCGGCGAGACCGACATCATGACCGACGTCAACGGCCGTGGTCAGCTCGCGCAGACGCTGCACTGCGGGACCGCGCCGGACGGGCCCTGTGGTGAGTACAACGGCCGCTCCTCCGGGCTCGCCTCCTGCACCGGCTGCCAGACCGGGTACCACGAGTATTCGCAGGTCATCGACCGGACCAGGACCGATGAGGAGATCCGGTTCTATCTGGACGGCCGCCAGACCTGGGTCGTCCGGGAATCCCAGGTGGGCGTGGCGGCGTGGCAGGCCGCCGTACACCACGGCTTCTTCCTCCGCCTCGATCTCGCGATCGGCGGCTCCCTGCCGAACGCGATCGCCGGCCGCACCACCCCCACCGCCGACACGACCTCCGGCGGCGTCCTCAGCGTCGACTCCGTCTCCGTCGCCCGTGCTTCCGGTGTCACGCCCACCCCGATGACCGATCCGGCGCCGCCCGCCGGCCCGTCCGTCGTCAAGGTCACCGGCACCCGGGGCAACTGGCGACTTCAGGTCGACGGCGCGAACTTCCAGGTCAAGGGATTGACGTACGGGCCACCGCAGGCGGCCGCCGACGGCTACATGCGTGACCTCAGGAACATGGGCGTCAACACGATCCGTACCTGGGGAATCGACGACGCCAACACGCCCACACTGCTCGATCGGGCCGCGCGGCAGGGCGTCAAGGTGATCGTCGGGCACTGGCTCAACCAGGGCGCCGACTACGTCAACGACACCGCCTACATGAACTCGGTCAAGAGCGAGATCGTCAACCGGGTCAATGCCCTCAAGAACCAGCCCGGCGTCCTGATGTGGGACGTCGGCAACGAGGTCATCCTCACCATGCAGGACCACGGCCTGCCGGCGTCCGAGGTCGAGGCGCGCCGCGTGGGGTACGCCAAGTTCGTCAACCAGGTCGCGCAGGCCATCCACGCCGCCGACCCGAACCACCCGGTCACCTCGACCGACGCGTACACCGGGGCCTGGTCCTATTACAGGCAGTACGCGCCCGACCTCGACCTGCTCGCCGTCAACTCGTACGGCGCGATCGGCAATGTCTACAACGACTGGGTCGCGGGCGGCTACACCAAGCCGTACATCGTCACCGAGGCCGGACCGGCCGGTGAGTGGGAGGTGCCCAACGACGTCAACGGCGTACCCACCGAGCCCTCCGATCTGCAGAAACGCGATGGTTATACGAACAGCTGGAATGCGATCGACGCGCATCCGACGGTCGCGCTCGGCGCCACCGAGTTCCACTACGGCCTCGAGAACGACTTCGGTGGCGTCTGGCTCAACACCTTCACCGGCGGCTGGCGGCGGCACGGCTACTACTCGCTGCAGCGGGCCTACACTGGTCAGGCTCCCGCGAACACCCCGCCCGAGATCACCTCGATGACGGTGCCCACCTCGGTGCCGGCCGGCGGTGATCTCCCCGTCGCCGTCAACGTCTCCGACCCGCAGGGCGACCTGATCCGCTACAACCTCATGTACTCCGAGAAGCACATCACCGGCGCCACCGGCCTGGCCAACGTCACCTTCACCGAGACCGGACCCGGCTCCTTCACCGCCAAGGCCCCCGACAAGCTGGGCGTTTGGAAGATTTATGTGTACGCCTTCGACGGCCACGGCAACGTGGGCATCGAACAGAAGTCGGTCCGCGTGGTCCCGCCGGTCATCGCCGGCACCAACCTGGCCCGCGGCAAGCCCACCACGGCCTCCAGCTATCAACCCACCGGCACGAACGGACCACAGCTTCCGTCGTACGCCGTCGACGGCGACTACGGAACACGATGGGCCAGTGAGTGGGCCGCGTCCGGGTGGCTCCAGGTGGATCTGGGCTCGGTCCAGCCGATCCGGCACCTCCAGCTGGCCTGGGAGGCCGCCTACGCCACCGGCTACCGCGTCGAAACGTCCACCGACGGCACCACGTGGAGTCAGATCTACGCCACGTCGAGCGGTGACGGCGGATTCGACGATCTGACAGTGACCGGGTCGGGCCGCTACGTGCGAGTAACGGGAACCGCGCGGGCCACCACCTACGGCTACTCCCTCTGGGAACTAGGCGTCTACTGACTTTTCGGCCGGGTCTATTTCGTTACCCGAGATGAATATCAACTCATTGACACCACGACCGGAAAAACGCCAGACTCGCGAACGTGAATGGAATTCCCCGTCTCCTTCTGGCCACCACCCTCGTCCTGGGCGGCTGTTCCGCAACGGGAGACGCCGCTGAGACCCCCGCACCCAGCGCCTCGATCCAGGCCTCGTTCGGTGGCACCGACCTGGCCTGGATCGAGATCAACATCGCGATGGACGAGCAGCTGCTCCCCCTGCTCGAGCTGCCGCCCCGGCGTACCACCGATCCCGACACCCTGGCCCTGACCACGCAGGTCAAAGCGTTCACGCAGGCCGAGCTGGGCACGCTGCGCCAGCTGCACACGCGGGCCGGGCTGCCCGCCGAGAACCCGCACGAGGGCATGCCGATGCCGGGCATGGTGACGCCCGAGCAGGTCACCGAGGCGTCCAAGCTCGCCGGCCCGGCGTTCGACGTAACCGTCACCAAGCGCATCCGGGAACATCTGGTGCAAAGCCAAAACCTGGCCCGCAGCGAGAGCAAATCCGGGATCGAAGGCCAGACCCGGCAATTGGCTCTGCAAATTCTGCGGACCAGGGAAGTGGCGCTGTCCACAATCAGCACCACTGATTGAGAAGGGCGCCGATTTTTGGTTATCGGCGCCCTCGTCGTACGTCAGGGAAGTTGATAGTTCTCGTTGAGGGCGGCGCCGCGGTCCGGCTTGTAGAGGTCGAAACCGCGCGGGTCACATTGCAGGCCGCCGTTGATGCAGTGCCTGGTGAGGGCGGCCAGGGTCGGGGCGTCCCAGGCGTTGAAGACGTCGTAGTGGAACGAATAGCCGCGGCCGCTGGAGAAGTGGACGTTGCGCATGTCGCCACTGACCGGCCAGGCCATCTTGAACTCGATCATCGGAACGGCGACCGGGTGGTCGGCCGGGCAGACGCCGAGGACCGGGTACGCCATGTGGCTCTTGTGGTCGGGCGTGTCCAGGTGCAGGCCGTCCCAGCAGCTCGGGGCCTGCATGCGGGCGTTGAGCTGGGTGCCCGGGGCGCAGGTGGCGGGGATGTCCCAGTTGAAGGAGCTGTCGCCGCACTCGAAGCCCTCGACGGCGCCGGGGCTGTTGCGGAAGTCCTCGAGGGTGGCCTGCGGGCTGCCGACGACGTAGCGCAGGCCGGCCGGGAACGGCCGCACGCTGCGGTAATCGATCACGCCGGACTTGTAGTAGATGACCTGACGGCCGATGGGCTGGACGGCGGTGTCGCCGTTCAGCAGGGTCGGCATCCAGTAGCCGGTCTTGTCACCCGGCGTGATGCACGAGGTGCCACCGGCCTGGAGCGTGGCGAGGGTGGTTCCCGCGTACGTGGTCGTGTTGCCCATGAAGGTGTGTGAGTGCGAGGCGCCCGGCAGCTTGGGGAAGACGATCGGGTCGTCGTTGAGGTTGGAGCGGCTGACCGAGCAGTTGGCCTGGAACTCGTGGTGGGTGGTGGGCGGATTGGTGTCGGGCGGTACAGCGGTTGAGGGGGTCACGCCGGTGACCGGGGGATCGGCCGGGACGTATCCGGGGCCGTCGGTCGGGGGCGGGCTCGTGTACGAGCCGTACACCTGGAACTCGTACAGCGAGTAGCCGTAGCCGGTGCCACGTTGCGTTCCGTAGACGCGGACGTAGCGGCCCTGGCCGGTCACCGGGAGGGTCTGGGTGCCGCCGGCGCCGTTCGCGGTGCTGTAGATCGTGGTCCAGGCGGTGCCGTCGGCCGAGGTCTGGAGCTGGAAGGCTTTGGCGTACGCGGCCTCCCACGTGATCTTCACCGACGAGACGGCGGCCGTGGCGCCGAGGTCGACGCGCAGCCATTGCGGGTCGGACCAGGCGCTTCCCCAGCGGGTGGCCGGGTTGCCGTCGACCGCGGCGGCGGCCGGGGCGCCGCCGTTCTCGGTGGACGAGGCGAGGGTGGGGCGGTTCTGGGAGAGCAGGGTGTCGGCGGCTTCGGCTCGGGGTGCGGCGACGAACACGAGGGCCGCGGCCAACAGGACGGTGGGGATCGCTCTGTGCGGGGTCACAGACTTTCTCCTCTCGTGGAGAGCGCTTTCCGAGTCTGCGCTCCACGCGCACGACCGTCAATGTCCCGTTGGTTCCGGAACCGGCGATCGCGCAGACTCGGGAGAGCGCTCTCCGTGTGCTATAAAGACGGTCATGCGAAGCGGAAGGGCCCCGACCCTGGAGGACGTGGCCCGGGTCGCGGGGGTCTCGCGGGCGACGGTCTCCCGTGTGATCAACGGCATTCGCAACGTCGACCCGCAGCTGCACGAGGTGGTGTGGGAGGCGGTCGGCCAGACCGGCTACGTGCCCAACCGGCTCGCGCGATCCCTGGTCACCCGCCGCACCGGCACGGTGGCGCTGATCGTCTCCGACTCCGAGACCCACGACGACGACCCGTTCATGGGCCGTTTCTTCGCCGACCCCTATTTCGGGCGCGTGGTCGGCGGGCTGATGAGCGTGCTGCGCCGGGAGGGCGTACAGCTGGCTCTGCAGATCGTCGGTACCGACGAGGGCAAGAAGCGCCTCGTCGGCGACCTGCGCAGCGGCCAGGCCGACGGCGCGATCGTGCTGTCCCTGCCGGCGGCCGACCCGCTCCCGCGGATGCTGGCGGAAGCGGACGTCCCCGCCGTGATGATCGGCCGTCCGGCCGAGCCGGTACCGGTCGACTACGTGGACCTGGCCAACGACACCGGCGCCGCCATGGCCGCCGAACACCTGCTGTCCCGCGGCTGCCGCCGCATCGGCATGATCTCCGGCCCGGCCGACGTCCCCGCCAGCAGCGACCGCATCTCCGGCTTCCGCCGCGCCATGGCCCGCCACGGGCACGGCTGGGTGCCCACGGCGGCGGGCAACTTCACCCAGGCCAGCGGCGAGACGGCCATGCGTACGCTGCTGGCGGAGAACCCGGCCCTGGACGGCGTCTTCGTGGCCAACGACCTGATGGCCCTGGGCGCGTTACTGGCCCTCCGCGAGGTCACCCGATCCGTACCCGGCGACATAGCGGTGATCGGCTTCGACGACAGCAGCGCCGCCACCGCCGCCGCCCCCCAGCTGACGACGATCCGCCACCCCCTGGAGGACATGGCCGCCGAGGCGGCCCGCCTGCTGCTGGCCCGCGTCGAGGAACCATCCCTGCGCGTCGCCTCGGTGATCTACGAGCCGTCCCTGATCCGCCGAGGCTCCGCCTGAGATCAAAATGCCTGGACGCCGACCGGTGACGTCGCGTATCCCCACTGCATGGACCGCTACATCATGTCGGCCCCGGACGCCGTCCGGCTCGTGGACAGCCTGGACGCCGCGCAGGTCGAGTTCGCCGTCTCCGGCGGGTGGGCGGTCGACGCCCTGCTCGGCGAGCAGACGAGGGAACACGCGGACCTCGACCTGTTCCTGCCCGCCGAGGACCTGGCCAAGCTGGTCACCGCCCTCGGCCACCACGGCATCGACCGGATCGAGCCCCGCCCCGACACGCGACCATGGAATTTCGTCCTGCACGACGGCCGCCGCCTGCGGGTGGACCTCCACCTCTACGAGCCGCTACCGGACGGAGCCCTGCACTACGGCCCCGCCACCGAGAACTTCTCGTTCCCGGCCGAGGCCCTGACCGGCGTGGGCACGATCGCCGGCCGCCAGGTCCGCTGCGAGACCCCGGCCTGGTCCGTCCGCTGGCACACCGGCTACCCACCCCGCCCCGCCGACCACCACGACGTGCCGCTGCTGTGCCAACGCTTCAACCTCGCCTTACCGCCCGGCTTCCACGCTTGAGGGCGGTCGGACGACCGTCATGCTTCACGCGCCCTCGCGGACGATCTGACGGATACGCTCCCGGCTGTAACCGGTGGCAGCGACGATGTCCACCTGACGCATCCCCGCTTCGCGGGGCGGATTCGTGTGGTTGTGGGCGTGCTCCCGGCGTACGGGGAATTGGGTTTATTGGAGGAAAGCGCCCAGCGGGGAGAGCAGCAGCCGGTTGAGGTCGGTGGCGACGCGGTCGAGGCCGGCTCGTTCCTTGTCGAGGGCGCCCATGTCGTTGCGCAGTCCCCACAGCTTCTGGGCGTTGCGCCAAGCGACATTCCGGGTGTATTCCACCGCCTCGCCCTGCCACCAGTCGTCCAGGCAGCCGTTCATCATGTCGATCAGCAGCTGCCATTTCTCGAGATAGCCGCGGCGCAGGCCGGGGATCGAGTCGGCGAAGATCTCGTTGATGACCAGGTAGTCGTGGTGTTGGTCGCTGTCGTCGACCGGCTCGGTGCCGATGTGGTCGAACGTCGTGACCAGCGCGAACGGCAGGTCGTAGTTGATGTGCGCGTTCACCCCGGCGCAGGCCGACGGCAGCGGACGGCAGTCCGGGCCGGGGATGCGCGCGAACAGGCTGGACCACACCTGCGGGCAGCGTGGGCTCAGGTCGGCGCCGGCCCAGGCGCGTAGCGCGTCGAAGTAGCGTGCCGCGAACTCGACGTCCAGCCGGGACAGGAACGCCGGATCCTTGAACTCGCCGTCGTAGAGCTTCTCGAGAACGCCCTCGGTGATCGTCAGATACAGCTTGTTGAAGTCACAGAGCGGGTTCTCCAGCAGCAACGGGGGCACCCGCGTCAAGATGTCCTGCAGCTTCGTCAGCTGGTCGACAACGGCGGGCACGTCGTCGGGGTATCCCTGCAGGAGATCGGTCATCTCCCGCTGCATGGGTCCCCAGACCGACTGTGTCATCGGTTCCTCCACGGCGATTCTCGGCGGAGGGCCCCCAGCACCATCCCGGTGGCGGTGGCCACCGGGATGGTGCTCCCCCGTGCGGACAGCCTTTCACCGGCTACCTACGTAGGGATCTGTAGAACTACCTATTCGCGCGACGTTTATAACGAACAGGTCACGCCGCGGTCAGAAAGACCCGGCTTGCCTGTACGCGCGTACGCACCTGAAGCTTGTCGAAGATGTGCCCGACGTGCACGCCGACCGTGCGCTCGCTGATGAACAGCCGCTCACCGATCTCACGGTTGGTCAGGCCCTCGGCCAGCGCGGCCAGCACCTCACGCTCGCGCTGGGTGAGAGCGCCCAGCTCATCGCCGGTGTCGGGCTCGGGCGGGGCCATCGGCACCGTGTCCGCGTCGTCGGCCAGGGCCACCCGGTAGCGCTGCGCCACCGAGACGATCTCGGCCGCGAACGGGCGGGCACCCATCGCGATCGCCGTCGCGTACGCCTCGCGCAGCGGCGTGACCGCCGTGGCCCGCTTGACCTTGCGCTGGAGGATGGCCTCGGCCTGGCGCAGCCGGGCGTACGCGGCCGGGTAGGGCTGCTGGCGCTTGTCCCAGGCGCCGGCCGCACGGGCCCAGGGCGTCGGATCGGGGCGGCCCTCGACCCGGCTGATCTCGGCGTTGCAGAGGTCGATGTACGCGTCGACGACGGCCCTGACCTGCACGGCGGCGTTCGTGACCCCGGCCGCCATGCGGTTGACCGACGCCTTGAGCCGGCGCAGGGCCAGCGGGTCGACCGGGTCGCCGGCCGCGTGCGCCTCGGCCTCGGCCCGCAGGCCGTGCCAGGCCAGGATGCCGATCAGGACCAGGTCGTCGGAGCGGGTCTCGAGCAGGCCGCGCTGCACGGCGGCGCGGGCCTCGGGCCAGCGGGCCAGCCACATCGCGTTGCCGGCGCGCAGGGTCAGCATGGGCAGCACGTGCCGGGCGCCACCGCCGGCCAGCAGGGTGGCGACCGCGTCGAGGTCGCGGTCGGCCTGCTCGGCGTCGCCGAAACCGACCCAGAGGCGGCAGCGGGACAGCAGCAGCTCGACCGCCTCGGCCCCGGACGGGCGGTGCCGCATCGCCGTGTCCAGAACGGCGTCCGCCTCGGCCCACTGACCGACCCGGAACAGGCCGTTGGCGGCGATCGCGAGCAGGCGCGACGCGTACGTCCGGCTGGCCTTCTCGGCGCCGCGGCGGGCGACCAGCACACCTTCCTCGATGCTGTTGAGCGGGCCGGCCAGCAGCTCGGCCAGGTGCAGGTAGGCCACGCCGATCTCGTCGGGGTGGCCGCTGCGCTCGGCGATCTCGACCGCCTGCCGCAGCACGGCCAACCCGGCCGCCGGGTCCTCCCGGAAGGCGGCGCTGTAACCGAGGGCGGCGCTGGCCCGGACCAGGTCGGCGCTGTCGGCGCCGGCCATCTCGAGGGCCTCGCGGGCGCGCACGTTGGCGTCGGCGTAGCGGCCCAGGTGGACCAGCAGCTCGGCCAGGTGGGCGGCGGCCGAGGCGCGCCGGGCCGGGTCGCAGTCGGGCGCCTCGAGCGCGAGCACGTACTCGGCCTCGGCCGGCGCCGAGCGGCCGGCCGCGGTCAGGTAGCGGGCGCGGCGCAGGTGCAGGTCGCAGGCGCTGGGCGCGTCGGCCCGGGCGGCCAGGTCGTCGAGGCGGGCCAGGGCGCGCTGGTGCTCGCCGCAGCGGTGGGCCGACTCGGCCGCGTGGGCCAGCAGCTCGGTGCGCTCGGGCGCGTCGCCGGTGGTCAGATCGAGCGCGGTCGACCAGTAGCGATGGGCCTCGGTGAAGCCGTAGAGGGCCTCGGCGTCGCGGGCCGCGGCCACCACCGAGGGCAGGGCCCGGGCCGGTTCGCCGGCGCGCTGCCAGTGGTGGGCCAGGCGGGCGTGGTCGGGGGCGGTGTCGCCCGACTCCAGGGCCTCGGCGTACCGGCGGTGCAGGGCGGTGGCCTCGGCCGGCAGCACCTCGCCGGCCAGGATCTCGGAGACCAGGCGGTGGCGCAGGCGATAGCCGTCCTGCTGGCTGATCACGAAGCGGTGGGCCACGGCGGCCCGGACCGCCTCGATGAGCTGGTCCTCGGGCAGCGGCACGATCCGGGCCAGCACCTGGTGGCCCACCGGCTCGACGCCGGCCGCTATCGCGCGGACCACCGAATAGGCCGCCGGGGGCAGCTCGTCGACGCGGGACAGGAAGATCTCGCGCAGCGTGTCGGAGAGCTCGACGCGGCCGTCGCGCAGGTCACGGGCCAGTTCCTCGGCCACGAACGGGTTACCGCCGCTGCGCTTGTACACCCGCTCGGCGTCCTCGGGGTCGACCCGGCCACCGGCGATCGCGGACACCAGCTCGACCGTCTGCTCGCGGTCGAGGGGGGCCAGGTCGACGACGCGTACGGACCGCAGGCGGCGCAGCTCGGCCAGGACCTTGCGCAGCGGGTGGGCGCCGTGCATGGCCTCGGCCCGGACGGCGGCCAGCACGGCCAGCGGCACGTCGCCGAGGCCGGCGAGCAGGTAGAGCAGCAGCTGACGGGTGCTGCGGTCGGCCCACTGGAGATCGTCGAGGACCAGCAGCAGCCGGCGGCCACCGGCCACCTCGCGCAGCGCCTGGGACACCCGGTCGAGCAGGTCGCCGGCGTCGGCGGGCTGGACATTGTGGTCGAACTGCCGCAGGGCCTGAAGAACCGGGTGCAACGGGGAGGCGTCACCGATGTCGAGACAGGTTCCGGACAGCACGGCGAAGTCCGCGTCGCGCATCGCGGCGGCGGTCTCGCGCAGCAGCCGGCTCTTGCCGACCCCGCTCTCCCCGGTGAGGAACACCGCGGAGGTGCCACCCGGTCCCGCGTTGCGCAGATCGGACTGGATCTGGGTCAGCGTGCCGGTACGCCCGACAAGCGGCCCGTCCTCCTCGCTGGCCATGCAGGGCAGCCTAGTGCGAATCGACCTAGCACGTTGTCGGCGGTTCGGTCTGTTCTGCGTCACATAAGCGACGGGGTCTTGAAGTGTCAGAGATACGTCGTTCAGCAGATCCGCCGGGTGGACGGCGGCTGGCACCGTTCTCCCGGGGCACAGCAAGGAACTGGGGGAGCGTGAGACATGACCGCAATCGCTATGGCGGAGCAGGAGCGGCGTCAAACCGTGTCCGTCCTCTTCATCGACATCGTGGGCTTCACCTCGTTGATCGACGACCTGGACTGCGCGGTGGTCCGTGCGTTGCAGCGCGACTACTTCGGGATCGTCAGTGAAGTGGTCCGCTCCGGCGGAGGAGTGGTGGAGAAGTACGTGGGGGACGCGGTCATGGCGGTGTTCGGCACCGACGAGACCGGGTTCGGCCCGGAGGCGGCCGCCTCGGCGGTACGGGTGGGCCTGTCGGTCCAGGAGGCGTTGAGGGGGCAGCTCCTGGCCGGCAGGTTCGCTGTACGGACGCGGGTGGGCATCGCCACCGGCGACGTGATCGTGGACGTCGCGGCGACCCGCGACTTCGGGCACGGCATGATCAGCGGCAGTGTGGTGGCCACGGCCGCCCGGTTGCAGGCGTACGCGCCGCACGACACGGTGGTGGTGTGCGCGTCGACCCGGGAGGCGTCCGACGAACTCATCGCCTACCAGGAGCTGCCTCCGGTACGGGTGGCGGGCAAGCCGTACCCTCTGGACTTGTTCCGGGCGCTGGAGCCGCAGGGGGCGCTCTGCGTGGCGTAGGTCACCCCGCGTTACCTTTGTCGGTATCGTCCGGTTCTTCGGTGGGCCGGTACCGGCTCGGTTGGCGGGAAGTGTCAGAGGCTCCCGGTAGGCTCGCCGCGACCTGACCACCCACCAAGGCCGATCGGGAGTGCCACCTCGTGACCGCGGAGATCCTGTACGGGGCCGATGACCTCACGCACCTGGAGGGGCTTGACGCCGTCCGGAAGCGTCCGGGCATGTATATCGGCTCCACCGACAGCCGGGGCGTCAACCACCTCGCCAACGAGATCATCGACAACTGCACGGACGAGGGCGTGGCCGGCCATGCCACCAAGGTGGCCGTCACGCTTTACGCCGACGGCTCGGTGCAGGTGGAGGACGACGGCCGGGGCATCCCGACCGACGTCAACGCCAAGTCCGGGCTCAACGGCGTCGAGCTGGTGCTGACCCGGCTGCACGCCGGCGGCAAGTTCGGCGGCGCCGGCTACAAGACCTCCGGCGGCCTGCACGGCGTCGGCGCGTCCGCGGTGAACGCGCTCTCGCTCCGCTACGACGTGCAGGTCAAGCGCGACGGCAAGGTCCACGAGATCTCGTTCCAGCGCGGTGTGCCCGGCTCGTTCGACGGCCCCGGCCCGCAGGCCAAGTTCCACCCCGAGTCGGGCCTGCGCATCGTCCGGCGGATGAAACGCGGCGAGCCCAGCGGCACGACCACCCGGTACTGGTACGACGCCCGCTACTTCGAGGCCGGGGCCAAGCTCGACGCCGACGTGGTCCGGGCCAAGCTGCGCAACACGGCGTTCCTCGTCCCCGGCGTGATGTACACGTTGCGCGACGAGACCGGCGAGGAACCGACCACCGAGACGTTCCACTTCCCGCGCGGGCTCACCGACATGGTCGAGTTCCTCACCCACTCGGGCGACAAGCCGGTCTCGGGCATGCTCCTGGTCAACGGCGAGGGGACGTACAAGGAGAACGCCGCCGACGCGAACGGCGTCATGCAGTCCAACGTCGTGCGCCGGGCCGAGGTGGAGATCGCCTTCAGGTGGGGCACGGGCTACGACCGTACGGTCGAGAGCTTCACCAACACGATCCGCAACGTGCACGGCGGCACCCACCGCAAGGGCTTCGAGCGGGCCCTGGTCCGCGCGCTCGGCGAGGCGATCCGCAACACCCGCGGGCTGCTCAAGCCCAAGGAGGAGGTGCCGGTCCTCGACGACATCCTCGAGGGCATGACGGCGGTCATCCATGTGCGCGTGCCCGAGCCGCAGTTCACCTCGCAGACCAAGGACGAGCTCTCCACCGCCGGCGTCACCCGGGTGCTCCAGGGCCTGGTCGAGGCCCACCTCAAGGGCTGGATCGAGGACCGCAAGACCAAGGCCGAGGCCCGGACGGTCCTGCAGAAGATCGTCGACGCGGCCCGGGTCCGGCTGACCCAGAAACAGCAGAAGGACGCGGCCCGCCGCAAGACCGCGCTCGAGGGCGCGTCGATGCCGCCCAAGCTGGTCGACTGCCGGGCCACCGGCATCGCCCGCAGCGAGCTCTACATCGTCGAGGGTGACAGCGCGCTCGGTACGGCCCGGATGGCCCGCAGCTCCGAGTACCAGGCGCTGCTGCCGATCCGCGGCAAGATCCTGAACGTGCAGAAGGCGTCGCTGCAGCAGGTGCTCGACAACGCCGAGTGCTCGGCGATCGTGCAGGTGCTGGGGGCCGGCTCGGGGCGCACCTTCGAGATGAGCGCGATGCGGTACGGCCGCGTCATGATCATGGCGGACGCCGACGTCGACGGCTCGCACATCCGGACGCTGCTGATCACCCTGTTCGCGAAGTACATGCGCCCGGTGATCGAGCAGGGCCGGCTGTACGCCGCGATGCCGCCGCTGCACAAGGTCGTCACCAAGGGGCGCAACTCCGAGACGATCTTCACGTACACGCAGCAGGAGATGGACACGACGGTCGCCCGCATCGAGCGGGGCGGCGGGTCGGTGCACAAGCCGGTCAGCCGGTTCAAGGGCCTCGGCGAGATGGACGCCGACGAGCTGTGGGACACCACGATGAACCCGGCCACCCGCACCGTCCGGCGCATCACGCTCGACGACGCCGAGCGGGCCGAGGCCACCCTCGAGCTGCTGATGGGCGAGCGGGTCGAGCCCCGCAAGAACTGGCTGATCGAGGCGGCGGGCCGCATCGACCAAGAGACGATCGACGCCTGAGAGGCTCTGTCACAATGGCACGCCGTAAGAACACCGACAACCGCGTCGACCTGTCCGCGTTCGACCAGGCCGGCGCCCGCGTCATCGACAACCCGCTCACGACCGAGGTCGAGGACTCCTACCTGGAGTACGCCTACTCGGTCATCCACTCGCGGGCGCTGCCGGACGCGCGGGACGGTCTCAAGCCCGTACACCGGCGCATTCTCTGGTCGATGTCCGAGCAGGGCCACCGCCCCGACCGCGGGTACGTCAAGTCCGCTCGCGTGGTCGGCGACGTCATGGGTAAGTACCACCCGCACGGCGACGTCGCCATCTACGACGCCCTGGTCCGGCTCGCGCAGGACTTCTCGCTCAACGCGCCGCTGATCGACGGGCACGGCAACTTCGGCTCGCCCGACGACGGCCCGGCCGCGTCGCGGTACACCGAGGCCCGCATGTCGCGTGAGGCGATGCTGCTGGTCGGGGAGATCGGCGAGGGCACTGTCGACTTCAAGCCGACGTACGACGGCAGCGACGTCGAACCCAAGGTGCTGCCCGCCGCGTTCCCCAACCTGCTGGTGAACGGTACGTCGGGCATCGCGGTCGGCATGGCCACGAACATGATCCCGCACAACCTGGGCGAGGTCGTCGGGGCCGCGCGTCACCTGATCACCCACCCGGACGCCGATCTCGACGAGCTGATGCGCTTCGTGCCCGGGCCCGACCTGCCCACCGGCGGTCAGCTGCTCGGGCTCGACGAGGTGCGGCGGGCGTACGAGACGGGCCGCGGCGTGGTGCGCATGCGGGCCAAGGCGCAGACCGGGCTGCTCGAGGGCGGCCGGGGCCGGCAGGCCATCACGGTCACCGAGTTGCCGTACGGCGTCGGCACCGAAAAGATCATCGAGGCCATCACCGACGAGGTGAAGGGCAAGATGATCACCTCGGGTCCCAAGCGCGGCCAGCGTCAGGCGGCCCGGCTCCAGGGCATCGCCGACGTCAAGGACCTGACCGACCGCGAGCACGGCACCCGGCTGGTCATCGAGTGCAAGGTCGGCGTCAACCCGCAGGCCCTGCTGGCCGACCTCTACCGGCTCACCCCGCTGGAGACGTCGTTCGGCATCAACAACCTGGTGCTGGTCGACGGCCAGCCGCAGACGCTGGGCCTCAAGGCGCTGCTCGAGGTCTTCGTGCAGCACCGCTACGACGTGGTCACCCGGCGGACGACGTACCGCCGGACCAAGCGCCAGGACCGGCTCCACCTGGTCGACGGCCTGCTCATCGCCCTGATCGACATCGACCGGGTGGTGGCCATCATCCGTGGCAGCGACGACGCCGCGTCGGCCAAGGCGTCGCTGATGAGCGAGTTCTCGCTCTCCGACATCCAGGCCACGTACATCCTGGACACCCCGCTGCGGCGGCTCACCCGTTTCGACCGGATCGAGCTCGAGACCGAGCAGGAGAAACTGCGCGCCGAGATCGCCGAGCTGTCCCGCATCCTCGACAACGAGGACGTGCTCAAGCAGGTCGTCTCGGACGAGCTGGCCGAGGTGACCAGCTCGTTCGGCGCGCCCCGGCGCACCACGCTGATCGGCGGTGACCTCAAGGAGGTGCTGGCCGCCTCGGTGCCGGCCGGCCCGCTCGAGGTCGCCGACGACCCGTGCCAGGTGATCCTGTCGGCCACCGGCCTGATCGCGCGGACCGCGGCCGAGAGCGAGGAGGCCGCCGAGGGGCGCCGGCGTTCGGGCCGGGTCAAACACGACGCCGTACGGGCGGTGGTGCACTCGACCGCACGCGGGCGGATCCTGCTGATCACGAGCCGGGGCCGGGCCTTCAAGACCGACGTGCTGCCCCTGCCGGTGCTGCCGGAGCAGATCGGTACGGTCTCCCTGCGGGGCGGGGTGTCGGCGTCCGAGCTGGTCCCGCTGGAGAAGGGCGAGCGGGTGGTCGGCCTGGCGCCGCTGGTGGGCGAGGGTCTGGGCATCGCCATGGGCACCCGGCAGGGCGTGGTCAAGGTGGCCGCCCCCGAGTGGCCGGTGCGCTCCGACGAGTTCGAGGTGATGACCCTCAAGGAGGGCGACGAGATCCTGCAGGCCACGTGGATCACCGACCCGGCCGTGTGGCTGACGTTCGTCACCTCGGACGCGTCGCTGCTGAAGTTCCAGGCCAAGAACGTCCGGCCGCAGGGCCTCAAGGGCGGCGGCATGGCCGGCATCTCGCTGTCGTCGGGGGCCGAGGTGATCGGCTTCAACGCGGTGTCGACCACCGACGACGCCCACGGCGAGCCGATGGTCGTGACGTCGACCGGCACTCAGGTGAAGGTCTCGCCGTTCGCGTCGTACCCGGGCAAGGGCCGGGCAACCGGCGGCGTACGGGTGCAGCGTTTCCTCAAGGGCGAGACGAGCCTGACCGTGGCCTGGGTCGGCCCGCGCCCGGTCGGCGCGAGCAAGACGGGCGATCCGATCGAGCTGCCGGAGCCGGACGCGCGCCGCGACGGCTCGGGCGAGGCGGTCCTGATGGGGCCGCAGATCATCGGCCACTTGATCGAGCGAGGCTAGCCCACCGGCAGGCGCCTCCGAGCGGCGAAACCGAGATCACCGCGGTGATACCAGGCGATCTCGGTTTCGCCCTCCAGCCAGCACAGGTCGACCGGCACGCCGTCGAGGTCGGACGGAAAATCGACCAGCAGCGGGGCCAGGCTCTTGAGTACGGCCCCGGTCTGCTGGATCTCGGTCATCAGGTCGTCGAGGCGCGCGGTGGCCGCCTTCCACTCCGGCAGCCCCCGGCCGCCGGCGTTGACCACGGCGCCGACCTCAGCCGCGTCCGCGCGCACAGTAACGATCTCGTCGAGGACGGGCCGCAGGCGGTCGAGTTCCGCGCGCGCCTCGGCCAAGGTGAACAGGCCCATGGCGACAAGCATGTCTCATCGACCGCCACCTCCCCGCAGCGGTTCTCACCGGAACCGCGCTCGCTCTCATCGTCGCCGCGCCGGGATTCGCCGCCTTCACCGAGGCCCTGACCGAAGGGCCTCCGACCCACCCCGCTTCCGGCCACCCACTTCCACCGCCCACGGCCCGGACCGGGTCACCCGGGCGTCGTCCCGTTCGCCGCAGCGCCCCGCGGCCGGCAGCGCCCGCCACCCGACGGCGGAGCGGGAACCGCAGTGGCGCAGCATCGCCGGACCGCGGCGGCGCGACCACAGTGGCGCAGCATCGCCGGACCGCGGCGGCGCGACCACAGTGGCGCAGCATCGCCGGACCGCGGCGGCACGACCACGGCGGCGCAGCATCGCAGGCCCACAGAGGCGCAGCCGGTTGTGGCAGGGGACCACGGCAGTGCCGAACTTCAGAGCGCCGGATCGCAGCGCCGCAAGTCCAACGGGCCACACGCCCGCCAGGCCGCGGAGCCGCCGAACGCGGTGCCGCAAGTTCGCCGGGCCGCGGAACCGGAACGCGGTGCCGCAAGTTCGCCCGGGCCGTGGAGCCGGAACGCAGTGCCGCAAGTTCGCCCGGGCCGTGGAGCCGGAACGCGGTGCCGCAAGTTCGCCGGGCCGTGGAGCCGGAACGCGGTGCCGCAAGTTCGCCCGGCCGCGACGCACAGCGCAGCCGGCGGTCAGGGGCGGGCGCTGCGGCGGCGTTGTGGGGGCGGCCCGCGTTCAGCGTGAGCCACTCGCGCTCGAGCGCCGCGAAGGTCTGCACCTGCGCGGGCGACGGGACAGGAGCGAACGCTACCGAGGGGGTCCGACATTTTCGGCGGTACGCGGACGCCCGGCACCCAGAAGCAGGGAGGGAGCTCCGGCCGCGGCAGGCGGCTGGGTGGGTGGGGACCCCGGCGGTCCGCCGCCGGGCTGTCCCGCGTGGGGAGTGGAGGCTCGCCGGCCGCCGGCGGTCTGGGGAACCCGGGCCAGGTGCAGCGAGCCGTCGAACGAGTTCTCCAGCAGCAGCCGACGGCCGGGCCAGTAGATCCAGAACTCGGGTGACCTCGTGACCATCGCCGGAACCGCCGCGAGGGCGATTCCGGCGTCGAGGCGGACACCGGGAAGCGCGAGGCTGCCCCACGCGATCACGACCCCGCCGCCGTTCTCGAGCAGGGCCGCCTCGACGCCCGCGACGCTTGCCTCGGCCGACTCGATGACCAGCTCCGGCCGCACCTCCGCCCACCGGACGGCCCCGTCGGTACCCCGGGGAAACGACGGAGACCGGCCTCTTCGTACACGACGTACTCGGTCAGTCCCAGCAGTTCGACGCCGGGACGGCCGACCCACTCGATGGCCTTCGGCCCGCCGGAGCGGCCTCGGGCGGGCCGCGCCAGTCCGGGCGGCGGGAGATCCGGCCGGGACCCGTAAATCTGTCCCAGGCGCACGCGACGTTCCTCCGCAAAGTTTTGCCGTTCAGGTTAGTTGTGACTGGGCGATGGCCGCCTTTCCCGGCTCGCTCGACGGGCGCTGTCGACGGGTTCGCTGGGTCAGGAAGACGCAGGCCAGGACGACGGCCGCGGCGGCTAGCGACGCGGGGCTGACCGATTCGCCCAGGAGCAGGGCCGACCAGGCCAGGGTGAGTACCGGCTGGGCCAGCTGGATCTGGCCGACTCGGGCTATGCCGCCGCGGGCCAGGCCGGCGTACCAGGCGAAGAAGCCCAGGAACATCGAGACCGCGGTCAGGTAGGCGAAGGACGACCAGGCGCCGAAGTCGGCGTGCGGGGGAGTGGCCGCGGCGGCGACGATCGTCACCGGGATGGTGACCGGCAGCGAGAGCAGCAGGGCCCAGCAGATCGTCCGGGCGCCGCCCAGGCTGCGGGCGAGGGCGCCGCCCTCGGCGTACCCCAGACCGCAGAGGATGACCGCCGCCAGCAGGAACAGATCGGCGGGGTTGAGGGCGCCGCTGACGGCGCCCGTGGTGACCAGGAAGGCGATCACGGCCAGCAGACCGGCCGAGCTCGCGGCCCAGAAGGCCAGGGGTGGGCGTTCGCCGGCGCGCAGCACGGCGAAGACCGCCGTCATCGCGGGCAGCACGGTGATGACGACGGCGCCGTGGGCCGAGGTCTGCGTGGTCAGGGCCAGCGACGTGAACAGGGGGAACCCCACGACCACGCCGAGCGCCACGATCGACAGCCGGCGCCACTGGTCGCGGGCCGGGCGCGGGGCCCGCGTCGCGAGCAGGTAGGCGCCGGCGAGGGCGGCGGCGCCCACGGCCCGGCCGAAGGCGACGAACCACGGGTCGATCTGCTGCACGGCGACCCGGGTCATGGGCAGCGACAGGCTGAAGGCCAGCACTCCCAGGGCGCCCAGCGCGAAGCCCGCTGTTATCGAACCGGGGCCAGTAGCGCTACTCTCATCTTTCATGAATGACGGTAACGCAGCCGACCGTGTTATCCAAGATCTGCGGGGGCGGGTGCGGGGGATGGCGGCCGGCGCGCGGCTGCCGTCGGTGCGTGCGCTGACCGCCCGGCATCAGGCGTCTCCCGTGACGGTGGCCGAGGCGATTCGGCGCCTGGTGGCGGAAGGCGTGGTCGAGACGAGGTCGGGGCGGGGCACCTTCGTGGCGGCCCACCCCGCGTACCGCGAAAAGCCCGATCTGTCCTGGCAGACGGTCGCCCTCGGGCCACGGCCGTCCGGTGAGAGCGAGATGCAGGCGTTACTGGCGTTACCGCCGGCTGGGGCGATTCCGCTGACCGGCGGTTATCTCGACGCCGATCTGCAGCCGACCGCGGCCCTCGGGGCGGCGCTGGCCCGGGCGGCCCGGCAGCCCGCGAGCTGGCAGCGCGGGCCGGTCGAGGGACGCGAGGACCTGCGCGACTGGTTCGCCCGGCAGGCCGGTGGCGGTCTGCGCGCGGCCGACATGGTGATCTGCCCGGGCGGTCAGGCCGCGCTGTCGACCGCCTTCCGCGCGCTGGCCTCGCCCGGCGACACTGTGCTGGTCGAGTCGCCGACCTATCTCGGCGCGCTGGCCGCCGCCCGCGCTCGCGGGCTCCGGGTGGTTCCGGTTCCCGCGGACCCTTCCGGTGTGCGGCCGGAGCACCTGGCCGCCGCCTTCGCCCGCACCGGAGCGCGGCTGTTCTATTGCCAGCCGCTGTACGCCAACCCGACCGGCGCCACCCTGTCGGCCGACCGCCGGCCCGAGGTCGCCGCGGCCGTCCGCGACGCCGGAGCGTTCCTGATCGAGGACGACTACGCCCGCGACCTGACCATCGACGGCGAGCCGCCGCGGCCGCTGGTGGCCGACGACTCGGACGGCCATGTGGTCTACGTGCGCTCGCTGACCAAGTCGGCCGCTCCGGGGCTGCGGGTGGCCGCGATCGGCGCGCGCGGGCCGGCCGCCGCCCGGCTGCGGGCGGCCCGGCTGCTGGACGACTTCTTCGTGGCCGGCCCGCTGCAACAGGCCACAGTGGAGCTGGTCACCGCGCCGTCGTGGGCCCGGCATCGGCGCGGCTTGCGGACGGCGCTCGCGGCGAGGCGGTCCGCTCTGGTGAGCGCGCTTCACCGGCACCTGCCCGGCATGGTGCCGCCGGCCCTGCCGCGCGGCGGCCTGCATCTGTGGGTGGCCCTCCCGGACGGCGCCGACGACATCGCCACGACGGCGGCGGCCGCCGCCTCCGGAGTGACCGTCTTCCCGGGCCGCCCGTGGTATGCGGCGGAGCCGCCGGGGCCGTACCTGCGCCTGACCTACGCCGCCGCCCCGGCCGAGGAGATGGACGAGGCCGTACGCCGCCTGTCGCACGCGATGGCCTGAGGCTCCGCCGGACGGGCAGGACCGGGCGCCGTTCGGTCCGAAACCGGAACCCCAGCCGTTGCCGCTGTCCGATATGTGCGTTTATCGGGGGAGTGGCTATCGGACGGGGGAAGGTAATGGAGCGCAGACAACTGCTGGCCGGGGCGGCTCTGATCGCCGCCGGTGTGCTGGTTCCGGGTGGGGTGGCCGAGGCGGCGTACGGCAATGAGCCGGTTGTCCTCTACTCGGAAGGCGGCGGCTTCGTGCCGGCCGGCTACGACCAGATCCGGCCGCCGCAGCTGGTCGTCTATCGAGACGGCGCGGCGATCGTCGACGCGGAGCGGCGGCTGCGGCTGCGGCCGAGTGAGACCGACGCCCTGCTGCGGCACTCGGTGCGGGTGCTGCGTGACCCGGCCAACGGCAAGCTGCTGCTCGGGCCGGGCGATCCGCAGATCGCGGACGCGCCGACCAGCCACTTCGAGGCCCGGTCGCGAGGGCGGACGCTGAGGCTCGACGCGTACGCGTTCACCGCCTACCGCGAGCACCACGGTTACGCGGCCGCGACGTACGGCCTCTACGACGACCTCATGGCGTGCAAGGCGCGGGTCCGCAAGCGCGGCACCGTCTTCCGGCCGGACGCCGTCCGGCTGGTCGCGATACTGGCCGGTGGCGGCCCGGCCGCCGAGACCCGGCCGTGGCCGGACGGTGTCACGCCGCCCGCGTTCGGAAAGGACGCGTGGTGGAGCAATCGGGACGTCCGCGGTCGTCAGGCTCGGGCCGTGCTCCGCGCGCTGCCGCGCAAGGACGTGTGGGACTGGCGTTCGTACCGGCTGCCGGACGACCGTGTGGTCAGCGTGACCTGGCGCTACCTGCTGCCGCACGAATAGTTTGGGCCGATGACGGCCGAGCCCTTCGATCTGACCCGGCATCTCGGCGAGGGCTGGTGCGTCACCGTGACAGTGCTGGCCCCGGCCCTGACGCTCGACATGATGGGCGTGCGGGACGTGGCCGAGGCGCCGGACGGGCTCACCCGGGCCAGCCGGCGGATCCCGCGACGACTGCCCGAGGTCATGCTGCTGGCCCGGAGCGCGGGTGAGGGATCGCTGGTGCTTCAGGTGGAGGGCACGCTCGGCTGGATCGGCGCCGACCCGGACATGCTCGGCGAGCTGTCCGAGGCCGGGCGGGCCTGCACGATCCACCGCGACCCCAACAAAATCCAGCTGTCGGTGGCCGAGGACGGCGACGTGGTCGGCGGGATGAGCGCGGTGAGCCTGCGGACGTGGGGCCGCTTCGACGACGCCTGGACCCGTGAACTGGATGAGAAGTGGACGCCGAGCCAGTGTGCGGCGCTGGCCCTGAAAGCGATCACCGGCGTCGAGATCGACGCCGGTGTGCTCGATGGACCGTGGCTCGGGGGATTGACCAAAGGGCCTACTTACTAGGCTCGGGGACGTCGCACTTGATCTTCGGGTTGACGCCCAGCCAGTTGAGCGGCCCGGCCGCCACGGTGACGACGATCGTGCCGAACTCGGCACAGCTCGTGTCGCCGGTGTCCTTGAAGTAGCCGCGCTCGTAGGCGGCCACGCCGCCCAGAACGAGCCAGAGAATGACGATCAGCCCGCCTATCGTTCCGAAGCGCATCGGGGCCTCCTGAGTCTGTGGGGATGACCGCCGACGTACCCCGAAGGCTTTGATCTCTAAACGGGAGTGCGGACCGCTTGGAGGGTGTACGTGTGCGGCAGCCGGTTCGGTTTGTCGCGCAACTGGAACTCACCGTCGCCGATGTCCACCATCGTGCGCTCGAGAGCGTGCCACGGAACGCTGGTGTGCTCGACCAGCCCGGTGATGGTCATCCCGGCCTCGAGCAGGGCCGTCACGATCTCGCCCAGGCCGTGGTTCCACTCGTGGGTGACGCTGTGGGTGAACGCGGTGTCCGTCTCGACGTACGTCCCCGGCTCGTCGTAGATCTGCGGCGCGGCCGTCTCGAAATAGGGCTCGGTCAGCACGAGCAGGTCGTCGTCGCGCTCGTAGTCGAGCGCCCACAGCACGGGATGGCCCTCGCGGATGAACAGGCGCCCGCCGGGACGCAGGAGGGCCGCGACCGTGCGGGCCCAGCGGCGGATGTCGGGCAGCCAGCACAGCGCGCCGACTCCGGTGTAGACGAGGTCGTAGCCGTCGCCCACCGCCTCGACCGCGTCGTAGACGTCGGCCTGGACGAACCGGATGTCGGCCTTGGCGTCGGCGGCGATCCGGCGGGCCTGCTCCAGCGACTTCGGCGAGAAGTCGAGGCCGGTCATCGTGGCGCCCAGGCGGCTGAGCGACACGGTGTCGGTGCCGATGTGGCATTGCAGGTGTACGCCGCGCAGCCCGGACACGTCGCCGAGCAGCGGCCGGTCGAAGCGGACGGTGTCGCTCAGGAACGCCGGATCGTCGCGGAGCCGGTGGGCGTTGTAGCCGGGGGAGGCGGCGTGGGCGGGCGCCCGCTCGTCCCAGTTGGCCCGGTTCACTTCACGGTAGTCGGTCACTCGGGCACGATATGCCGACGCCCTCGACCCGCGCCTTACGTTTTCGCGCGGTGATGGCGTTGAATGTCATGTCATGGAGAGCAGGCGGGCGACCGTCCGGGACGTACGCCGGGCGAACCGGGCGAGTCTGCTGACCGACCTGTTCCGCGGCGGCATGCAGAGCCGCCAGCAGCTCGCCGCCACCACGGCGCTGAGCCAGGCCAGCGTCAGCAACCTGATCGGCGAGATGATCGAGGAAGGTCTCGTCGAGGAGGCCGGCCTGGTCGGCTCGGACGGCGGCCGCCCGCGCGTGCTGCTGCGGGTGCGGCCCGGCTTCCGGTACGTGGTGGGCGCCGACGTGGCCGAGACCCGGGTGCTGGTCGAGCTGTACGACCTGTCGATGTCACGGCTGGCCGCGGCCACCCTCGAGCACGACGACGACCCCGCCCAGGTTGCCGCAAGGCTCCTGGAAGGCCTGGCCACGGTCGTGGCGGAGGCCGGGGTGGCGGTGAAGGACGTGCTCGGCTTCGGGGTGGGCGTGCCCGGCGTGGTCGAGGTGGACGACGGGGTCGTCGACTCGCAGTCGACCGGCTGGGACGCGGTGCCGCTGGGCGCGATGCTGCGGGCCGGAACCGGGGTCCCGGTCTTCGTGGAGAACGGCGCCAAGACCCACGGCCAGGCCGAGATGTGGTTCGGCGCCGGCCGCGGGGCGCGGCACGCGGTCATCATCATGATCGGTACGGGGGTGGGCGCGGCCGTCGTCATGGACGGGCGCTCCTACCGCGGCGCGAACAGCAACGCCGGCGAGTGGGGACACACCACCTTGATGTACGACGGTGAGCAGTGCCGCTGCGGCGCGCGCGGCTGCCTCGAGGCGTACATCGGAGCCGACCGGATCGGCGCCCGGCTGGCCGCGGCCCTCGGGGTGGAGCACACGCCGGAGCTGCTGCCGGAAACGCTCGCGCGCGACGATCTGGAGCCGGCCGCGATCGAGGTGTTCGAGCAGACCGCCGGCTACCTGGGCGCCGGCCTGGCCGACCTGATCAACCTGTTCAGCCCCGAGCGCATCGCCGTCGGCGGAGAGACCGGAACGGCGTTCGCCGACCGCTTCCTGCCCGAGATCCGCCGCGCCGCCGCCCGGCACGCGCTGCGCCGCCCGTACGCGTCCACCAGCATCGACGTCTGCCAACTCGGCCGCGACGCCGTGGCCATGGGCGCCGCCACCCTGCCGATCGCACGGCTGCTGGCCGACGGCGGCCTCCCCGAGCCACCGGCCGAGCCGGTCCTGTCCTTCGCCCCGAGGCAGCGGGCGAGAGGCTGACCTGCGGGCCCGGCCGGTCCGAAAGGGATCGGCCGGGCCCCACGGTCAGTTCGAGCGCAGGGCGGCGATCGAGTCGCGGAGCCAGAGGGCGCTCTGCTTGGGGATGCGCTCCTGGGTTTCGTAGTCGACCCGGACGATGCCGAAGCGTTTGGCGTAGCCCTCGGCCCACTCGAAGTTGTCGAGCAGGGACCAGGCGAAGTAGCCGCGGATGTCGGCGCCCTGGTCACGGGCCGCGGCTACGGCCGCGATGTGGGAGGCCAGATAAGCGGTACGGTCGTCATCGGCGACAAACCCGGACTTGTCGGGTGCGTCGTCGAAGGCGGCGCCGTTCTCGGTGATCACCATGGGCAGACCGGGATAGTCGCGGGCGAGCCGGGTGAGCAGCGAGGTGAACCGGGACGGCGTGATCGGCCAGCCCATGGCGGTCCGGGGCGTGTCCGGCAGGACGGCACGCACCACCGGGGCGCCGGTGGCATCGACCGTGCTCCCGTCGACATCCGTGCCGGCGAAGTCCTGGCCGAAGTAGAAGTTGACGCCCAGCACGTCGAACGGCTGGGAGATGATCTCCAGGTCGCCGTCCTGGACGGGCAGCGCCGAGCCGCGGGCGGCCAGATCGGCCACCACGTCGGCCGGGTACGTGCCGTGCCGCAGCGGGTCCAGATAGAGCCGCAGCCCCATCCCGTCGGCCCGCCGGGCCGCCTCGTGGTCCAGATCCGACGACGACAGTGGGTCGGCCGTGCCCATGTTGAGCGTGATGCCGAACGTGTGCGCGGGCGACCGCATCGCCTGCAGCGCCAGCCCGTGCCCCAGCAGCAGGTGGTGGGTGGCCGCGAGCGACGCGTCGAAGTCGCGGCGGCCCGGCGCGTGCACGCCCACGTTGTAGCCGAGCCAGGCCGAGCACCAGGGCTCGTTCAGGGTCGTGAACGTGCCGACCCGGTCCTTCAGCTTCTCGAAGACGATCGCCGCGTAGTCGGCGAACCGGTAGGCAGTGTCCCGGTGCGGCCAGCCGCCCGCGTCCTCCAGCTCCTGCGGCAGGTCCCAGTGGTAGAGCGTCACCCACGGGTCGATGCCGTTGGCCAGCAGCTCGTCGACCAGGCGGTCGTAGAAGGCCAGCCCGGCCGGGTTGGCCGGGCCGCGGCCGCCCGGCTGCACCCGGGGCCACGCCACCGAGAACCGATAGCTGTCCAGGCCCAGGCTTTTGATCAGCTGCACGTCCTGCGGCATCCGGTGGTAGTGGTCGCAGGCCACGTCGCCGGTGTCGCCGTTGTGCACGGCACCCGGGGTGCGGCTGAAGGTGTCCCAGATGGACGGCGTGCGCCCGTCCTCGTCCACGGCGCCCTCGATCTGGTACGAGGCCGTGGCCACGCCCCAGGTGAACGAGGGCGGCAGGCCGGTGATCAGAGGCGCGAGATCGGTTACGGATGTCAACGGTTCTCCAGGGAAAGGTCGAGGGCGCCGGTGGGAAGGTCGGCCGGAGGGTGAAGCCAGCAGGCCACGGAACGGCCCACGGCGTTGGCGTCGGCGGGCGGCCCGAGAACAGGGATCTTCGTCGGGCACGGCTCGAACGCCTTGGGGCAGCGTGGATGGAACGAGCATCCGCTGGGCATGCCGGCCAGATCCGGGGGCGAGCCGGGGATGCCGGCCAGTTCCCGCTTCGGGCCGCGCAGGGCCGGGAAAGAGGCGAGGAGCCCGGCCGAGTACGGGTGGAGCGCGTCCCGGTAGATCGTCGCCGCCGGCGCCTGTTCGACGATCCGGCCGCCGTACATGATGGCGATCCGGTTGGAGAACTCCACCAGCAGCGACAGGTCGTGCGTGATGAAGATGACCGAGAAGCCGAGCCGTTCGCGCAGCTCGATCAGCTGGCCCAGGATCTGCCGCTGCATCACCACGTCGAGGGCGGTCGTCGGCTCGTCCATGATGACCACCTGCGGTTGCAGGATCAGCGCCATGCCGATCATCACGCGCTGGCGCATGCCGCCGGAGAGCTGATGGGGGTACGCGTCCATCCGGTCCGGCGAGATGCCGACCAGCTTGAGCATCTCGCGGGCGCGGGCGTTGCGGGTGTGTTCGCTCATCTTCGGCTCGTGGGCCCGGAGCACGTCGGTGAGCTGGGTCGAGATCTTGTGTACGGGGTTGAGCGAGTTCATCGCCCCCTGGAACACGATCGCCGTCTCGGCCCAGCGGAACTGCCGCAGCTTGCGGTCGGAGAGCGCCAGGACGTCGTACGGGGAAGCGCCCTCGGGGTGATAGACGACCTCGCCCCCGGTGATGACACCGGGCGGGGGCAGCAGCCGCGTCAGGCCGTAGGCCAGCGTCGACTTGCCGGAGCCGCTTTCGCCGGCCAGGCCGAGGACTTCGCCGCGGTGCAGGGTGAGGCTGACGTCGCGTACGGCGTGAACTGCTTTGTCGCCCAGGCCGTAATCGACGTTCAGATTGCGGATCTCGAGCACGGGCTGGCTCACGAGGGCTCGCCGCCTTTCGACGAAAGAACGGGGGTGAAACCGATCCGCATCCGTACGGTCCGGCCGGCGGCGGTCTTGACCTTGGTCTTGCCGGCGCTGCGCAGGCGCGGGCTGACGAACTCGTCGATGCCGAAGTTGATCAAGGAGAGGGCGGTGCCGAGGAAGGCGATCGCGAGACCGGCCGGCACGAACCACCACCAGGCGTTCTGCGCGAGCGCCTGCTGGCCCTGGGCCCAGAACAGGATCGTGCCCCAGTTCCAGCCGTTGTTCGAGACGATCCCGATGAAGGCCAGGGTGATCTCGGAGAGCACGGCGAAGATGACCGTGCCGACGAAGCCGGAGGCGATCACCGCGGTGAGGTTGGGCAGCAGCTCGAAGCCGATGATGCGCCACGTCTTCTCGCCGGTGGCCCTCGACGCCTCCACGTAGTCGCGCCGGCGCAGCGACAGGGTCTGCGCGCGCAGCACCCGGGCGTTCCACGACCACGAGGTGAGACCGATGACCAGCGCGATCAGGGTGTCGCTGGCGTTGTTCAGGATCGACGTGATGATGATCATCAGGGGGACGGCCGGGATCACCAGGATCACGTTGGCGAACGCGGACAGCACGTCGTCGGTCTTGCCGCCGAGGTAGCCGGCGGTCACCCCGATCAGCACCGACAGCACGGTCGCGATCGTGCCGGCCAGCAGGCCGACGTACATCACGCTGCGGGTGCCGACCAGGATCTGGCTGAACACGTCCTGGCCCAGGTGGGTGGTGCCGAGCCAGTGGTCGGCCGAGGGCGGCTGTACGAGGTCGTTGCCGCGGGCGCCGGGGTCGTACGGCGCCACCCACGGCCCGATGATCGCGAACAGGATGTAGAGCCCGAGGATGGTGAGGCCGGCGGCCGCCTTCTTGTTGCGGATGAAGGTGAACCGCTGCCGCTTGCGCTTGCTCGGGTGCGCTTCTTCGGGCTGGGCCATCGAGCCCTGCCCGGGGATCACCTGCTCGATGCTCGAGGTGGGAATCGTCATCGCTCAGCCCTCCTTGCGGGTGCGCGGGTCGAGGAGCAGGTACGCCACGTCGGCCAGCAGGTTCGCGACCAGCACCGAGATGGTGATGACGAGGAAGATGCCCTGCATGAGCGGGTAGTCCTTGGCCCCCAGGGCCTGCAGGAGCGTGAAACCCAGGCCGGGGTACGAGAACACGATCTCCACCAGCAGCGTGCCGCCGACGATGAAGCCGAGCGACAGCGCGAACCCGGAGACGTTGGGCAGCAACGCGTTGCGGGCCGCGTAGCTGACCGCGACCCGCCGCTCGGACAGGCCCTTGGCGTGCGCGACGGTGATGTAGTCCTCCGACGCCACCGTCACCATCATGTTGCGCATGCTCAGGATCCAGCCGCTGACCGACGAGATCAGGATGGTCAGCGCCGGCAGCAGGCTGTGCTGGATGGCGCTGGGGATGAAGTACTGGTCCCAGGCCGGCACGAGCCCCGAGTCGAAACCGCCGGACGACGGGAAGAAGCTGTCCGGCCCGGCCAGCAGGTAGATCGCGATGATGCCGAGCCAGAAGTACGGCACCGACGAGAAGAAGGTGGTGACCGGCAGCAGGCCGTCGGCCCACGAGCCGCGCCGCCAGCCGGCCAGCACGCCCAGCCCGGTGCCGAGCAGGAAGCTGATGATGGTGGTGACGCCGACCAGCATCACCGTCCACGGCAGGGCCTGCGAGATGACCTGCGAGACCGGGGCCGGGAAGAACGTGAATGACAGACCCAGGTCACCGGAGAAGATCTGCTTCCAGTAGTCCAGGTACTGCTGCCACAGGCTTTCCTGCTTGTCGAGGCCGAAGAGCACGTACAGCGATTGGATCGCGTCGCTGCTGAGCTGGCCGCGGTATTTCGCGATGAGCGACTGTACGGGGTCACCGGGCACCAGGCGCGGGATGAAGAAGTTCAGGGTGATCGCGGCCCAGGCCGTGAACAGATAGAACGCGATGCGCTGGAGGAAGTACCTCACTTGGCCGCCTCCTCGGCGGAGGAGTAGAGCCAGCAGGCGGCCCAGTGGCCGGGCGCGTCGCCGATCTGAAGGGGCACCGGCAGGTCGGTGGAGCAGCGCGGCATGGCGGCCGGGCAGCGCGGGTGGAAACGGCATCCCGAGGGCGGCCGGATCAGGCTGGGCGGCTCGCCGTTGCCCCGGTCCTCGTCGAGGGGGTCCACGTCGCCGATGAGCCGATCGGGATCGGGTGCGGAGTCGATCAGGAGCCGGGTGTACGGGTGAGCCGGTGTCTGCGTGACGGTCTCGCTGTCGCCACCCTCGACCATCCGCCCGGCGTACATCACCAGGGTCTGGTCGGCGAAGTAGCGGGCCGAGGCGATGTCGTGGGTGATGTAGAGGATGGCCAGGTTGAGGCGTTCTTTGAGGTCCCGCAACAGGTTCAGCACACCGAGACGGATCGAGACGTCCAACATGGACACCGGCTCGTCGGCCAGCAGGGCCTCGGGGCGGGCGCCGAGCGCGCGGGCGATCGCCACCCGCTGGCGCTGGCCGCCGGAGAGCTCGTGCGGGAACTTGTCCAGGTAGCGCTCGGGCGGCGTGAGGCTGACCCTGGTCAGCAGGTCGTGCAGGGCGGCCTCGAGGTTCTCGGCGTTTCCGTGGATCTTCAGCGCCCGGGTCAGGTGATAGCGGATGGTGTGCACCGGGTTCAGCGACGCGAACGGATCCTGGAAGATCATCTGGACGCGGGCCGCGTACTCGCGGAAGGGCCGGCCGCCCTTGACCCGGGTGCTCACGCCGTGGAGCCGGATGTCGCCGTCCGTACGGGGATAAAGCTGGGCCAGCAGGCGGGCCACAGTGGACTTGCCGGAGCCGGACTCGCCGACGAGGGCGACCACCTCGCCCCGGCGCAGCGTGAGGTTCACATCGTCGACGGCGTGAACCGCGTCGTGCTCGCGGAAGATCTGTCTGAGTTGCCGGCGGACCGGGAAGTGCTTGGTCAGGCCTACCGCCTCGAGCACCACCTCGCCGGAAGGAGCCTCGGCTTCCTTTGTCGACGTCATGCGCTTGTTCCTTCGTTGAGGTGCCGCTCCCCGCGGACGGTGCGGGGAGCGGCAAGTCGGGCGTCAGGCGCCGGCGGGCTTGAGCTTCAGGACGATCTGCAGGGCGTACGGCTGGGTCGGCTGCGCGCCCGAGTACGGGTCGGCGTCGGTCGGCCAGCCGGTCCAGTTCTTGTCGCTGTAGGCCGCGCCCACGTTGTCGGCGCCGACCGGCAGCATCGGGGCCTGCTCGACGAAGATCTTCTGGATGATGTTCATCTGCTTGGTGCGCTCGACGTCGCTGGTCGCGTTGGCGTACGCCTTGAGCGCGGCCGTCGCCTCCGGGCTGTTGAAGCGGCCGAAGTTGCCCTGCTGGGCGGCGGTGCCGATCGGCTTGGTGAGGGCGCCGTCCATGACCGTCTGGTAGATGTCGTACGGCGTGGCGCCACCGTTGGTCCAGCGCATCGAGGCCTCGAAGGCGCCCTTCTGCACGTTGGCGTCCCACACGTCCTGGTTCGGCTTCTCGACGGTGGCCTCGATGCCGATCTCGGCGAAGTTGCTCTTGATGATCTCCAGCGTGGTCTGGTAGTCCGACCACGGCGCCGGGTCGCTGAGCTTGATCTTCACGGGCTTGCCGCTCGGGTCGCTCAGCGTCTTGCCGTTGAGCTTGTAACCGGCGCCCTGCAGAAGCTTCTTGGCGCCCTCGACGTCGACCGAGAACTCCTTGCCCTTGTACTCCGGGGCGATGTACGCGTCACCGGCGCCCGGCGGCAGGCCGGTCACGCTCTTGATCTCCGGGTGGAAGTAGCCGGCCTCGGCCTGGTTGAAGATGTCCGCCCGGTTGATGACCATGTTCATGGCCTGGCGCAGCTTCGGGTCGTCGAACGGCTTCACCGTGGTGTTGATGTACAGGCCGTGGATGCCGAGCACGCCCGGGGCCCACAGCTTGTGGTGCGCCGGGTCCTTGGCCACGAAGGTCTGCTGCGCGTTCGGGATGAAGACGAAGCTCCACTCCGACTCGCCGTTGGCCAGCGCGGTCGACTGGGCGCTGTTGTCGGCGTACGAGACGTACCGCAGCTCCTTGACCTTGGGCAGGTCCTGCCAGTAACCGGAGTCGCGGACGCTGAGCGTGACGCCGGCCTGGGTGAAGGACTTGAGCGTGTACGGGCCGGAGCCGATCGGGTTCTTGTTGACGTCCGTGGCGGGGTCGGCGATCTTCTCCCAGACGTGCTTGGGGACGATCGGCGTGTTGGCCAGGATCTTGTTCTGGTTGACGAACTGCGACGACTTGAAGGTCAGCTTGACGACGTTGCCGTTCGCGGTGATCTGGTCGTACGGGACGGCGTACTGGTTGAGCGCGTCGTTGCCCTTGATCAGCGTGTACGTGTAGACGACGTCGTCGGCGGTCAGCTTCTGCCCGTCCGACCAGGTGGCGCCGTCGCGGACGGTGATGTCGACCGACTTGTAGTCGTCGGCCCACTTGACCGCGCTGGCCAGCCACGGGGTGGCGGGGTCGGCCGGCTTGACCGGGTTCCACTGGGTCAGCGGCTCGTAGATCATCCACTTGTAGCCCAGCGCGTTGGCCGAGGAGGTGCCGGCGAACGGGTTGTGGTTCTCGGTCTGCGTGCCGTTCGGCATGCCGATCTTGAGGAAGTCGACCGACGACTTGTTCGCGTTGTTGGCGTTGTTCGCGTTCGGCGAGTCGCCGCACGCGGCCAGGCCGCCGGTGGCGACGACGCTCGCCAGAGCGACCGCGAACAGTTTCCTTCTCTGCATCGCTGTATCTCCTCTTATCTGCTGAAAAAAGGGCGTAAGTCATCGCGACGCGTGCCGGAGGCAGGCGTCGATGGGCGCGTTTGTACGGCCGGCCAGCCGGCCGGCGATTTGTGCGGTGACGCTTTAGAGGGTGGTGGAGGAGCGGGGGGTGAAGGTGGTGGGAATGACGGTGGGGCGGTTGGGCAGGGGTGTGCCCTCGAAGTGACCGAGCAGCGCGCGGGCCGCCGCCTCGCCCATCTCGCGCAGCGGCTGGTGCACCGTGCTCAGCGGCGGCTGGGTGTGCGCCGCGGTCGGTATGTCGTCGAAGCCGACCACGGCGACGTCCTGCGGCACCCGCTTGCCGTTCTCGAGCAGCTCCCGCATGGCGCCGATGGCGGCCAGGTCGTTGTGCGCGAAGACGGCGTCGAAGTCCACACCGGACTCCAGCGCGGCCCGGACGCCGGCGGCGCCGGCGGCGGTCGTGAAATCGCCGGGATGCACCCGGTCGGTGGTGATGGGGTGGCCGGCCTCGGCGAAGACGTTGGCGAAGCCGGTGAGCCGCTGCTGGGTGCAGCCGAAGCGGTCCGGTCCGGTGACCATCAGCGGCCGGGTACGGCCGATCTCGAGCAGGTGGCGCGCGGCCGAGCCGGCGCCGTCGTGGTTGGTCGTGCCGATGCTGGGGATCTGGCCGGAGGCTTGGTGGCGGTCGTCGATGAGCACCACCGGCAGTCCCCGGGCGTGCAGCGTGGCGATGTAGTCGAGAGTCCCCTCGGGCTCGATGACCAGCAGGCCGTCGAACGACTTGGCGGACACCTGCGCGCCGAACTGGCGCATCGACTCCTCGCCGCGGTTGCAGGTGAACAGCAGCAGGCCGTACCGCTCGGTCTCGAGCACGTCGACCGCGCCCTGGATGACCTCGCCGATCCACGGCCAGGTGAGCGACGGCACGAGCATGCCGACCACCCGGGTGCGGCCGCGGGCCAGGCCGACAGCGCGGGCGCTGGGCACGTAGCCGAGCTCCTCGATCACCGCGCGGACCCGCGCGGCGGTCGACTCGTCCAGCTCGCCCTTGCCGTTGAGCACCCGGGACACGGTCGTCTTGCTGACCTTGGCCCGAGCCGCGACGTCGGCGATGGTGATCGGCACTTGTCCTCCGTTAGTTCTCGCCGCTGAGGTCACCGGTTCTTTACTCAGAGGTTTCGGAACCGGTTTCGGAAGCGGTTCCGGCAGTTAACGCCAGTGAGGCCGGTCACGTCAACGGGCGTCAATCAATATTTAGGTTTCAGTGCGATTACGGCCGTCGATGGGAGCGCTCCATCGACGGTCATCAGGACGAAACGGTCTCAACCGTCGATGCCAGATGGGGCAGCACGATGCCCAATGGGGCATCGACCACGACCCCCGCGTACGGCTCGCCGCGCGTCACGCCGCGATTGACGATCGCCACCCGGATGCCGTCCTTGACCGCCCGCAGCACGAACCGGCGCCCCGACATCACGGTCAGGGAGGAGCCCAGCACCAGCAGGGTCCGCGCCTCGGCGACCAGGCCGAAACTGCGCGAGACCCGCTCCGGCGGCACCGTCTCCCCGAAGTAGACGACGTCCGGCTTCAGCATCCCGCCGCAGGACGTGCAGTCGACCACCACGAACCCGTCCAGCTCGGTGTCGTCGAGCTCCACGTCGCCGTCCGCGTTCACCGCCGTGGCCACGCCGGCGAACCGCGGGTTGGCCTCCTCGAGCCGGGCCGCCAGCACCCCACGCGGGGTCAGCTCGCCGCAGTCCAGGCAGACGATGCGGGCCAGGTTGCCGTGCAGCTCGACCACGTCGCGGGCGCCCGCCGCCTGGTGCAGCCCGTCCACGTTCTGCGTGATGACACCCTGGACCGCGCCCGCCTCCTGAAGGCGCGCGACCGCCCGGTGGCCGTCGTTCGGCCGGGCGTCGCCGATCGTGCGCCAGCCCAGGTGGCTGCGCGCCCAGTAGCGGCGCCGGGCGATCGGGTCGCGAGTGAACGTCTGATAGGTCATCGGCGTCGAGCGCCGGGCCGAGCCCGACGGGCCCCGGTAATCCGGGATGCCGGAGTCGGTGGAGAGCCCGGCCCCGCTGAGCACCACCACGCCGCCCTCGGAGATCCAGCCCTCGAGCTCGGCCACCTGCCGCACCACCTGTAGGTCCACGAGTCAATAGTCCCTCTTTCGGTGAACAGAGTGTCGGCGGCGTAACTCCTGCGAGGCCGTGCGCGTTTCCGCCCGATTCGGTACGTTGGTCGCGTGGCAGCAGTGACGCGAGTGCTTCCCCGTCAGTGGGACGGGCGCCGCTTCCTGCGCTTCCTCGCCGGGCTGGCGATGCTGGCGCTCGCCTTCACCGTGCCCGCGACCCCGGCGGCCGCGCCGGCTGCGCCTGTCGCGCTTGTTTCGTCCGTACGGGCGGAAGCCGCGAGCGAGACGCGGACGGCGGCCCTCGTCGCCGAGCCCGAGCCGGCGCCTCCCGTGACCGTGCCGGTGCTGATCGCGGCGACCGTGATCGTCCTGCTCGCCGGCGTCGCCCTCCGGGTCCGCCCGGTCCGTGGTCCACCGGCTTTCTGAGCCCTCTGCCGCGCCTGTCGTACGTCACCTTTCCGATATCCGCCCACGAACCGATCGTGAGGTTGCGATGGAAACCGCCCTGGAAAGCTTCTTCGTCTCCCTGCCCCTGGCCGTCGCGCTCTGGCTGCTGCTGTTGCTGGGCATCGCGATCGCCGTCGCCGCCATGGCGATTCCCCGGCACGCGCCGGCACCCTCGCCGGCCGAGGCCGAGGCCGAGCGTTACGCCGACGAGGTCACCGTCGCGGCCGGCCGGGCCGCCGCGGCCGCCGCCCGCAGCCGGGCCGAGTGGGAGGCCGCACAGAGCGAACTGGACGCGGCCTGGGCCGCCTTCGACGCGGCCGACCAGGCCGCCCGGCGTACCACCCGGGCCGGCGCCTACCCGCTGATGAGCCGCCGCCGCAAGCCCGGCGAGAACCAGGTACGCCAGCGCTACCTGCACCACGCGGCCACCGTCGCCTGCCGCAACCGCGAGCTCTCCATCGCCCAGCTCAACGACATCCTGGCCCACCGCGGCTGGAACCCCCGCCTGCACCCGGTGGTCCAGGAAGCCGCCCTGCGCAACGCGATCCGCCACCACCGCCTGGCCGAGTACCAGGCCCTCCAGGAGCGCGAGCGCGCGCTGTGGGAGACCGCCGAGAAGGACGCCGACGCCCTGCGCGTCCTGCGGGCCGAGGCGGCCACCGCCATCGCCCGCGCCGGCCTGCGCCCCCGCCCGGCCGACGAGCAGTGGTTCGCCGACCAGTGGTCCACCGGCGAGATTCCGGCCACCGCTTAGTAATCCGCTGTGGTCTGCGTACGGACCAGGGTGGGCGGGTACCGTAGCCGGGCAGGCCGATTGACAGGGCAGGAGGACCGGCGTGGCGACAACCCCGGCAGCGCAACCGCCGGTGATCCGGATGCACCGGGCCGCCCGGGTGGAGGACGCGCTTCACGAGATCGTCGAGCGCCGGCTGCGCAACCGCGGCTGGCAGCCGGTGATCACCGCCTACACGGGATACGGTGCTCCCGGCTGGGCCCGCGTGATGGCCCGGGTCGTGCTCACCCGCGGCCCGCAGAAAAGCAAGAGGCTGGAGAAGGTACGCGGCTGGCGCAGCTTCACGACCTCACCGGTGAACGGCGCCATCGTCAAGATCCAGGTCGGGGACAGCATCACCGAGACCCGCACCGACCGCAGCGGTTACGTCGACTGCCGGGTCAAGGGTGACCTCGAGCCCGGCTGGGGCAAGGTGCGGCTGTTCACCGAGGGCGCGGCGCCGGCCGAGGCCCCGATCCGGGTGGTCGACCCGGACTGCCGCTTCGGGCTCATCTCCGACATCGACGACACGGTCATGGTCACCGCCCTGCCCCGTCCGCTGCTCGCCGCCTGGAACACGTTCGTCCTCGACGAGCACGCGCGCATGGCCGTGCCCGGCATGGCCGTGCTCTACGAGCGCCTGATCACGGCGAACGCGGGCGCGCCGGTCTTCTACCTCTCGACCGGCGCGTGGAACGTGGCGCCCACCCTGTCGCGCTTCCTGTCCCGCCACCTCTACCCGGCGGGCCCGCTGCTGCTGACCGACTGGGGCCCGACCCCCGACCGCTGGTTCCGCAGCGGCCAGGACCACAAGCGCACCACTCTGCAACGGCTCTCGCAGGAGTTCCCCAAGATCAAGTGGCTGCTCATCGGCGACGACGGCCAGCACGATCAGGAGATCTACTCCGAGTTCGCGCACGCCCACCCGGACAACGTGGCCGCCGTCGCCATCCGCCGGCTGTCACCCACGCAGTCGGTGCTGGCCGGCGCGGTGCCCGGACCGTCCGGTGATCCCGAGGCGGTCGGCTCCGGCGGCAAGACCTGGTTCTCGGCGCCCGACGGCGCCGGCCTCTGGTCGCTACTCCGGGACACCGATGTCGTCTGAGGCGGCGGCTTCGGCCACCCTCTGGTGCAGTCGTTCCCGGATCTCCTCGGGCGTGTACTGCCTCCGGCGGCGCTCCGCCCGCGCGACAACGGCGCCCGTCGCGGCGACTCCCGCCAGACCGGCCAATCCCACTACCTTCCACCAACGCATCACCCGAGGATAGACACCGTGGATGCCGCCATCAGCCTCGACGAGGCCATCGACCTGACGCGCACAGGGGACATCTGGATCTTCCGGGGACGATCCGGTCCCGACCGGGCGATCCAGACGCTGACCAACAGCCCGGTCAACCACGTCGGCATGTCGATCGTCATCGAGGACATGCCACCCCTGATGTGGCACGCCGAGCTGGGCAGGTCGCTGCCCGACCTGTGGTCCGGCACGTTCCAGCGCGGCGTCCAGCTGCACGACCTGCGCGACGCGGTCACGGTGTGGGCCCAGCGCTACGGCCAGCGCGGCTGGCTGCGCCAACTGGAACCCGGCGTCACGCCGGCCATGGAGGACAAGGCCCTGAAGACGGTGGCCCGCCTCGACGGCACCCCGTTCCCGTCCTCGGCCCAGCTCGCCTGGCGCTGGGTACGCGGCCGGGTCCCCCAGGTCCGCCCCCGCTGGCGCCTGCGCGGCGGCCACGGCCCGGCCGACGACGCCGCCCTCGAGACCGCCTACTGCGCCGAGGTGGTCGCGGTGACGTACGAGGACATGGGTCTGCTCCCCAAGGGCCGCCAGCCCAACTGGTACGACCCGGGCCGCTTCTGGAGCGGCGACGAACTGGAGATGTGCGCCGGCTTCAACCTCTCCGACGAGATCCAGGTGTCGGTGCCCTCCTCCTCATCCTCCTCCTAGACGGCGGTTCCGGGCGGCGACTTGAGGTGCTCGGCGGCCTCGCTCAGGTAGCCGCCCCGGTGCTCCCGCCGGGCGATCGCGGCCAGCCGGATCAGATCGAGCGCGAACGCCGCGACAACCTCGAGGTCGCCGACCCCCAGCCCACCGATGTCGGCCCGGCGAATGCCGACCAGGCTGCCGGTGTTCCGATAGAAGTTGATGCCTTGAACCAGCGCCGAAGTGTTGTTCCCGACCCCACGATGGCGAGCTTCACTTTGTCGATCACGCCAGAGGCGTAGAGACACCGCACACCCTCACGATCCCCCAGCCGCCGCGGGGCGCTGGCGCTCTTGGTGTCGCGCCTGGACCTTTGATGGCGGGCCTCCACAGGCGACGTCGCCCTTGTTCCCTCCTGACAGCCTTCGACCCCATCCACCACCAGCCGAGCCATCTTCGTGAGGGGCCGCCTTCGCGCGAGGCCGCCTTTGCGTGACGCTGCCTTCCCGCGGGGCTGCCTTTCCGCGGGGCTGCCTTCCCGCGAGGCCGCCTTCGTGTGGGGCCACTTTTGCGTGGGGCCACTTTTGCGTGGGGCCACTATTGGCGAGGCCATTTTCGCGTGGAGCCACCCCCGCGCAGGGTCGGTCCGCCTGGTTGTGACTTCGCCGGCCGCATTTCGAAGGGCTGGCGGTCGGCAGCGGTGCCGATGGCGGTCGGGACCGGATCCGAGGTGGGGAAGCGGCCTGACCGGGACTGAGTCGTGGCTGGGACTGACTGGGTCGTGGCTGGGGACTGTAACTGGGAACGGAGCGGGCGCCGGGACCCGGGCCTGGGACTGGGGTTCGGGGCTGGGGTGAGGGTCGGGTCAGGCCTGCGACTGGGACCGGGACCGGGAGCGGAATGAGGAACGGCCAGTCTTTCCGGGGGTCGACATCGCGGCTGTCGCGGGGGAGGGTGGACGGCGTGGGCGCCGCGCTGGTCGGCCGGGTGGCTGAGGTGGTCGCGCTCGACCGGCTGCGGGCCGGTGCCGAGCGGGGCGAAGGCGCCGTGGTCCTGGTGACCGGTGAGGCCGGGGCGGGCAAGACGGCGCTGGTCGAGGAGGCCGCCGCGCGGGCTTCGGCCGCGGGGATGGCGGTATTGGCCGGCCGGGCCGATCCGGACGAGGGCGCGCCCGCCTTCTGGCCGTGGACGCGGCTGCTCTCATCGGCCGAGGCGATGCAGCTATCGCCGGCCGATGTGAGAGGGCTGTCGCCGGAGCTGTTGGTGCTGTCGGGGGAAGGGGAATCTGTTGCGGCGGCGCGGTTTCGGGCTGTTCAGCGGACCGTTGTGGCGCTTCGGGAAGCGGCTGAGGTGCGGCCGGCGCTCTTGGTGATCGAGGATCTGCACTGGGCCGACGAAGGGTCGCTGGCGCTCATTCGGGCGCTGGGGCGTGAGATCGGGCGGACGCGTCTGCTGCTGATCGGCACCAGCCGGACGGACGTCGATCTGGACGGGGCCGAAGTGTTCGCCCTTCGACCGTGGGATGTCGGCTCGGTCGGCGCCTACCTTGACGGGCTGGGGCACCGTGCGCACGGCACCTGGGCGGCCGAGATTCATCGGCTCGGTGGGGGGAATCCGCTCTACACCAGGGAACTGGCCCGGCTTCTGGTTCGCGAAGGGCGCCTCGGCCGGCCCGTGGGCGACCTTGAACTGCCGGCGGGTCTGCGGCGGCTCGTGGCGCGGCGGACCGCGCCTCTGAGCGCCGCCTGCCGGGGGATGCTCGGTGTGGCCGCCGCGTACGGGTCCGAGCTTGACGTGGTGGTGCTCGACCGGGCCGTCGAAGGGGGCGGTGGCGAAGTTCTGGCCGAAGCGGTCGCGGCGGGCGTGCTGGTCGACGATCCCTGGGCGCCGTCGCGGGTGCGGTTCGTGCATGAGCTCGTACGGGAGGCGCTCTATGAAGAGCTCGGCCGCGATGAGCGGATCCGGGCGCACGAAGCGATCGCCGGCGCCCTCGACGGCACCAAAGCCGAGATCGCCCGGCATCGGGTGCGGGCGGCGGTCGACGCCGCGTCGCGGGAACGGGCGGTGGCGGCCTGTGTGGCGGCGGCCCGGGAAGCCGTGCGGGGGCTCGACTATCGGGAGGCCGTGCACTGGTTCGGGCGGGCGCTCGAGAACAATCCGGGTGACGCCGCGCTGCGGTTGCAGCGGGCCGAGGCGGCGTACCGGGAAGGCAGTCTCGAAGTCGCCCTCGCCGACTGTGCGGCGATTGTGGACGAGGTGGGTGCGCCGGCGGCGCTGGTGATCCGGGGCGTGGCCGGTCCGCTTGCGCCGGCCCTGATGCGGCTGTGTGAGCGGGCGCTCGAGCGGGATCCGGCCGGGCCGCGACGGGCCGAATTGCTCGCCCAGTACGCGTTTCTGCTGGCCGACGAGCGGGATCCGGCGGCGGCGCGGCGGATCAGTGCGGAGGCGATGCGGCTGGCCGAGGACTCGGGGCGGGCGGACGCCCTGGTGGCGGCCGTCCACGCGCGGCATCAGGTGCTCGATCCGGCGGCCGACGGCGACGAGGTGATCGAGCTGGCCGAGCGCAGCTGCGCGCTGGCCGGGCCCAGCGGGCGGCCGGACGCCGAGTTGTGGGGGCGGGTCTGGCTGCTCGACGCGCGGCTGATCCGGGGCGAGCTGACCGAGTTCGACGCGGAGACGGCCCGGCTGGCGGGGCTGGCCGACCGTCTCGGGTGGCCGGTGGCCCGCTGGCATCTGCTGCGGGCGCGGGCGGCCCGGGCGCTGATCGGCGGCCGCCTCGCCGAGGCTCGTGAGCTGGCCGAGCAGGCCCGGGAAGCGGGGGAACGGGACAGTACGGCGTACCACCTCTACCTGGCTTTCCGATGTGGACTTTCGGAGCACACCGAGGACTGGTCGTGGGCGGATCCGGCGGCCTTCGCCCACGACGACATGCCGATCGCGGTGGCCCAGGTGGGCATCATGGCGCGGGGGACGGGGGACCGGGACGTCGCTACCGAGTGCACGCGCCGGCTCCGGGTCGCCCTCGACCGGCTCCCGGCCGACCCGCGCCGGCCCTTCGTGGTGGTGATGACCGGTGAGCTCGCGGCGTGGACGGGCGATCGGGAACTGGTCCGGGACTGCTATGAGCGGGCATTGCCGTACGCGGGCCGGTATCTGAACTCGATGTCGAGTTGTCAGGGCGCCGTCGACCGGTCGCTCGGGATCATGGCGGGGGCGCTCGGCGCGGCCGGCGAGGCGGAGAAGCACCTGGCGGCGGCGGTCGCGATGGAGGAGAGGATCGGCGCGCCGTCGTTCGCGGCGCTCGCGCGTCTCGCGTACGCCAAGCAGGTGCGGGAGAGCGACCCGCGCCTCAGCCGGAGACTGGCGGCGGAGGCGCCGCAGCTGAAGGGCGCGGCGGAGCTGGCCCGCGACGATCTGACGCCCCGGGAGCGGGAGATCGCGGGGCTGGTCGCGGAGGGACTGTCCAACCGGGCCGTCGCCGAGCGGCTGTTCCTGTCCGAGCGGACGGTCGAGACGCACGTACGCAACGTCCTGGGCAAGCTCGGGCTGACCCGGCGCACCGACCTACGTGCCGCATCTCAGTACCGGCACTGAGGTCCCACGGCGCGCGGGGGGCGAGGCTCGGGGGCATGACAACCGACGTACACACCGAACTCGTCCCTGGCACCTACACCATCGACCCGGCACGCTCGGCGTGCCGGCTGACCGCGACGCATGTCTTCGGCCTCAAGCCGGTCGCGGCGACCATGGCCTTGCGCGGCGGCACCGTCACGGTCGCCACCGATCCGGCCGCGTCCACCGCCTCGGCGATGCTGGAGGCGAAAACCTTCACGTCCGATGATGTACGCCGTAACGCCGACATCACGGGCAAGCGGTTCCTGGACGCCGAGCGCCATCCGGTGATCGGCTTCCGCAGCACCCGCGTCCACCGCGACGCCTCGGGCTGGCTGCTGACGGGGGTCCTGCGGGTCCGCGGCCACGACAGCCAGGTGACGCTGACCGTGGAGACGGCCGAGCCGTCCGCCGGCGGATGCCACTTCATCGCCACCGGTGTCGTCGACCGCGTCGCGGCCGGCGTGAAAACCGGCCGGGCGATCATCGCCCGGCCGGTTCGGATCACTCTTGACCTGTACGCCGCCGCCTCAGCGGCTTGAGCGGCGGCCGTCAACCGGGTGCCGGTGCCGTCAAGCCCGCGCGGGTGGCCGTCAACCGGGTGCCGGTGGCGTCAACGGGCGCCGGTGCCTCAGCGGCTTGAGCGGCGGCCGCCGACGCGGGTGCCGGCACTGAACGCGGCGGCGCCGCCCGACGAGGCGGAGCGGCCCTGTGCGGACGAGCCGGCGCCACGGGACTGGCTGGTGTGCACCGGTGTCGAGCCGGTGCCACCGCGACGGCCGCGGCCGCCGCCGGTGCCCTGCGGCTGACGGCCGCCCGCGCCCTGCTCGGTGCGGGGACGCTGGGCGCGCCCCTCACCGTGGCGGGTCGTGCTCGCCGTCTGCTCCGGGCGGGACTCGGCCGGACGTCCCGCGCCCCGTCCACGGCCCCGGCCACGGCGGCTGCGGCCGGCACCGGCCGGAGCGCCGGCGTCGGTGCCGGGCGCGGTCGCGGCGGGCGCCTCGACCGCCGCCTGGCGCGGGGCGACGAACACGCGCTCGCCCGGGGCCAGCTCGGCCAGCAGCGGGTCGCCGGGCCGGGTGCGGCTGGTCGTCGGGCGGACGCCGGCCTTGCGGGTCAGGTCGCGCACCTCCGACTGCTGGTCGTCGGTCATCAGGGTGATGACCGTGCCGCGGGCGCCGGCGCGGGCCGTACGGCCCGACCGGTGCAGGTACGCCTTGTGCTCGACCGGCGGGTCGGCGTGGATGACCAGGCCGACATCGTCGACGTGGATGCCACGGGCCGCGATGTCGGTCGCCACCAGGGTCTCCGCCGTACCGTCGGAGAACGCCGCCAGGTTGCGGTTGCGGGCGTTCTGGGCGAGGTTGCCGTGCAGCTCGACCGCCGGCACGCCGGCCTGGTTGAGCTGGCGGGTCAGCACCTTGGCCCGGCGCTTGGTGCGGGTGAACACGACCGTACGGCCGGGCGCCGCCAGCAGGTCCACCAGGACCGGGAAGCGGTCGTCACCCCGTACGTGAAGGACGTGGTGGTCCATCTGGACCGGGGTCTCGGTGGCCGAGTCGACCGAGTGCGTGACCGGCTTGTGCAGGAAGCGCTTGACCAGCACGTCCACGCCGTTGTCGAGGGTCGCCGAGAACAGCATCCGCTGGCCCTCGCGCGGCGTCTGGTCCATCAGGCGGCGGACCACCGGCAGGAAGCCCAGGTCGGCCATGTGGTCGGCCTCGTCGAGCACGGTGATCTCGATCGAGTCGAGCGACGCGTGCCCGTTGCGCAGGTGGTCGTCGAGGCGGCCGGGGCACGCCACGAGCACGTCGACGCCGGCCTTGAGGCCCTTGATCTGCGGGTTCGCGCCGACCCCGCCGAAGACGGTGAGGGTGCGCAGGCCGAGCTTGGCGGCCAGCGGGGCCATCGTCGCCTCGATCTGGGTGGCCAGCTCGCGGGTGGGCGCCAGGATCAGCGCGCGCGGGCGGCCCGGCTTGCGGGGCGACTTCGAGGCGGCCAGGCGGGCCAGGACGGGCAGGACGAACGCGTACGTCTTGCCGGAGCCGGTGCGGCCCCGGCCCAGCACGTCACGGCCGGCGAGCGAGTCGGGCAGCGTGGCGGCCTGGATCGGGAAGGGGGTGGTGATGCCGAGGTCGGCGAGGGCCGCGGTCAGCACGGCGGGCACGCCGAACTCGGTGAAGGTGGTCATGTAGCGGTTGCTCCAGATGGGTCGAGGGGTCGTCCTGCCCGGCGCAGACCTTGTTCTCAGTCGCGGCGCGTGGTGGCCGATCCGGCGGACGGTGCGGCTGTGCCGAAGCACCTGGTGGCACTCGTCCAAAGGCGGCCCGAGGCAAGACAGTGCGGACCGCGAGATCAAGTGTACTCCCCCGGTGGATGCAACCGCCCTGCACCCGAACGGGACCCGAATAGCACTCCGCGCGGATCACCTTTCTCCTCAGCGCCGGAACTCCCCCCACCGGCCGGTACGCGAGGAGACCCCCCATGATGAGCGGAGACGATCGCCGTCGCGCCGACATCGTCCAGGAGCACATGCCGCTCGTCGGCCACCTGGTCCGCGAGATGCTCGCGAGGGTTCCGGCCCACGTCAACCGGGACGACCTGATGTCCGCCGGGTACGCCGCGCTGGTGCACGCGGCCCGCGGTTTCGACGACTCACGCGGTGTGCCGTTCGCCCGGTTCGCCGCGGCCCGGGTGCGCGGCGCCCTGCTGGACGAGCTGCGCGGCCTCGACTGGGCCAGCCGTTCGGTGCGCCAGCGGGCCCGGCGCACCGACGCCGCCCGCCAGGAGCTCACCGCCGAGCTGGGCCGCAACCCCACCGCGCCGGAGGTGGCGGACCGGCTGGGCTGCTCGGTCGAGGACATCGAGTCGGCCGACGACGACGTCCAGCGGGCCGTGGTCTTCAGCCTGCAGGGCTTCACCACGGCCGGCGCCGACGACATGGTGACCGAGCCGAGCGCCGGCCCGGAGGAGATGCTGATCCGCCGCGAGCGCCTCGGCTACCTGCGCCACGCGGTCGAGGCGCTGCCGGACCGGCTGCGGGCGGTGGTGCAGGGCTACTTCTTCGAGGAGCGGCCGATGGCCCGGATCGCCGAGGAACTGGGCGTCACCGAGTCACGCGTGTCACAGCTGCGGGCGGAGGCGCTGTTGCTGCTGCGCGACGGCCTCAACACCCATCTCGACCCGGCCCTGGCCGCTCCGGCCAAGGACGGCTGCGTGGCCCGCCGGCGGACGGCCTACTACGACCAGATCGCCAGCCGGGGGACGCTGAAGACGCGCCTGGCCGTCACCGGACCGGACGGACTGCCGGTACCGGTGGCGGCCTAGACAGCGGTTACTGGTTGGCGCAGGTGCCGGCCTTCTTCTGGGCCGCGATCGCCTTGGCCGCGCCCTGCTTGTAGAGGGCCAGGCCCTCCTTGGCGGGCTCCAGCTTCCAGGAGCCGTCCTCGTACACCATGGTGTACGACTGGGCGGCCACGAGCTGCTTGGCGATGACGATCGCGCGGTCCGTGCCCTCCATCCGGGCGCTGGTCAGCTGGATCGCCAGGCCCTTGCGGGAGCAGGCCACGTTCAGCTTGACGTAGTCGTCCTTGCTGATCGCCTGCTTGCCGGCGGCGGTGTACATCTCCCAGGCGCCGGCGAAGTCACCGCCGGAGAAGCGGTCGAACACGGTCTGCGCGGCGGCGCGGGCGCCGTCGATGGTCTTGGCCTCGGGGCCGCCCTGAGCGGCCTGGGCGGCGTTGCCGGCGGGGGCCTCGTCGTCGCCGGTGCAGGCGGTGGTGAGGGTGAGGGAGGCGGCGGCGACGAGGGTCAGCGCGCCGAGACGTCGGAACGGGTGGTTGCGGTTCATGACCGGGTTAATCCAGATCGGCCGTTCTCAGTAACGGCTCGCCGTTAACAGTGACCGATAGCTGACACTTTCCGGAGCGACCGTAACCTGCGCTATCCTGACCGTTTGCTGGAAACGAAAAAAGCGACCACATAGGGTCGCTGACCCGGGAATGATACCACTAAGGGGAGTGGCATTGTCAAGCTCCGCATCGGACGACCTCCGTTCCGAGCAGGCGTACCTCACCACCCTCTACGGCCGGCTGGACAGCCTGCGCGCCCAGGCCGACGATCGGCTCCGGGGCATCCTGCTCGAGTCCGGCGGCACGCCGCAGGGCCGTACCCAGCGTGAGGCCCAGCGCGCCCACTACGCCGAGCAGCTCGCCCAGATGAACGCGGTGGAGAACGGCCTGTGCTTCGGCCGGCTCGACTTCGCCGGCGCCGAGGCGCCGCTCTACATCGGCCGCCTCGGTCTCTCGGCCGAGGAACACGACCGTGACCCGCTGCTGGTCGACTGGCGCGCTCCCGCCTCCCGGCCCTTCTACCTGGCCACCGCGGTCTCCCCCGACGGGGTGACCCGCCGCCGGCACCTGCGCACCAAGGGCCGGGTGCTGACCGGCATCGACGACGAGGTGCTCGACCTGCAGGACGGCGCCGCCGCCGGCGGCCGCGAGGACGTGACGGGTGAGGCCGCGCTGCTGGCCGCCCTGACCGCGAACCGCACCGGCCGGATGCGGGACATCGTCGAGACCATCCAGGCCGAGCAGGACGAGGTGATCCGGGCCGGGCTGGCCGGTGTCATGGTCGTGCAGGGCGGGCCGGGCACCGGCAAGACGGCGGTCGCGCTGCACCGTGCCGCCTACCTGCTCTATACGTACCGGCAGCAGCTCACCAAGCAGGGTGTGCTGATCCTCGGCCCCAACCCGACGTTCCTGCGCTACATCTCGCAGGTGCTGCCGTCGCTGGCCGAGACCGGTGTGCTGCTGGCCACGCTGGGCGACATGTTCCCCGGCGTGCGCGCCCGCGGCGCCGAGCCGTCGGCCGCGGCCGCGGTCAAGGGCCGCCTGGCCATGCTCGACGTGCTGGCTCAGGCGGTCGCCGACCGGCAGACCGTGCCCGAGACCTTCGCCGAGGTCGACCACGACGGCTACCCGCTGCGCATCGAGCGGGCCGTCCTGGAGGACGCGCGGGCCGCCGCCCGCCGCTCCGGCCGCCCGCACAACGTGGCCCGCGCCATGTTCGTGACCGAGGCCATCCACGCGCTGTCGCTGCAGATCGCCGAGCGCATCGGCACCGACCCGCTCGGCGGCGAGAACCTGCTGTCCGAGGCCGACCTGGCCGAGACCCGCCGCGAGCTGCGCGAGGACGTCGACGTGCAGCGGGCGCTGTTCGAGTTCTGGCCGGTGCTGACCCCGCGCCAGGTGCTGCGCGACCTGCTCTCGGACGCCGAGCGGCTGGAGTCGGCCGGTGCCGGGCTGACCGCCGACGAGCGGGCGCTGCTGCTGCGCGACCGCGACGCCAAGTGGACCCCGGCCGACGTGCCGCTGCTCGACGAGCTGGCCGAACTGCTCGGCGTCGACGACACGCTGCGGGCCCGGGAAGCGGCCCGTCAGCGGCGCGAGGCCGTCGACTACGCCGAAGGTGTGCTCGAGATCCTGGCCGGTTCCCGCTCGCTGGACTTCGAGGACCAGGAGGAGGAGATCCTCTCCGCGCTGGACGTGGTCGAGGCGGGCGCCTTCGTCGAGCGGCACGAGGTGCTCGACACCCGTACGGCGGCCGAGCGGGCCGCGGCCGACCGCACGTGGGTCTTCGGTCACGTCATCGTCGACGAGGCCCAGGAGCTGTCGCCGATGGCGTGGCGGCTGCTGATGCGCCGCTGCCCGAGCCGGTCGATGACCGTGGTCGGTGACGTGGCGCAGACCTCCGAGCTGGCCGGCACGACGACCTGGGAGCAGGTCTTCGAGCCGTACGTGGGCCAGCGCTGGAACCTGGTCGAGCTGACCGTCAACTACCGGACGCCGTCGGAGGTGATGGCGGTGGCGGCCGACGTGCTGGCCGCTGTCGACCCGGCGCTGGAGCCGCCCCGCTCGGTGCGGTCGGCCGGCGTCGAGCCGTGGTCGCTGCGGGTGCCGCCGGTCGCGCTGGCGGCTGAGGTCATTGCGGCCGTACGGGTGGAGGCCGCCGAAGCCGGCGAGGGCCGTGTCGGTGTCCTCGTGCCGGAGGGCCGCGAGGCCGACCTGGGCCGGGCCCTGGTCGAGGCCGTGCCCGGCGCGGCCGTGGGGGAGCAGCCCGACCTGCTCAACCAGGTCGCCCTGATGACCGTGCGGCAGGCCAAGGGCCTGGAGTTCGACGCGGTGATCGTGGTCGAGCCCGACGAGATCATCGCCGAGAGCCCGCGCGGCCTGTCGGATCTGTACGTGGCGGTGACCCGGGCCACCCGCCGGCTGGGCGTCCTGCACACAGCCGACCTGCCGAAGGTGCTGAGCTCGCTGGCATGAGAAAAGGGGCCCCGTCATGGGGCCCCTTTTTCCAGGTCAGGCGGCGGTTGCGGGCGTACGCAGAAGGCCGTTGCCGTACTTGGTGTGTCCGTGCGCGTTGGTCAGCTCCAGGCGTGAGCGGACCGACGTGCTGCTGGCGATGTTGGCGTAGTAGTTGGCGCGGCGGCGGGCGACGATGCTCTCCGGGTTGTCCGGCACCGGGGCCAGCTCCGGGTCGAGGTGGGTGTTGAGGCCGTCCTTGAGCAGCGACAGGGCCTCGGCCCGCAGCTGCGACACCCGCGACTCGGTGACGCCCAGGTCGGCCGCGATGTCGGCCATCGGCCGCTCGTGCAGGAAGTACTCGGTGATGACGACCTGCAGGCGCTCCGGCAGCGAGCCGATCGCGTGGTGCAGGTAGCCGATCTGCTCGCGGCGGATCAGCATGTCCTCCGGCCCCGGGTTCTTCTCGGTGACCAGGTCGTCGGCCGAGCTGGTGGTGAAGCCCTGCAGCGACAGCACGGTGGCGCGCTGCACGTCGGTGTCGGTCTGCTTGAGGTCGGTGGCGGTGGTGCCGAGCGCCTGGGCCAGCTCGTCGGTGGTCGGCGTGCGGCCGAGGGCGGTGGTCAGGGCCTGGCGGGTGGTGTCGGTGGCGCGGGCCTTGGTACGCACCGAGCGGGTGGCCCAGTCGAGCGAGCGCAGCTCGTCGAGGATGGCGCCGCGGATGCGGGTGCTGGCGAAGCGGTGGAACGGGATGCCGCGCTGCGGGTCCCAGCCCCGGGCGGCGGTGACCAGGGCGTGCAGGCCGGCGCTGGTCAGGTCGTCGCGGTGGATGTGGTTGGGGATCCGGCTGAGCATGTCCCGCACCAGGTGGCCGACGAGCGGCATGTGAGCGCGGATGAGCTCCTCTTGCTCGGCGGCGGACAGCACCGTGATGGCGGGCGCGTTGTCGGCGTTGATGTCGGCAGCGTTCGTCGCGATGCTGGTCATGTGCGTTTCCCCCATGTGTGTCGGCGGCCCGGTCCATCGGGCTCTCCGGCGTACATGGGGAAGTTCGACCGCCCCCGGTTCCCGGTGCAGTCGTAAAGAGGTGCAGGGTGGTTGCTGTACTACTGGCTCCGCTTCGCTTCGCGGGCGATCGCCTTGTAACCGGTGAGATGGCAGGCGGTTTTCCGCCACCCGCAAACCCCGCGGGCGTCGAAAAACCGACTGCCATCTCACCGGCGGCGATCGCGGGACCGGTTTCTCAAAGCCGATCCGCGTGCCGGCTGCCTCACTATCGGGCGGGGAGGCCGCCCGCTTGAGGGTTGTGGGGGGCTGGCACCGTGGGGGCATGGATTTGACCGACTCGCACGGGGTGATCACGCTCATCGCCGGCCTGGCGATCGCGGTGGGGATCGTCGGCGTGGTGATCCCGGTGCTGCCCGGGCTGCTGCTGAGCTGGGCCGGGGTGCTGCTGTGGGCGCTGCTGGGCTCGGACAGCGCCGGCCGCTGGGTGGTGCTGGCGGTGGCGACGCTGGTGGCGCTGGGCGGGGCCGCTGTCAAATATCTGGTGCCGGGCAAGCGGCTCAAGAGCGTGGGCGTGCCCAATTCCGCGCTGCTGGCCGGCGGCGTCCTCGGCGTGATCGGCTTCTTCGTGATCCCGGTGATCGGCATCGTGATCGGCTTCGTGCTCGGCGTCTACCTGGTCGAGCTCCAGCGCCTCGGCCACGAACGCGCCTGGCCGTCGACCAGGCACGCCCTGGCCGCCGCCGGTATGGCCATGCTGATCGAGTTCACCACCGCCCTGGCCGTCGGCGTGATCTGGGTCTTCGGGCTCCTACTGACGTGATTTACGGGCCCTTTGGGTACGCCTGCGTTGGGTGAGCAGGAGCAGCAAGGGTGTGGCCGCCAGGAGAAGGGCCACTGAGGCCGCTGCGGCAACGGACAATAGTTGGGGTGAGGTCGGGCGGGTGTCGGCGGCCGCCGCGGCCTGGTTGCCTGTGGCGCTGGGCTCGGGGGCCGGTGCCGGGGTGGCGTTCTTGGCGGCCGTCTCCTCCGGCGTCACCAGCTTGCCGACCGAGGCGTCGGCCGGCAGCGAGAAGCCCCAGTCGAGCAGCGCGGCGCCCTGGTCGTACCCGCGCTGCGGCCGCGCCTCGGCGCCGAGCAGGGTGACCACGAGCCGCCGGCCGTTGCGCTGGGCCGCGCCGACGTAGCTGTGCCGTGCCAGCTTGGTGAAGCCGGTCTTGCCGCCCAGCGCGCCCGGGTACTTGTAGATCAGCTTGTTCTCGTTCTGGAACTGGAAGCCGCCCTTCTTCAGCGCCGGCTGCGCCGGCATCTGGGCGATCTTCGTCAGCGCGTACTTGCGGAAGTCGGCGTTGGCGAAGCAGACGCGGGCGATCAGGGCCAGGTCGTACGCGCTGGTGAACTGCCCCTGGCCGTCGAGACCCGAGGGGGTCACGGCGTGGGTCTGGAAGGCGCCGAGGCGCTTCGCGGTGTCGTTCATGGCGGCGACCGTCTTGGCCACGCCGTCCTTGCCGCCGCCACCGGCCAGCCGGGCCAGCGCGTTGGCGGCGTCGTTGCCCGAGTTGAGCAGCAGGCCCAGCCAGAGAGTCGAGATCGTGTACTTGCCGCCGACCACCAGTCCGACGGCCGAACTGCCCGGTTCGATCTTCAGGTCGTCGGCCGTGACGGTGATCGTCCTCTTCGGGTCGAGCTTGTCGATCGCGGTGGCCGCCAGCAGGGTCTTCTGCACGCTGGCCGGGGTCTGGTAGACGTGCGGCCCGCAGCCGCCGAGCACTTCGCCGGTGTCGAGGTCGGCGACCATCCAGGTGGTCGCGGTGACCGCCGGCGGCGCCTTCACCCCGGCCGGGACGACCAGGCCGTGGGTGGCCAGCGCGTCCCCGCCGATCGCGAAGCCGACCGGGTCGTCGGCCGGCGGCACCGGCCGCGCCGGCACCCCGGCCGGCGGCGCGATCTTCGGCTTGGGGCAGGGGATGACAGGCGCGGCCTTGCCGGCGGGGGCAGCGGCGACCGGCGCGGCAGCTCGGCCGGGGGCAGCGGCGGCGACGGCGGGGGCGCCGATGGCAGGGACGGCGGCGATGGCGGGGGCGCCGATGGCAGGGGCGGCGGCGATGGCGGGGGTAACCGCGATCGGGGCGGCGGCCAGGGCGGGGGAGGCCGCGATCGGGGACAGCACGGCGACGGCCGAGAGGGACGCCAGGATGGAGCGGATCAAGGCCAGGAAACTCCAGCTTCGAGTCGCTTGGTGAGCAACTGGGCGAGGGGCAGCGTCTCGCCGTCGCCGCCGCCGGCGCCGACGATCAGGCGGGGGACGCTCGGGGACAGGTCGGCGCCGGTGAAACGGGCCCGCCACGAGGCCGGCACGGTCAGCACGTAGTACTCGCCGTCCTCGCCGACGGCGACCGAACGATTCGATTTCAGGTACCACCCGCGCACATGAGTCCGGTACGTGGATCGGCCGTCGAAGGTTCGAGCCATCAACGTTTGTGGATGAATATCACGCTCGGCGGCGTGTCGGACGAAGTCGGCCAGCAGCGCCGCCGCCTCCCGGGCCTCGGCCGCGCGACTTTCCTCCATCGCGGCGGCGTGGCCGGCGACGGCCTGCCGGCGCTTTTCCCGCCAGTCGTCGTCGCGCGCGCTCATGCCAGTGACCCTAAGTGATGCGCCGCCGCGGGGCCAACCGAGCTATCGCCACCGATTTTCCGGTAATGACGGCCCGCCATTTGAATACCGGTGAGGTGTCCTCGTCAAAAGAATGGCGAATTCTTCCAGAGAAACAGTTGCGCGCGAACCCGCGGCGAGCAACACTTGCACCGCGGTTGGTCGGATTACTACTCGGGAGTCGTCATGGCGCGGCAGGTAATCACCACTCTGATCGACGATCTGGACGGAAAGAAGGCCGATCGCACGGTCGAGTTCAGTCTGGACGGTATTAACTACACGATCGACCTTTCCGAGGCCAATGCGGGTAAGCTCCGCAAGGCCCTCGACCCGTACATCAACGCGGGCACGCGTCTCGGCCGCGCGTCGACCGGCCGCATCCCGGCTCGTCGGGGCCCCGGCGGCCGTACCGCCAGCTCCCGCGACGAAAACCGGCTGATCCGCGAGTGGGCCGTCGCCAACGGACACCAGATTTCCGAGCGCGGTCGCATTCCGCAGGGCGTCACCGACGCCTACCGCGCCGCCAACGGCCGCTGATATGGATTAGGCGCCGCCGGCGCGGAGCCGCGGCAGCCGGGAAGCGACCGATTCCAGGACCTTTTCGTCGCCGGCGTACCAACTCCGCTCGCGGGGCCAATGCGTGATGACGTCGGTGAAGCCGAGCTCGCCCGCGCGGCCGACCGCGTCGGTGAAGGCTTCCACGCTGCTCATCGAATAGACCGGCGACGAGTCGAGGTTCAGATAGCGCGGGACCGCGTCGCGGGCGCGGCCCGCCTCGTCGAGCGCCTCGTCGAAACCGGCCGAGAGCCGGGCCACCGAATCCCACCACTGCGCCGCGCTGTCGGGCACGCTGAAGTTGGCGCCGCCGGCCACCCCGGCCACGCCGGTGGTGACCCAGCCGTCGCCGAGCCGGGCGGCTAGCCGCAGCGCCCGCTTGCCGCCGGCCGCCACCACGAAGGGCGGCCGCGGCCGCTGCACCGGGCCGGGGTTGCCGCGGGCGTCGACGGCCGTGTAATAGCCGCCCTGATGGTTGACCGGCTCGTCGCCGAGCACCACCCGGTTGAGGACGTCGAGGAACTCGGCGAAGCGGTCGACCCGCTGGCCGGGGGTGAGCTCGGGCGTACCCAGAACCTCGGCGTCGAAGCCGACGCCGCCCGCACCCAGCCCGAGCATCAGCCGGCCCTGCGAGATGTCGTCGACCGCCGTCACCTCGCGGGCGAAGTGCACCGGGTGCCGGAAGTTGGGCGAGGCCACGTACGTGCCGAGGCGGATCCGCCGGGTCACCATGGCGGCGGCGGTCAGCGTCGGCACGGCGTCGAACCACGGGCCGTCGACGAGATCACGCCACCCGAGGTGGTCGTAGGTCCAGGCGTGGTCGAAGCCGTACTCCTCGGCGCGCTGCCAGCGCCGCCCGGCGACGGACCACCGCTGGTCGGGGAGGATGACGATGCCGATGCGCATCGGACGACGCTATCTCACGCCGTACGGCGGTCCTGATCCGCTCCCTCACCCGGAGCGCGGCGCGCCGCCTCGGCGAACGCCTCCAGAGCCCGTACCAGTTCCTGACGGGCCGCCGGTTCCATCTTGCCGAGCACGTCGCCCAGCGCCCGCCGGCGGCTTTCCCGCAGCTGGTCGAGGAGCCGGCGGGCGGACGGGGTGATCATCAGCCGCACCTCGCGGCGATCGCGGGGGTCGGGCACCCGGCGCAGCAGGCCGGTCGCCTCGAGCCGGTCGCACAGGCGGCTGGCCGAGGAGGGCACCACCTCGAGCGTCTCGGCGAGGCGGCTCATGTTGGTCTGCCGGTTGGCGGCCACGATGGTGAGCACACGCAGCTGGGCCGGTGGGACCGCCGGTGACTGGGCCAGCCGGGCCGCCTCGAGGACGGACACCAGCGAGTCGACCGTCGACTCGACAGCCGCGGCGACGTCGGTGTGCCGGTCCATGTCGGAACTTCCTCGTTCTGCAGACTTGCTCGGCGGTACGCTCGGATGCCCCTACCCGGCGGACGGGAAGTTCATGCCGTCTCAGGGCAGCTATCGCAGCCAATCCAGGCAGACGATGACCGCGTCGTCGTCCGGCTCGACGTCGGCATGGTAGTCGCGGAGCGCTCTCATGACGGTACCCACTGCCTCGGCCGGTGGCTGCAACCGCGTCCGCCGCAATGCGCTCAACAGTGCGGAAGCCCCGTATTCGGGACGGCCGGCCGGGGTGGCGGCGTGCACCCCGTCGCTCACCACGAGCAGTCGGTCGCCCGGTTCGAGCTGGAACTTCTGGGTCTCGTACCGGCTGTCGCCGAACATGCCGAGCGGCAGCTGCTGTTCGAGGCTGACCGTACGGATGTCGCCCTCATGGGCGATGAGCGCGCGCGGCGAGCCGGCGTCGACGGCCTCGACCGCGCCGTCGGTCAGGTCGATCTCCAGCAGCAGGGTGGCCACGTGCGACGCGCCGCCGTAGCGGGAGTAGACGGCGTCGGAGGCGAGCTCGGCCTGCTCGACGATGTTGGCGCCGGAGCGGCGGGCGTTGCGCATCGCGTTGACCGCGACCGTGGTGAGCAGGGCCGCCTCGATGCCGTCGCCGTGACCGTTGAGCACGGTCAGGGTCAGCCGGTCGCCGGTGACGGCCCAGTCGTAGTGGTCGCCGTACATGGCGTACGCCGGCTCGAGCTGGCCGGCCAGCTTGAATCGCTCGCCGCCGAGCGAGCGCCCGGGCAGCAGGGCCCACTGGAGTTCCGCGGCCATGGTGAGACGTTGCCGGCGCGACACCTGGTGGTAGCGGTCGGTGTCCTTCTCGGCGGCTCGCAGGGCGACCGCCAGCTCGTCGGCCACGGCACCCAGCTGCTCGACCAGGTCGGGCCCGGCCGCTTCGGCCAGGTCGACCCGGAGCACACCGAGCCGGTCGCCCCACACCGTCAGCGGGAGCAGGACCCGGGCCGGGGCGGTGTCGGCCAGCGGCAGCTGACTGCCGAAGACGCGCTGTTCGAGACGGCCGCCGGGGGCGCCGTCGGGATCGATCACCGGCCAGAGCGAGGTCAGGGTGAGGTCACTGAGGAAGATCTCGATCCCCGTCACCGGGGGAACGCACGTGCGCAGGTGCTCGGCGGCCACCTCGGGCAGGCGATCGGGCGGAGCCGCACGCAGAAGCGAACCGACGTGTGCCGGGCGGGTGGTCACGCGATCGTCCTTTCGGTGAGTGTGCGTGTGGCGGCCCATGGCAATAGTTGCCGCAGAGCAAGAATCATAGGGGCTTGCCCGCGGTGGGGTGACACTAGGTGTCAGGCGAACGACTTCTCGAAATGGATCAGGCTGCCGCGGCGGGGAACCGAGTGCATGCGTACGTTCTCGCCCAGCGCCTTGATCAGCATCAGGCCCCGCCCGTGCTCGCTGGACGAGGCCGGCGGCGTACCCGGGGAATCGGGGTCGAAACCGGGACCGTCGTCGCTCACATCGATCGAGCACCGGTCGTCGGCCACGTCGAGGCGGACCTCGAAGGTGTCGGTGCCGCTGGCGTGCCGCACCACGTTCGAGCACGCCTCGGTGATCGCGATCTCCAGGTCGTCGGAGACACGCCGGTTCACGTGCAGGACGTCGAGCGCGGAGCGCAGCAGCCGACGGACGGCGGGAACGCTGTCCGCCTCACGGGGAAGGGCCAGCCGGACTGTCATACGCATGTGCTTTTGTTTCCCGGTGCGGGCTCTCGCTAATCGCGCGGGCTTCATCCGACCGGCCGGGAAAAACGTGTTATCCGAGGCAGGCGGGGGCGTCTCCCTTCTGACCGACGCCCCGAGGAAAGGCAGGACCATGGCCGACCAACCCGACATCGCCACCGTTATCGCCGCGCGGGCCGGCGACCCGGTGGCCGTCGACCGGCTGGTGGCCGGCTACCTGCCGCTGGTCTACACGATCGTCGGGCGGGCCCTGGAGGGTCACGCCGACGTCGACGACGTGGTGCAGGACGTGATGCTGCGCGTGCTGCGCAACCTCGGTGACCTGCGCGAGCCCGAGGCGTTCCGGTCCTGGCTGGTCGCGATCACCGTGCGGCAGGTCCGCGAACGTTTCCGGGCCCGCCGCGGCGCCCCCGAGGCGCTGCTGCACGAGGACCTGCGTGACCCCGGCGCCGACTTCACCGACCTGGCGATCACCCGGCTCGAGCTCTCCGGCCAGCGCCGCGAGACCGCCGAGGCGACCCGCTGGCTCGACGAGGACAACCGCGAGCTGCTGTCCCTGTGGTGGCTCGAGGCCTCCGGCGAGCTCACCCGCGACGAGATCGTCGCCGCCACCGAGGTCACCCGCCAGCACGCCGCCGTCCGCGTCCAGCGCATGAAGGGCCAGCTGGAGACGGCCCGGGTGGTGGTACGCGCCCTCGCCGCCACGCCGCCGTGCCCCGACCTCCAGGCGGTCACCGCCGAGTGGGACGGCCGGCCCAGCGCCCTGTGGCGCAAGCGCATCGCCCGGCACACCCGCGACTGCCGGTACTGCTCGCCGTCGTGGAACGGCCTGGTCGCGGCCGAGCGTCTGCTGGCCGGCATGGCCCTCGTGCCGCTGCCGGCCACGCTGCTCGGCAAGGGCCTCACCGCCGGTGGCGCCGCCGCGACCAAGGCCGGCGTGGGAACCCACATCGCGGCCAAGGCCGGCCTGGGCCTCTCCCAAAAGGTGCTGACCGCGGCCCTGGCCACCACCGCGGTCGTCGGCGGCGGCGTCGCCGTCGTGGTCACCCGGCAGCCCGACCCGCCCAAGGTGGCCACGGCCGCGGTGGCCGCCCCCGCGCCCACCCCGACGACGGCGCGCCCGGCGCCCACCCCCGTGCGAACCTCGGCGCGGGCCACGGCCAAGCCGTCACCCACACCGTCGAAGACGCCGTCGGCCAAACCGACCAGCGCCGCCCCGATCGTGATCCCGGCCAAGGAGAGCACGAAGAAGGGCGTCGGGGTCTGGAAGTTCAGCGGATCCAAGGCGGCGCTGGCCGACGTCGGCGCCGGCTGGTACTACAACTGGGGCCCGAACAACAACGACGTGCCCGGCCCGTCCGGCGTCGAGTACGTTCCCATGGTCTGGGGCAAGGCCAACGTCACCGACGCCACCCTGTCCGAGGTCAAGAAGGAGGGCGACGTCCTGCTCGGCTTCAACGAGCCCGACATGGGCGGCCAGGCCGACATGACCGTCGAGGACGCCCTGGCCGCGTGGCCCAAGCTCCAGGCGACCGGCATGCGCTTGGGAAGCCCTTCGGTCGCGTACGGCGGTGACACCCCCGGCGGCTGGCTCGACCGGTTCATGAGCGGCGCCGAGAGCAAGGGCTACCGCGTCGACTTCATCACCCTGCACTGGTACGGCTCCGACTTCAGCGCGGCCGCGGTCAACCAGTTCCTGGGGTACGTGGACGCGGTGCACAAGAGGTACAAAAAGCCGATCTGGGTCACCGAGTTCGGTCTGATGAATTTCTCCGGTACGCCGAAATACCCGACCCAGGCGCAGTTGGTGACCTTCATCAAGGGCGCCACCAAGGGTCTGGAGAACCGGTCCTGGCTCGAGCGCTACGCGTGGTTCGGCCTGCCCGCGGTCGGCGACAGCGTCGACTTCGGGCTGTACAAGGACGGCGACAGTCCGACCGAGGCCGGAAAGGCGTACAAGGCCGCGGGCTAATGTCGTGAACATGATTCGGTTCGGCTACAAGGCCTCGGCGGAGCAGTTCCCGCCGACGGAACTCCTCAACTACAGCGTCCTGGCCGAGGAGCTCGGCTTCGACTCCGTCTTCGTCAGCGACCACCTCCAGCCGTGGCGGCACGACGGCGGTCACGCGCCGGCGGCGCTGCCGTGGCTGGGCGCGCTCGCCGCCCGCACCGAGCGGATCCTGATCGGCACGAGCGTGCTCACGCCGTCCTTCCGCTACCACCCGGCCGTGGTGGCCCAGGCGTTCGCCACGCTGGGCTGCCTGGCCCCGGAGCGGGTCGTGCTCGGCGTGGGTTCCGGCGAGTCGCTCAACGAGGTGCCGCTGGGCATTCCGTGGCCCGACGGCAAGGAGCGCTTCGCCCGCCTGAAGGAGGCGGTGCAGCTCATCCAGAAGCTGTGGCGCGAGGACCGGGTGACGTTCGACGGGCAGTTCTACCAAACCGAGAACGCGACGATCTACGACAAGCCGGAGATCCCGGTGCCGATCTACATCGGCGCCTCCGGCCCGTCCGCGACCCGGCTCGCCGGCCGCATCGCCGACGGCTTCATCACCACCAGCGGCAAGGGCCGCGAGCTCTACACGGACACGCTGCTGCCGGCGGTGCGCGAGGGCGCGGAGAAGGCCGGCCGCAAAATCGACGACCTGGACCTGCTGATCGAGGTCAAGGTCTCCTTCGACGACGACCACGAGAAGGCCCGCCAGGACACCCGGCACTGGGGCGCGCTGGCGCTGACCCCGGACGAGAAGACCGGCGTCGAGGACCCGATCGAGATGCAGCGCCTGGCCGACGAGCTCCCGGTCGAGCGCACGGCCTCCCGCTGGATCGTCTCGTCCGACCACGACGAGCACGTCGCCAAGATCGCCGAATACCTCGACATGGGCTTCAAGCACCTGGTCTTCCACGCCCCCGGCCCCGACCAGGAGCGCTTCCTGCGCCTGTACAGCGAGAAGATCCTGCCGCAGCTGCGCTCTAGGGTTTCTTGACCGACCGCAGCCGGCCCCGGCGGCCGCCGGTCGGGCCCGCACCCTCGCCGTTGATGACGCGCAGGTCGGGCTGAGACTGGCGGCCGGCGATCCGCCGCCGCCGGGCACCGACTTCCCCACTCTGCTTGGGCGCCCGGGGAAGCGGCAGCCACGCCTGTTCACCCATCCGCCCCTGCACATCCGGCCCGAAAAGCGGCTCCGGATGCCCCGCCGGATAGGGCGGCGCCGGCTGATTGCGAACACGCCGCTCCCGCCACAGATCCCCGGAAGGCGGCGCGGTACGCGGCGGCGGACTCCAGATCGGCTCCCCAGGCGCCCGCCGATCGGCCTGCCGCCACACCTCAGCGGTCGCCCCTTCGCGCAACCCTCGTCCCGCCGAGCCGTCTTGGCTCGTGAGCCCGTCTTGGCTCGTGAGGCGGTCTTGGTTCGTGAGGCCGTCCTGGTTCGCCGTCCCTTCGGCGCCTCTCCACGATCCGCGCTCTCGGCCCTTCGAGGGCTCTCGGAGGATCCAGCTCCTCGCCGATTCCCGACTTTCCCGATTTGTCCGGCGGGGCGGATGGTCGGCGGAGCGAGGTTCGGGGGTGATCCGATAGCCCGGCCCGTCCTGTTCGAGCCGGAAGCCCGGTCCGCGCTGAACGGGAGGGATGGTCGGGAACGAATCGCCGCCCGGGAACGGGCCCGCGGTGGAGGAGGGGCCGCTTGGGAACGGGCCGGCGGTGGAGGAGGGGGTGCCGCTTGGGAACGGGCCCGCGGTGGAGGAGGGGCCGCTTGGGAACGGGCCGGCGGTGGAGGAGGGGGTGCCGCTTGGGAACGGGCCGGCGGTGGAGGAAGGGGCCGAGCTTGGGAACGGGCCTGAGGCTGGGGGAGGGGTCGAGCCTGAGGCTGAGGAGAAAGCCGCCGGCCCGGCGGTCGTGGGTGAGGTGTGACGGCGGTCGGCGGCGGGCTTGGGCAGGGCAGTGTGGTTGCGCTCGCGGAGGGCGGTGCGTAGCCAGTGGTGCAGGTGGGGGCGGTCCGCGCGCCGGGTGCGGCGGATCGGTGGGAAGGCGACGCTGGGTACCTCCACGACGCGGAGACCGCGGCGGGACGGGCGGATGGCCAGCAAGGGGGTGATCTCGGGGCCCTCGCCCCAGGAGGCGCCGGCTCGGAGGGCGGGGTCGGGGAGGTTCAGCCGGCTTGCCGCGTCGCGCCAGAGGGCGGTGTAGCCGAAGCCGGGGTCGGTGCGGCGGGTGCCCAGCACGGCGTTCAGGCACCAGATCAGGAGCAGGTCGGCCCAGCGGCGGAAACGGCCGGCGGTCAGGTCGCGGCCGCCCGGTGTGTAGCGGGAGCCCACCGCCATGTCGGCTCCGGCGCGCAGGGCCTCGACGAAGCGCGGGATCTCGGCCGGGTCGGTCGAGCCGTCGCCGTTCAGGGTCACCACCACGTCGCCCCGGGCCGCGGCTATTCCGCACGCGAGGGCGTTACCGGGGCCGGGGCGGGTAGGAGACACCACGACGGCGCCGGGTCGCAGGGTTCGCGCCGCCACCGCGGCCGCCGTGCCCGCCTCGGCCACCACCACGACCTCGTCGACCGGGGGCAGGCCGCGCAGCAGCAGCGGCAGGCCCGCGGGGTCCCGGACGGGAAGGATCACGCTCACGGAAGGTGGCGAGGCGCGGTTCGTCGCTGGGTGAAGCGGCGAAGGAGACATGGCGGTGCTCCTCAAGCTTGTTTCTGATCTTCGAAGCTACCGGCCGGCAACCGTTCGGCAACTCGCCGATTCGGCCGAGGAAGATCGTTCCCGTGGCTCGAACCGGCCGTTGAGCGGACACCCCACGTACAAAAGCATGATTAGGTCTTGTCGGAACGTCGGAGGGAAACCGCTGTGAAACTTGGTTTGCACATCTCGAACTTCACCTGGCCCGAGGGGGCGCCGAGGCTGGGCGCGGTGCTGGGCGAGGTCGCCTCGGCGGCCGACGAGGCCGGCTTCGAGCGGATCAGCGTGATGGACCACCTGTGGCAGATCGGCCCCATCGGGCCGCCCGAGTGGGACATGCTCGAGGCGTACACCGCGCTGGGCTTCCTGGCCGCGCACACCAAGCGGGCCAAGCTGCTGACGCTGGTGACGGGCGTCGTCTACCGCGAGCCGGGCCTGCTGGCCAAGGCGGTGACCACGCTCGACGTGCTGTCCGGCGGGCGGGCCATCCTCGGTATCGGCGCCGCCTGGAACGAGGAGGAGTCGATCGGGCTTGGCCTGCCGTTCCCGCCGACGAAACAGCGGTTCGAGCGGCTCGAGGAGGCGCTGAAGATCTGCCGGCAGATGTTCGCCGGCGACGAGACCGCGTTCGAGGGCACCCACTACCGGCTGGGCCGGCTGCTGAACTCGCCGCAGCCGTTGAGCCGGCCGCGCCCGCCGATCCTGATCGGTGGCGGCGGGGAGAAGAAGACGCTGCGGCTGGTCGCCCAGTACGCGGACGCCTGCAACCTGTTCCCCGGGCCGGAGCTTCAGCACAAGCTCGATGTGCTCAAGCAGCACTGCGAGGACGTGGGCCGCGACTACGACGAGATCCAGAAGACGGTGATGGTCCCGTTCGATCTGGGCGAGAAGGGCGAGCGGGCCGGCGAGATCATCGAGACGCTGACCCGGCTGGCCGGGATGGGCTTTCAGGTCGGGCACGGTGGCCTGCGCAACGTGTGGGACACCAGGCAGTTCGAGATCTTCGCCAAGGAGATCGTGCCGGCGGCGGAGGCGCTGTGACCATCTCCGCGGTGATCTTCGACCTCGACGGCGTCATCATCGATACGGAGGAGGTGTGGGAGGACGTGCGGCGGTCGTACGTGGCGTCGTACGGCAAGTCCTTCCTCCCCGACTCTCAAGATCGCATGATGGGCATGAGTACGGGGGAGTGGTCGGCCCATCTCGCCGAGGAGGTGGGCGTTCCCCGTACGCCCGCTCAGGTCGCCGACGATGTGCTCGGCCAGATGGCCCTCCGGTACAAATCCGATCTGCCGCTCATTCCGGGTGCGGTGGAGACCGTGCGGCGGCTGGGGGAGCGCTTCACGCTCGGGCTGGCCAGCTCGTCGGCCCGCGTCCTGATCGACCAGGTGCTGGCCACGGCCGGGTTGACCGACGCCTTCAAGGTGACCTTCTCGACCGAGGAGGTGCCCCGGGGGAAGCCGGCGCCGGACGTCTATCTGGCCGCCGCCTCGGCGCTGGGCTGTGCACCCGGGGACTGCGCGGCCATCGAGGACTCCAGCAACGGCCTGCGCTCGGCGGCCGCCGCGGGGATGGCGGTGATCGCCGTCCCGCACGGCGTCTACCCGCCGGCCGCGGACGCGCTGGCCGGGGCCGCCCTGGTCATCGACCGCCTGTCGGATCTGACGGCCGAAGCGGTAGCGGCTCTGCGGTGAGCTCCAGGTTCGTGGCCCGGTCGGCCGCGATCTTGAAGGTGAGGTCGAGGAACCACTTCTTGTTGTTGAGGTAGTTCCGCAGCCGGATGCCCCGGTCCGACTTGGGGGCGAGGAATCGGCCGGTGGTGTCGCCGCCCTTCTGGGTGCCGCGCGCGAACCGGCCGATTCTCTTCTCGTACGCCGGAAACGCCACCCGATGGTCGCCGCGCGCCGCCGCCAGTTCGGCCGCGAGCACGTACGCGCAGACCAGCGCCGTCCCGGTGCCCTGCCCGCCGATCGTGGCCCCGCAGGCCGCGTCGCCGACCAGCGCGACCCGGCCCCGGGTCCACTCGGGCGCGTCGACCCGGCAGATCTGGTCGAAGTACAGGTCGTCGCCGATCGCGGCCAGCAGTTCGGGCGCGTGCCAGCCCATGCCCTCGTACCGCTCGCGCAGGATCCGCCTCGGCGCGGCCGGGTCGTGCCGGTCGTAGTCGATCCGCGGCGACGCGAAGACGGCGAAGGCGCCGTCCCGGCCCGTACTGATCATCCGGCCCGGCTCGTTGTAGAGGACGAAATCCTCCTCGACCGTGGGTGTGTTCCAGGTGGCCACGTAGTAGCCCAGGTGCTTCACGAAGCGTTCCTCGGGCCCGAACGTCAACCGCCGCACCCGTGAGTGCACCCCGTCCGCGCCGACCACGAGGTCGAAGGTGCGCTGCTTGCCGCCGGCGAAGGTGACGTCGACGCCGCCCTCGTGCTCGTCGAGCGCGGCGATGCTGTCGCCGAACAGGTACTCGGTGTGCCGGGCGCCGGCGCCGGCCAGGACCCGGGCCAGGTCGCCCCGCCGTACCTCCAGATCGCCTCCGGCCAGCCCGGCCGGCCATTCCATCTGCTTGGCGCCGCTCGCGTCGACGAACCGCATCGCCGTGCCGCCGGTCTGCACCGCGCGCAGCTCGTCGAGCACGCCCATCCGCTCGAGCAGGCCCATGTGCAGCGGCCCGCGGAAGTCGACCGCGTTGCCGCCCGTGCGCAGCTCCGGCGCGATCTCGACGATCGTCGGCTCGATGCCGAAGCGGCCCAGCCAATAGGCCAGGGCCGGTCCGGCGATGCTCGCGCCCAAGATCAGAACCTTCATGCCGTCTCCCCGTAGAAACTGTGTCCGTCGGACTCGGTTATTTCTGTGTACGGTAGACACTGTTTCCGAGGAGGGCAAGATGTTTTTCTGGGAGGAGCGGCCGCGGACCCGTGGCCCGAAACCGGCGTTGACCCTGGACCGGATCGCCGACGCCGCGATAGCGGTGGCCGACGCCGAAGGGCTGGCCGCGGTCACCATGCAGCGGGTGGCGGCCGATGTCGGCTACACGAAGATGTCGCTCTACCGCTACGTGCCCGGCAAGACGGAACTGGTGGCGGTCATGCTGGAGCGCGCGATCGGCGAGCCGCCGGTGGGAGGCGCCGGGGACTGGCGAACCGCGCTCAGCGCCTGGGCCGAGGCGCTGCTCGGCCGCTATGCGCCGCATCCGTGGGCGATCGAGGCCACCGCCGGTGGCCGCCCCATCGGGCCGAACGAGCTGAGCTGGATGGAGAGCGCGCTCGCCGTCCTGCCGGGCGGCCTCACCGGCGCCGAGCGGATGGACGCGGTCGCCGCCGTCGCCGGGCAGGTCCGCATGATCGCCGGTCAGGCCGCCACCACGGAGGGCGAGCTCACCGCGACCATCGGGCTCGTGCTGCGCGAGCACGCCGATCGATTTCCCGCGCTCGCGGCGGCGGTCAGTGACACGGCCACGCGCGGCGGCCAGGACCAGGCCTTCCGCTTCGGGCTGGAGCGGATCTTGGACGGGCTGGAGGTCCTTATCCAACGCCGGTAACGCGAAGGACACATTCAGGTGTGAAAGATCTTCGGCTTGGGTAGCCCATGGCGACTTTCGCCATGGAGGTGGCCTGTGGAGGTACTTGCGGCGAGCGGCCTACGGCTCGACCTCGACATCTTCGATTACCTGATCCTGATCCTCTACTTCGGCACGGTGCTCGGTGTGGGCTTCGCGGCGCGGAGAGCGATCAAAACGAGCGCGGACTTCTTCCTGTCCGGGCGCTCGATGCCCGCCTGGGTCACCGGCCTCGCGTTCGTCTCGGCGAACCTGGGCGCGCTGGAGATCCTGGGTATGGCCGCCAACGGCGCCCAGTACGGTCTGATGACCCTGCACTATTACTGGATCGGCGCCGTGCCCGCCATGGTGTTCCTGGGCATCGTGATGATGCCGTTCTACTACGGCTCCAAGGTGCACAGCGTTCCCGAGTTCCTGCGGCGGCGCTTCAACAACTCGGCCCACCTGTTCAACGCGGTCAGCTTCGCGGTGGCCCAGGTGCTGATCGCCGGCGTCAACCTGTTCGCCTTAGCCTTGATCTTGCAGGCGCTGCTCGGCTGGCCCCTGTTCGTCTCGATCGGCCTGGGCGCCGCGATCGTGCTGATCTACATCGGCATCGGCGGCCTGTCCTCGGCCATCTACAACGAGGTGCTGCAGTTCTTCGTGATCCTGGCCGGCCTGCTCCCGATCACGATCGTCGGCCTGGTCAAGGTCGGTGGCATCGACGGTCTGTTCGAGAAGGTGCGGCAGACCCCGCTCGGTGAGGCCGGCCTGCACACCTGGGCCGACACGGCCACCAGTAACAACCCGCTCGGCGCGAACTGGATCGGGATCATCTTCGGTCTCGGCTTCGTGCTCTCGTTCGGCTACTGGACGACCAACTTCGCCGAGGTGCAGCGCGCCCTGTCGGCCAAGGACATGAGCGCGGCCCGGCGTACCCCGATCATCGGCGCCTTCCCGAAGCTGGTGATCCCGGTCGTCACCGTCATCCCCGGCCTGATCGCGCTGGTCACGGTCAAGGGCCTGGGCGCCTCCGAGGGTGACCTCACGTACAACAACGCCATCCCGCTGCTCATGCGCGACCTGCTGCCGAACGGCGTGCTCGGTGTCGCGGTGACCGGTCTGCTGGCCTCGTTCATGGCCGGCATGGCGGCCAACGTGAGCGGCTTCAACACCGTTTTCACGTACGACATCTGGCAGCCCTACATCCGCAAGGGCCGCAGCGACAGCTACTACCTGAAGGTCGGCCGCTGGGCGACGCTCGGCGGCGTGGTCATCGGCATCGGCACCGCGTTCATCGCGGCCGGCTACGACAACATCATGAACTACATCCAGGCGCTGTTCTCGCTGTTCAACGCCCCGTTGTTCGCGACCTTCATCGTCGGCATGTTCTGGAAGCGGATGTCGGCCTGGGCCGGTTTCTGGTCGCTGGTGCTCGGCTTCCTGGCCTCCCTCGCGCTGTACATCGGGCACCTGACCGACGCCCTGCACTTCAACTCCGACCTGGAGGAGAGCTTCTGGGGCGCCGGCGCGGCCTTCGTGACCGCGGTCGTGGTGGCGGTCATCGTCACGCAGTTCACCCCGCCGAAGCCGGAGGAGGAGCTGCGCGGCCTCGTCTACGGCCTGGGTGGCTCCAGCACCAGCGGCGAAGTGATCATCTCGGGAGACAAGGTGTGGTGGCGTAACCCGGTCCTGCTCGGTGTCATCGCCGTCGTCCTGGCCTTCGTCCTGTACATCCCGGTCTGGTAAGGAGAGCCCGTCATGGAGGAAGACCAGAAGAAGGTGTCCGCGGCCGCGCGTCTGTTCGACGTCCGGCGCGTGATCGGCGGTCTCTTCGTCGTGTACGGCGTGATCGTCACGCTGCTCGGGATCTTCGACAACCAGTCGGAGATCGACAAGGCCGAGGGCGTACGGATCAACCTGTGGATGGGGCTCGGAATGCTGGTCCTGGGCCTGCTGTTCCTGCTCTGGCTGCGGCTCAGCCCGCCCGAGCCGCCCCAGCCGAACACCGACGAGACCGAGGGGTCCGAGACCCACTGATGGCCGGGTTGGTGCGACCCGGTTGCGGTCGGGTTGCACCACCTCCCCAAATCGTGGACCGGGGGCACCCGGCGTCCGATAGACACGGCATGGAACGCGTCGCCCCCATCAGCTACGCCACCGGCGGAAGCTCTCGCTCCGCCGGGTGGCAACAACAGGTCAGAGTCGACTACGTGGTCAACAAGGTCATGCAGACCCACCGAGGACGAGCCGAGGATTCGGTCGCGCAGGCCATCCATGACCAGCTCCGCGCCGTCGGCGTGGTGCCCAACGGCCGCCAGATCGCGGTGTACGCCGCCGCGATCTCGGCCCTTCCGGAACTGCCCCCCAACAACAAGTAGATCGTCAGGCCGCGGGGAACCGCAGGATCCGGTCATCGCCGTCCTGCGGGTCCCCGCGGCCGTCTCGATTCGAGGTGGTCAGCCAGAGCGCGCCGTCCGGTGCGGTCGCCACCGTGCGCAGCCGCCCGTACGTCCCGGTGAACTCGGCCCGCGGCTCCCCGCCGCCGAGCGGAACCACCCAAAGTCGTTCGCCGCGCAGGCCGGCCACGTAGAGGTTGCCGCCGGCGACGGCGGCCCCCGACGGTGAGGCCTCGTCGGTGGACCACTGCACGATCGGATCCACGTACCGGCTGTCGCCGGCCTTGCCCTCGGCCTCGGGCCAGCCGTAGTTCTTCCCGGGCTCGATGACGTTGACCTCGTCCCAGGTGTTCTGGCCGAACTCGATGCCGTACATCGTCTTGTCGGCGCCCCAGGCCAGACCCTGCACGTTGCGGTGGCCCATCGACCAGACCGGCGAACCGGCGGTGGGGTTGCCGGGCGCGGCGGCACCGTCCCGGGTGATCCGCAGAATCTTGCCGTTCAGGTCGCCGCGATCCTGCGAGGCGCTGCCGTCCCCGGCGTCACCGGTGCCCACGTACAGGAATCCGTCGGGCCCGAACGCGATCCGCCCGCCGTTGTGGATCCCGGCCTTGCCGATCCCGTCCAGGATGACCTTGCCCGCCGCCCCGTCCGTGCCACCACCCCCTTCGCCGACAAATCGGATAATTCGGTTATCCGACTCACTGGTGAAATAGGCGTACAAAAACTTGTTGGTCGCATAGTCGGGATCGACCGCGATACCGAGGAGCCCGCCTTCGCCGGCCGGTGAGACGCCGTCGAGGTGATGGACCTTGCGGGGATCGCCGCCACCGGCCGGGATCTGAAGGATGTCGCCGCTCTCCCGCTCGCTGACCAGGGCGCTGCCGTCCGGGAGAAAGGCAAGGCCCCAGGGGACCTCGATGCCGGTGGCGATGGTCTGCGGCTGTCCCAGTCGCGCGCCTCCGGCCGATCCCGGCGCCGATCCGGAGGTGGAGGCCGCGGCTGAGGCGGAGGGCGCGGGCGCGGCGGAATACGTGGCCTGGCCTTTCGGCGTGCTTTCCGCGTCCGAGCAGCCGACGAGCAGTGCTGTTCCCGCGGCGGCGAAGGCGAGACGGGTTCGGTTCATCGCCCCACGGTGCCACGCCCCGGCGAACTTCACCCATTCGCCAGACTCGCGATCGGCGTTCGTCCGAAGATGGGGCCGCGCGGTCCGACGGCCGTGCAGGGCGGAGATACAGCGCGGTGCGAGCTACGGCGCGGCCCTTCCGGGCCGCGATTCTCACGGTCATCACCCTGCTGACGTACGCGGTGACGCCCACCCGGGCCGCGGCCGCCACCTACGTCATCACGTGGAAGACCTGCCCGGAGAACGCGGCGGTCCAATGCGGAACCATGCGCGTCCCGGCCGACTGGGCGGACCCGTCCGGCCCCATGGCGATGCTGACGATCGCCCGGCGCCCGGCCGCCGACCCGGCCCGGCGCCTCGGCGCGCTGCTGGTGAACCCGGGCGGCCCCGGCGGCTCGGCGGTCGACTTCACGCTCGGCGCCACCCAGTTCTTCGGCGAGGAGGTCCGGGCCCGCTTCGACATCGTCGGCATGGACCCGCGCGGCGTCGGCCGCAGCACCCCCGTCCTCTGCTCGCGCGACCTGGTCGACGCCCAGCCCGACCCCCTGATCGATTCCCCGCGGGCGTACGACGCCACCATCGCGTACAACCGCAAGCTGGCCGCCGACTGCGCCGCCCGCACCGGCCCGGTCTTCCCCCACGTCGACACGGCCAGCGTGGTCCGCGACCTGGACGCCGTCCGGGCCGCCCTGGGCGAGCCGAAGATCAGTTTCTACGGCGCCTCGTACGGCACCCTGATGGGCCAGCAGTACGCCGAGCTCTACCCGTCCCGCCTGCGCGCCCTGGTCCTGGACAGCGTGATGGACCACAGCGCGGGCCTGACCCGCTTCCTGACCGAGGAGACCGACGCCGCCGAGGACGCGTTCCACCAGTTCACGGCCTGGTGCGCCCGCGACACCCAGTGCGTTCTGCGCGGCCAGGACCTGGCCCAGGTCTGGGCCGGCGCGGTCGCGCGGGCCCGCGCCGGGACGCTGCAGAACCCGTACGACCCGCCTCAGCCGTTGACCCTGGCCGAGCTGATCGGTGCCGCCTTCGCGGCGTTCTACGAACCGCAGTGGTACTCGTTCGCCTACTACCTGCGCGACGCGCTGGCCGCCAAACCCGCGGCCCGCAAGGCGCCCGCCCCGCCGGTCGACCTGATCGACCACAGCTTCCCCGCCGTGATCTGCGAGGACTGGCGCCTGCCGGTCAGCGGCTTCCCCGAACTGCGACGTCACCTGCAGACCCTGGCCAAGCGCTCCCCGCACATGCTGGTCTCGCCGCTGGCCCTGTCGGCGATGACCGGCTGCCTGGGCTGGCCGTCCGCACCGGACAATCCGCAGCGACCGGTCACGCCCCCGCCCGGCACGGCCCCGATCCTGCTGGTGAACTCCCGCCACGACCCGGCCACGGCGTACACCTGGGCGCAACGGGTGACGGCCCGGCTGGGCCCGAAAGCGCGATTGCTGACGTACGACGGCTGGGGCCACGTCATCTACAACCGGAGCCCGTGCGTGGCCGGCGCGGTGGACAAATACCTGACGGCCCTGACCCTGCCCGCCGCCGGAACAACATGCCCGTCGGTGGCGCCGCAGCCGTTCGGGGTGGGCTGAACCGGGGTACAGAGGCCGTCGGGACCGAGCGCACGGGGGCCGCCGCAATGACCTTGACCCGCTACGTGGGTGCGGCCGTGTGCGCCCGCCTCGCCGACGAGGGCGCCCGGGTGGCGATCCTGCTGCTGGCGCTCGACCAGACAGGCGACGAGGCCCTGGGCGGCCTGTTGATCGCGGCCCTGATGGTCCCGCACGTGGTGGCGGCGCCGATCACGGGCGCCCTGGCCGACGCGGTCCACCGCCGCCGGCTGTTCTATGTCCTGGCTTTCCTGGGGTACGCCGGAGCCCTGCTCACGGGAGCCGAACTGATCGCCCACTCGACGTGGGCCGCGGCGGCGTTCCTGATCCTGGCCGGCTGCTGCGCCCCGCTGCTGATCGGCGGCCTGAGCAGCCTGCTCCCCGACCTGGTGCCGGCCCGCTTGGAACGGGCTTTCGGCTTCGACGTGATGTCGTACAGCATCGCCGGAATCGCGGGCCCCGCCCTGGCCGCGGTACTGGCCGACCTCGCGGGCGCCTCCTGGTCGGTGGTGGGCCTGGTCACCTTGGTCGTGGCCGGCGCCGTCCTGGTCGCTTCGCTCCCACTCGGCACCGCCCCGCGACCCGCCAGCCCGCACACCTCGAGCGACCGCTCCCTGCCGGCATCACGCCCCGGCACCTCGAGCGGCGGCTCCCTGCCGGAATCCCGCCCTTACACCTCGAGCGACCGCTTCCGGCCCGCATCCCGCCCCGACACCTTGAGCGGCCGCCCCCAGCCGGAATCTCGCCCTCACACCTCGAGCGGCCGTTCCGTGCCGGTCTCCGCGCCGGACATTTCCGGCAGTGATTCCACGTCGATCTCCCCGGATATTCCTGACGACCGTTCCGGGCGAACTTCCCGGCCGCACTTCTCGGGCGGCCGTCTTCCCTCGGATCCCCCATCGGACATTTCGGGCGACGATTTCCGAGCGGCCCCCGCATCGGGTAATTCGGGCGACGGGTCGCGAGCGGCCCCTGCGTCGGGCATTTCGAGCGACGGGTCGCGAGCGGCCCCCGCGCCGGGCATTTCGAGCGACGGTTTGCGAGCCACCGCCGGGGCGGGCGTTTCAGGCGGCGCTTCGCCGTCGGCGGAGTCGGGTCTTTCGGGCGGCGCTTCGCCGTGGGCCGAGTCGGATCTTTCGGGCGGCCCTCGCCGGTCGGTGGCCGAGTCGGATATTTCGGGCGGCATTCCCCGGCCGGTGGCGGCGCTGGATAGTTCGGGCGGAGAAGTCGCGGGTGGAGAGGCGGTGGTCGAAAAGGCTGGGGGTGCTGGGCGGCGGCGGATTCAGTCGCCGCTGGCGGCGGTCACGGTCATGGTGCGGCGGCCTCGGCTGGGGGCGGTCACGCTCGGAACGATTTTCAGCATGCTCGGGGTGGGCGCCCTTCCCCTGGTCGCGGCGCTGCTGGCCGACGAGGCGGGGCGCGACGAGCTGACCGGGCTGGTGCTTTCCGCCGGGGCGGCCGGTGGGCTGCTCACCTCGCTGGTGCTCACCAAGTGGCCCATTCGGCGGCGGCCGCCCGAGTGGGTGGTCGCGGTCTCGCTGGCCGCCACCTCGGTGCCGTTCCTTCTGTTGATCCTGTTGCCGGTCGGGTGGGCCGGGCTGCCGCTCTTCGCGGTCGCCGGGGCGCTGGGTGTGCCGGTTTCGGTGGCGGTCTTCGCCGTACGGGATCAGGAGGCGCCGCCGGAGATCCGCACCCAGGTCTTCACCCTCGGGGCCGGGGTGAAAGTCACCGCGGCCGCCGCCGGGGCCGCCCTGGCCGGGCTCGCCGCGCCCGCCGGAATTGTCGCTTTGCTCGCCGGGATCGCGGTCTGTCAGGTGCTCGGGGCCCTGGCCGTCGTCGTGGTACCGCGGGTCACCCGGGCCGCGCGGCCGATCGCGAGTATTGTTAGCCAGGCTAACTAGATTGGAGGCGCCGTTGAGTCGTCGCGCGCCCCGGGCGTCCATCGATCCGGATGTTCGCAAGACCTGGCTGCGCCGGGCGCTGCCGCTGGTCAAGGCCCACAAAGTCCTGCTGATCACCTCGCTGACGCTGTCGTTCGCGGGTCTCGTCGTGCAGGTGCAGATCCCCAACCTGGTCCGCATCGGCATCGACGACGCGGTGGTCGACCGCACCGGCGACCTCGCCACGTACGTGTGGTGGATCGTCGGGCTCGCCCTGGTCCAGGGCGTGATCAACTATCTGGCCCGGCTCTACCTGCTGCGCACGGCGTACGAGATGGAGTACGACCTGCGCAACATCGTGTACTCGCATCTGGTGCGGATGCCGTTCGGCTTCTACGACCGGGTGCAGACCGGCGAGCTGATGTCGCGCTCCGGCTCCGACATCCGCGCGGTGCAGATGTATCTGGCCTTCGGCCCCTCGATCCTCGTGCAGTGCCTGATCGCGGTCGTCGCGTTCGGGCTCATGCTCTCGATCAACGTGCCGCTGGCCGTCGTCGCCATGGTGACCATGCCGGTCATCGGCGTCCTCGGCGTCAGCATGCGCAAGGCGATCTTCCCGGTGTCCTGGCTGATCCAGGCCCGCCTGGCCCAGCTGGCCACGGTCGTCGACGAGAACGTTCAGGGTGTACGCATCGTGAAGGCGTTCGCGGCGGAGGGGCGCCAGCTGCGGTCGCTGGCCGAGAGCGCCGACCGGATCCGCTGGGCGTACCGCCAGGACGCGCGGATCCGCAGCCGCTGGAACCCGCTGCTGGACAACCTGCCCCGCCTCGGGCTCGCCCTGGTGCTGCTCGTGGGCGGGCTCATGGTGATCGACGGGCACACCACAGTGGGCACGATCGTCGCCTTCAACTCCTACATCCTGATGCTGCAACCGCCGTTCCGGATGCTCGGCATGATGATCATGATGGGTCAGCGGGCCTCGGCGTCGGCGCGCCGCATCTACGAGATCCTGGATACGCCGTCGGACGTCGTGGACGGGCCGAACCCGGTCGTCGTACCGCTGCGCGGTGACCTCGCGTTCGAAGGCGTCGTGTTCGCGTACCCCAATGGGACCGTCGCCCTTGAAGGTCTCAACCTGCGCATCAGGCCGGGGGAGACCGTGGCGGTGGTCGGCGGCACCGGAAGCGGGAAGTCGACTCTGGGACGGCTGGCCGCGCGGTTCTACGACGTCACGTCCGGGCGGGTGACCATCGACGGGCACGACGTCCGTGACCTGAGCCTCGCGTCACTGCGCGAGCAGGTGGGCATCGTGCCCGACGAACCGTTCCTGTTCTCCCTCTCGATCCACGACAACATCGCGTACGGCAAACCGCACGCCTCCCGTGACGACGTCGTCGCCGCGGCCGTGGCGGCCGGCGCCGACGAGTTCGTCCGGAACCTACCGGAGGGGTACGACACTGTGGTCGGTGAACGCGGCTACACACTCTCCGGCGGTCAGCGGCAGCGCGTGGCGATCGCGCGGGCGCTGCTGGTCAACCCGCCGATCCTGGTGCTGGACGACGCCACCAGTGCCATCGACGTGACGGTCGAGCAGATGATCCACTCGTCGCTGCGCGACAAGATGCGCGGCCGTACGACGTTGATCGTCGCGCACCGCCTCTCCACGATCAGCCTGGCCGAGCGTGTGGTCCTGATGGCCGACGGCCACGTGATCGCCGACGGGACGCACGAGTCTTTGCTGGCCACAGAACCCCGATACGCGGAAGTTCTCGCAGCGCAGGTGACGGCATGACCGACTGCACCGGAGCGAGCGGAGCGGGCGCAGGGCCAGGAGGGCATGCCCGAGGAGGCTCAGCATGAGCATGTTCGGTGGAGGTTTCGGCGGCTTCAACGTCGGCGGACGGCCGGCCATGGGCGCGGCCGGCCGCAAAGGAAGCGGGCTGCCGTTCGCCGGCATCCCCGACGACCTGGCCGAGGGTGTGGCCAAGCTCGAATCCCGCGAGCCCGAGCACGGCGACCCCGGCGTCCGCTACGACCCGCACCGCGACGAGGGCGCCCGTATCTCGATCGGGCGGCTCCTGATCGGCCGCCCGGGCCTGCTGATCGCCGCGTCCCTGGCCATCCTCGTCGAGACGCTGCTGCTGCAGGCCGGGCCCTACCTGGTGCAGGTCGGCATCGACCACGGCATCACCGGCCGCGACGTCCGCGTGCTGATCATCGCGACCGCCTGCTTCGTGGCGGCCATCCTGCTCACCGGCCTGGCCACCGCCGTACGCATGCGCAAGAGCGGCCTTCTCGCCGCCGCCGCCACCCGCGACCTGCGGATCCGGATCTTCGCCCACCTGCAGCGCATGTCGCTCGACTACTACACGCGGGAGAAGGCCGGCGTCACCCTGACCCGGATGACCTCCGACGTGGAGTCGCTGCAGAATCTGCTCCAGGACGGCTTCGCCCAGTTCCTCATCCAAGGCCTGACCATGGTCGTGGTCACCGGGGTGCTGTTCCACTACAACGCCGAACTCGCCATCATCACCCTGGTCCTGGTCGTGCCGCCGCTCACGATCGCCTCACTGTGGTTCCGGCACGCCGCCGACCGCGGCTACAACCGCCAGCGCGACACCATCGCCGCCATGTTCGCCGACCTGGCCGAGTCGCTCAACGGTGTCCGCGTGGTCACCGCCCACAACCGTCAGGAGCGCAACGTCGTCGCGCACCGCGAGGTGGTCGGCTCGTACCGGGACGCCAACGACTGGACCGGCCGGATCAACGCCATCTACGGCCCCGGCACGTCGGTGATCGGCCTGATCGCGATGGCGGTGATGCTGCTGCTCGGCGGCCGGATGGTGCTGCGCGGCGAGCTGACGGTGGGCGAGCTGACCGCGTTCGTCCTCTACATCAACTCGTTCTTCCAGCCGGTGCAGCAGCTGGTCCAGCTCTACACGCAGTACCAGCAGGGCAAGGCGGCCATCGGCAAGATCCGCGGCCTGCTCTCGTCGGAGCCCTCGGTGGTGCCCGGACGGCGTACCCTCCCCCCGGTCGAGGGCGAGATCGTCTTCGACGACGTGACGTTCGGCTACCTGCCCGACCGCCCCGTTCTCCAAGGCGTGAACCTGCGCATCGCCCCCGGGGAGACCATCGCCTGCGTCGGCCCCACCGGCGCCGGCAAGTCCACCCTGGCCAAACTGGTGACCCGCTTCTACGATCCTTCGTCAGGCAAAATCACGATTGATGGGTACGATCTCCGCGACGTGACCCTGGAGTCCCTGCGTCGCCAGATCGGCGTCGTCCCGCAGGAGCCGTTCCTGTTCGCCGGCACCCTCCGCGACAACATCGCCTTCGCCAGCCCGTCCGCCACGGACGAGGAGGTCTGGGCCGCCGTGGACGCGGTCGGCCTGCGCGACCTGGTCGAACGTTCCCCCGACGGCCTGGACACCCCGCTGCACGAGCGCGGCCAGTCGGTCTCGTCCGGCGAACGCCAGCTGCTGGCGCTGGCCCGCGCGTTCCTGGCCTCCCCGCGCGTGGTCGTCCTCGACGAAGCCACATCGAGCCTCGACCTGCGCTCCGAGCTGCGGGTGGAGGCCGCCCTGGACGCCCTGCTGGAGGGCCGCACCGCGATCCTGGTCGCGCACCGCCTCTCCACGGCCATGCGCGCCGACCGCATCATCGTGGTCGACGACCATCGCATCATCGAGTCCGGCTCGCACGCCGAGTTGGTCGCCGCCGGCGGCGCCTACGCCGCGATGTTCGAGACCTGGGCGGCCCATTCGCGGTAAGCCGGCCGCGGTTGTGCGGCGCAATCGCGGTGAGTCTGGTAGGCAGGAATAGACCGTCAGCTCTGCCTACTTCGGAGGATCGATGCGGATCTTGCCGGTACTAGCTGCGCTTTCCCTGTCGGCGACGGCGCTCGCGGCGCCGACACCGGCTCTGGCCGGCGCTCCCACTCTCGGCCCGGCCGTTTCTTCGGGGCCCACGGCCACCGGGTACGGCGGTGCCGTCGCCACCGTCGACCCGACCGCGACCGCCGTCGGCCTCGACGTGCTGCGCCGTGGCGGCAACGCCGTCGACGCCGCCCTGGCCGCCGCGGCCACCCTCGGCGTGACCGAGCCGTTCTCGGCCGGCATCGGCGGTGGCGGCTTCTTCGTCTACTACGACGCCCGCAAACGCTCCGTCTCCACCATCGACGGCCGCGAGTCCGGCCCCGCCACGATGAGGGAGACCCACTTCATCGACCCGGCCGACGGCCTGCCCTACGACTTCCCGGAGGCGCGGGTCTCGGGTCTTTCCGTCGGTACGCCCGGCACGCTCGCCACCTGGGACACGGCCGCCCGCAAGTGGGGGACCCGCTCCCTGGCCAGCCTCCTGCAACCGGCCGCGCGGGTCGCCGACCGCGGCTTCACCGTCGACGCCACCTTCCGCCAGCAGGTGGCCGACAACGCCGCCGCCTTCGGCCAGTTCACCTCGACCAGCGACATCTACCTGCCCGGCGGCGCACCCCCGGCCGTGGGTTCCACGCTGCGCAACCCGGATCTGGCCGACACGTACCGCCTGATCGCCCGCAAGGGCATCGGTGTGCTCTACAACGGCCCGGTCGGCGCCGACATCGTCCGCACGGTGCAGCATCCGCCGGTCGACGCCACCCCGATCGGCTCGTGGGCGTACCCGATCCGCCCCGGCACATTGACCACGGCCGACCTGCGCAACTACCGGGTGCGGACGCCCGCCCCGACCCGTTCCGACTTCCGCGGCCTGACCGTCTACGGCATGTCGACCCCGTCCAGCGGCGGCGTGGCGGTCAGCGAAGCCCTCAACATCCTCGAGCAGAAGAAGGTCACCCGGCAGAACGCGCTGCACTACTACCTGGAGGCGTCGGCCCTGTCGTTCGCCGACCGCAACCGGTACGTCGGCGCGTACACCTCCCCGGACGTCCTGAGGAAGCTGGTCTCCGACCGGTGGGCCGGCCAGCGCGCCTGCCAGATCTCCCCGGCCCGCGCCCTCACGAAGCCCGTCCCGCCCGGCGACATCACCGCCTCCGGCTGCACCCCGGCCACCGTGGGTGGCCCCACCGAGCAGGGCATGAGCACCACGAACCTGACCGTGGCCGACAAGTGGGGCAACATCGTCGAGTACACGTTCACCATCGAGCAGACCGGCGGCAACGCCATGGTCGTTCCCGGCCGTGGCTTCCTGCTGAACAACGAGCTGACCGACTTCAACTTCACCAACACCCAGGCCCCCGCCGCCGACCCGAACCTGCCCGGCCCGAACAAGCGCCCGCGCAGCTCGATGTCCCCGACGATCGTCCTGAAGGACGGCAAGCCGTTCCTGGCCCTGGGCTCACCCGGCGGCGCCACCATCATCACCACGGTCCTGCAGATCCTGGTCAACCGCCTGGTCCTGGGCCAGTCCCTGCCGGCCGCGATGGCCGCCCCACGCGCCTCCCAGCGCAACTCGGCCGGCATCCAGGCCGAACCCGCGTTCCACACCACGTACGGCCCGGCCCTGACCGCCCTGGGCCACACCTTCGGCCCCGACGTCCCCGAACTGGGCGCCGCCACGGCTATCGAGCTGACCCCCCGGGGCACCTTCATAGCCACAGCCGAACCCACCCGCCGAGGCGGCGGCGCCGCCGCGGTGGTCCACCCCACCCACTGATCCCCACCACCGAGGCCCAGCGCGCTGAACAACAGCCGCTGGGCCTCGCGGCATCTTGCGGGAGGCCGGCGATACCCCTCGATTTGTGAGATCAACAACCGGTACTCTCTGCCGTCGTGCGCCCGCTTTTCGTGATCGCCGTCGCCGTCCTGGCCGGCTTCATCATCAGCCCTCTGCTTCGTGCCAACGCCGCCTGCACGCCGAGCCCCGCGGCCTCGACGTCCTCAGTGGTCCTGACCAAGTGGAGCGACGAGCAGGTCGCCAACGCCCGCCTCATCGTCAGCATCGGCAACGAGCGCCGGGTGCCGAACCCCGGCGTGGTGATCGCCGTCGCCACCGCCTTGCAGGAGTCCGGCCTCCGCAACCTGCGCGGCGGCGACCGCGACTCGATCGGCCTGTTCCAGCAGCGCCCGAGCCAGGGCTGGGGCACCCCCAAGCAGCTTTCCGACCCGGCCTACCAGACCCGAAAGTTCTACGACAAGCTGCTCACCATCGACGGCTGGCAGAAGATGCGCCTCACCGAAGCCGCCCAGGCCGTCCAGATCTCGGCCTACCCGAACGCCTACGCCAAGCACACCTCCTCCGCCACCCACCTCGTCGAAGCACTGAACTCTCCCGCCGCCTGCCCCTCGGAGGTCTGACGGCCGCGGTCCGCACGCCGGAGTCTGACGGCCGCGGTCCGCACGCCGCAGTCTGACGGCCGCGGTCCGCACGCCGGGTTCTGACGGCCGCGGTCCGCACGCCGGGGTCTGACGGTCGTGGCCCGCACGCCGGGGTCTGGCGGCTACGGTCCGCACGCCGGAGTCTGACGATCGTGGTCCGCACGCCGGGGTCTGGCGGCTACGGTCCGCACGCCGGAGTCTGACGGCCGTGGCCCGCACGTCGGGAGTCTGACGGCTGCCGCCTGGGTGTCACGGGTCTGAAGGCCGCAGTGTGCCGCGCGGTCGGGCAGGAGCCGCCGGCCGCTTCGGCTGCGGGCGCGGGCTGTGGCGGTGGCAGGCCGCAGGGATCGTCAGGCGGTAGCGGTAGCGGTGGCGGCGGCGGTAGCGGCAACGGCGAGGGTTGCGGTGGGCGGTGGCTGGAGCGGGAGCGTCGGCGGGGTGACGTGGGCGGCAGCGGAGAGCGGCGGGCGGTAGCGGTGAGCGGGCGGTTGCAGCAGCGGTGTGGGGTGGGCGGCGGCGAGCGGCGGCCGGAGGGCGGCGAAGAGCGGCAGCGGCGAGCATTGAGCCCGCGGTGGCGGCGGGCGGCAGCGGCGAGCGGCCGGCTGCGGTGGGTGGCGGGTGAGCGGCGGCCAGCGTTGAGCCCGCGGTGGGTGGCGGATGAGCGGCGGCGGCGAGCGTTGAGCCTGCGGTGGGCGGTGGTCGTGGGTGGTAGCGGCGAGCGGGCGGCTGTGGTGGGCGGTGGCGGCGAGCGGTCGGCGGTGGCGGCGGGTGGTGGCTGTCAGGTGTGGGCGCGTGGGGTCTTGTCGTAGCGCTGGGTGCTTCGGAGCGGGCCGCCGCAGGACTCGCAGCGGTCGTGGACGGTCAGGCGGCGGTGGAGGGACAGCGCCAGGAGCAGTAGCGCGGTCGCGGTGGCGGCGACCAGCATGGCTGTTGCGGCCAAGTCGGAGTATTCGGCGTTTGTCCGGCCGTAGAGGCTGTTGGTCAGTGCTTCGGTCAGCGACCGCAAAGTGACCAGGCCGATCGGGCCCAGCAGGATCAGCAAGGCCCAGCCGCCCCGGGGCTGGCCGGTCACGCCGAGGCCCACGGCGACCGCGATCGCCACGGCCAGCAGGGTGAGGCCGATCGCCGTCATCATGTATGTGGCGGCCTCGCCCATGTAGATCATGTTGTTCTCGATGATGGGCCGGCTGAGGGCGGCCGCCGCCGCACCGGCCGCCAGTGGGAGCAGTCGCTCGATCACGGGGAGCCGGCCGGCGCCGAGCGCCACGATTCCGAGCGCGAACTGCGCGAGCAGCACGTGGACCGGCGGCCGCCACACGTCGGTCGCGGCCGACAGCGGAACCACTGCCACCGTCCCCAGCAACGCGACCCCGATCGCCATCCGCGACCACTGTGGGCGAACGGCGAACAAGAACGCGGCCAGCAACCACAGCGCCCACACGACGGCGCCGAGCGAGGTGATCGGGCCGATCCGGGGAACAGCCCGCCAGGGGATGTCCGGCGGTGTCGGCGAGGACTCGAGGACCGCCCACAGCGCCGCCAGGGCCGTGGCCGTTGCCATGGCCAGCAGGCCGGCCAGGCGGAGGCCGGGGCGCAGCTCGGTGACCTCGGTGGCCCGCAGATGTTGGCGGGCGCCGCCCGTGGCCAGGTCGGCCACCTCGCGCCACGATGGTCGTCGCTTGCCGGGCGGCGCGAGTTCGAGGTACGTACCGACGATCTCCGACTCTCGCTCGTGCCGGTAGCGGGCCGGGTAGAACAGGCGGATCAGGAGCTGGTATCGGCGTTCCAGGGTGCTCATGCCCATCCTTCGTTGAGCCGGGGGATGTTGCGCAGGCGTTCGGTGGCCGCCTCGACGTTGCGGCGCATGCGTTCGGTCTCTTCCGCCAGGGTCGCGCCGCCCTGGGCCGACAGCCGGTAGTACCGGCGCAGCCGGCTGTCGACCACCTCCTCGTGGTCGACCTCGACCAAGGCGGCGTCGACGAGGCGGTCGAGCGCGCCGTACAGCGTGCCCGGCCGCAGCGTCACCCGCCCGCCGGACAACCGGCTCACCTCGGTGATCAGCCCATAGCCGTGTAGGGGCTCGCCGGCCAGCGCGGTCAGAATCAGGAAGGTCGGCTCCCGCAGCGGTGTTTCCACGTCCCGGAATATATCGGCTGCGAAGGTATGATGGAAGCCCGGAAAGCGGGTATGTCCCAGTCATGAGCGACGACACCGCCGAGGGCGCCAGCACCGATCAGCACGTCACGGGAGTGGAGGAGACCGGAGAGTTCACCACCGACAAGCCGCCCACCGACACCACCCCGGCCGACGGCAGCACGAACGCCGGCATCAACGAGACGAGCGCCAACGCACAGGAGGAAGCGCCCGACTAGCGGGCCACCAGCGGAAGCCGTACGAGCACCGTCGACCCCGGGCCGTCGTGGTCGACTAGTTCGATGCTGCCGTGGTGCTTGCTGACGACCGCGCGGCTCAGGGTCAGCCCCAGCCCCGTACCGGGAATGGCTTTGTCCCTGGTCCGCGCCGTCCGGTACAGCCCGGTGAACATCTTGTCCCGCTCGTCGTCCGAGACGCCCAGGCCGGCGTCCGAGACGGCCAGCTCGGCCGCGTGCCCGGTCGCCCGCAGGGTCACCCCGATGCGGCCGCCGTCGGGGCTGTACTTGACCGCGTTGCCCAGCAGGTTGTCCACCACCTGCCGCAGGCGCTTGCGGTCGCCCGGCAGCATCAGCTGGTCCGGCAGCTCGTCCTCGATCACCAGCGGGGCGCCGTCGATGGCCGCCCGCGCCTTGGCCACCGAGTCGCGTACCACCTCGGCCAGGTCCATCGGCATCAGCTGCACGTCGGCGTGGCCCGTGTCGAGCGCGTTCAGCTCCATCAGCTCGTTGATGATGTCGCGCAGCGAGTTCGTGTTCCGCTCGATCACTTCCAGCAGGCGGGGACCGTCCGCGACCAGGGACTTCTCGTCCGCCTCCCGCAGCAGCTCCGTGTAGGCGCTGATCGAGGTCAGCGGCGTGCGCAGTTCGTGCCCGACCAGCGCCAGGTACTCGTTCTTCGTACGGATCAATTGTCTTTGCAGATCCTCGACGAGCCTCTTCTCGACGAACTGGCCGATGTGCGCGGCGATGCCGGACATCAGGGCCAGCAGCTCGTCCTCCGGATCCTCCACCGTGTCGGCGAAGACGGTGAGCACGCCCAGTGTCTCGAAGCCCTCCCGTACCGGGATGGCCAGCGCCGTGTGCAGCCGCGACGTCGCCGCCGTCTCCTCCGAGATCAGGCTCTGCGGCTGGCCCACGTCGCGGATCCACAGCGGCTTGCCGACCTGCCAGGACCGCCCGGCCAGGCCGGTGCCGTACGGCAGGTCGACCGGCGTCTCGATGTCCTCCCGCCAGCCGGGCGCGCTCCACCGGGCCGCCGAGCGTACGACCGCGGCCGCCTTGTCGACCAGCCACAGCTCGGCGTGCACCCAGTCGAGCGTGCTCACCACCGACTCGAGCACGCGCGGGCCGGCCGCCTCGATGCTGGGCGCCTCGGCCAGCGCGGTGATCACCGCCAGTTCGCACGTGCGGAACCGCTCCACCCGCTTGCGCCGGGTCACGTCCTGCACGGCCTGGACCGCGCCGACCGTACGCCCGTCCGGCCCGACGATCGGGTGCGCGTCGACCAGGTAGTGCCGGGAACGCCCGTGCTGCCCGTGCAGCACCACCTCGGCGTCGGCCACGTGGTCGCCGCGCAGCGCCCGGAACAGTCCGAGGTCGGCCCGCCGGATCGGCTTGCCGCCGGCGTCGGTGAGCTGGTCGAGCGTGTCGTCGGACAGCCCGCTCTCACCCCACAGCTTGCGCATCCGCTCGTTGACGAAGACGATCTGCCCCTGCTCGTCGCACGCGGTGACCCCGTCATGCAGGCTGTCCAGGACCGCGTCGAGGAAGCGCCGCTGCCGGTCGATCTCGTACCGGTTCAGCTGTTCGGTGATGAGCAGGGTGCTGACCTGCGCGGCCTCGGCCACCGAGGCGATGTCGGCGGCCGACCACTGCCGGGGCTTCTCGTCGACCGCGCAGCAGATGCCGAGCACGGCGCCGCTCTGGTCGCGGATCGGATGCCCCAGGTAGGCCCCGGTCGATTCCAGGTTGTCGGCCGGCACCCGATCGTCGGCGTGCACGTCGTCGATCACCAGCGGGGCGTCACCGCGCACCACGAGACCGGCCAGCGAGTCCTCGAGGGGCGTGTCGGCGACGTCCTGCCAGGGGATCCGGAGCCCGTAACCCCCGTACAGCCGAAGCTTGCCGCCCTGCACGAAATGGATGAGCCCGACCGGAGCGTGCGCGGCCCGCGCCACGAGCGCCGCCAGTTGATCGGCGGCCCCACTGGTCAGCACGCCGCGATGAAGCTCGGCCACCTGCATCAGCCCCTCGGGCCGCCACGGCAGTCCACCCCCGGGCCCGGCGGCCGGCTCACGCGCCGTCTCTCCGCCGTTCAGGCCTGGGTCGTCTCGCCGCATCGCCTACCTTCCGGCCCGCCTCCGTTACCTTCACCCTATAAGGTGCCAATAACCAAAAAGACCCAAATTCGGTTGTACGGGGTTGGCGCGTACCCACACACAAGCACGGGGACCACCACCGGACGAGCGGCGTGGTCACGCGAGGCCGCCGGCCGTCTTCGGCGGCGGGGCCGGCCGGGTCAGTCGCGGCGCCGGTAGCGAAGATCGGCGATCGGCCGGCCGGCCAGGGAGCCGCGCCGCTCGAACTTGGTCTCCGGCCGGTCGGCCCGGTCGGTGTCGAGCCGTTCCAGCCCCGGATCGGCGTCCAGTGTCTCGGCCATCGCCTCGGCGTAGTGCGGCCAGTCGGTGGCGCAGTGCAGCACCCCGCCCGGGCGGAGCCGTTCCCGCAGCAGGGCCACGTTGCCCGGCCGTACGAGACGCCGCTTGTGATGCCTGGCTTTCGGCCACGGATCCGGGAAGAAGATGTGCACGGCGGCGATCGACCCCGGCGACAGCCGATGGACGAGTTCCATGGCGTCGCCCCGAGCCACCCGCAGGTTGTCCAGGCCGAGCTCCCCGGCCAGCGCGAGAAGGTTCCCGATGCCCGGCGTGTGCACCTCGATGCCCAGATAGTCCCGGCCGGGGTCGGCCGCCGCCATCGCCGCGGTGGTGTCACCCATCCCGAAACCGATCTCCAGCACGACCGGGGCGTCCCGCCCGAACAACTCGGGCAGGCTCAGCGGCGTACGGTCGCCGTCCTCGACGGTCAGCCCGAGACGCGGCCACAGTTCGGCGTGCGCGTCGGCGTGCCGCGCGCTCATACGACCGCGGCGCGGATGAAAGGTCCGGATGGGTGGATGTTCCTGCACCACCCCAGTTTTTCAGGCGCTGACGTCGATCCGGCGAGCGGCCGTCGTCTGCGCGAGATAGGCCAGGGCCTTGGCCATGTACGGGGCCACCGGGTTGGGGCCGCCGGTCCGCTCGTACCGCCGGTTGAGGTCCTTGACGTAGAGCGCCGAAGCGTCCTGCCCCGGCGCGAGCCGACCGCTGGCCCGCTCGGCCGCGATGATCGCCGCGAAGGCGGTGGGGTGGTCCTTGGCCGGATCGAACCCCGGCCCCACCCGCTGCCCCGTGACCTGAAAGATCAGCTCCCGGTCACTGCCGGTCAGCGAGTCGAAGTCGGTGCGCGCCGGCGCGGGCTTGTCCGCCCGGGAGGCCCGATGCAGCGGGGTCACCGGGGGGTGAGGGGTTCGCGCGGTACCGAGACCGGAGACGCTCATGCAGTACCTCCATCAGAGAGCCGGCCGGTGGCAACCTCGTCGCCACCGGTCAACACCCTCATCGGCACCTCCGGCGACTCTGCTTAGCCCACCGGCTGCACGCTGGGCTGCGACCCGGACCGGAACGGCTTGCGGGTCCCGTCGGCCAGCCCGACCACCATCACCCAGGAGCCACCGGCGTTCTGCCCGGTCGCCACGGCGCGCGCCTTGTCGACGTAGGCCAGCTCGCGGTCACCGGCCCCGCCGACGGTCCGCTTGGCCCGCGTGGTGGTGTCGTACTCGACGAGATGCACCGGCTCGTTCTGCGCCGCGGTCTCCCCTTCCTGGTAGGCGGTCCAGGCCAGCTTCCGCCCGTCCGGCCGCCAGCTGGGCACCACGGCGAACCCGCGGTTCTGCAGCGAGCCACCCCCGTACGCGGCCACGGTCTGCTCCCCGCCGGTGGCCACGGTCCCCACACTGAGGCAGGCGTCGTAGACCGACTCGCAGCTGCCACCCCGGAACGCGACCTGCTTCCCGTCAGGCGACCAGGCCACCGCGTCGTCCCCGGCCAGCCGCTCACTGAGCGACCCGGCCCGCGACGTCACCGGCGCCGGCTCGGCGGGAAGTTCCTCCCCACGGCAGTCCCGGGGAAACAGAACTTCCGGCTGCGCCTGCCCTTTGACGGCGATCCGGTACACCCCGGGCCCACCCGAACACGACAAAGACGAGAACGCGATCCACTTCCCGTCCGGCGACCACGAGGGCCCCGCGGCGGGCCGGGTGGTCAGCCGCCGCTGCCCACTCCCGTCGGCCCGCATGACCCAGAGCAGCCCACCCTTGAGAAAGGCGATCTGCTTCCCGTCCGGCGCCCACCGGGGCCGAGCCTGGTTACCGCCGGAGGTGAGCCGCTTCTCCGCCCCGCCGTCGCTGACGTAGACATCCCCACCGCGCACATAGGCGACCAGCCCAGGCAGCTTGCCCGCGGCCTGCGCCGCCACCGGTTGCACGAGGGTGCCCGCCGCGACCCCCGCCACCGCCAGGCCCACAACTCCACCAAATGCTCCCATGACGAACGCCCCCCGACGCGCCGGTGCCGTGCTGTACACCGAGAGCATCGTCGCAACCGTTCTGCACCTAAGGCATTCCCCACCCGAAACCCCGAATTTCCCCCACACGGCGGTAATCAGAGCTAGCGCCCGCCACCCGAACACCCACTACGCGCCCCACCCCGCACCTCGCGCCGCGCCTTCTCGCCCCGCGAGCCTTCTCGCCCCGCGAGCCTTCTAGCCCGCGAGCCTTATCGCTCCGCGCCGCGCCTTCTCGCCCCGCGAGCCTTCTCGCCCCGCGAGCCTTCTAACCCGCGAGCCTTATCGCTCCGCGCCGAGCCTTATCGCTCCGCGCCGAGCCTTCTCGCTCCGCGCCGAGCCTTATCGCTCCGCGCCGAGCCTTATCGCTCCGCGCCGAGCGTTCTCGCTCCGCGCCAGGACGCTTGCCCTGTGCCGCGTCAGGCCCTCCGTCCCCCGCACCGAGACGCTTGCCCTGTGCCGGCCGTTCCGCCCCGCCGCCCCGTTGGTTCCGCTTCAAAGCTGGGACCGCCCGTCCAAGGTTGGCTCGTCGTGGGGCTGTCCGTCCTGGGGCTGTCCGTCTTGGGGCTCCCCGTCTTGGGACTGCCCGCCCTGGGACCGCGCGGACGCTAGCCGACCGTTGGCCGGCTCGGCGCCGCGGAGGGCCAGGAAGGTGTTTTGGCTGTCCGTGCGCCGTCTCGAAGTGGTCGCGAACCGTCGACGCCACTCCGGAGGGGCCTGACGGCAACAGAGGGTGGCGCTGGCGTTGGCCCACGGCCGAACTACCACGGAGTGTGCAGGGTCGCGGCTGACCGGGGGATGCGAGCTAAGGGCATGCGAGACGCCCGCGAGGCGATGATCCGCCGCAACGACGGTGCGTCGGGCGGCCCTCGCGGATGCTGCGGCCCGGGTTTGCGGCGACGCCAGTGCGGATGGTGCGGCCCGGGTTTGCGGCGACGCCAGTGCGGATGGTGCGGGCCGGGTTTGCGGCGACGGCCTGGGTGGCAGTGCGGATGGTGCGGGCCGGGTTTGCGGCGACGGCCCGGGTGGGGGCTGGTAGCGCAATGGTCGCCGGCTGGGCGGTGGGTAGGGCGCGGCCGCCCCGGAGGACTTGGGCGGTCGGGAACCGGGGCGGCCGCGGGACGGTGGGTGGGTCAGGCGGGGGCGCCCCACATGGCGGTGAAGGCGGCGGCCTCGCCGGAGAGCCAGGCCTCGATGTCGTTGGGCTTGGCGGACGGGTCCATGCGGTGGGTGGTGCCGCGGCGCAGGTCGACCAGGACGGGCTCGGCGTTCGGCAGGATCTGGTCCATGTGGCGGGCCATCAGGTGCAGTGTTGCCGTCACGGCCTCGGGGGTGGGCGGGTTCTCGTCGAAGTGCAGGCGGACGGCCTCGCGGCGGCCGTCCTCGTAGCGCAGGCCGAAGTGGGGGTTGATCTTCACGGCCAGGGGGCCGACGGTGGCCAGGGCGTCGCGGGTCTGTGCCAGGCCTACCTGCTCGGGGTCGCCCAGGGAGGCCAGGTAGGTCTTGGCGCCGGCGCTGACCGACTCGTACAGCGGCTTCCAGCGCTCCTTGACCAGATCGACCACGCCGGACAGGTAGCTGCCGCCGGTGCGGAAGGCGATGTCGGCCTTCAGTGCCTTGACGAGCTGGCCGTGCGGGTTGAAGCCGGACCGGCGCTCGCGGGCGCGGCGCAGGCCGCCGACGAAGGTGGCCTTGGCCGGGCCGGTCCGCGTCACATACCGGGTGAAACCGAGCATGGTCGCGTACGGCGGGATGACGGGCACGGGGTTGGTCGAGGGAACACTCAGCACGGACGAGTTCACGTCGATCTCCTAACTCAAACACCCGAAACACGCTGAAGATCAGCAGGTCAGAGGGCGTCTTTCGTACATACATTCTAATCGACGGGTACGACATTCCCAACCGGGGCGTGGGCACAATGGTCGATATGTGAGTGTCGGCTTCGGAGAACTTCGGCGACGAGCTGCGCGGGCGGGCTGCGCGGGCGGCTGAGGGTGCGGCGGCGGGGGCGGAAGATCGCGTCGCCGTGGGAGCGAAGGGCGCGTGACGCCAGGCGTACGGTCGCTCAATGGCCTTGATCCGTGTTGATTTCGCCTCTGAGGCGCTGGAGCTGGACACCTCGATGACGGTCGTGCTGCCGCAGGACGGGGTGGAGCCGCCGCCGCTGCTCTACCTGCTGCACGGGCTCACCGACGACGACACCGCCTGGACGCGGTTCACCTCGATCGAGCGGTACGCCACCGAGCGCGGGCTCGCCGTGGTCATGCCGCAGGTGCACCGCAGTTTCTACGCCGACGAGGCGTACGGGATGAAGTTCTGGACCTTCCTCAGCGACGAGCTCCCGCGACTCGTCCACCGGTTCTTCAAGGTCTCCGATCAACCCCGGCGGACGTACGTGGCCGGGTTGTCCATGGGTGGCTACGGCGCCTTCAAGTGGGCGTTGCGCGAACCCCACCGGTTCGCCGCCGCGGCCAGCCTGTCCGGCGCGCTCGACCTGGCGTACCTGCAGGAACACGACGACCGGCCGCACATCCGCGCCCTCATGGACCGGGTCTTCGCCGGCCGTGAGGCCGAGGGCACCGACGACGACCTGCTGCATCTGGTCCGCCGGGCGCGCGTGGACCAGCTACCGCCGTTGATGCTGCGCTGCGGCACCGAGGACTACCTGGCCGAGATCAACCAGCGCTTCGCCGGGGCGTGCGCCGAGGCGGGAGTGACGCTGGATTCGGCGTTCACTCCCGGCGATCACGACTGGGCGTACTGGGACCGGGAGATTCAGCAGGTCCTGGACTTCTTCACGAATCCTCGCGGCCCTGTTCGGCCAGGAAGCGCTCCAGCTCGGCCCCCAGCTCCTCGGCCGTAGGCAGCGGACGGTCGGTGTCGGCGAGCAGGTTGGTCTCGCGGCCGCGCAGGAAGGCGTCGTACTGCGCCTCCAGCGAGGCCACCAGGCGGGTCGCCTGCTCGTCGTCGGCGATCTGCTTGTCGACGTCGTCGCGGACGGCCCGGGCCGCCTCGCGCAGGTCGCCGGTGGGCAGGGCCAGACCGGTGCCCGAGGAGAGCGAGTCGAGCAGCAGCTCGGCGGCGGCCGGGTACGTGGTCTGGGCCAGGTAGTGCGGCACGTGCGCCGCATAGCCCATGGCGCTGCGCCCGGCCTGGCCGAGCCGGAACTCGAGCAGGTTGCCGACGCTGCCCGGCACCTGCACCCGCTGGAGCCACGGCTCGCGGTCACCGAGCAGCGACTTGTCGGTGGCGTGGGCGGTGACGCTGCCGGGGCGGGTGTGCGGCACGGCCATCGGGATCGCGTTGAGCCCGACGGTCACCCGGACGCCGAAGCGCTCGGTCAGGGCCACCACGGCGCTGATGAAGCGCTCCCACTGCAGGTCGGGCTCGGGCCCGGTGAGCAGGAGGAACTCGGTGCCGAGCTGGTCGCGGACCAGGTGAAGGGCCAGGGCCGGCTCCTCGTAGCTCTCCCAGTGGTCCTCAACGAAGATCATCGGAGGGCGGCGGGACCGGTAGTCGAGGAGCTGGTCGACGTCGAAGGTCGCGATCACGCGGCTCTCCAGGCTGTCGAGCAGACTTTCCCGGGCCAGCTGGATCGCGCTGCCCGCGTCGACGAACCCGGTGAGCGCCTGGACGAGGACCGGCTCGTCGAGCTCGGGCAGGTCGTCGGCCAGCTCGTACAGCTCGTGTGGGTCGAGCACGTCGAACGCCTCCTGTTGTGGTCCAAAACGGGGTACCCGGTGCGAACAAGCCTGCCCCGGCTTTCATTCCGTGCGACCGGCTTGTGCCCGTCGACACATGAAAAACGTACCGAATCGGTGATGTGGCCCTGACGTTCGGGCAGCGAAGATCTCGGAGAAGGCACAACCGAAGATCGGGTCTCGCGTGCACGTGCATCCGCACGGCACAATGGCACGGGAACGTTCCCTTCCCCCCTCGGAGCGATCTGTGACCGAAGCCCCGCAACGTCCCGTACTCGCCGAAACCGCCGAACCCCCCGGCTCCCTCTGGTCGCGCATGAAGGCCGACCCGACGTACGCGCCGGAGCACCTCGCCCTCGAAGCCGTTCGCCGCCTCGGCCCCGAAGCCACCGAGTGGGTGCGCCTGACCCGCGCCGACCACCCCGAGCTGACCCCCCACCAGCTCGCCGACCTGGCGATCAAGAGGTTCACCACCCTCGCCCGCATCTCCGGCGCCGCCGCCGGCGCCACCGGCCTGCCCGGCGCGGTCCTCGACGTCGGCGTCCTCGCCTGGAATCAAGCCCGCATGGTGCTGCACGTCGCCGCCGCGTACGACCACGATCCGACCGCCTCCGAACGCGCCACCGACCTGCTGGTCCTCCAGCGCGTGCACAAGGTCGCGCAGACCGCCCGTCTCGCCCTCGGCGTCGCCGCGGGCCGGGAGCGGGCCAGCCGTCTGCTCGGCGAGGCGACCGCCCGGCCGCTGAGCGGCACGATGGTCCGGCTCGGCGTCAAGCTGGCCGGCATGGCCGGCGTACAGACCGCCAAGAAGATCTTCGCCAAGATGATTCCGGGCGCGGCCGTGGTCCTGGGCACCTGGGCCAACTCGGCCGCGACGAGAAATTTGGCGGTACGCACCCGCGAGCTCTACCGACGCGACTAAGTTGCCGCCGTCTCCGGCCGAACGGAACCCCTGACGGGAACCGAACGGACGGAGGCTGCGAGTGCGTCGTCGTTGGCTGGGCACCATGGGACTGGGCACGCTCGCGCTGGTGCCGTTGCTGGCCGCGTGCGGCAGCGGCGGCAGCACGCCGAACGCGCCGGTCACCCCCGGCACCACCTGGGTCCGCGTGGCCAACGGCAGCGCGACACCGTCCCCGGTGGTGACCGGCGCCAAGTCGACCGCGACCCCGTTCCCGACGGGCTTCCTGCCGCTGCCGAGCACGACGCCGGCGCCCACCCCCACGGGCTCGGCCTCGTGCCCGCCGAACAAGCGGAACCCGATCAACGGCGCCACCGCGGTCACCGGCGCCACCTCGGCCACCGTCACCTGGTACAACCCCGGCGGCGACAACCTGGTCGACTACCGGGTCACCGCGATCAGCCACGACGCCCTGCTCGGCGAGCAGCGCGACATCGGCTGGACGGTCGTCACCCCCGGCCCCGCCTGCGCGATGATGAGCGCCACGGTGACCGGCCTCGACCGCGACACCCGCTACGAGTTCTCGGTCGACGCGGTCACGACCCGCCTCGGCAGCGACGGCACGCTCGCCAAGACGGTCGCCCGTTCACAGGTGGTCAGCACAACCGCGTGACGGGGGCGTACCCGCACGCCAGCGCCCGCCCGATGTCCAGCACCAGGCCGTCGGTGACTTGATCGATGGAGTACGGCGTGAGCATCGGCTCCCGCCGCCACGAGCTCACCACGGCAACGGCCCGAGCGACGGCGACAGGCACATGCCGTACGGGCACACCGAGCACCGCCGCCACGGCCGAGTCCCGCCGGTACACGACATCGTCGGCGATGTTGTACGCCCCGGCCGGCCACCGAGGGGCGGCCAGGCAGGCCTGGGCGAGGTTGCCGACCGCGGTCAGACTCAGCGGAACGTCGGGCCCGGGCAGCCAGGCGCGCCCACCCCGAACGGTCCGCCGCAGCCGGGGCAGCAGGTGGGGATCGCCGTCACCGTAGACGGCGCGCGGCCGCAGCACGACCTTCCCGGCGTCGAGGGCGAGGCGTTCCCCGGCCGCTTTGGTACGCCCGTAGGCGGTCCGCTGCCCGTCGGTGGGATGGTCCTCGCCGACGGCCCGGTCATAGGGCCCCGGCCGGTAGACGCTGGCACTGCTGACCCACACCACGGGCCGATCCCCGGCGGCCGCGAGAAGCCGCCGGGTGCCGTCGACGTTCACCCGCTCGAAGTCCCCATGCCGCGAGTCCCCGACGGCCGCCGCCAGATGCAGCACCACATCAGCACCGGAAAAGTCGGGCACCTCCCGCGCGGCGTCCCACGGCCGGTGCCGCCCGACCGGCCCCGGCCGCCGCCCGTGGCAGGTCACGTCGTGCCCGTCCGCCGCCGCTCGCCGAGCCACTTCCGCCCCGCAGAACCCACTGGCTCCCGTCACCGCGACCTTCACCGAGCCTCTTCCCTCCCGCAAAACCCACTGGCACCCGTCACCGCGACCTTCACCGAGCCTCTTCGCTCCCGCAGAACCCACTGGCATCCGTCACCGCGCCACACCTTCACCGCCACCGTCATCGGCGCAGCAACTTTCGCCGCGCGCTTGTCCGTCGTCGTAGTGGGGTCCGCGGGCTTCCGTCATCGCGGCTCATCCGCACAGCCTCCGTTGCCCGGGCGCGGTCGGTGGCCTTCGCGACTCTCATCGGTGCGATGCGCCGCCGGCATGGCAGACGCGGTGCCGGGGAACGCCTCCGGGCAACCGGTGCGTTGCCCGGGGACGCGGGACGCGCCGGCGAAAGGGGCACCATGCGGGGCGCGCATCGTGGCTCGCACGGTCAGGGAGCGCCAGCCCGGCAACGCGGAGCGGCGGTCGGCCCGGGCCCGTACGACCGTCGGGCGGAAGGGGGCCAGGGCGGCCAGAACGTCCTCCAGCTGGGTGCGGGCGAGGCGGGCGCCGGGGCAGGCGTGCGGGCCGGCGCCGAAGACCAACTGCGAGATCTGGGCCGGCGCCGGATCCTCGGGACAGGGGTCGCGGCGGTGCGCCTCGGCGGCGTGCCGGGCGATCAGCAACATACGGTCACCGCCCCGGACCGGGCAGCCACCGACCTCGGCCTCGGCCGCCGCCACCCGCGGCAGCAGCGGAGTGGGCGCGGTGACCCGCAACAGCTCCTCGGCCAGCGCCGGCGACGCGGCGTGCTCCCACAGCCCGGCGTCGCAGGCCCAGGCCACCGCCCGGGGAATGGCCGCCACGGTGGTGTTGATCGCCGCCACGGCCAGCATCGCCGCCAGCGCCGCATCCTCCCGTCCGCCATCAAAGGCCGCACCCGGCCGCCCAGAGTCGAGCTCCGGCCCCTCTCCGCCGGGGCCGAGGGCTACGTCCCGCCGGTCGAGGTCGAGCGTTTTGGTCCGTTGGCCGCGGTGGAGCGCTGCGTCCGCGGCGGCGGATGAGAGGGCTGGGTCGGTTCGGGTGGGGTCGGGGGTTGTGGGTCGGGCGGTGGGGGTCAGGAGGGTGAGAAGGTGGGCGGCGGCTGCTTCGGCTGACTTCTCGGCGCGGTGGCGGGCCGGGCCGGGCAAATGGGCTCGGGCCGCGGCGGCGGCGGCCTTCCGGGCGGCCGCGGCCAGCGTCAGGGGGTCTACGTCGATCTTCAGGAGGGCCGCGGCGGTTGCTCCGGCGATCTCGGCCGTGAGGGGGACCAGGTCGACGTCCTCTCCTTTCTCCAGCGACTGAAGGCGGTCGGCGAGCAGGGCGGTCCAGATCGGGCGCAGGCGGGCCACCCCGGCCGCGCCCAGCAGGTCGGCGGTGCCGCGGCGGGTGTCGCGGTGCTCGTCGCCGTGCTGGTCGAACAGGGCGCCGCGGCCCGCGAGCGCGCCCGCGGCGCCGCCGGTCGTGCCCTCGGCCGTACGGTCCAGGGGGACCTTGGTCAGGGCCTTCCGGTATGCCTCCCGGTCGTGCACCAGCACATTGCGGCCGATCCGCAGCGCCGGCCGGCGGCGGGTGACGGCCAGCAGCGCGAAGAGGACCGGATGGCTGGCCAGGTACACGCGCCGATCACGACCGCGGGCGTTCACCGGCGGGCCGCCAGGGCCGCGGTGGCTTGGCGGTCGGGTTTGCGGGAGCGGCCGGCCAGGGGGATCCGGGCGAAGACGAGCCGGTCGGGGCGGGCCGAGCCCATCCGGGCCAGCGGCTCGCGGAGAGCCGACCGCACCGTGCGCTCGTCCGCGCCGGCCGTGGTCTGGACCACCGCCACCACGTGTTCGTCGCCGTCGCCGGCGGGGACGCCCACGAGCAGGGCCAGTTCGACGCCGGGGACGTGCAGCGACGGCTCGTACAGGCCGGGATAGATGTTCTCCGCCCGGCGCAGGATCATGTCCTTGGCGCGGCCGCCCAGGACGACCTTCCGGTCCTCCGTGACCCGGCCGATGTCGCCGGTGGCGACCCACTCGAAGGGATCGTCGCCCAGGTAGCGGTCGGCGGCGGTCGGGCCGGACAGCAGCAGCTCGCCGTCGGGGGCGACCTGGGCGGTGACACCCGGCAGCAGCCGGCCGACCAGGTCGCCGTCGCCGGTGAAGGCCGCTTTCTCCGACTCTTCGACGGCCGCGGCCGGGAAGACCTCGGTCAAGGCGTAGACGCCCCACGCCTCGGCCGCGCCGGAGCGGCGTACGGCCGAGAGCAGGGCGGCGCTGACCGGGGCCGAGCCGCTGTAGACGCGGCCGGTGAAGCGGGCGCCCGCGGCCAGGCCGGCGCGGATCTGCGGCGGGGTCAGGTAGGTCGCCTGCGGGTTCAGCTCGCGGATCTGGCGGGGCAGGGCCCGCCGCGACGGGAAGGCCACCGGGGCGCCCCCGGCCAGGGACGGCACCAGCACGAAGAACGTGCCGCCGAGCACCGGCGCGCCGGGCACCGGGCGGACCAGGTCGTGGACGGCTGTCATGCCGGCCGCTAGGGAACGGCGGGTGTGCACCACGGCCCGGGGGCGGCTTGTCGTGCCCGAGGTGAAGACGATGACGGCGTCGCCCTCACCCTCGTACCGCCGGGGGAGACGGCCCGGCCGGGGACGCAGCGCGGGCGGCGAGCCGGGCAGCCGGCGGCCGACGGTGCGCACCGGCGCTATCGCGCCGAGTTCGGGCAGGGCGAGGTGGGCGCGGCGGGCCAGGCGGGCGGCCCAGCCGGCCACGGCCTGGGCGGCGGCGTCGGCCAGCACGAGCTTGGGCGCGGCCAGGGCCAGGCGGGCCCGCAGGACGTCCGGGCCGGCGGTCGGGTCCAGCACGGCGACGCGCAGGCCCAGGTGGTACGCGGCGAGCAGGGTGGCCAGCGAGCGTGGCCCCGGGCGTACGGCCAACGCGATGGTGTCGCCCGGATCGAGGTCGGCGAGCGCCACGGCGTAGCCGCGGACGAGCTCGGCCAGTTCGCCTCGGGTGGCGCCGGGCAGGGCGGGGCGGCCGTCGCCCGCGTGCAGGGAGTCGAGGAGTTCGGTGAGCATCAGCGCGGGTCCGCCGTCCGGAGGCCGCTGCCGCGGTCCAGGTACCACTTGGCGGTGCCGAGTACGCCGTACGCCCGAATCCGCCTGGTGGAGTTGGCGACCACCATCTCGCGGCTGTGGACGATGGCGGCGGTCGTGCGCCGCACGCGGTTGAGGAAGGTGCGGTCGGTGGGGGAGGGGCGCCGGGGCATGCCGCCGCACGCCTGGTAGAGCTCGGCGGTGATGGCCATGTTGTTGCCGGCGTGCATGCGGTACGGGGCCTTGAACTCGGGCTTGCGGTGCGCGGGGCGGATGCGGCCGAAGAAGGCGGCCAGACCGACCAGCACCCGGAAGAAGCCGCGGCCGAGGGGACCGTGCTCGTCCGCCCGGGCGGTGATCTTGCCGCAGGCCATGCCGTTGCTTCTGGTCAGGGCCTCGCGAGCGGCGGCGACCCAGCCGGGGGCGGGAAGGCAGTCGGCGTCCGTACGGGCCAGAAAGACAGCGCCCGCCGCGATGGCGTGCCGGAAGCCGGTGTCGACCGCGCAGCCCACGCCCTTGTCGGTCTCGATGAGCAACTGGACCGGGAACGGGGCTCGGAAACGACGGACCACGGACGCCGTGCCGTCGGTCGAGTTGTTGTCGACGACCAGCAGCGTGAAGTCGGTGTCGGTCTGCGCCGCCAAAGCATCGAGGGTCGCCGCGATCCGGCTTTCCTCGTTGTACGCGGGCACGACCACCCAGAGCGGCGCGCTCATGACACCTCCCACACCATGGTCATCAGGCTGACGCCGCCGCCGAGTCCGACCATCAGCACCCGATCTCCCGGGTTCAAGTCCGGATATGCCCGAGCGAGCTGGACGCCCAGCGTGGCCGAGGCCATGTTGCCCAGCTCGTCGACCGTGATCACGAGCTTGTCCTCGGGAACGCCGGTGACCTCGACGAAGCGCGACAGATACGGCAAGGTCACCTGATGGACCAGCACGCGGGCGTAATCGCTCCAGGAGTGGTCGAAGCGCTTCATCACGCGTGCGATCAGTCCGGGGCCGATCTCCTCGAAGACGGCCCGGAGCCGGCGGCCGTCGCCGGAGAAGTACGTGTGCTCGTCACCCCGGGGGTGCCGGGACCCACCGCCGAAGATGCCGCCCACGGTCCAGTGTTCGGAGTGGGTCTCCGCGTCCACGTCCAGGATTCCGCCGGTGGCCACCGGCTCGACCAGCACGGCCGCCCCGGCGTCACCGAACGTGTAACCCGCCAGCGCGGTACGGGCCTGGGCAAGGCTGGTGAGAGAGGGCCGCATGGCCCGGGTCGGCGTCTCACCGGTGACCACCAGCGCGGTGCGCGCCCGCCCGGTGAGAATCATCGAGCGGGCCAGGTCGATGCCGTTGAGGAAGCTGTTGCAGGCGTTCGTGACGTCCAGCGCGTGCGCCCGGCTGCCCAGCGCGGCCTGCACCACGTGCGCGGTCGCCGGCTCGGCCATGTCCCGGGTGGCGCTGGCGAACAGCAGCAGGTCGATGTCGAGCGGATCGCGGCCGGCGTCGGCCAGCACCTTGGTCGCGGCGTCGACGGCCAGATCCGAGGCGTACTCGTCGTCGGCCGCCACCCGGCGCCGGGTGATCCCGGTCGCCTGCTCGAACATCCGCGGGGGCAGCTTCGGCGCGACCCGCCGCTGGAGTTCCGCGGTCGTGACCTCGCGGGCCGGCAGGGCGTACGCGATCCCGGTTATTCCCACATTCATGGGCGACAGCCTGCCGTACGAACGTGATCCGGTCGTGAGCACGAGTACTTATAAGCTTCCCGCCATGGAGAGCATCGTCGACGTGGTCGTGTTGGTGGCGATCTCGGTGATCGGCGCCGCTCTGGCCCGCCGCCTGGGTTTCGTCGCCCCCCTCGTGCTGTTGGTGGCCGGCCTCGCGCTGTCGTACGTGCCGGGTTTCCCGGACGCTCATCTCGAGCCCGAGATGGTGCTGATCGGGATCCTGCCGCCGCTGCTGTACGTGGCCGCGCTGGAGACCTCGGTGCCCGCGTTCCGCCGGGCCCTGCGGCCCATTCTGCTGCTCGCGGTCGGCCTGGTGCTGGTCACCGCGTTCGCCGTCGGCACCGCCGTTCACCTGCTGATTCCCGAGATTCCGTACGCCGCGTGCGTCGCCCTGGGCGCGGTCGTGGCCCCGCCCGACGCGGTGTCCGCGACGGCCATCGCGCGCCGGGTCGGCCTGCCGCGCCGGGTGGTCACGATCCTCGAGGGCGAGAGTCTGCTCAACGACGCGACCGCCCTGGTGATGGTCCGCATCTCGGTCGGCGCGCTGGCCGGCGCCGCGGTCGGCTTCTGGCCGATCGCCGGCGAGGTGGCGCTCAAGGCCGGCGGCGGTCTGGTGATCGGGTTCGTGGCGGCGTTCCTGGCGGCCAAGCTGCACCGCAAGATCGAGGACTCGCTGCTCGACGACGCCGTGTCGTTGCTCACGCCGTTCGTCGTGGTGATCATCGCCGAGGAGGTGCACAGCTCCAGCGTCGTGGCCGTGGTGATCGCCGGCCTGTACCTGGGCCACCGCCGCCCGTACCTGCTGTCGGCCACCTCGCGCCTGCAGATGGACGCCATCTGGCGGATGATCAACTTCCTGCTCGAGGGCGTGGTCTTCCTCATGGTCGGCCTGCAACTGCGCAGCATCGGCGAGAGCATCGAGACGCCGGTCGCCACGACCATCCAGGTGTCCGTGGCCGCCGTGCTGGTGGTGATCCTGACGCGGTTCGTCTGGATGTACCCGGCGACCTACCTGGCCCGGCTGCTGCCGAAGGTCCGCAACCGCGAGGAACGGCCGCCGGTCGCGGTGCCGACCGTCATCTCGTGGGCCGGCATGCGCGGCGTGGTGACGCTGGCCGCCGCCCAGACGCTGCCGGTGCCCGGGGAGAACGGGGTGCCCGACTATCCCCGCGACCTGTTCATCTTCGTGGCGTTCGTGGTGATCGTGGTCACCCTGCTGCTTCAGGGCACGACCCTGCCGTGGCTGGCCCGGGTGCTGAAGGTCCGCGAGGACACCACGACCGAGGACGCCCTGGCCGAGGCCGGAGTGCAGCATCAGGCGAGCCGGGCCGCGCTCGAGGCGCTGGAGAAACACGCCGACGGCGCGCCCGCCTCGGTCGTCGACCGGCTGCGCGCCCTGGTCGACAGCCGCTCCAACAACGCGTGGGAGCGGCTGGGCAATCAGCAGCAGGAGACGCCGTCGGCGGCGTACGGTCGGCTGCGGCGCGAGATGATCGGTGCGGAGCGGCGCGTCTTCAAGGTGGCCCGCAACGAGGGCCGTATCCCCGAGGAAGTGCTCACCCGCGCCCAGCGCGATCTCGACCTGGAAGAGTCCCAGCTGACACGGAGTGAAGATTGACCTGCCTGCATCTCAAGGAGTCCGGCGACCCGGCACCCCAGTCGGCGTATTCCGACGGCTGCCCCGAGTGCGTGGCCGACGGCCATCACGACTGGGTCCACCTGCGTAAATGCCTCACCTGCGGAAAGGTGGCCTGCTGCGATTCGTCGCCGCGGAGGCACATGTCCGCGCACCATCAGGAGGCCGGTCACCCGGTGATGAAATCGTTCGAGCCGGGCGAGAACTGGAAGTGGTGCTTCGACGACGAGCTCCTGGGCTACTGACGTGCGCATCCTCTTCGTCGGAGCGGGCGCGACCGGCGGCTACTTCGGTGGCCGCCTCGCCGCGGCCGGCCGGGACGTCACGTTCCTGGTCCGGCCGCCGCGCGCGGCGTCCCTGAGCGATCGTGGCCTGAAGATCATCGGACCGGACGGGACGACGTCGGTACGGCCGCGCACGGTCGTGGCGGGGCAGATCAATGGCCCGTACGACATCGTGGTCATCGCCGTGAAAAGCTACGGCCTCGAACAGGCGATGATCGACCTGGCGCCCGCGGTGGGCACCGGGACGGTCGTCATCCCCCTGCTCAACGGCATGCGGCACGTCGAGGAGCTGGTGGGCGCGTTCGGCCCGTCCCGCGCCTGGGGCGGCGTCTGCCTGATCCACGCCAGCCTGAACGCCGACGGCGACGTGGTCCAGATGACCGGCCTGCACAAGCTGAGCTTCGGCTCGCTCGACGGCACGGAGCGCCCCGAGGTCGAGGCGGCACTGAGCGGCACCGAGTTCGACGCCTTCGCCTCACCCACGATCGTCCAGGACATGTGGGAGAAGTGGGTCTTCCTGGCCAGCCTGGGCGCCGCCACGACCCTGATGCGGGCCACGGTCGGCGACATCAACCGCGCCCCCGGCGGCAACGCCTTCGGCGCCCGCATCGCCGCCGAGGCCATGGCGATCGCCACCGCGGCCGGCCACACCCCGCGCCCGGCCGCCGTGTCCGTCCTGCAGAACGGCCTCTCCACCGACCAGCCCATGACCTCGTCGATGTACCGCGACATGATGGCCGGCCTCCCGGTCGAGGCCGACGCCATCCTGGGCGACTTCGTCGCCGAGGCCGACAAGCACGGCGTCCCGGTGCCGGCCCTGTCCGCCGCCTACACCAACCTCGCCATCTACTCAGCTCAGCGGGGTTAGCTGAGCCAGGACGCTCTCGGCCTCGCGGGTGACGCGGTCGGCGTCGTGGTGGCGGGCCCGGTCGTAGGTGTCGAGGGTGGCGGCGGCGATGCCGGGCCAGGCGAAGTCCTCGCGGACCTTGCGGCGGCCCCGGCGGGCCATGCGGCGGGCCAGGTCGCGGTCGGTCAGGACGGTGTCGACCGCCTCGGCCAGGGCATCGGGGGAGCCGGGGGTGAACTTCACGCCGGTCACGCCGTCGTCGACGATCTCGGCCAGGCCGCCGGTGTCGGCGACCGCGATGGGGGTTCCGGCGGCGGCCGCCTCCAGGGCGACCATGCCGAACGGCTCGTAGATGCTCGGCACGACGTAGCAGTCCGAGGCGCCCATCAGGGCGGTCAGGTGGTGGCCGGTCAGGAAGCCGGCGAACGTCACCCCCTCGGTGGCCAGCGCCTCCAGCTCCGCGCGGTAGGGCCCGTCACCGGCGATCACCACGCGCAGGCCCGGGTGCCTCTCCCTGAGCGCCGGGACCGCGGCCAGCAGGTGCTGCACGCCCTTCTCGTAGACCAGGCGGCCGGCGAAGCTGATCAGCGGACCGTCCGAGCCGGCGAAGCGGCGGCGGGCCGCGGCGACCGCGCGGGGGCGGGCGAACCAGCGGAGCTCGTCGACGCCGTTGTAGACCACGTCGACCCGGGCGGCCGGGACGTCGAAGAGCCGCTGCACCTCGTCGCGCATGTAGTCGGAGCAGACGATCGTGCGGACCGCCTCGTGGGCCAGCCAGCGCTCGATGTCGTCGATCGTGCGGTTGTGCGGGTGCGGCAGCCAGCCTTGGTGGCGGCCCGACTCGGTGGCGTGGATGGTCGCCACCAGCGGGATGTCCAGGTGGTCGCGGACCGTCACGGCGGCGTGGGCGACCAGCCAGTCGTGGGCGTGCACGACGTCGTAGGTGCCGGTGCGGGCGGCGCGCAGGGCGGCCCGGGTCAGCGTGTGGTTGAAGGCCATCGCCCAGGCCAGCAGGTCGCCGTCGCGAACCTCGAAGCGGGGCGCGTCGTCGGGGGCCCGGATGATCCGGACGCCTTCCGCGTACTCCTCCCGCAGCGTGCCCGGCGTGTGCCGGGTGACCACCGTGACCTCGTGGCCGGCGGCGGCCAGGGTGGTGGCGAGCGCGTGCACGTGCCGGCCCAGGCCGCCGACCAGCAGCGGCGGGTACTCCCAGGAGAGCATGAGGATGCTGGTCACGGCTCGTACCTCCACGATGATTTGATCTTGCAGTGCGGCGAAGCCGCTTTCAGAGGCTCAGTTCTGTGCGGAGTAGTTCGGCGACGGAGCGGGCGGAGAACGGGCTGCCCGTGGCGCGGTGCGGCGGGTCGCCGTCGGCGGTTTCGCTGACCGATCCCACGCCCCACTCGGACAGATGGGCCTTCAGGCCGGTGAGCAGGCCGTCGGTGGGCAGGCCGGTGGCGGCGCAGGCGTCGGCGTACGGGCCGATCAGCCATGGCCAGACCGTGCCCTGGTGGTAGGCGATGTCGCGTTCGTCGCGGTCGCCGCGGTGCACGCCCTGATATCCGTACTCGCTCGGGGCGAGGGTCCGCAGCCCGAGCGGCGTCAGCAGTGCCTCACCCATCGCGAAGAGGGAGGTTCCGCGCATCGGGCCGTGCGGCAGTGACCACGCGAGCAGCTGGTTCGGCCGCAGCGTCGGATCGTCGTGGTGGGCGCCGGCGCCCAGCGGGTAGGTCGCCGCCGGCCCCTCGATCACGTCGTAGAGCCAGCCCTCGGGCGCCGGGAAGCGGTCGCGGAACGCGTGCTGGGCCCGGGCGTGCCGGTCGCGTAGCGAGGAGTCGTCCAGTCCGGCCTCGACGTGCAGGTCGGCCATGGCCGCCAGCGCGTTCACCCACAGCGCGTTGATCTCGACCGGTTTGCCGACGCGGGGCGTGACCGGGCCGTCCTCGGTGAAGCCGTTCATCCAGGTGCCCGCGTGCCCGAGCCGCAGCAGGCCGTCGGCCGGGTCGAGATCGAGGGGGCCGCCACCGCCGAGCCGTTCGCCGAGCAGCCGGCCGAGCGGTCCGATCAGCTCGGCGGCCAGGTCGCTGTCGCCGGTGCGCCGCACATGCCGGTCGACGGCGTGCACCAGCCACAGCGGCGCGTCCGGCGAGTCCTTCGGCGCCCATGATCCTTCGGGTTCTGTCCAGGTCGAAGACGCGTTTCCGGTACGGGCGGTCAGCAGCTCCCGGCCCTCGTCGGCCCGGTTCGTGTCCAGGAACAGCCCCTCGTACGCGGTCATCGTGTCGCCGAGATAGCTGCCGAACCACGGGTACCCGGCCACCACGTCCGGCCCCTGGGGCGTGCGCACCACGAAAGCGTCGGCCGCCAGCACCAGCGTCTCGTCGGCCTTGGCCCCGGCGATCAGCTTCCGCGCCCGTACCCGCGCCTCGGTGATCACCGCCGTGGCCGGCGGCGGCCGCCGCCCGAGGTCGCCCGCCCAGGCCGAGATCTCCAGGGTCGCGCCCGGATTCACCCGGTCGAAGTACGTGCCCGCGTGCCACAGGTCCTCGACGGCCGGCAGGCCACGCGCCTCCTCCTCGCGGGCGAAAGCGCCGAGATGCCACTCGCCGGCGGGCTGCCAGCCGGGGCCGGCGATCCGGTACGCGTCCTCGACGACCACCCCGTCGGCCACCTGCTCGGCCCGCAGTCCGGGCCCGGAGGCGTGCCGTTCGCCGTGCGCGTCGCGCCACGTGCACATGGCCGCCACGGCCAGGCCGACCGGCCCGGGCGCCGACACCACCCGGTGGGTCACCCCCACCGACGGGTGGCCGTGCCGCAGGGCCAGCTCCCGCTCGATCACCACGTCGCCGATACGCCAGCGCCACCGCGGAACCCCGTCCACCAGCGCGAACGTCTCCAGGTAGCGGTGCCCCGCGGGCGCGACGGCGCCGGAGGCCCACTCGTGGGTGTAGAGCGGCACCTTCGTGCCGGAGGGCAGCGTCACCGTCAGGTCGAGCGCGGCCAGCGCGGTGTGCCGGATCGCGGTGGCGGGGTCGGCCACGGTGAGCAGCGAATGGTATCGGCGGGTCCGCAAGCCCGGAACGGTGCCGGTGGCGAACCCACCCGTGCCGTCCGTGACAAGCCATTCCCGGGTGGTGGAGCCGCAGTCGTGCGGTCCGAAAATGATCGGCACGACGCATCTATGCTCAGTTTCGGCGGTGGCAAACCATGTCGCCCTTACCTGTTCGGCGGGTAACCGGGCGGTCGCGCAGACGCCGTACCGGCCATCGGCCACAATGACGCTGACGTGACCTCAGATGATTACGCCACCGGATCGCGGGGCAAACCAGCCCCGCCGCCGGCACGCCATCAGCTGTGGTCGCAGCGCACCGACGGTCGAGGGGTGGGAGCAAGAAATGCAGGTTTGGCCTGGTCACCGGTACCCGTTGGGTGCCACGTACGACGGGACGGGCACGAACTTCGCGATCTTCGCCGAGGGGGCCGAGGCGGTCGAGCTGTGCCTGTTCGACCCGTCCGGAAACGAGCGGAAGGTCCAGCTGCACGAGCAGGACGCGTTCGTCTGGCACGCCTACCTGCCCGGCGTCGAGCCGGGGCAGAGGTACGGCTACCGGATGTACGGTCCGTACGACCCGTCGCGTGGTCTGCGGTACAACCCGCACAAGCTGTTGCTCGACCCGTACGCGCGGGCGGTCGACGCGGACATCGAGTGGCATCCGTCGCTCTACGCGTACGACTTCGAGAACCCCGACCAGATGTCGGATCTCGACTCCGCCCCGTACATGTCCAAGGGCGTCGTGGTGAACCCCTACTTCGACTGGGGCAACGACCGGCGGCCGGACATCCCGTACCACCACTCGGTCATCTATGAGACCCACGTGAAGGGCCTGACCGAGCGGCACCCCGAGGTCCCCAAGGACATGCGCGGCAGCTACTCCGCGATCGGGCACCCGGCGATCATCGAGCACCTGAAGAGCCTCGGCGTGACGGCCGTCGAGCTGATGCCCGTGCACCAGTTCGTCCACGACAACCGGCTGCACGATCTCGGGCTGCGCAACTACTGGGGCTACAACACGCTCGGGTTCTTCGCGCCCTACCACGGCTACTCGTCGACCGGGACGCTCGGGCAGCAGACCCAGGAGTTCCGCGGGATGGTCAAGGCCCTGCACAAGGCGGGCATGGAGGTCATCCTCGACGTCGTCTACAACCACACGGCCGAGGGCAACCACCTGGGCCCCACGCTGTCGCTCAAGGGCATCGACAACCGGACGTACTACCGGCTGGTCGACGACCAGCCGCAGTTCTACATGGACTACACCGGCACGGGTAACAGCCTGAACGTGCGCAGCCCGCAGAGCCTTCAGCTGATCATGGATTCGCTGCGCTACTGGGTGACCGAGATGCACGTCGACGGCTTCCGCTTCGACCTGGCCTCGACCCTGGCCCGCGAGTTCTACGACGTCGACCGGCTCTCCACCTTCTTCGAGGTCGTGCAGCAGGACCCGGTGGTCGGCCAGGTGAAGCTGATCGCCGAGCCGTGGGACGTCGGGCCCGGCGGCTACCAGGTCGGCAACTTCCCGCCGAACTGGACCGAGTGGAACGGCAAGTACCGTGACACGGTCCGCGACTTCTGGCGCGGCGAGCCGGCCACCCTGGCCGAGTTCGCGTCCCGGATCACCGGCTCGGCCGACCTCTACCAGGACGACGGCCGCAAGCCCTTCCACTCGATCAACTTCGTGACCGCGCACGACGGGTTCACGCTCAACGACCTGGTCGCCTACAACGACAAGCACAACGAGGCCAACGGCGAGGAGAACCGGGACGGCGAGAGCCACAACCGGTCGTGGAACTGCGGCGTCGAGGGCCCGACCGAGGACAAGCAGGTGCTCCAGCTGCGGGCCAAGCAGCGGCGCAACTTCCTGGCCACGCTGATGCTCAGCCAGGGCGTGCCGATGATCTCGCACGGCGACGAGCTCGGCCGTACTCAGCAGGGCAACAACAACGCGTACTGCCAGGACAACGAGCTCTCCTGGATCGACTGGGGCAACGCCGACGAGACGCTGCTCGAGTTCACCCGCAAGCTGACCGCGTTCCGCCACCGGCACCAGGTGTTCCAGCGCCGCCGCTTCTTCACCGGCCTGCCGGTGACCGCCCGCGGCGGCGGCGACCCGCTGCCCGACCTGGAGTGGTTCACCCCGGACGGGCGGCCGATGGCCGGCGACGACTGGGGCAACGACTTCGGCCGGGCGGTGGCGCTGTTCGTCAACGGCGAGGGCATCCGCGAGCGCGGCCAGTACGGGCAGCGGCACGTGGACAGCTCGTTCCTGCTGTTCTTCAACGCGCACGACGCGCCCATCGAATTCGCCACTCCGCCGGCTGAGTACGGCGAAAAGTGGGAAAAGGTCATCGAGACGGCCGAGCCGTCCCCGGATCAGCCGTCGGTCGTCGAGGCCGGCAACAAGATCTGGGTCCCCGACAGGTCCCTCATCGTGCTCGACAGGACGGTTTAAATGGCTCCTTCCGGAACCTACCGAGTCCAGGTCCGCCCCGACTTCCCGCTGTCCGCCACCGCCGAGCTCGCCGACTACCTGGCCGATCTCGGTGTGTCGCACCTGTACACCGCTCCGCTGCTGACCTCGACTCCCGGTTCCGAGCACGGCTACGACGTGGTCGACCACTCCAAGGTGAACCCGGCGCTGGGTGGCTGGGACGGTTTGCGCGCTTTGTCGCAGGCCTTGAAGAACGCGGGCCTGAACCTCGTCGTCGACATCGTGCCCAACCACGCCGGAGTGGCGGTTCCCTACGCCAACCCGACGTGGTGGGACGTCCTGCGACGCGGGCGCGAGTCCGAATTCGCCGATTTTTACGACATCGACTGGTCACGCGGGCGGTTGCTGATCCCGGTGCTGGCCGACGACCCCGACGCGCTCGACGAGCTGCGCGTCGAGGACGGGGAGCTGCGCTACTACGACAAGCGCTTCCCGATCGCCGACGGGACCGGCGAGGGCACGCCGCGGGAGGTGCACGACCGGCAGCACTACGAGCTGGTCAACTGGACCCGCGGCGACTCCGAGCTCAACTACCGCCGGTTCTTCGCCATCGTCGACCTGGCCGGCCTGCGCGTCGAGGACCCCCGCGTCTTCGAGGCCACCCACGCCGAGATCCTGCGCTGGCACCGCGAGGGCATCGTCGACGGCATCCGCGTCGACCACCCCGACGGCCTGCGCGACCCCGGCCAGTACCTCGACCGCCTGCACGAAGCCGCCCCCGGTGCCTGGCTCGTCATCGAGAAGATCCTCGAGCCGGGCGAGGAGATGCCGGCGTGGCCGGTCGCCGGCACCACCGGCTACGACGCCCTGGCCGAGGTCGGCGGCGTCTTCGTCGACACCAGCACCGAGGCCTTCTTCGACACCCTCGACCGGCACCTGACCGGCAGCGAGCGCTCCTGGCCCGACCTGGTCCACGAGGCCAAGCGCACGGTGGCCACCACCCTGCTCGCGGCCGAGCTGGCCCGGATGGCCCGGCTCGTGCCCGAGATCGAGGCCGCGCCGCAGGCCCTGGCCGAGCTGGCCGCCTGCTTCCCGGTCTACCGCTCCTACCTGCCGTTCGGCTCCCGGCACCTGGCCAAGGCCCGGTCCGAGGCCGGCCGCCGGCGCCCCCAGCTGATCCCGGTCCTCGACCAGCTCACCGGGCGGCTGCGCAACCCGGCCGACGAGCTGGCCGTCCGGTTCCAGCAGTTCACCGGCGCCGTCATGGCCAAGGGCGTGGAGGACACCGCGTTCTACCGCTGGACCCGGTTCACCGCGCGCAACGAGGTCGGCAACGACCCGGCCAAGTTCGGGGTCAGCCCCGACGAGTTCCACGAGGCCAGCGACGAGCGGCACCGCAAGTGGCCGACGTCGATGACCACCCTGTCGACCCACGACACCAAGCGCAGCGAGGACGTGCGGGCCCGGCTGGCCGTGCTGGCCGAGGTGCCGGGGGACTGGACCGAGGTCGTACGCCGGTGGGTCCGGGTGGCGCCGCTGCCCGACCCCGCCCTGGCCCACCTCGTCTGGCAGGCCGCCGTCGGAGCCTGGCCGATCGAACGGGAGCGCCTGCAGGCGTACGCCCTCAAAGCCGCCCGGGAAGCCGCCACCGGAACCTCCTGGCAGCACCCCGACGAGACCTTCGAGGCCGCGCTGCGCGCGATGGTCGACAAGATGTACGACGACCCGGCGCTGAACCGGGAGCTGACCGATTTCGCGGCGTCGATCACGCCGCCGGGCTGGTCGAACTCGCTCGGCCAGAAGCTCGTGCAGCTGACCATGCCGGGCGTGCCTGACGTCTACCAGGGCACCGAGCTGTGGGACTACTCGCTGGTCGACCCGGACAACCGCCGGCCGGTCGATTTCTCCCAGCGGCGCGAGCTGCTGGCCCGCATCGACGACGGCTGGCTGCCGCCGGTCGACGACACCGGCGCGGCCAAGCTGCTGGTGACCAGCCGGACGATGCGGCTGCGCCGGCAGCGGCCGGAGCTGTTCGCCTCCTACCGTCCGCTGTTCGCCGAGGGCCGGGTCGGCGAGCACGCGCTCGCCTTCGACCGCGGTGGCGCGGTGGCCGTGGCCACCCGGTTGCCGGTGGGCTTGTCACGTCACGGCGGCTGGAGTGACACCACCTTGTCACTCGATGGTCACAGCTGGCTGGAAGTATTCACGAATACGAGCTACGGCGGGAACAAGCTGCAAGTTTCCGAACTGCTGCGTACGTACCCCGTCGCTTTGCTGGTGAAAGAGACATGACGACATTTGAGGTTTGGGCGCCGGAGAAGACTGTCCGGCTGCGCATCGGTGGGGACGAGCTGGCGATGGAACGCGGCGACGACGGGTGGTGGCGGCTCGACGTGCCGTCGGCCGGGCCCGGCGCCGACTACGCGTACGTCCTGTCCGGTCAGGAGACGCCGCTGCCGGATCCCCGCTCGCCGTGGCAGCCCGAGGGCGTGCACGGGCCGAGCCGGGTCTACGACCAGTCGGCCTTCGCCTGGAGCGACGAGGCCTGGACGGGCCGTCAGCTGCCCGGTTCGATCCTGTACGAGCTGCACATCGGCACGTACACGCCCGAGGGCACCTTCGACGCCGCCATCGAGCGCCTCGACCACCTGGTCGAGCTCGGCGTCGACCTGGTCGAGCTGCTGCCGGTGAACTCGTTCAACGGCGAGTACAACTGGGGCTACGACGGCGTCTGCTGGTACGCGCCGCACGAGGTCTACGGCGGTCCCGACGGGCTCAAGCGGTTCGTCGACGCGGCCCACCGCCGCGGCCTCGGTGTCGTGCTCGACGTGGTCTACAACCATTTCGGGCCCTCGGGTGCGTACGCGCCGATGTTCGCCCCCTACCTCAGCGCGGCCGGCTCCAACCCGTGGGGCGACTCGGTCAACCTGGACGGCCCGCACGCCGACGAGGTCCGCCGCTACATCATCGACAGCGCCCTGATGTGGCTGCGCGACTACCACGTCGACGCGCTGCGGCTCGACGCCGTGCACGCTCTCGTCGACCACTCCGCGGTCAACCTGCTCGAACAGCTCGCGGTCGAGGTGGAGTCGCTCTCCACCCACCTGAACAAACCGCTGTCGCTGATCGCCGAGTCCGACCTCAACGACGCCAAGCTGATCACGCCGCGTGAGGCCGGCGGCTTCGGCCTGCAGGGCCAGTGGGCCGACGACGTGCACCACGCGCTGCACACTCTGCTCACCGGAGAACGGCAGGGCTACTACGCCGACTTCGGGTCACTGGACTGTCTCCAGACGGTCCTGGAGGGGGCGTTCTTCCACGCCAACACGTGGTCGAGCTTCCGCCAGCGCCACCACGGGCGCCCGGTGAACCGGGCGCTGATCCCTGGTCACCGCTTCGTCACGTACCTGCAGAACCACGACCAGATCGGTAACCGGGCCATCGGTGACCGGATCTCGGCCACGCTGTCGCCCGGCCTGCTCAAGATCGGCGCGACGCTGCTGTTCACCTCCCCCTTCACGCCGATGCTGTTCATGGGCGAGGAGTGGGCGGCCAGCAGCCCGTGGCAGTTCTTCACCAGCCACCCCGAGCCCGAGCTGGCGGCGGCGGTCCAGAACGGCCGGCGCCGCGAGTTCGCCACCCACGGCTGGGCCGAGGCCGAGGTGCCCGATCCGCAGGATCCGGCGACCTTCCAGCGCTCGAAACTCGACTGGGACGAGCTCGGCAAGCCCGGCCACGCCGAGATCCTCGACTACTACCGCCGGCTGATCGCGCTGCGCCGCGAGCGCACCGACCTGTCCGACCCGCGGCTCGACCGGGTCGAGGTCTGGCACGGCGACAACCACCTGGTGATGAAGCGCGGCAACTGCGCGGTGGCGGTCAACCTGGCCTCCACCCCGCAGACGGTGAGCCTGCGCGACGTACCCCGCAAGGTCCTGCTGGCCTCGTCCGACGGCGTCGTCCTGCAGCGCGACCGGGTCGAACTGCCGGCCGAGACCGCCGTGGTGGTCGCCTTCCGCTGACGCGAGTGGCATCCCGGACGGTCGTGCTCGACACCGTCCGGGATGCCGAGGCGCCGGAACCTCGGCCTCCCGGGGCGGAGCAGCGACCGTCCGGGTGCGGGAAGCTCCGATCAACCGGTCGACGGGACAGCAGCATCCATGGGGGCACGGACGCCTCCGGTTGTCGTCCAGGGCTTCCTTGGCGCGCGGGGTTCCCGGCGCCCATGACCACTAAACCTTCACGCCACGCCACTTTTGGCTGAGCGGATAGGCCAGGCCGCGGGCGCCGTGGATCGCGCCGGTCGGGTGCAGATCGGGGGCGGTGTGGCGCATCGGGTTGTACGCGGGCGGGTCGTCCACTTCGGCCCCCAAGGTGACCCGGCCGACCGCCCGCTCGTCGACGTACAGCGCGATGACGCCGTGCTTCATCCTCGCTCCGAGGTAGACCTTGCGGTCACCGCCGGTCCGGTAGGCCAGGATCGAGCCGTACACGGTGTCGTAGTCGCGGCGGGGTACCGGCAGATGGCGCGTGAACCGGCCTTTCCCGCAGGTCGACACGAGCAGGTCGATCGGGGCGTCGCCGTGCACCCGGATCGCGATGCCGCGCACGTCGAGGCGGTCGCCGTCCGTGCCGAGACCCTTGGAGATCCGTACGGTGATCCGGTGGCGGCCCGGGCGGTCGAGCAGAGCCGCCCCGGTGTTCCCGCCTCCCCAGATCTCCAGCTCGCCGTCGAACGTGCGCCCCTTCGGGTGCAGGAAGCGCTGATGCCGCGACTTGACCACCCGGACCGCCAGAGCCGCGGCCACGACGGTGATCGCTACGACGCGTACGGCTCTCATGAACCTGGACTACCCGGCGCGGCGCGGGTGAATCCCCGTCCAAGATTCCTGGCCGTAGCATTCGTGCGGCACGATGGGGCCGCCATGAATGGGAGGTGGCTGTGCCCGAGAGCTCGAGCCGGTTCGCGTGGCCGCTGCGCCGGCGCATGCCGGGGCCCGACGGAAGCGCCGAGGACATCGCGGTGCAGGACGTCGCGGAACGTGAGGCGGCCGACCGGCGGCTGCCGCCGCCCGATCCGGAGCCGCTGGTCGACCCGCCGCCGCGCTTCAACCTGGCCATGTTCCGGCTGGCCGCGCTCGGGCTCGCGCTCGTGCTGGCGCTGGCCCTGGCCGTCGTCCGCGTCTTCGTGGGCGGGCCACCCTCGGTCGCCGAGCTGCGCGCCGAGTCCGGCGTGGACAGCTGGACCGTCCTGCCCATCGGGGTCAAGGACGACCAGCCGGGCGTGGCCTTCCGCGACAAGAACGGTGTCTGGAGCGGCTTCGACATCGACGTCGCGTACATGGTCGCCGAAGATCTCGGTTTCCGCCGCGACGACGTGCGGTTCTACGGGATGGAGAGCGAGGACCGGCTGCGCATGCAGGCGGTCGACCTGGCCGGTAAGCGCGTCCCGGTCAAGATGGTCATCGCCAGCTTCAGCATCACCCCGGAACGCGAGGCCGAGCCCGGCGTGACGTTCTCGCAGCCCTACCTGTTCACCGAGCAGTCGGTGCTGACGCTGACCAAGTCCAAACACCGCGCGGTCTCCACGCTGCGCGACCTCAAGGGCGACCGAGTCTGCTCGCTGTCCACAGCGACCAGCGTCAAGGCATTCCAGGGCTACGACATCGACGTGATCAGCCGCAACCGCATGCGCGAGTGCATCACCGACCTGCGCAACGGCGACGTCGACGCGGTCTCCACCGACGCCGCCATCCTGGCCGGCTTCAAAGACCGGTTCCCGTCCGAGTTCCAGCACTGGGATCTGGGCCTGGAGAAGACCGAGGCGTACGGCGTGAACGTCGGCGACAGCGTGGCCCTGAAGAAACTCGTCGACCTGACGCTGTACCGCTCCTACACCGACCCCGCCGACGACCGCTGGGAGGACGCCTACAAGCGCAACCTGCAGTCCGAGACCGACGCCAACGGGACCACCCCGATCGCCGTCGCCCAGCAGCCGCGCATCACCCGGCCCGACATCCGCGAACTGCCGTGGGAGGACGTCTTCGGATGACCGCCACCTTCGTCCCGCGCCGGCGCCGGGCCCAGCTCAACTGGCTGCTGACCGTCCTGCCGGCCTTCCCGCTGGTGCTGCTCGTCCTGCGGTTGTGGTACCTGAGCCGGCAGGACCTGCCCACGATGCTGCTGCTGGTGCAGTACATCAGCCCGCTCGGCATGATCAGCGCCCTGATCATCACGCTGATCTGGACCGTGCCCGCGGTCATCCTGGTGCTGCGCCTGCTCGGCGGCATCCTGCTGGTCAGCAAGCCCGACGACACCGGCCGGTCGATGCTGGCCGTGACCGCGCTGCGGATGCCCGACTGGGTGGTGCTGCTGGCCGCGATGCTGGCCGCCTTCACCTGGCAGCTGCGCCTGCTGCCCACCCTCTGCATGCTGATCGTGGCCATCCTCGGCCTCACCGCGGCCCAGCGCTTCCGGGGCGTGCGCCCGCTGATGCTGTGGATCACCCTGGGCGTACCGGTCCTCGTCGGCGCCCTTGTCCTGATGTTCGTCTGGCCCGGCATCATGGCCGCCCTGCGTACCGGCGAGATGTCGACGGCCATCCTGCTCGGGGTGCCGCCGCTGCTCGGCCCGTTCCTCACCGGACCGGTGCCGGCGTCGGCGGCCCGCCTGTTCACCCACTGGCCGGCGGTCGGCGCCGCCCTGATCGCCCCGCTGCTCATCGGCATCGTCTTCCTGCGCGCGCCCGTTCTGCCCAACAGCGCCGTCGAGGTCGGCCCTCCGAACGGAGCGATCGAGGTCGTACGCGGTCAGCTGATCAGCGTCGACGACACGTCGACCACGGTGTTGCGGACGACCGGCGAGGTCACCTTCATCCCCAACGACCAGGTGCGCTCCAAGACCCTGTGCCCCGAGCCGGTACGCCCACCGGAAAGCAGCGTCGCCGTGCGCGGATGGCCCCTCTCGGCCTCCGTGCTCTCGTGGATCGCCCCGACACGCCGCGTCACCGAAGTCGACCCGCGATGCCTCGGCCGCCCCACGAATCCCAGCTAGGCGCGTTTTCGGGCGACATGCCGCCGACCACGTGCAGACACGGTTGCAATGATCTGGGAAGCTGCACGCCATGACCTTGCACCTGCGGTGGGCGGCCGTCACCGATCAAGGACATGTCCGGAGCAACAACGAGGACTGTTACTACGCCGGTGACCGGCTCCTCGTCGTGGCCGACGGCATGGGCGGCATGGCCGCCGGCGACCTCGCCAGCCGCCTCGCGATCGAAGCCCTCAGCCCGCTCGACATCCCGATCGACGACGATCAGCAGATGGACGCGCTGCACCATGCTCTGGAGGTCGCCAACGGCCGGATCGCGGAGCAGGTCGAGGCGGACAACTCGTTGCAGGGCATGGGCACCACGCTCACCGCGGTCATCTTCTCCGGCTCCCGGGCCGCGATGGCCCACGTCGGCGACTCCCGGGCCTACCTGCTGCGCGACAGCCGGCTCAACCAGCTGACCAAGGACGACACGTACGTCCAGATGCTGGTCGACCAGGGCCTGATCCGGCCCGAGGAGGCGGCCGGGCACCCGCGGCGCTCGGTGGTGACCCGGGTCCTGCAGGGCGAGCCGGTCAGCCCGTCGTACGTGATCGTCGAGCCCGAGGCGGGCGACCGCTGGCTGCTGTGCAGCGACGGCCTGACCGCCGTGGTCAGCAACGACACGATCGAGCAGGAGATGCTCGCGGCCGAGGATCCGAAGTCGTGCTGCGAGCGGCTGCTCGACCTGGCCCTGCGCGGCGGCGGCCCGGACAACGTCACGGTGATTGTCGCCGATCTGACAGCCGGCGACTGACCGTCACGACTGCGGTACCTTACTCCGGTCGCGGATCAGGGGGCCCGCGGCTCGTATCGGGTGGTGATGATGACGGCGCGACTCTTCGTCACGCTGGCGCTCGTCCTCGGTGCCGTCGCGACCGGAGAGCTCACCGGGCCGCGGGGGTGGCGGCTCTTCGAGGACGGCGCGCAGTTGGCCGCGGGAGCGGCCGCGGCTTGGGTGTGTTTCGCGACGGCGCGCGGCCTCGCGGGCCTGCACCGGCGCTGGCGGCTCTTCGCCGGCATCGGGCTGTCCGGATGGGCGCTGTTCCGGCTCTGGTGGCTGGTCCAGGAGCTGACGGTTCCGGGGCGGCCGGCCGACGGCGTCTCCGACGTCGGCTTCTTCGTGCTGCCCGCGTGCCTGCTGGTGGCGCTGCTGTACGCGCCGTACACCCGGCCCCGGCCGGTGCCGACGTCGGTCCGGCGTGACCAGATCGCGCTGCTGATCGACAGCGTGCTGATCTCCGGGTCCATCCTGGCCCTGCTCTGGTCGGCTGTGCCGTTCGACTGGGGTGGCCGCACCACCGCGATGATCGTGGTCGCCGCCGCGTACCCCGTGGCCGACCTGTTCCTGCTCACCATGGCCGTGCTGCTGTTGCTGACCCAGCCCGGCTCGCGGGCCGGGCGGCAGCCGCTGATCTGGGGCGCCCTGGCCCTGCTGGCCTTCGGCGTCTCCGACACGTTCCGGCTGATCGAGCTGAGCGACGGCCGGCTGACGCCGCTGCAGTCGGCCGGCTACCTGGCCGGCCCGCTGCTGCTGGCGATGGCGGCGCTGAGCCCGGTGGTGGTCGCCGACGGCCGCGCGCCGTTCACCGACCGCCACGACTGGCTGCACCTGCTGCTGCCGTACATCCCGGTCACCGCCACCGGCGTCATGATCGCGATCAACACCGGCACCGGCAAGCCGCTGTCGCCGTTCGAGGCGTACCTCGGCTGGCTCGGCCTCGGCCTGGTCGTGGCCCGGCAGATGTTCACCATCGTCGACAACACCGTGCTGCTCGACCGGGTCTCCGAGGGCCGGCAGCGGCTGCACCACCAGGCCTACCACGACCCGCTGACCGGGGTGGCGAACCGGGCGCTGTTTCACGACCGCCTGGCCCGGGCCGAAGGCCGGCCGGTGGCCGTGCTCTTCGCCGACCTCGACGACTTCAAACTGATAAACGACAGCTTCGGCCACGCCATCGGCGACCGCGTCCTGCACGCCATCGCCGGCCGCCTGCAGCGCTGCGCCGGCCCGGACGAGCTGGTGGCCCGGCTCGGCGGCGACGAGTTCGCGGTGCTGCTCGACCACCGCCCCGACGGCGCCGAGGCGGCCGGCCACCGCATCCTGGCCGCGCTGCGCGAGCCGTTCGTGATCGACGGCCACACCATCAGCGTCGGCGCCAGCATCGGCCTGGTGGCGCCCACACCGGGCGAGCCCCTGACGGCCGACGCCCTGCTGCGCCGGGCCGACGCGGCGATGTACGCGAGCAAGCGGCGAGGCAAAGGCACCATGGCCCGCTACGCCGGCGCCCAGGACGGCGGCCCCCACGCCGACCTGCCCCACCTGCTGGCCCAAGCCCTCGAGGACCATCCCGGCGACGCCGGCTTCGAAGTCTTCTACCAGCCGATCGTCCGCTTCACCGACGGCGCCACGGTCGCGGTGGAGGCCCTGGCCCGCTGGACCTCACCGGTGGTCGGCCCGGTACACCCCGACGTCTTCGTCTCGGTCGCCGAACGCACCGGCCTGGTGGCCGCGATCGACGACTTCGTCCTGAACCAGGCCTGCGCCGACGCGGCCGCCCTGGCCGTCGTCTTCGGCCGCCCGGTCGACCTGCACGTGAACGTCTCCGCGGCCCGCCTGGCCCCCGGCCTGGAGGACGTGGTGGTGGCGGCCCTGTCCCAGCACGGCGTTCCCGCGTCCCGCCTGGTCGTCGAGATCACCGAAACCCGCCGCATCTCCGACCTGCCGGCCGCGGCCGCGGTGGTGACCCGCCTGCGGTCGCACGGCATCCGGGTGGCGCTGGACGACTTCGGCAGCGGCTTCAACGCCCTGGCCCAGCTCCACTCCCTGCCGGTGGACATCGTGAAGCTCGACTCGACCCTCACCGACGTCGACATAGCCCCCGACCAGGCGGGCGCGCTGTGCCGCTCGGTGGTGACCCTCTGCGACGGCCTGAACATCGCGGTGGTGGCGGAGGGTATCGAAACGCACTCCCGAGCGGCGGCCCTCGCCTCGCTGGGCTGCTCGATGGGCCAGGGCTACCTGTTCGGCCAGCCCGGCCCGCTGCACCGCCTCCAGCCGCCGGCGATCCCCGCCCAGCTCGCCTGACCGGCCCTCAGTCGCGGGGCCGGTGGTACCTCGTCGTCACACCGAAGGTGACGTCGCGGATCTCCACGAAAGACAGCTGCGGGAGCTCCCGGGCCAAAGCGGCGTGGAGATGGCGGGCGACCAATTCGAAGGTCGGCCGGAAGGCGAAGAGTTCCGTCCACGGTCGAGCCTCGAGCTCGGCGCAGTGTCCTCGGAGGGTGATCGCCGCGGCATCGGTGTCGAAGAACCAGCCGCGCTCGGTCAGTTGCTCATCGTCGAACGCCACTCCGGCCGTGACCACGACCTCCACCCCGCCTCCGGCCGGCAGAAGCGGCAGACCGTGCCGCGCCCGCACCGGAGAGACCAGACCCTGCACCGCCCGGAAGCGATGCTCCACCTCGACGACGAAACTCACGGAACCTCCTTTTCTGTGCCCGGCCAGCCGCTCGAGCCGGACCAGCGCCCACCCGGCCTTGATCGAACCGGTCAGCGGGAACGGGGGTTGGCCCGCCGGGTCGGCGTGGCGGTGGTCGGGTCCTCGGGCCAGGGGTGCCGGGGGTAGCGGCCGCGGAGCTCGGCCCGCACCTGGGGATAGCCCTGCTGCCAGAAGGACGCCAGGTCGCGGGTGACGGCAACCGGCCGGCCGGCCGGTGACAGCAGGTGCAGCAGGACCGGAACGCGCCCGTCGGCCAGGCGGGGAGCGTCCCGCCAGCCGAAGGCCTCCTGCACCTTGACGGCGAGCACCGGCGCTTCGACATCGGAGTAGTCGATCCGCACCCGCGACCCGCTCGGAACGGGAAGCCGCTCGGGTGCCACCTCGTCGAGGCGTCCCGCGACGGACCAGGGCAGCAGCCGGCGCAGCCCGGCGGCCACATCGACCTTGGCGAGATCGGCGCGGCGCCGGGCCGACCCGAGGTCGAGCCAGTCCTCGGCCCGCGCGAGAAGAGCCTCATCGGACACGTCCGGCCAGGGATCGCCCATCGCCGCGTACGCGAAAGCCAGCCTCTCCCGAAGTTCAGTGGCGGCCCGGCTCCAGCTCAGCAGCCCCAGACCGGCACGATGCAGCCCTTCCACGAGCGCCGCCCGCACCAGCGCCGGATCGGGATCGGCCAGCCGCCGCTCCACGAGCGTGATCGCCCCGAGCCGCCGCACCCGCCGCGCCACGACATCACCGTCGACCCACCCGATCTCGACGGCCTCGGCCGCAAGTGTCCCGGCCGCCTCGACCGCGGTCGCCTCGTCGAGCGGCGCCGCCGACCGGATCCGCGCGGTAGGAGCCCCCGGCGCCCGATCGGCCGCCGCCACGGCCAGCCAGGCGACCCCCGCCAGCCCGGTGCCCTGGTTCAGCTCGGCAGCGGTCCCACCGGCCATCAGATAGGCCCGCCCACCCGCTTCCCGAACCCGCGCGACCCGCTCCGGATAGGCCAGCCCCACCACGAGCCCCGCAGCCAGATCATCGGGCAGCCACCCATCTCGCCCGCCGCCCCCGGCCTTGCTGTCGGCCCCGGTCTTGCTGTCGGCCCCGGTCTTGCTGTCGGCCCCGGTCTTGCTGTCGGCCCCGGTCTTGCTGTCGGCCCCGGTCTTGCTGTCGGCCCCGGTCTTGCTGCCGGCCCCCGGCTGCCTTCCTCCCGCGCGCCGGCCGCCGCGAACCCGCCCCTCCGGCTCGCTGACCCGAATCGGCCTGCCTGCCTCCGCGACATGTGCCCGCTCCCGAGGGCCCTCAGCACCCACCGGCACACCGGCCCGATCGGGACGCTCTTCCGCCGGGCCGCTTTCCGCCCGCGAGCTGCTTTCCGCGTGCGGGCTGCTTTCCGCGTGCGGGCTGCTTTCCGCGTGCGGGCTGCTTTCCGCCCGCGAACCGCTTCCCGCGCGCGGGCCGCTTTTGGTCTGCGCGCCCCCTTCCGCCCGCGAGCCGTCCTCCGTTCGCGAGGCGCCGTCCGCCCACGAGGCGCGTTCCATTGGCGAACTGCCTCCGCGTGCCCTGTCGCTGGATCGGGGAATGGCGGCATCGGTTCCGTCGAGGTGGGGAAGGCCGGTGCCGCTTTCGCCGGGGTGCGGAAGAGCTGTGTCGGTTTCGTGGGAATGAGGGCGGGTGGCGTCGGTCGTCTCGGGCTTGGTGAGGGCAGCGGAGCCGGCCTTGCCGGGCTCGAAGAAGGCGGCGTCGGTCGTGTCGGAGTCGGTATGGGCGTTGACGAAGGCGGGGTCGTCGGCGGCGGTGAAGGTGGCGTCGGCGTCGGAGTCGGGTTCGGCGGCGTTGACGGAGGCGTCGGAGTCGGGGTCCGAGTCGGGGTCGGCGGCGGTGAAGTCGGAGTCGGCGTGGGCGTCGGCGGCGGTGAAGGTGGAGTTGAAGTCGGCGTGGGCGTGGGCGTCGGGGTCGGCGGCGGTGGTGAGGGTGGCGTGGGCGTCGGTGTGGGCGTTGGTGAAGGTGAGGTCGGTGTCGGTGTGGGCGGCGGCGTCGGTTACGTCGGGGACCGTGTCGTCGGTGGGGGTGCGGGTCAGGGCGGCCGTCAGACGGCGTACCTCGTTGCGCCATGTGGGGTCGGCGGCGTTGCGGGCTCGGCGCCAGGCGGCGACCAGGTCGTCGGTGGTGGTGCGGTCGTCGTCGAGGAGGGCGACGATCTCGGCGGCCCGGCGGGGGCCGACCATGGGGGCGCCGTCGAGCAGGGCTCGGGCCAGGCGCGGGTGGAGGCCGGCGTCGGCCAGGGCGCGGCCTCGCGGCGTTATGCGGCCGGTCTCGTCGACGGCGTCCAGGTCGCGCAGGGTTGCCGTGGCCGCCTGGAAGGCGCCCGCGGGTGGTGGGTCGGGCAGGGACAGGCCGGTGCCGTCGGGGTGGCCCCACAGGGCCAGGTCGAGGGCGAAGCCGGTCAGGTCGGCGGCGGCGATCTCGGGTTCGGGCTGGGGTGGCAGGCGGTCGTGCTGTGCCTCGGACCAGCAGCGGTAGACGCGGCCGGGGGCCTCGCGGCCCGCGCGGCCGGCGCGCTGGACGGCGGCGGCCCGGGACACCGGCACGGTGGCCAGGGCGCCGAGGCCGCGTGCGTGGTCCATGCGGGGCACCCGGCTCAGGCCGGCGTCGACCACCACCCGGACGCCGGGCACCGTCAGGCTGCTCTCGGCGACGGCCGTGGACAGGACGATCCGGCGGCGGGGACCAGGCCGCAGCGCGGCGTCCTGCACCGCGCCGGGCTGGCGCCCGTGCAGAGCGATCACGTCGACCCCGGCTTCGACGCCGGCGAGCTTGGTGGCGACCTGGTCGATCTCGCGGGCGCCGGGAAGGAAGACGAGCACGTCGCCGGGAGCCTCGGTCAGGGCGCGGCGGACCGTGGCCGCCACGTGGTCGAGCAGGCGCGGGTCGACGCGCAGGCCCAGCGGGGGCGCGATCGGGGTGGTCGGCGGGCTCCAGCTGACCTCGACCGGGTAGAGCGGGGACTCGGCCTCGACGACCGGCGCGCCGCCCAGGCTCTCGGAGCCCAGGATCTCGGACAGGCGCCGGGCGTCGGCGGTGGCCGAGGTGGCCAGGACCGCCAGGTCGGGGCGGAGAGCCGCCCGTACCTCGATCAGGAAGGCCAGGGCCAGGTCGGTGTCGAGGTGGCGTTCGTGGCACTCGTCGAGGATCACGGCCGCCGTGCCGGCCAGCTCGGGGTCGCGCTGGAGGCGGCGCACCAGGACTCCCGTGGTCACGACCTCTATCTCCGTACGACGGGAAACCTGTCTGTCGCCTCTGACCGTGTAACCCACCCGGTCGCCGACGCGCTCGCCGAGCAGGGACGCCATGCGGCGGGCGGCGGCCCGGGCGGCCAGGCGGCGGGGCTCGGCGACCACGACGCGGCCGTCGCCGCCGGCGAGAGCGAGCGGCACCAGCGTCGTCTTGCCCGTGCCGGGCGGCGACACCAGCACCGCCGCGCCGGCGCCGGACAGCGACTCTCGCACCCGGGGCAGGACCGGGCGGATCGGCAGGGCGGGCAGGGCGTCGTCAGCGATCAGCACCCGCCAATCCTCGCGCAGGGGTACGACATGTTCGCCGAATGTCGTACCGCTCTGGCAAGGTGTCCTGAAACCGGAAAGGACTGCACCCGTACGAGATGGCTGCTTGACTGATCTAGAGGAAGGGGTTGCCCGGATGGACGCGGTCGAGGTGTTCAACTCGATGCCGGCCGTACACCTCGGTGAAAGCCTCACAGCCTGCTGCGCGGCACCCACCTGGGGCGCCACCGTCGTCGCGCGGCGGCCCTATCGCGACCGCGCCGCCATCCTGGCCGAGGCCGACGCCGCCTCGCGCGCCCTGAGCTGGGAGGGTGTGCTGACGAGCCTGGCCGCCCATCCGCGCATCGGTGAGCGGGCGGCCGGCGATTCGGCGGAGGCCGCCTGGTCGCGGATCGAGCAGTCCACCGCCGCCGAGGGCGATGACCGGGCCGAGTTGGCGAGGGTCAACCAGGCGTACGAGGAGAAATTCGGTCATGTGTTCTTGATCTTCGCCAGCGGGCGTTCGCAGGCGGAGATCCTGGCCGCGGCCCGGGAGCGGCTCGGCAACGACGAGCAGACCGAGCGGGAGATCGTGTCCGACGAGCTTCGCAAGATCGCGTTGCTGCGGCTGGAGCGGGTGATCGATGCCCTCGCATGACGGCACCGAGCCGGAGTTCCACGCCAAGATCTCCACGCACATCCTCGACACGGTGAGCGGCGAGCCGGCCCGCGACGTCTACGTGCGGCTGGAGCGGCGCGACTCCGAGGGCTGGCAGCAGCTGGCCGACGGGCGCACCGACGACGACGGCCGGTTCCGGTTCCGGGTGCCGATGCACCAGTGGCAGGCCGGCGGCTTCCGCCTCTTCTTCTACGTCGAGCCCTACCTGGGCGACGACTGCTTCTTTCCCGAGGTCACGGTCGCCTTCCACGTTCGTGACCCGGAGCGGCACTACCACGTGCCGCTGCTGCTCAGCCGCTACGGCTACACCACCTATCGAGGGAGCTGACGGGCGTGTCGATCGTGCTCGGGGAAAACCGTTACGGAAAGGCCGAGACGCGGCTCGTCCGTGTCTCCCGTGACGGCGGGACGCATTCGCTGATCGACTTCACGGTCGGCGTGGCGCTCTCCGGTGATCTCGCCGCGACCCATCTGAGCGGCGACAACTCCGGCGTGCTGCCGACCGACACGATGAAGAACACGGTGTACGCCTTCGCGAAGGAGCACGGCGTCGGCGAGCCGGAGGAGTTCGCGCTGCTGCTGGCCCGCCACTTCGTCACGTCGCAGCCGGCGGTGCGCGCGGCCCGGGTCAGCGTGGAGGCGTTCGGCTGGGAGCGGCTCGGCCCCCACTCGTTCCGGCGCGGCGGCGACCACGTCCGTACGGCCGTGGTGACCGTGACCGTCGAACAGACCGAGGTGATCTCCGGGGTGACCGGGCTGACGCTGCTCAACTCGACCGCGTCGGAGTTCCACGGCTTCGTCCGCGACAAATACACCACGCTGCCCGAGACCACCGACCGCATTCTCGCCACCGCGGTCGACGCTCGCTGGCGGCATCTGTCCGACGGCGCCGACTGGGCGAAATCGTTCGACGGCGCGCTGGACGCGCTGATCAAGGGCTTCGTCGACACGTACAGCCATTCGCTGCAGCAGACGCTCTTCTCGATGGGCAGTCACGTGCTGCGCACCCGTGACGAGATCGCCGAGATCCGGCTCGTGCTGCCGAACAAGCATCACTACCTGGTCGACCTGTCGCCGTTCGGCCTGGCGAACGACAACGAGGTCTTCATCGCCGGCGACCGGCCGTACGGGGTGATCGAGGGAACCGTGACGCGCGACGACGTGCCCGAGGCGCTGACGGCGTGGTACCAGTGATCCTCATCGAGAACGTCGCGGTCGCCACGGTCGACGACCACGACACGTACCACGCCGACGGCCACGTCCTGGTCGGCGACGACGGGCGGATCGCCGCGGTCGGCGCCGGCCGTTTCGCCGGAGATCTGCCGCGGGTCGACGGCACGGGCTGCCTGGTCACCCCGGGCCTGGTGAACACCCATCACCACCTCTACCAATGGGCGACCCGGGGGCTGGCCCTCGACGAGACGCTGTTCGGCTGGCTGCGGACGCTCTACCCGATCTGGGGCCGGCTCGACGCCGACATCGTCGGCGCGGCCGCCGGGGCCGGGCTCGGCTGGCTGGCGCTGTCCGGCTGCACCACCTCGATGGACCACCACTACGTCTTCCCGCGCGACGGCGGCGACGTGCTCGAGGCCGAGATCGAGGCGGCCCGGCGCCTGGGCGTGCGGTTCCACCCGACCCGCGGCTCGATGGACCTCAGCCAGAAGGACGGCGGGCTGCCGCCCGACAACGTCGTCGAGAAGACCGACGAGGCGCTGGCCGCCACCGAGGCGGCGATCGACCGGTGGCACGACCCCTCCCCGGACGCGATGCTGCGGATCGCGGTGGCGCCGTGCTCGCCGTTCTCGGTCACCGAGCGCCTGATGAGCGAGGCGGCGCAGCTGGCCCGCCGCAAGGGCGTACGGCTGCACACGCATCTCGCCGAGACCGACGACGAGGAGGAGTTCTGCCGCGAGCGGTTCGGCTGCACCCCGGTGGAGTACGCGGAACGCCTCGGCTGGCTCGGCGACGACGTGTGGCTGGCCCACGGGGTGCATCTCGACGACAAGGCGATAACCAGGCTTGCTGGTACGGGTACGGGGGTGGCCCACTGCCCGAGCTCCAACGCGCGGCTCGGCGCCGGCGCGGCCCGCGTGCGCGAACTGCTTGATCACCGGGTTCCGGTCGGCCTGGGCGTCGACGGCTCGGCCTCGCAGGAGGCGGGCCATCTGGGGGAGGAGCTGCGGCAGGCGCTCTACACGGCGCGCCTGCGCGGCGGGCCGGGCGCGCTGAACGCCCGCGAGGCCCTGCGGCTGGGCACGATGGGCGGCGCCCGGTGTCTGGGCCGGCAGGACGATCTCGGCTCGATCGAGGTGGGCAAGCTGGCCGACCTGGTCGTGTGGCGCCTGGACGGTCTCGGGCACGACGGCATCGACGACAAGCTGGCCGCCCTGGTCTTCGGGCCGGCCGCCCCGGTCGAGCTGTCACTGGTCGGCGGCCGGCCGATCGTCGAGCGCGGGGAGCTCGTTCACGGTGACGCGGAGACCCTGGCGCGGGAGGCTCGCCGAGCGCATCGCCGCCTCGTACAGACTTAAGAAAGACTTAAGGAAGTTCGCCGGCAAAAATGTTATCGAGAATGGATATCGCGGCCACCTGCGGCGTTGGAAATAGCAATTCTGAAGTCTTTCTCCATGGTTTGAAATAGGCGCCTTCGATCTGCATACTCCCTGGTGAAGCGGTCCCCCCCCCACGATCACCTGGAACGGCAGAACGAAGAATGCGGACTGAATCCCAGCACGTCGAACCGCCCAATCCACGTACCCGGCGCCGCGTGACCCGCACCGTCCTCGGCGCGGCCGTCGTCGCGACCCTGGGCGCCAGTGGCGTCTACATCGCCAACGCCAACGCGGCCGAGACCGTCGTGCCCGGCCGCCTCCAGGCCGAGGCCTTCTCGGCCCAGTCGGGCGCGCAGACCCAGAACACCGACGACAAGGACGGCGGCAAGAACGTCGGCTGGCTCGCGAACGGCGACTGGCTGCGCTACGACAACGTCACCATCGGCTCGACGATCACCGCGCGCATCGCCTCCGACAACGCGGCCGGCGGCTCGATCGAGCTGCGGCTCGGCTCGGCCACGGGCACCCTGCTCACCACCATCCCGGTCGGCAAGACCGGCGGCTGGCAGAAGTGGGCCACGCGCACGGCCACGGTGAAGGCGCCGGCCGGCAAGCAGAAGCTCGTCGCGGTCATGAAGAGCCAGCAGTCCGGCGACTTCGTGAACATCAACTGGTTCACCCTCGGAGCCACCCCGGCTTCGAGTACGCCGACCACGGCCCCCACCACGGCTCCCGCGACCACCCCGCCCGCTCAGACGGCGGGCTGGGTGACCATGGACCAGGCCAAGTGGAAGGCTCAGCTGGCCGCCTTCAACGCGATGACCCCCAAGGCCATCACCAACAACCCGGTACGCGTGTCGGAGTTCAACGCCTCCTGCACGGTCAGCCACTCGCTGGCCGACGACCCGATCGTGCTGCCCGGCCTGCCCAAGGGCTCGCACATGCACTCGTTCCTGGGCAACGACTCGACCGACGCCTTCACCACCACCGACACGCTGCTCAAGAACGCCGGCTCCAGCTGCAAGCCGCTGCAGGACCGGTCCGCGTACTGGATCCCGAGCCTGTACGAGAACGGCAAGGCGATCGAGCCGCACGGCGTCACCGTCTACTACGGCTCGCGGCTGCCCGACCCGACCAAGACCGTGCCGTTCCCGCAGGGCTTCCGGATGATCGTGGGCGACGCGAAGCGCCAGGTCGCCACGCCCAAGGGCGCCCCGGGCCAGTTCTGGTGCGCCGGCGCCGGCGGCGAGACCGGCCGCAGCGCCGACGGCAACTGGCCGGTCTGTGCCAAGACGGCCGAGCTCACCTTCCAGCTCACCTTCCCGGACTGCTGGGACGGCGTGCACCTGGACAGCCCCGACCACAAGTCGCACGTCGGCCCGGCCGACGGCCAGGGCAAGTGCAGCGGCAAGTTCCCGGTGGCGATCCCGTCGCTGTCGTTCGTGATCGGATACCCGACCTCGGGCACCAGCGCCGGCTTCAAGCTCTCCTCCGGCAACGCCAGCTCGATGCACGGCGACGCGTTCTTCGCCTGGGACGACGCGGCCCTCGGCCACCGGGTCAAGGACTGCATCGTGCAGAAGGCCAAGTGCAACACGGACGGCAATTTCTGACATAACCGGCGGACAAAAGGGGCTGTGGACAACCGGGCACAGCCCCTTTTTCTCCATTACCGTACGGAGGAAGCCAGCACCGCGAGAGGAGCCGTCGACGATGACCGAGATCCTGTCCGACGAAGCAGTGGCGTTCGTCGCCGATCTGAACCGGCGGTTCCGTCCCCGTCGTAACGAGCTGCTCGAGGCCCGTAAGAAGCGCCGCTTCGGTTTTCTTCCGGAGACGGCCGACATCCGCGCCGCCGAGTGGAGCGCCCCGCCCGCGCCGGCCGACCTGCGCGACCGCCGCGTCGAGATCACCGGCCCGACCGAGCGCAAGATGACCATCAACGCGCTCAACTCCGGGGCCAAGGTCTGGCTGGCCGACCTCGAGGACGCGAACACCCCGCACTGGCAGAACGTCGTCGACGGCCAGCGGAACCTGCACGACGCGATCCGGCGCACGATCACCCTGAAGACCGAGGCCAAGACGTACGAGCTGAACGGCGGCCCCTACCCGACGATCGTCATGCGGCCCCGGGGCTGGCATCTCGACGAGCGTCACCTGCCGGTCGACGGCGAGCCGGCGGTCGGCGCGCTGGTCGACTTCGGCCTCTACTTCTTCCACAACGCCAAGGAACTGATCGAGCGCGGCAGCGGGCCGTATTTCTACCTTCCGAAGATGGAGTCCCATTCCGAAGCCGCTCTCTGGAACGACGTCTTCACGTATGCGCAGGAGACGCTCGGCATCCCGGTCGGCACCATCCGCGCCACCGTGCTGATCGAGACCATCCCGGCCGCGTTCGAGATGGAGGAGATTCTGTACGCGTTGCGCCCGCACATCTCGGGCCTCAACGCCGGCCGGTGGGACTACCTGTTCAGCATCATCAAGTACTTCCGCGACGACCCGTCGATGATCCTGCCCGACCGGGCCTCGGTGACGATGACCGCGCCGTTCATGCGGGCCTACACCGAGCTGCTGGTCAGCACGTGCCACCGGCGCGGCGCCTTCGCCATGGGCGGCATGGCGGCCTTCATCCCCAGCCGCCGCGATCCCGAGGTCAACGAGGTGGCGCTGGCCAAGGTGCGCGAGGACAAGGAGCGTGAGGCCGGCGACGGCTTCGACGGCTCCTGGGTCGCCCACCCCGACCTCGTGCCGGTCTGCCAGGAGATCTTCGACCGGGTGCTCGGCGACGGGCCCAACCAGCTGGCCAAGCAGCGTCCCGACGTCCAGGTCACCGCCGAGCAGCTGCTCGACGTCGCGAGCACCCCGGGTCAGGTCACCGAGACCGGCCTGCGCTCGAACGTCTCGGTCGCCCTGCAATACCTGGAGGCGTGGCTGCGCGGCAACGGCGCGGTGGCGATCAACAACCTGATGGAGGACGCGGCCACCGCCGAGATCTCCCGGTCGCAGGTGTGGCAGTGGATCCACAACGGCGTGCGCCTGCCCGACGGCACCGAGATCACCGCCGACCTCGTGGGCCGTGTCGAGGACGAGGAACTGGCGGCGATCCGCGAGAAGATCGGCGACGAGGCGTGGGCCGCGAGCCGCTTCGACGACGCGCGCAAGCTGTTCGAGCGGGTGGCGCTGGCCGACGACTTCGCCGACTTCCTGACCACCGCCGCCTACGACTCGATCGACTGAGATGCGACTCACCGGCGACGACTACGCCGAGCTCGACGCCCGGCTGAAAGACCACGACGCCCACCTGGCGCGCCGCTATCCGGGCGAGCGCGCCGGTCGCCAGCCGGTGCACACCGTCTACGTGCCCGCCGACCGGCTCGACGGGTTCCGCGACTGGGGCCCGAGCGCGCTGAAGGCCATGGACGAGTTCGGCTTCCCGTGGCGCGAGGAGCAGATCGAGGACAAGCTGCGCACGGAGCCGATCGAGGACCTGCGCGTCGACTTCGAGGACGGTTACGGCGTCCGCGACGACGAGCAGGAGGACGCCGAGGTCCGGCGGGCCGTCAAGATCTTGCGGGACGGGCCACGGCCGCCCTTCCTCGGCCTGCGGATCAAGTCGCTCGAGGCGCCGACCCGCCACCGGGCGCTGCGCACGCTCGAGGTGTTCCTCGACTCCTATCAGGACACCGACTTCGTCGTCACCCTGCCCAAGGTGAGCGGCCCGGCCCAGGTCGCGGCCATGGTGGCACTGCTCGACAAGCTCGGGGCGCCGATCGGCTTCGAGATTCAGGTCGAGCTGCCCAGCGCCATCCTGTCGGCCGACGGCGTGGCCACTGTCGCGCAGCTGATCACCGCCGCCGAGGGCCGCTGCACGGGACTGCACTACGGCACGTACGACTACAGCGCGGCCGCCGGGGTGGCCGCCGCCTACCAGGCGATGGACCATCCGGCGGCCGACTACGCCAAGGCCGTCATGCAGGTCGCGGCCGCGCAGACCGGGGTCCGGCTCTCCGACGGCTCGACGAACGTCCTGCCGGTGGGCAGCCGCGACCAGGTCCACCACGCCTGGGAGCTGCACCACCGGCTGGTGCGCCGTTCCCTCGAACGCGGCTTCTACCAGGGCTGGGATCTCCATCCGGCCCAGCTGCCCACCCGGTACGCCGCCACGTACGCGTTCTTCCGCGACGGCCGCGACGCCGCGGTCACCCGGTTGCACCGCTACGTCGACCGGCAGGACAGCGGCATCGCCGACGAGCCCGCGACCGCGCGCGCCCTGGCCGCGTACCTCCTGCGGGGTCTCGACTGCGGCGCCCTGACCGACGCCGGCTTCTCCCGACCCGAGTTGATCTCTTTTCTCTAACGTGATCGACGAGCCTCGTTCAAGGAGGCGATCCATAGTGACCGAATGAAGAAACTCGCCCTGATTCTCGGCGCGACCCTCGCCCTGGTCTCCGCCGGCGCCTCGGCCCAGGCGACCCCCGGCCGCGGCGACAGCGCGCTGGCCAAGGACCTCGCCGCCGTGACGCGTTCCACCGCGTGGACCCAGCTGTCCGCGCTGAAGCTGAACTTCCCGACGTTCCACCCCGAGGGCCTGGTCGTCACGAAGGACCGCTTCTACCTGAGCTCGGTCGAGATCATCGAGCCCACCGTGAAGTACCCGGAGCCCGTCGACGGGTACGACCGCACTCCCGGCAAGGGCGTCGGCCACCTGTTCGTGATCGACCGCGCCGGCAAGCTGATCAAGGATGTGATCCTCGGCCACGACATCGTCTACCACCCCGGCGGCATCGACATCGCCGGCGACGACATCCTCGTCCCGGTCGCGCAGTACCGCCCGAACAGCTCGGCCGACATCTACAAGGTCAGCACCCGGACCCTGAGGGCCACCCGCCTGTTCACGGTCCGCGACCACATCGGAGGCATCGTCTACGACCCCACCACCGGCCGCTACGTCGGCAACAACTGGGGCTCGCGCAAGTTCTACGAGTGGACGCGCGAGGGCCGGCAGCTGACCACGTGGCTCAACCCGACCAACCTGATCGACTTCCAGGACTGCCAGTACGTCCCCGCCGGCAAGCTGGCCTGCGCCGGCATCACCGGGCTCCCGGCGGCGCCCGGCGCCACCGGCGGCTACGAGCTCGGCGGCATCACGCTGATCGACCTGCACCGCCGCGCCATCGTCAACGAGTTCCCGTTCCAGCAGTGGTCCGCCGCCGGCCATGTCCTGACCCGCAATCCCGTCAAACTCGCCGCCACCGGCTCCACCATCACGATGTGGGCCGCCCCCGACAACGGCGAGGAAGTGGCGGGCACGCAGATCTACACCCTCCAGGCCACGATCTAGAGGTACGCGGCGACAGGTGGGCCAACCGCACGAGCGGGAACCCGCCTGTCGGGCGCGGCCTTCTGCCGCTCGGGGCCGTAGCGCGACTCTCGCGCCACGGCGTTGTTGCTCGTTCGGGCGGTTAGGGCAGGCTTCCCTTCGGGGCGGGTCGGTGATCCGCTACGTTGGCTCTGGTGCGGACGCCGATCGATGTCTCCACATGGGACGGTCGGGCCGCGATTCCCGGAGGAGTACGGTGCAACCGCGTATCGTGACGCGACCCCGCCCGAGCCGGCAGACCGTCTGCTCCGCGCGGCGCGTACGGCGCTGGGCGAGCGTCCTCGCCGGCTGGCCGAGCTGGCCGTCCCGGCGCCGGCGCCGGCCACCCACCCGAAACTGGTGAACCCGGCGTCAGCGTGACAAGCGTTCCCCACGCCGGCGTGTCGCCGACGGCATCGAGAACGCTCATCGTCCTGACCTCGACGGTAGGCCGGCGACCGGACGTTTGATCGGCGACGGCCTGCGCCCCGGCCCCGAGTTCGCGCCGCCCGGAACCCGCGTCGTCCGCGTCCTCCGCCAGGACTTGCCGGGCACGGAGACCGCCACCCAGCCCGCGGCCACATGCCTCGACCCTAGGCCGCGGACTAGGCACGCGACAACGCGGTAGGAGCCAATGAGCTGCAATAACGAGCATCTGGTGCTCCGGGGTTGCGCGCGGGGTCGATCATGGCTCGGGACAGTGGAAGCGGGTTAGGACGTACGCATGCGAATGAGCAAGGCAGTCAGGGCGGTCGCCGTGGGCACGATGCTGGCGGTCGTCGCCGGGTGCAGCGGCCCGGCCGCGACCCCGCCGGGCGGCGCCCCGAGCCCCAGCGCCCCGGTGGAGAGCGCCCCGGTCGAGAGCGCCCCGGTCGAGAGCGCTCCGGTGGAGAGCGCGCCCGACGTCCATCAAGCCGCCCTGGCCTCCCTGCCGGCGAATCTGCGCGCGCGGATCCCCCGGTTCCCGCCCGCGCCCGCCGCGACCAAGGTGACCCTGCCGCCGGGCGACGCGGCCGGCTGGTTCAGCCGGATCCCGACGAACCAGAAGGTCGCTTTCATCACCATCGACGACGGCTGGGTGAAACATCCCCTCGCCCTGAAGCTCTTCCAGGCGTCGAACGTGCCGATCACGCTCTTCCTCGAGGTCAACGCGATCAAGGACAACCCCGGCTACTTCAAGCCGCTGCAGGCGGCCGGCGCCACCATCGAGGACCACACGATCAGCCACCCCAACCTCCGGGGCAGGTCGTACGCGTTCCAGAAGCGCGAGATCTGCGGCGGCGCCGACCAGCTGGCCGAGTACTACGGCCGCCGGCCCGTCCTGTTCCGCCCGCCCGGCGGCACCCACGACGCCACCACGCTGCGGGTGGTCAAGGACTGCGGCATGAAGGCCGCCTTCTACTGGAAGGAGACCACCGACCACGGCGTCGTCTTCTACCAGGAGGGCAAGACGGTCCAGCCCGGCGACATCATCCTGATGCACTTCCGCCCGCGCTTCGTCGACGACTACCTGGCCGTCCTCAACGCCATCCACAAGGCCGGCCTGACCCCGGCCCGGCTGGAGGACTACATCCCCTGACACCGAGCCAGTAGGCTCGGCGGATGGTCGATCTGGTGCTCCGGTCCCGGCAGGCCGTGACCAGCCATGGGGTGCGGCCGGCGGCGGTGGCGGTCGAGGGCGGCCGGATCGTCGGGGTCGACGACTACGACCAGGTGTACGACACGGCGATCGACACCGACCTGGGCGAGACGGCGCTGCTGCCGGGGCTGGTCGACACGCACGTGCACGTCAACGAGCCGGGGCGGACGGCCTGGGAGGGGTTCGCCACGGCCACCCGGGCGGCGGCCGCCGGCGGTGTCACCGTCATCGTCGACATGCCGCTGAACAGCCTGCCCCCGACGGTCAGCGCCGGCGCCCTGGCCGTCAAGCAGGAGGCGGCCCGCGGGCAGACCCACGTCGACGTGGGGTTCTGGGGCGGCAAGATCCCCGGCAACACGCATGACCTGCCCGGGCTGCACGCGGCCGGGGTGTTCGGGTTCAAGGCCTTCCTGGCCGACTCGGGGGTGCCGGAGTTCCCGCCGGTGTCGGGGGAGGAACTGGCCGAGGCCCTGACCGCGACGGACGCCCTCTTCGTGGTGCACGCCGAGGACCCGGCGCATCTGACCGCCCTCGCGCCGTCCGCCTCGTATCGGGACTTCCTGCGCTCGCGGCCGGCCGAGGCCGAGCACGCGGCGGTGGCGACGGCGATCGAGGCGGCACGGCGGACCGGCGGGCGGGTGCACATCCTGCATCTCTCCGCGGCCGGGGCGCTCCCGCTCATCGCGGCCGCCCAGGCCGACGGCGTACGGGTGACGGCCGAGACCTGCCCGCACTACCTGACGCTCGACGCGGACGCGATCGCCGACGGGGCCACCGAGTTCAAGTGCTGCCCGCCGATCCGGGACGCGGCGAACGCCGGCCTGCTGTGGCGGGCCCTGGCCGACGGGCTGATCACCTGCGTGGTCAGCGACCACTCGCCGTGCACACCCGAGCTGAAACGGCGCGACACCGGCGACTTCGCGGCGGCCTGGGGCGGCATCGCCTCGGTGCAGCTCGGGCTGCCGGTGATCTGGACCGAGGCCCAGGCCCGCGGTCACACGCTCGGTGACGTCGCCGAGTGGATGGCGCGGCGGCCGGCCGACCTCGTCGGCCTGCGGAACAAAGGGCGGATAGCGGTCGGGGCGGACGCCGATCTGGTGGCCTTCGACGCCGAGGAGACGTTCGTGGTCGAGCCCCACCGGCTGCACCACAAAAACCCGGTGACGCCGTACGCCGGAAAGACGTTGCGAGGTGTGGTCCGCACGACGTGGTTGCGCGGGCACGCGGTCACCGGGTCGGCGCCGGCCGGCATGTTCCTGAGCCGAGAGGACGCTTGATGGACGATTTCATCGCGCTTCCCGACCTGGCGTCGAGGGCGTTCGGCGGGGGCGTCGTCTACGCGAACGACGAATTCTTCGCCGCGGCCGACCATCTGGTGCTGCCCACCCCGCCGGTCTTCGTCCCGCGGACCTTCGACCACAAGGGCCAGGTGTACGACGGGTGGGAGACCCGCCGGCGGCGTCAGCCCGGGTCCGACGTGGCCATCGTGCGGCTGGGCGCGCCCGGCGTCGTTCGCGGCGTCGATGTGGACACCGCGTTCTTCACGGGCAATTTCCCGCCGTACGCCTCAATCGATGGTGTGGCGGTCGACGGATACCCGGCGCCGTCCGCGCTGGCGGAAGCGGAATGGATTCCGCTGGTTGCCAAATCACCGCTGACCGGGGACAGCCGAAACCTGTTCGCGGTGGCGGACGAGCGGCGCTTCACCCACGTACGGCTGACCATCCATCCGGACGGGGGAGTGGCGCGGCTCCGAGTGCACGGCACGCCCGTTCCCGACCCGTCGCTGCTGCCACCGGAATTCGACGTGGCCGCGATCGCCTACGGGGCGGCGGTGACTGACTGCAGCAACACGTTCTACGGCCACCCCGAGAAGATGCTCATGCCCGGCCCGGCCCTGCACATGGGCGACGGCTGGGAGACATCGCGGCGCCGCGACGACGGCAACGACTGGGTGGAGATCCGCCTGGCCGCACCGGCGACGATCTCGTTCGCCGACCTGGACACCACCCACTTCAAGGGCAACTCGCCCGGCTGGGCCGCCGTGCACGGCCGGTCGGGCGAGTCGGAGTGGCGGGAGATCCTGCCGAGGGTCGCCTTGACGCCGGACACCCCGCATCGCTTCCGCGTCGAGCCGTCGCCGGCGGTCACCCACGTACGGCTCGACATCTACCCCGACGGTGGCATGGCCCGCCTGCGCCTGCACGGACGCCCCACACCCGGCCATCTCGAGGGCAACTTCGAGAGGTCCCGCTGATGGCATACGACGAAACCCTGGCCCGGCGCCTCCGCACCCGCCTCACCGATCCCGCCCTGACCGAGCGCAAGATGTTCGGCGGGCTGGCCTTCTTCACGAACGGCAACATGACGGTCGGCGTGCACGCCGACGAGCTGATCGTGCGCCTCGGCCCGGACGGCATCGCGGCCGCCTTGACCCGCCCCGGCGTGCGGCCGTTCGAGGTCGGCGGCCGCTCGATGAAGGGCTGGATCCTGGTCGCCGGCGACCACCTCGACGACCCGGAACTCGACGCTTGGCTGGCCGAGGCGCGCGATTACGCGGGAGCGCTCCCGCCCAAGTGAGCGAACGGCGCGCTAATCGCCGGTTCGCTGTCGCTGTCGCCGGTTCGCTGTCGCCGGAGTGAGCGGGTGCGGTGTGCGGTTCAGGCCGGGTTGCTGCCGCCGAAGTGGGCGGGTGGGGCGACGCGGCGGGCCCACTCGGCGGCCTCGTCGGTGGGCAGGGTGCGGGTCACGACCATCTCCGGGGGCATGAGCGGGTAGGCGCGGCCCAGGTTCCAGCTTCGGGCGTACGGCGGAGGATCGAGCACCACCACACGGTGATCGCCCAGCAGCGGGATGTCGGCCGGGCGGCCCTCGTTCCAGATCCAGGCGCCGGTGGCGTCGGCCAGGTTGAACTGGCCCCGAATGCCGCCCTCGGGCATCATCTCGCCGTTCGTGGCGGCGGCCACCCAGGCCGGCTGGGGCGCGGTGCCGGGCAGCCGTTCCGGCCCGATCAGCGTGGCGGCCAGCAGAGTGTGCAGCTGGAAGTTGTCGCCGATGCCGCTGATCTTCAGGTCGTACGCCCGGCCGGTCTCCCGATGCAGCACCAGCAACGGCTCGTCGTCGAGAACCAGCAGCAGACCATGCAGCCAGGGCGCGTCCTCGACCCGGCCGCCGATGGCGGTGGTGGCGGCGGTCAGCCGATCCCGGTGCGGCAGCGACAGCCGTGCGTTCTTCTGCTGCAGCGGCAGCAGCAGGGCGGGAATCCACGCGTTCACGGTGAACCACGCCTGCGTGATCTCCCCGGCCTCCTCGACGGCCAGCCCCGACACCCGGGCAACCCGTTCACGCAGCTCCCGGTACTCGGCCGCGCCGGACGGCGCGGCGACCTCACCGAGCTCGCCGGCGACCGCCCCGAACTGCGCGGCCAATTCGAGGCCACCGGCCACCCGGTCGGCCAGCACACCGAGAACCGGCACCGGATCGGCCCCGATCTCGATCAGGGCCGCGGTGAGCGAGGCCAGCTGACCCCCGTTGCCGAGCGCGACCTGCTCGAGGGCCGGCGTGAGCCGGACCAGCCCGGCGCTCAGATCCTCGGTGGAGGACTGCTGTGCCCGCTCGACGACGGCACGGAAACTCTTGGTCGAGGCCCGCTCGTCAAGCCGGATCACGGCTTCGGCCAGCTCGGTGCAGAGATCGGGAAGGGGGCGCGCGCGACGTCCGAACATCGATGCATCGTACGGTTCTCAGTTGTGACCCGAACCGTGACACTGCTCCTGATCGATGCGGATGGCGCGCTGCTGGGCGAGTTGCCGCCGTTCGAGACCCCAGTACCGTGGTGGCAGGAGGTAGGCGACTTCACCACCTTGGCCGGCCTGACCCCCGACGCCCAGGTGCTGCGCCTCCTGCACGGCGACCGCCCCACCCCACCGGGCGGCCACGTCACTTATCTCGTCCAAGTCGCCGACAAGCCCACAAATATCCGAAAAATCGGGCAGCCCCACGATCTTGGCGCCACGGGCGCTGACGGAGCGGCGGGTGGCGCAGCGAGCGTGAGTGGCGCTGCGGGCGTTGGAGGTGCGGCGGCCGGTGGTGGCGCGGCGGGCGTGGGCGGCGCGGCCGAGGTGGGTGGCGCGGCGGGCGCTGGCGGCGGGGCCGAGGTGGGTGGCGCGGCGGGCGTGGGCGGCGCTGGGGGCGCGGCGGGCGTTGGGGGCGCGGTGGGCGTGGGTGGTGCGGTGGGTGAGGGGGGCTTCGGTGTTGCCTCGCATGCCAAGCGGGCCGCCTACGCGGAGGTCAACGGGCCCGCTGAGACTCTGGCCTGGGCCGGTGGAATACTGCCCGGGGCCACGGCTCGGCAGCAGCGGACCTGGAATCTTTCGGCCATCTGGCGGCTCGATGACGGTGCCGGGCGGGCCGTGGCCTGGCTCAAGCAGGTGCCCCGTTTCTTCGGTCATGAAGCGCATGTCATCCGGCTTCTCGGGGAGGTCGCTCCGGGGCTCGCGCCCGAACTGATCGCGGCGGGCGAGCACGGGCGGATGCTTCTCGCGCACGCGCCGGGGGAGGACCGTTACGGCGCCGGGCCTGAGCTCTGCGCCGACATCGCCGCCGCTTTTCATCCCCTTCAGGAGTACTTCGCGAAAAATCCGGCGCTTCTGAGCGGTGTGCCCGACGCGCGGCTGGCGCCTGGGCCGTTCGAGCGCGTGGCCGCACCGTACCTCGCAAGCGTCTCCGGCCTTGGGAAGTTGATCGAAGGGCTTCCTGAGCGCATCGCGGCCATCGAGGAGTGCGGGCTGCCCGACACGCTCGTGCATGGGGATCTGCACCCGGGCAACGTGCGTACCGACGACGCCGGGCGGCTGACCATCATGGACTGGGGTGACTGCTTCTTCGGGCATCCCGGCTTCGACATTCTGCGGCTGACCGACGACCCCGCCGTCATCCGCGCCTGGTGCCGGCGCTGGCGGGGTGGCGGCGCCGACCCGGAGCGGGCCATCGAGCTGCTGCGGCCGCTGGCTCCTCTGCGCAGTGCCGTCGTCTACGCCGGCTTCCTCGACAACATCGAACCGTCTGAATTTCCCTATCACGCGGAAGACGTTCCGGCCGCGCTCGCCGCTGCCGCCTCTATCGTGGGGGAGTGAGCCGGCGCGGGTTCCTCGAGCAGATCCGGCAGGGCGGCGTGTCCCTGAGCCCGGAGCTGGCCGCCGCCTTCGCCGCCGTGCCCCGTGAGGCGTTCGTGCCGGACGGATTTCAGCGCCGCGACGGCACCTGGGCCATGCCGTCCGACGCCGACTTCCTCGAGCTGATCTACAGCGACGACGTGCTGGTCACCAAGGTCGACGGGCGGGTGCCGGTCAGCTCGTCCAGCCAGCCGTCGCTGATGGCCATGATGATCGAGGCCCTGGACGTTCGCCCGGGTCACCGCGTTCTCGAGATCGGGGCCGGCACCGGCTACAACGCCGCCCTTCTCGCTTCGCTCGGTGCCGAGGTGGTCAGCGTCGACGTCCAGCCCGACGTCGCGCTCAAGGCCCGGGCGGCTTTGAAAGCGGCGGACATCGCTGGTGTACGGGTGGAGCACGGCGACGGCTACGCCGGATCGACGGGCGGCCGCTTCGACCGGGTCATCGTGACCGTCGGCGTCTCCGGCCTGTCACCGCGGTGGCGAGCCGAGATCGTGGTCGCCCCGGTCGAACACGCCGGCACCCATCCCGTCCTGGCCGTGCAGGACCAGGTGGGTGCGGTCGTCACCCCGGCCGGTTTCATGACCGCGGCCGGCCCGCTCACCGCCGCCCACCCGTTCCCCGCCCCGGCCGCCCCGGGCACGCTGACCGAGTTCGCCGGCCACGAGGGGCCGGCCTTCGACCCGCCCCTGGAACCGCTCGCGTACCGCGACCTGTGGTACGCGGCCGGCGTCTGGAACCGCCGCGCCACCCTGACCGCCGTTCCCGGCCGCGAGCAGAACGCCCTGATCATCCTCGACCGGCCGCGCACCGGCGGCGCCGTCGTCCTGCCCGACGGCAGCGTGCTCGCCGGTGGGCCGGAGGCCGCCGCCTGGGCCGCCGAGGCCGCCGCCCTGCGCGACCGCTGGGCCGGCGCCGGTCGGCCTCCGATGCGCGCCTGGCGGGTCGGGCTGGCCCCGGCCGGCGACCCGGCCGCGCCGATCCTGATCCCGTCCACCTGGAAACTCACGCGGGGGAGCAGCGATGAGCCGTACTGACGTGGTCCGGGCCTGGCTGCGTGACCGGGGCGCCGAGGCGATCCCGCACGCCGGCGGTTCCCTCTACGAACATCTCCACCGGGTGCGGGAACGCCTCGAAGGGCACGGCCTCGGCGAGGACGAGCAGCTGGCCGGGCTCACCCACGCCGCGTACGGGACCGACGGTTTTCCGGTCGTCCTGCTCGACGTGGCCGAGCGGCAGCAGTTGCGGGCGCTGATCGGGCGGGAGGCCGAGGCGATGGTCTACCGGTACGGCGGATGCGACCGCGGGCGCACCTGGCGGGCGCTGCCGTCGACGTGCACGGTGTGGAGCCGCTTCACCGGGCACGCCGAGTCGCCGACCCCGGAGCGGCTGCGCGCCTTCGCCGACCTGAGCATCGTCAACGAGCTGGACGTCTACGAGCGGTCGCCGGAGATCGCGGCCAAGGCCGGCGACTACTTCCGGTCGGTCTTCGGATCATGGGCGCCCCTGGCGTCGCCCGCCGTGATGGCCGACTGCCGGCGCACGCTCACCATCGGCCCGCCCGGCGGTCGCTGATCGAGCGGCCGTCCGGGTCGTACATGAGCCGGTAGGCCGGCACCGCCCAGATCCGCTGGTACCACGGCAGCTTCGACGTCTCGTGCGGCATGATCTGCCCCGGCGGCCGCGGGCCCTTCTCGCCCTCGTCGTGCCACTTCTTCAGGCGCTCGGCGGTGCTGTTCATCACCCGTACCACCGAAACCGGATCCACCAGGTCCTCGTCGGACTCCCGGTCGACATGCTCGCGGGTCAGCGCGAGCCGCAGATCGCGGGGGAAGCGGCGGGCGCCGTCACCGAGGCCGGCCGGGTCGCGCGGTTCCCGCTCGTCGAGCGTGTCGTCGAAGATGGCGTTGGAGAGCTCGCTGTCGTGCGTCCACGAGCGCCGGTTGAAGTTGTCGCTGCCCACGCTGCACCACACGTCGTCGACCACGCACACCTTGGCGTGCACGTAGATCGGGGTGCTCTCCCGGTTCTCCAGGTCGAACACGTGCACCCGGTCGGGCGCGGCCATCCGGCACAGCTGGATCGCCTGCTCGCGGCCGACCTCGTTGGGCGGCAGCGCGAACCGCCCGTCCACGTCCGGGTGCCGGGGGACGACGGCGATCAGGTGCAGTTCCGGGTTGGCGTTCAGCGCGTCGGCGAACAGCTGGGCCACCTCGGCCGACCACAGGTACTGGTCCTCGATGTAGATCAGCTTCCGGGCCCGCTTGATCGCCTTGGTGTAACCGCGCGCGATGGTCTGCTCGCCGTTCGACGCGAACTTGTACGGCGGCCGCATGGCCGGGTACGTCCGCAGGACCTGGATGGCGAGCGGCCCGCACTCGGGCGGGTCCGGCGGCTGCTCGGGCAGGCGGTCGGCCCGCAGGTCGGCGCCCTTGAGCTTGTCGGTGACGGTGGAGATGGGGCCGTTCTGGTCGAGCGGCGTCGGATCGTTCCACCGCTCGCGGAACGTCAGGTCGAGCGCGCCCACCACCGGTCCGCGCAGCGCGAGCTGCACGTCGTGCCAGGGCGGGGTCTTCCCGTACGCCTTCGCCATCGCGACCGCCTGCGGGTCACCCAGGTGGTTCTCGTCGTCCCGCCGGCTGTGGCACAGGTCGATGCCACCGGCGAAGGCGATGTCACGCGACGGGTCGCCGGGGTGGCGCAGGATCACCAGTTTCTGGTGGTGGGAGCCGCCGCGCCGGACCCGCTGGTCGAGCAGCACCTCCCCGCCCGCGGCCTCGATCTCGTCGCCGAGGTTGCGGTTCTCCTCTTCGCTGTAGGCGAGCTTGTCCACGTGGGAGCGCCAGAGCAGCCCCTTGACCACCACGCCCCGCTTGGCCGCCGCGCTGAAGAGCTCGGCGATCGTCGGCCCGTCGTCGCGCATCCGCTCGTCCGGGTCACCACGCCAGTCGGTGAAGAACAGGTGGTCACCCTCTTGGAGGCTTTCAACCTCCGTCACCAGACGGTCAAAATAGGCTTTACCGTGAATTAGCGGTTCAGCCGCGTTTCCGGTGACCCACGTGGGTATGGAGGAGTCCGGGTTGTCGCGCTCCCGCGCACTGAGAAACCAGTCAGGCAACGGCACGACAACCAACCTAAGCCCGCACGCCACCAGGCGCACCCCGACCGGAGGGACCAATCATGAGCAGCGAGCCGCTGACCACCACCACCGCCGCCCCGGCCGACGCCGCCCAGGCGGCCGAGAAAGGCCTGCTCATCGCGGTTCTCCTGATCGTTCTGCTCGGTGTCGGAGCCATGCTGTTCATGGCCTAGTCAAGCACCCATGCGTCGTCCTTGATGATCTCTACCACACCTCGCGGCCCGCGGCCGGTGACGGTGATGCCGTCGCCGCCGATGACGACGTCGGTGTGCACGCTCGACATGTTCAGGCCGGCCTCGGCGCGCTGCCCCTCGGTCAGCGCCGTGCCGCCCTCGACGGCGAACGGGAAGCTCTGCCCCCAGGCGACGTGGCAGCCGGCGTTCTCGTCGAACAGCGTGTTGTGGAAGACGATGCCGGCCCGGGCGATGCGGCTGTCCCGGTCGACCAGCGACACCTCACCCAGGGAGCGCGCCCCCGCGTCGGAGTCGAGCTGAGCCCGTACGACCTCGGCCCCGGAATCCGCCGCGACGTCGGTGATCCGCCCGCCCACGAAGGTGACCCGCAGCCCGGTGACCAGAACCCCGCCCAGCACCAGGGGCTTCGTCAGCCGGATGACGCCGTCCGCGCGCGTCTTGTCCGGGCTGGTGAAGACCTCCTCGGTCGGGATGTTCGGCATGTACGGCACACCGGCCGGGTCGACCAGCCCACCACCGGTCCAGCGCGTCCCCGGTAGCAACCCCACGGTCAGGTCGGTGCCCTCACCCACGTACCGGACCTCGGTCAGCTCCAGCTCGTCGAGCCGCCGCGCCCGCTCACCGAGCGTCGCCGACCGCTCCCGCCACGCCGCGACCGGATCGTCCGCGTCGAGCCGCATGGCCGTGCCCACGGCCTCCCACAGCCGGTCGGTGTCGGGCTCGCCGAAGATCTGCCGCGCCCACCCCGGATTGGGCGCACCCACAGCGGTCCACCGGACACCGTCGAACAGCGCCCGCCGCATGGCCTGCGACTCCTCCACCGGCACGGCCGCGGCCCGGGCCGGATCGGCCCCGTCGAGCAGATGAGGGTCGGCGTCACCGAGAAGCCTGATGAAAGCGACGCCTTCCTTGTGGTACCACTCGGTGCGCTCGAGAGCCCAGGGCCGGCTCGCGGTCAGCCGCTCCAGCGACTGATGGTCCACGGCCAGCCGCCGGATCGGCCCGTCCTCCCACTCGACCTCGGCCCAGCCCGCCCCGGCCCGGTAGGCCGCCGCGACCACCGCCCGCGCGATCTCCCGATGCGCCGTGTCGCTCCTGATCACCACACCCTGCCCGGGCTGCACGTTGACACCCACCCGGACCACCAGATCCGCGAACCGCTCGACCACGCTCATGCGCCCGAGCTTAGGACAACCGAAACAACGTCAGGGCGGCCAGCGAGGGCGCGTCCACGATCCCACCGCTCCGCAGCATGGCCACGATCTCGTCGTCGGTGAACGCCCGATGGACCATGTCGAGCTCGGTCACCTCCCGATCCGGTTCGCCCTCGGCCAGGTCGGTCGCGAGATAGACGTCGAATCCCTGTGTCGAGTAGCCGTACGCCTCGTACAGATGCCCCAGATGCGTCAGCGTCCCGGCCCGTAACCCGGTCTCCTCGGCCAGCTCCCGCCGGGCCAGCGCCGTCTGGTCCCCCTCATGGCCGGCGCCCCAGCTGCCCTGCGGGAACTCCCAGGCGCGCCGCCCAACCGGATAGCGGAACTGCTCGACCATCCAGAACCCCCGCGACCAGCGCGGCAGCACGAGCGCGAAGTCGGGTTTCTCCACCACGCCGTAGATGCCGGGACTGCCGTCCGGCCGCTGGACCCGGTCCTCCCGCACGGTCATCCACGGGTTGCGGTAGACGACGCGACTGCTCACCTGCTTCATGGTTTCCTTCCGTGCACCCGCTCGACCGTCCCCGCCTTGAGGCGCTGGGATTCGACGATCTCAAAACCCGCTTGCTGTACGGCGGTGAGCGGCCGCCGGGTGAAATGCTCGCCGGCCGTGGGAATCGTGACTCGTTCCAGCAACCACTGCGCCGCCCGCACCGGAACCGAACTGCTGACCACGTGGTCGAGCAGCAGCAGCCGGCCCCCGGAGGCGAGCACGCGCCGCATCTCGGCGATCGCCGCGACCGGGTCGGGAATCGTGCACAGCCCGAGCGCGCACACCACGGTGTCGAAGGCGCCGTCGGCGAAGGGCAGGTGCTCGGCGTCGCCGATCGCCTTGGTCAGCCCGGCTCGCGGCGCGACCGCCAGCATCCCGCTGCTCAGGTCGACCCCCGTCACCGTGACACCGGCCCGGTAGTAGGGCAGCTGCCGACCGGTGCCCACGGCGACCTCGAGGACCCGCCCACTCGCCCGCGCCCCCAGCCACTCACGCCCACCGGCGAACCAGTGGCGTTCCAGGAACGCGATCTGCCCGTCGTAGCGCGCCGCCGACCGGTCCCACACCCGCCGCTGCTTGTCGGTCACAGGATCGCCGCGATCAGCTCCGCCGCCGGCGTCGACGTCGGACGGTCACTGACCTGCCCGTCACCGAGCTCGACCACCCGCCACTGCCCGTCGCTCCGCAAGGCGAGGTCGACGGTGACGAAGGGCAGCCCCTTGACCGCGTCGCGCAGGAACGACACGTCGATGTCGGGCGGAAGCTGGCCGGCCGTGTCCGGATGCGCCGTGACCAGCCGGCATTCGCCATCCACCCACCATGTCCGCGCCTCGGCCCCGGTGAAATCCTCGAACCGCCGCAGCACGTACCCACCCGTGAAGTCGTCCCCCCGCAACTCCCGGAATCGCCGGGCGACGGCCCACGCCTTGCCGGCGTCGGCCAGATCGGGAATGTACGCGGCCTCGTACCAGTAATGCTTCATCGATTTGGTGTAGTCCCGCAGAACCGCGGCCCCCCGGTTGCCCAACCCGGCCCGAGCCTCCTCGAAATCACCCCAGGCCGACTCGGGAGTGAAGGGCGCGAGCGCCTCGTACCAGCCGGGAAGCTCATGCCCCCGGCGGTACTGCGCGGCGCTGGTCCGAAGCCGCCCACCACAGGCGTCGGCCAGCCCGGCGTAGGCGGCGCTGCCGAGCATCCACCCGCGGTAGACGACCGGCTCATCCCCGTCGACACGCACGGCCCGCCCCGCAGCCACCGCGTCGTGGTCAACCATCGCCACCGTGTGCCCAGCGGCCCGCGCCGCGTCCGCCTCCTCAGCAAAGTGCTCATCGACCCGGCGCGGATTCACAACGTCACGAGGCACCAGCAGCATCATGAGCCCTTGATAGCAGGCTTCCGTCGAGGACGGTGACCGCGCGGCCGCTCAGCTCGACCCGGTCGCCTCGCAGAGCCGTACGGACGATGCCGGTGCGGGCCGAGGCCTGAAGGCCGGTCAGCTCGGGGCGGCCCAGGCGCGCCGACCAGTACGGGGCCAGAACGGTGTGCGCTCCGCCGGTCACGGGATCCTCGGGAATGCCGTCGGCCGGCGCGAAGAAGCGCGACACGAAGTCGTAGTGCTTTCCCGGTGCGGCCGGCGCCGTAGCGATGAAGCCGCGCAAACCGGTCGTCGCGCGCAAGCCCGCCAGAGCCGGAAGATCGGGCCGAAGGGCCCGGACCGCGTCCTCGTCGGGCAGAACCGCCAGCAGGTCGCCGAGCCGATCCGCCCGGAGAACGAGGAGCGGCTCCACTCCGAAGGCGGCGACGAACCCGGCGGGCGCGGCCGCCTCGACCGGAGGGGCCGCCGGAAAGTCCAGCGTGATCAGCCCATCGGCGGCGACGCGAGCGGTGAGCTCACCACTGAGCGTGTCGAACCGATACGTACCCGGTGCGCCGGCGTCGGCGGCGAGCGCATGGGCCGTGGCCAGAGTGGCGTGCCCGCAGAGCTTGACCTCGACGGTGGGAGTGAACCAGCGCAGCGCCCACCGGTCGCCGCCGAGACGGTGGGCGAAGGCGGTCTCCGAAAGGTTCAGCTCGGCCGCTACCCGCCGCATCCAGCCCTCGTCCGCCCAGCCGGCGCCGTCCAGCAGGCAGACGCCCGCGGGATTGCCGGCGAACGCCCGGTCGGTGAACGCGTCGATGACCCTGATCCGCATGATCAACACGGTAGGCGCCGGATCCCGGCCCCGTCGAAAGCCAATTCCGTCACCGTGGCGCGCCGGCCCGGGCGGTTCGGATCTCCGTTCGGGCTGGGCGCTACCGCTTGTCCGGGTCGGTGGGCAGCGGGCGGGTCGTGGTGGTGTCGGGCGGCGGGATCACCTGGGTTTCGTCGGCGCCGATGACGACCGTGTCGTCCCGGCCCGGATTGACGACCGTGGTGTCGTCGGTCCGCGAGGTGATCACGCTGGTGGTCTCGCCGTCGGGGGCCGGCTCGGACGGCGCGGGCGCTGAGCGGGGCGGCGGGATCACCTGCGTCTCGTCCGCGGAACTGGCGGCGGGGGCGGCGGCCGGCTGCGCGGCGGAGGCGGCCGGCTGCGCGGCGGGTGCGGCCGGCTGCGCGGCGGGGGCGGCGGCCGGCTCGGTGGCGGGTGCGGGTGCGGGTGCGGGTGCCGGCTCGGTGGTGGGGGCTGCCTGGCGCTCGGCGGCGTAGGCGCGGGCCTGGTCGCGGATGGTGGTGGACTCGGCGGCGGCGCGGGTGAGCCAGTACTCCCAGCGGGCCTGCATGGGGCGGATCAGGCCACCGCCCACGCCGACGATGATGACGCCGGCGATGGTGGCCAGGATGGCTATCAGGACGGGCCTGGTCACCGATGTGGCGATGCCTACCTCGTCCAGGGCGGCCATGACGCCGAGCGTCGCGATGATGATGGAGACGGCTCGGGCCAGGGCTCGGGCGTACGGCAAAGCGCCCAAAGCATTCACGATCAGGTCGGCCGCCGCCCGGCCGATCGCCAGCGCCACGACGACGATGACGATGGCGACGAACGCGCGGGGCAGCCAGGCGATGACGGCCGTGAGCAGGTCACTGACCGGGTTCGGGCCCCACAGGCCGAAGGCCAGTTGCAGGGCGAACAGCAGAACCCCGTAGAAGACGATCTTTCCGCACAGAACACTCGGTACGACCCGGAACGGGGTCGCCCGGTCGAGGCCGGCCCGGGCCAGACCCTTGGTGACGGCGGTGCGGAGCAGGCGGGCCACCAGCCATCCGATCAGGACGACGGCGGCGAACGCCAGCGCCGTGGGAACCGACCGCAGCACCGGGTGCCAGACGTCTTCCATCGCGCCTCCTCGTTCCTATCGCGACCATAGGACGCAACGACCGAGTCGGCACGGGGACGTTCAGGAGCAGGCGTTTCCGTTGATCGTGCAGCCGCTGGGCGCGCCGTCGCCGTCGGACTGCATCTCGAAGGTGAAGGTCGCCGAGTTCCGCGCGCCGATGGCCGCCCCGCCGAAGGTGACCCGGGTGCCGCTCGTCGAGGCCGAGACGCCGCCACTGAGGACGGTGATCGTGGCGCCGCTGGGGATGGTCAACCTGACCTGCCAGTCCGTGACGGCCGCCGAACCGGGGTTGTTCACGGTGACCGTACCCACGTCACCGTTCTCGTCGAACCCGTAGACGGCGGTCAGCGGCGCGGCGGCCGGCTTGGTCGGCACCGGCACGAGCGTCTTGGTCGGTGCCGGAGCGGCGGTGGTCGGCCGGGCCGTCGGCGCGGTCGTGGCCGGCCGGGTCGTGACCGGCGCGACGGGCGCGGCCGGCTTGGTGGTGGCGGCCGGTTCGGTGGTCGGCGCGGCGCTGGTCGGCGACGCGCTGGTCCGGGTCGGCGAGGCCGAGGTCGCGGCCGCGGTCGCCTGTGGAGTGGGCGCGTCCACCGTCGGATCGGCCGTCTCCACCGGTGCCGTGGTGGCCACGGCCGCGGTGGTCGGCCCCGGCTCCGAACTCGGCCGCAGCACGATGTATCCGGCACCCCCGGCCAGGAACACGCCGGCCGCCGCCAGAGCCACGATCCCCGCCCGCCGCCGGTTCCCTTCCCGGTGACTACGAGGCTCGGCCCGCGGCGCCGACAGGTCGATCATGGCGGTCTCACCCGCCACCGCCCCGCTCTCACTCCACGGCTCGGCGAACATCGTGGTCTCGGCCTCAGCCGGCCGTCCCACACGGGGGTCGATCTCCGGCGTCATGCCGCCGGCTTCTTGGTGGTACGCCTCGACGCCCACCCCGGCCGCGTTCCCCCCACGGCCGTACGCGTCATCGCGCCCCGAGCCTTCGCGGCCGTACATGTCCTCGGGCGGGGCGAAGCCCTCGCGGCCGTACGGATCGGCCTCGAAAGCGCCGCCCGGCCCGGAAGCGGAACCCTCGTGCCCGTGCGATTCGGCGCTTGTCCCCAGCCCGGCGCCGTCCCGCGGATAGGCCTCGGCTTCCGGCCCATAAACGCCTTGCCCGTACGGATCGACGTCCCGTTCGTGCCCCTCGCCACCCGGCCCGTCGGTGTAGGTGGGGTAGCCCTCGTTCCGATCGCCGAAGTCGGCCTCTTCGGCGCGGACCCCATCCCGGACATATCTGTTATATCCGTCTGGCTGGTTCTGGTAGTAGCCGTCGTTGTCGCTCCGCCCCTCGAAGTCGGCCTCGTCGGCGTGAATCCCATCCCGGACATATCTGTTATATCCGTCTGACTGTTTCTGATCGTAGCCGTCGTCGTCGCTCCGCCCCTCAGAGTCGGCGTGGCTCCTGACAAAGGCGTCGTGCCCCGCGAAGGTGCCGTTCTCGTTGAAGGCGTCGGGCCCCGCAAAGGTGCCGTTCGCCGCGGAGGCATCGCGGCCCGCGAGGGCGCCCTGACCGTTGAAGGTGTCGTGACCAGTGGAGGCGTCGTGACCGTCGAAGGCGCCTTGGCCGGTGGAGACGTCACGGCCGTGGAAAGCGTCGTAGCCGGTGGAGATGCTGACGCCGGTGGAAGCGTCGTTCCCGGCGAAGGCGTCGTGGCCGGCGAAGGCGTCGTGGCCGGCGAAGGCGTCGTGGGTGCCGTTGGGCCCCTCCGAAGGCGCGCCGCTCTGGGCATATCCGTTATATTCGGCCGAATCGGTCCGGCTGTAGGCGTGGCCCTCGGGCGCGTACGCGTAGCCGTTCGGCTCGGGCCAAGTCTCCTCCGCGCCGGGCCACTCGTCGCCGGATCGCTGGTGGGGGATGTCGGCCGGCCAGCGGTCGGGTGCCTGCTCGGGCGTACCGGGAACCGGCTCTGGCCATGAGGTGTCGCGGCGCGGCGGCCACGACGGGTCGAACGAGGGCCGGGGCGCCTCGAACCGCGTCGTCTCCGCGTCCGACGGGGGAGCGGGCTCGAAGGCGGAGAAGGAGGCGGGCGGGGTCTGCCGCACGTCGGCGCGGTAGTCCGGTGCGCCATGGCGGGGGCGGCGGTCCTCGGTCACGGCCGCGACTATAAGTGAGCGAGTTAAGGACGGCGACGCTCTCCGAAGCAGCAATCAGCTACCCTCAGTGACTTCGCGCGGGGTGGGCTGGGGACGCTCCGGATAGTGCGGACTGGTCGTACCGTCAAGAATCGGACGGTTGGCCGGTGCGGCATCGTCCGAATGGCGGAGTCGGGATACGCTTTCGAGCATGGCCGGCAGCACGGGTGGGGTGAGCCCTTCAGTCATGCCCGCGCGGCCCTCGGCGACCCGTCTCGTGCATGAGGCCGACTGGTCCGCGACGGCGCTCGGCGCCCGCGACGGCTGGGATCCGGCTGTCGCCGCCACTATAGAGCTGGTGCTCGGCTCGCCGATGCCGATGGCCTACAGCCACGGCGACGAATTCCTGCTGATCTACAACGACGCGTACGCGGACCTGATCGGCTCCCTGCATCCGGCCGCGCTGGGGCGCCCGGCCGCCGAGGCCTTCGGTGACCTGTGGCGCGCGCCCGGCCTGGGCGGCGCCATCCAGGAGGCGTACCGCAGCGGCCGGCCGTTCCTCGAGGCCGAGACCCAGCTGACCGTGGTGCGTGGCCCGGGCGGCCGGCCCGAGCAGGCCTTCTTCACCCGCGGCCACTCGGTGGTCCGGGACCGGCGCGGCGAGATCACCGGTGTGCTCACCGTGGCCGCCGAGACGACCCAGGTCACCCGCCGGCTGCAGAGCCTCGGCGATCTGACCGCCCGGCTGGCCGGCGCGCTCACCGTCGACGACGTGGCCCGGGTGGTTCTCGGCTACGCGTCGACCTCCTTCGACGTCGACCACTGCGTCTTCGCCGTCGACGACGGCGGGGCCTACCGGTATGTGCGCCGTATCCGCGGCGAGATGCTCGACGAGGCCGACGAGCGCCTGCCCCCGGTGTGGAAACGGGCGCCGAACGATCCGCGGGCCCCGCTGGTGGCCGCCGCGACCAGCGGGCAGCCGTCGTTCGTGACCGACGGTGAGCCGTTGCGCGCGGTCGCCACCGACCGCCACGAGCAGCGGGTCCGCTCGCTGGCCTCGCTGCCCCTGCGGACCGCCTCGCTGACCGGGGCGCTCACCATCGGCTACCGCCACGCCCACACCTGGCTGCCGGCCGAGCGGGCCCTGCTCAACGCGGCCGCCCAGCTGGTCGGGCAGGCAGCCGAGCGGGCCCGCCGGTTCGAGGCGCAGCACGGCACGGCCCAGCTGCTGCAGCGAAGCATGCTGCCGGAGCATCTGCCCGAGTTGGACACCTTCCGCATAGCGGCCCGCTACGACGTCGGTGTGGACGGCAACGCCGCCGGCGGCGACTTCTACGACGCGTTCACCCTGCTCGACGGCCGGCTGGCCATGGTGCTCGGTGACGTCGCGGGCCACGACGTGCGGGCCGCGGCCGTGATGGGGCAGGTGCGGGCCGCCCTGCGGGCGATGGCGCTGACCGACCCCGCCCCGCCTAGTGTCCTGGCCGGACTCGACCGGCTGGTCGGCTCGCTCGGCGCCGAGTCGCGTAACGAGGAGATCTTCGTGACCGTCGTGTACGGGGTGCTCGACCCGGCCGACGGCACGATCACCATGTCGAGCGCGGGTCATCCGCCGCCGGTGCTGCGGCGGGCCGGGGTGGCCGGCGAGGCGCCCACCGCCGAGCTGGTCAAGGTGCCGCCGGGCGCGCCGCTCGGGCTGGGCGGCCGCTGGCAGACCGGTCAGGTGCGACTGGAGCCGGGCGACTCGATCCTGCTGTTCAGCGATGGTGTGGTGGAGCGCCGCGGCCGCGCGCTCAACGACGGCCTCGACGCGCTGGTCGCGGTGACGGCGGCCGCCCCCAGTGGCGATCCGCGGAACTTGTGTGCGCTGGCGACGACGGCGGTGCCGGGGTCGACCGACGACGACGTGGCCGTGCTGGCGGTGGAGCACGCGGTGGCGATGAGCCGGTCGGCGACCATGCTGGTGCCGGCCGAGCCGACCGGGCCTTCCCGGGTACGCCAGTGGATGACCACCCGCCTGCGCGAGTGGAGCCTGCCCGAGTCGGTGATCGGCGCCGCCATTCTCTGCACGAGCGAGCTGACGACGAACGCCCTGTTGCACGCCGGCACGCCGGCCCAGGTGCACATCGACCTGAACGCCGAGCGGCTGCTGGTCTCGGTGGCCGACACGGGCACCCGCGGCACGGTCATCCGCGCGCACACCGACACGATGAGCAGTCGCGGCCGTGGTCTCGGTCTGATTGAAGAGTTGAGCGATTCGTGGGGCACCGACCCGTCGGTGCGGGGGTCCACTGTGTGGTTCGAGATGCTCGTGCCGGGCAGGAGCGCTCCCACGGCCGGCGACTTGTCAGCAGATTAACGATCACGTTACATGTGACGTACGGACGGTTACCTTCAGTAGCGGAAAGCCGCTCTAAAGCGGACATTGAACCCCGGGGTAGTGACGGCGCGTATTCATTGCCGTAGAGTCATTCGCAAATCGGGGACGTCCACGTTGGAGCGGTATATGCGGATCAGAGGCTTTGCGCCGTCGACCCCCTGCTGGGTGGAGCTCACCACGTCGAACCCGGAGGAAGCCGCCGGTTTCTACGGCGGGCTCTTCGGCTGGCGGCTCGACGGTGATCGATTCACGCTCGACGGCCGTGCGGTGGCCGGACTCAGCCGGAGCCGGTCGGATCGGCCCGAGGGCTGGCTGACCTACCTGGCCGCCCCCGATCTCGAGGGCACGGCCGAGCGCGTCGCGCAGGCGTACGGAAGGGCCTTGACCTGGCCCGAGGAGCGCGACGGCGCCCGCAGCGCGATCGTGGCCGACGGGGCCGGCGCGGTCTTCGGCCTGTGGCAGGCGGCGGGCTTCGCCGGTATGCAGGAACGCGGCGTGCCGGGCACGATGGCCTGGGCCGACCTGCTCACCGACGACGTGGCCACGGCGACGTCGTTCTACGCGCGGGTCTTCGGCTGGACCCTGACCCACGAGTTCGGCAGCGGCGAGTGGCTGACCGAGGCCCACGACTCGGTGGCCGGCCTGATCACCGGCCGCTACGGGGCCCGCTGGCAGCCGTCGTTCCAGGTCGCCGACTGCTCGGACGCCATCGACCGGGTGGCCGGGCTGGGCGGCCGCGTGCTCACCGGGCCGGCCGAGCTGGGCCTGGGCTGCTACGCCGAGATCGTCGACCCGTTCGGCGGCTCGTTCGCGGTGACCTCGCCGGTCGCCCGTGAGGTGCGGCTCGACGTCGCCTACAACGACATCATCGGCATGGAGTTGACGTACGGCGGGTAAGAGAACAGGCGTTCGAAGGAGGAGAGCTGATGACGACGACGAACGCCGAGAAGGACCCGTCGGACTGGACCACCGGTGACGAGCCGGCGACCGGCGCCCAGGAGTCTTACCTGCACACTCTCGCCACCGAGGCGCGGGAAGAGGTGCCGGACGGCCTGACCAAGGCCGAGGCGTCGGAGAAGATCGACGAACTGCAGGAGAAGACCGGCCGCGGCCGGTAGATCCACTCGAGGGCCGGCCCTGTGTGAACAGGGCCGGCTTTTTCGTGTCGAAGACGTCAACCGAAGTTGACACGACGGCGGCTGTCAACGTAAGTTGACAGCATGACCGAAGCAACCGATCTCGCCGCGGCGGCGAGCAGTGCCGACCCCCGGGTCGGACTCCGCGCCGTTGTGGCCCTGCGCCGCCTGCTCGAGGGGCTCGAGCACCTCCAGGTGGCCAACGCCCGCCGTAAGGGCTGGTCCTGGCAGGAGATCGCCGACGCGCTCGAGGTGACCCGCCAGGGCGTACACAAGAAGCACGCGCGCACGATGCCGGAGGACTGACATGTTCGAGCGATTCACCACCCCGGCCCGCGAGGTCGTCACCCGGGCCCAGACGGAGGCCCGCGCGCTCGGCCACGGCCACATCGGCACCGAACACGTGCTGATCGCGCTGGTCGCCGATCCGGACGGCCCCGTCGCCACGGCTCTCAAGGGCAACGGCGTCACTGCCGATTACGTACGCGACGAGGCGCGCCGAAAAGTCGAGCGCACCCCGCCCCTCTCGCCGGTCGACTCCGACGCCGAGGACAGGGCGGCCCTGAAAGCGATCGGCATCGACCTCGACGCCGTACGGGCGGCCATCGAGCAGAACTTCGGAGCCGGCGCCCTGCAGCTTCCCCGCCCCGAGCCGAAGAAGCGCGGGCTGTTCGGCCGCTTCTCCAGCGGTCACATCCCGTTCACCAAGCGCAACAAGAAGGTGCTGGAGCTCTCGCTGCGCGAGGCGATCCGGCTCAACCAGAAATTCATCGCCCCCGAGCACATCGCGCTCGGCCTGATCCGCGAGGGCGAGGGCCTGGCCATGCTGATCCTGAGCGAGAAGCACGTCGACTTCGACCGCCTCCGCGACGACCTGGCCCGCTCCGTGAAGAGCCAGGCCGCCTAGCGGTAATAGAGGCGCAGCTGGTGGCCGTCGGCCGTGCGGTGCCAGCCGACGTCGCCGAGCGCCTCGACGTCGGGTCGCCGGGTGAGCCATTCCGTGGCCATCGCGAACGCCTCGGCCGGTGTCCGACCGATGAAGACGACCCGGCGCTCCCACTCCTCGTAGACGGTGGGCGCGCCGGTCTCGGGCCGGGTTCCGCGCGGGCCGGTCACCACCGCCGTGGGGCCGACGCGCCGGCCGTTGCGGACGGCCTGGACGAACCAGTCGTTGACGGTCTCGTCGTGTTCCACGGTCCAGCCGTCGAGGCGGCCGACGTCGTCGGCGATGATGCGCCGGGCACGGTCGAGCGCGGCGTCGAGCGTGGCGAAGTCGATGTCCTCGCCGTTGTACTCGACCCGGTACGTCATGCACGGTGATGATAGGGGCCGAACGGCGGTTATCGAAGCCTCAGGCGCATGGCCGGGTCGTCGGTGCGCCGGAAGCCGAGTGACTCGTAGAGCGGTTCGCCGTCGGCTGAGGCGCGCAGGTCGACCCGGTGGACGCCGCGACCGCGGAACCACTCGATCAAAGCGGTCACGCAGGCCCGCGAGTGGCCGTGGCGACGCTGGTCGGGGTCGGTGACGACGCTGAAGATGTAGCCGACGCGGCCGGTCGCGTCGCCCGGGCCGCCGAGGCGCTGCTCGACGGTGCCGACCGCGGAGGCCGCGAGACCGCCCCCGGGGCGGTCGACCACGAAGGCGGTGAGGTCCGGGTCGGGTGCGGAGAGTTTCTCGACCAGCGTCCGGCGGGCCGGCTCGCGCCAGTCGTCGTCCCAGTCCGCGCCGCGGTCGAAGCTGCGCAACATCACCGCGCGGAGCCGGACCAGCTCCGCGGCGTCTTCGGGAACGGCCTGCCGTGCAGTCATGCAGATCATGCTAGGCAACGCTTGTTATTTCAGATTTGAAAGAGATACAGTTCTGGACATGGCCGAACCGCTGTCCGACGCCGAGGCGATCGCCTGGCGCACCTTCATCGAGAGCTCGTGGGCCCTGCACACCCACCTCGAGGACGAGTTGCGCGCCGACACCGGGCTCAGCATGAACGATTACCACGTTCTCGTCGTCCTGTCCGAGGCCCCCGACCACCGGCTACGCATGGGCGAGCTGGCCGGCCGCCTCGTCTTCTCGCCGAGCCGCATCACGTACCAGATCAGCTCCATGGTCAAGCGGGGCCTGGTCCGCAAGCAGCCCTGTCCCGAGGACGGCCGCGGCCAGGAGGCCGTACTGACCGAGGACGGCCTGGCCGCCCTCAAAGCCGCCGCCCCCATGCACCTGGTCACCGTCCGCGACAGCTTCATCGACCGTCTCGACCCCGACGAGCTCGCCGTGATCACCCGTGTGTTCAGCAAAGTTAGGAAGTCCTGAGATGCCCGCCATCACCGTCGACGACGTCCTCGTCCTGCCACGGCTTCCCCACCTCGACCACACCGCCGCCGTCCGCCCGGTCCGGCGCCTGACGACCGCCCCGCAGGGATACGAGGGTGAGGGCTTCCCGGTCCGGCGCGCGTTCGCCGGCGTACCCCTGGAAGAGCTCGACCCCTTCATCCACCTGGACCAGATGGGCGAGGTCGACTACGCGCCGGGCGAGCCCAAGGGCACGCCGTGGCACCCGCACCGCGGCTTCGAGACCGTCACCTACATGATCGACGGCATCATGGACCACCAGGACTCCCTGGGCGGCGGCGGCACGATCACCAACAGCGACACCCAGTGGATGACGGCCGGCCGCGGCATCCTGCACATCGAGGCCCCGCCGGAGCACCTGGTCATGAGCGGCGGCCTCTTCCACGGTCTCCAGCTCTGGGTCAACCTGCCCGGCTCGGCCAAGATGATCGACCCCAAGTACCAGGACATCCGGGGCCGGGAATCGGCCCTGCTCACCACCCCCGACGGCGGCAGCCTGATCCGCGTCATCGCCGGCGAGGTGGCCGGGCACAAAGGCCCCGGCTCCACCTTCACCCCGATCAACCTGGCCCACGTGACCCTGCAGCCCGGCGCCCAGCTCGACCTGCCGTGGCAGCGCACGTACAACGCCCTGGTCTACGTCCTGTCCGGCCGGGGAACGGTCGGCGCCGACAAGCGCCCCATCCGGATGGGCCAGCTGGCCACCCACGGCGCCGGCGACTCGATCCGGGTGAACGCCCACGACGAGATGGACCTGTTCATCATGGGCGGCCGCCCCATCGGCGAGCCGGTGGCCATGTACGGCCCCTTCGTGATGAACACGAAGGCCGAGCTGAAGCAGGCTTTCGAGGACTATCAGAAGGGCCGCCTCGGCGTCATCCCGGCCACCCGCCTGCCGCACACCGACTGAACAGGGCCGCACACCGACTGAACAGGGCGCGCCGCTCGCGAACGTACGCCACGTCGCCCAGGTAGAGCCGGTCGTGCCCCTCGGCGAGGTGGCGCGCGAACGCCGCGTCACCGCCGGCGGCCGCGTCGCGCATGACATCGACCATCGCGAGCAGCCGGGCCACCACGGCGTCCGGCGCGGTCGCGGCGCAGCCGGCGGTGGCGTCGTGATAGTCGCGCAGCAGGCAGGCGTGGCCGGGTAGTTCGACACCTCGCCGGGCAGGAAGTCGAGAACTTCGAAGCCGTCGGGTGTCACCTCACGCACTCACGGCGCCTTCCGGAACCCCACCGCCTCGAGATGTCGAAGCAGGTCGTGGACCAGAGGGGACCATAGGCCGGTGAGCGCCGGTCGACGTTTCGCGATCATCCATGGTCGGCAGGATATGAGGACGGCCGGTACCGGGGGGTTCCCCGGTACCGGCCGTCGAAAATGAAAGGTCGGTCTACGGCGTTGCTAGTGGCGCCAGCTCAGTGGGCGGTCGGCAGCGTCTGGGCGAGCGAGCACACCGCCAGCAGGCGGCAGAGGACCCAGTCGCTCTCGGACCAGTCGATCAGGCCGACCGGCGGGCGCCAGCCGTGGGTGAAGGCGGCGTCGCGGACGCCCTCGGCGTAGGCGGCCAGCAGGACCGCGGTGAGCGGGCGGCTGTCGGCCGACAGGCTGTCGCGGATGCCCGCGGCGTGCTGGTCGACGACGGCCATCAGGCCGGGGTTGGCGTCGGCGGCCGGGAGGCCGGAGACACCCACCGTGTCGTGCAGCTCGGTGAGGGCGGCGTGGGCGGAGCGGAGAGCAGCACGGGCGGCGGCGCCGGAGAACAAACCATTCATGAGAAGAAAGTTAGAGACGCCGGGGTAGCTGACGGTTCTCCGAACGGGTGCAGCTCGGTTGAAGCTGTTCGCGCGGGGAAAGATCCGAGTCATGGATGACAAGACGGTCGAGGCGCTGGGGAAGCTGAGCGAGGCGCTGGAGACCACCGAACGCGCCCGCGGGCATCTGTACGAGATGCATCAGCTCACCGGGTCGGCCGACTTCCAGCTCGACGAGGCCGTCTCGCTGCTGCGCGAGGCCGGGCACGACGCGATGGCCGATCGGATCGAGCGCGAGCTGATCGGCCTCGACGTCATCGAGGGGCGCTGGACGTTCCAGATCGTCGAGGAGTACGACGACGGCTACTACGCCACGTTCCGCGCCGTCGAGAAGGCGGCGCGGGACGAGTTGGCGGGCGGGCGCCGCCACCTTTACGAGGCCGGCCTCAAGGAGAAGCGGGGCCGCTGAAACAGCGTCTTATTCGATCGGCTCGGCGGTGACCGGGCGGCGGCGCTGGGCGTCGTCGGCGAGGATCACGGTGGCGACGACGAGGGCGACCACGACGGCGAAGAGCCAGGAGGCGTCGTCGATCAGCTTGGCGGCCAGCGGGGCCTGAAAGGCGGCCAGGAGGAAGCCCAGCCAGGCCAGCTGACGCTGGCGGTCGGTGAGGAATCCGGCAGAACGCATTCGGACAGTCTGGCTCGGAAAGGGCTGATCGCCGTCACCCGTTCGGCCGATTTTGCGTTGGTCCGATCGTGCCCCGAGTCTTGCGTCAAGGTCGCTCAACAACGCTGTTTCTGCTGGTCGGAGCGTTGCTCCTGGGTGGCTGTCAGAAACCCACGATCGCTCCGCAAGCCCCCGGCCGAGTTGCGGTGGGAGCGCTCCACGGGCGTACCCAGGCCATTTTGACGGTCGACGACGCGGCCTCACGCGTGCAAGTGATCATGGCCAGTCTGCCGGGGATGCTCTACCGGGTCAGCACGCCGGCCGGCGGGGGATTGGAGCCGCATGTCCGGGTCGACGGCATGTCGGTGCGGGCGAGCCTGCGGGCCACCGGGACCCAGGGGCCGCACGAGGTGCGCATCGTGCTCAACCGGGACGTCCGGTGGGGGATCCGGCTGCCCGCGGGAGCGGGGGAGCAGCAGCTGGACCTCGGCCGGGGCCGGGTCACCCGGGTCGACCTGGGCGCCTCGGGGCTGATCGAGCTGAACCTGCCCGAGCCGGCCGGCACGGTGCCGGTGACACTGGCCGGCGGCGTGGGCACGCTTTCGGTCACCACGCCGGCCGGGGTGCCGCTGCGGATCGGTCTCGACCAGGGCGCCGGCTCGGCCACCACGCCGTGGACGGTGGCCGAGTCGCTGCCGGCCGGCACCTATCTGGGCCCACCGATCTGGCCGGCGGCCCGGCATCGCTACGCGCTGCGGGCCACCCAGGGGGTCGGTTTCCTGGTCGTACGGAGGTCCTAGTTGGGGCCGCTGTGCGGCGTGGTGCTGGGGCGGTCGCTGGTGATGTCCGTACCTTCCTCGTTGTCCGAGGGGTCGTTCTGGCCGTCGATGTCCCACGAGGCCATGGCCTTGTCGAGCTCGGCGAGGGGCAACTTCTCCTCGTCGCGCCATACGCCGTCGTCTGCCGGATGCGTCATGATCCGTACATACCCCCTCCGCGCACACGAAAACGGCCGCCCGAGGGCGGCCGTTCGCGCGATGAGGGATCAGGCGCCGGGGCGGTCGACCTGACCACGCCAGCCGCCGGTCTCCCGGCCGCCACGGCTCTCGATGTACTCCTTGAACCGCTTGAGGTCGCCCTTCACGCGGCGGTCGACGATGCCGAGCTTGTCGCCGGCGTTCTCGACCAGGCCCTGCGGGTCGTAGTCCATCTGGACGGTGACCCGGGTGTGCGTGTCGTCGAGCCGGTGGAAGGTGACCACGCCGGCCTGCTTCTCACCCTCGGTCGACTTCCAGGCCACCCGCTCGTCGGGAAGCTGCTCGGTGATCTCGGCGTCGAACTCGCGCTTCACGCCGGCGATCTCGGTCTTCCAGTGCGTGTGGGTCGCGTCGAGCTGACGGATCTCGTTCACGCCCTCCATGAACCGGGGGAACTCCTCGAACTGGGTCCACTGGTTGTAGGCGGCTCGCACCGGCACGTCGACGTCAACGGACTCGGTAACCGTACTCACGGTGTCTCCTTCTCATGATGTTTCCCCGCCTTGCTGACAGAAGACGTGCCCGGCTCGCCCGCCGCTAAACGCGGGGCGAGCGGAGTTTGTGGATCTTCGTCGCCGGCCTGGCGCAGCCGCTGCCGCAGAACCTCGGCGTTGACCTGCACACCCAGCAGCAGCGCGGTGTTCGACAAATAAATCCAGACGAGGAAGGCGACGATCGCGCCGAGACTGCCGTACGTGCGGTTGTAGGAGCCGAAGTTGGCCACGTACAGCCCGAAGCCGAACGACGCCACCGACCAGGCGACCAACGCCACCGCGCCGCCCACGGTGAGCCAGCGGAACCGGGGCGTCTTCACGTTCGGCGCGATCCAGAACATCAGCGACAGCACCACCATGGCGATCACGACCAGCACCGGCCAGCGGCCGATCGACCACACCTGGCGGGTGGTCGCGCCGGCGTGCAGGGCGTTGCCGACCGCGTCCACCACCGGGCCGCTGATCACCAGGCCGGCCCCGATCGCGGCCAGCAGGACCAGGGCCACCGCGGCCAGCCCGATCTGCAGGATCTCGAGCCGCCACCAGACCCGGCCCTCCTGGACGCCGTAGATGCGGTTGGAGGCGCGGGTGAACGTACCGACATAGCCCGACGCCGACCAGACCGCCAGCACCAGGCCGAAGCCGAACAGCACCTTGGCCGAGGACTGCTGGACCAGCAGCGCCTGGATCACCGAGATCAGGCTGTCGTTGTCCACCACCGAGCCGATGCCGAGGTCGCGCAGGATGCCGACGGCCGCGTCGAGCACCGTCGAGCCGTCGGTGACCAGGTTGACCAGGGCGACGATGACGACCAGGGACGGGATCAGCGCCATGAAGGTCTGATAGGTCATCGCGGCCGCGAAGTCGGAGCAGTCGTCCTCGATGTACCCGACGACGCTGCGCCACCCGACCGAGCGCCAGCTCTTCCCGCTGAGCTGGCGAAGCTTGAAGGGAACGGGCCGGGGCGTAAGGTCCGCGGCGTGCGCCTCGGACTCCCGGTCGAGCGTCGGCTCAGCCACTCTCCGGCTGCTACCCGGGCGCGATGAGTGACAAACGCCGCCGGGAGGGTACGACGTTCTCGATGGACACTGCAGACGCGATCGTCATCGGCGCGGGCCACAACGGCCTGGTCGCCGCGAACTTGTTGGCCGACGCCGGGTGGTCGGTGGTGGTGCTCGAGGCCGCCCCGCAGCCGGGCGGGGCGGTACGGTCCGGCTTCGTGACCGCGCCCGGATATCTGAGCGACCTTTTCAGTTCGTTCTACCCCCTCGGGTACGCCTCGCCGGTGCTGCGCGATCTCCACCTCGACCTGGAGTGGACGCGCTCGCCGGACGTGCTCACCCACCTGCTGCCGGACGGGCGGGCGGCGACGATAAACACCGACGTCGCCCGGACGATGGAGTCGGTCGAGAAGTTCGCGCCCGGCGACGGCGAGCGCTGGAAGAACGCGTACGACGACTGGCGGGGCGTCTCGGCGCCGATGCTCGACACCATCCTCACACCGTTCCCGCCGGTGCGCGGCGGCATCTCCCTGTTGCGGGCTCTGGGCAGCGTCGACGCGCTACGGCTGGCCCGGCGGCTGGTCCTCTCGGTGCGCGAGCTCGGCTCCGAGCTGTTCAGCGGGGAGGGCGCGACCCTGCTGATGGCCGGCTGCGCCCTGCACACCGACCTCTCCCCGGAAGAGGCCGGCGGCGGCGTCTACGGCTGGCTGCTGGCCATGCTCGGCCAGGAGCACGGCTGGCCGGTGCCGGTCGGCGGCGCCCAGCGGATCACCGATGCCCTGGTCTCGCGGTTGAGGGCCAAGGGCGGCGAGATCGTGTACGAGGCCCCGGCCGACCGCGTCCTGATCGCGCGGGGCAAGGCCGTCGGCGTCCGGACCGGCGACGGCCGGAACTTCCGGGCGACGCGGGCGGTGATCGCCGACGTGCCGGCCCCCGCGCTCTACCTCGACCTGGTCGGCGAGCGCTGGCTGCCGGCGCGGCTCGTCGAGGATCTCGCCCACTTCCGCTGGGACGGGGCCACGGTCAAGGTCGACTGGGCCGTCCGTACGAAGATGCCGTGGAAGAACCCGGCCGCCGCCGGCGCCGGCACCGTGCATCTGGGCGCCGACCTCAACGGCCTCACCCGGTACGCGGCCCAGCTCGCCACCGACCAGGTGCCGGACCACCCGTTCATGCTCCTCGGCCAGATGACCACGGCCGACCCGGGCCGCTCGCCCGAGGGCACCGAGTCGGTCTGGTCGTACACCCACCTGCCGCACCGCGACCACTGGGAGCCGGACGAGATCGCCGCCCACGTCGAGCGCATGGAGGCGACCGTCGAGCAGTACGCGCCCGGCTTCCGGGCGCAGGTCGAGGGCCGCAACGTCTACTCACCGGCCGACATGCAGCGAGAGAACCCGTCGCTGGTCGGCGGTGCCCTCGGCGGCGGCACGGCGGCCGCGTTCCAGCAGCTCTTCCTGCGCCCGGTGCCCTCGCTGGGCCGGGCCGACACCCCGGTCGACCGCCTGTTCATGGCCAGCTCGTCGGCCCACCCGGGCGGCGGCGTGCACGGCGCTCCCGGCGCCAACGCGGCGCGGGCCGCCCTGGCCCGCCACCGCGTACCCGGCTACCGGGCGGTGATCAACTCAGCGCATCGCGTCGTGTATGGCGGCTAGAGCGCTCGGCGATGTCGGCCAGGCGGCGCAGGGTCTCGATGTTGCGGCGGTGCAGCACCAGGTCGTTGAGCTTGTTGCGCACCGCCAGCAGCGGGCCCCGCTCGAAGTCCTCCTCGATCGTCACCTTGGTGGCGCCGCCCGGTGCGGGCTCGAGCTTGATGTCGACCACGGCCTCACCCAGGGGCCACAGGCCGGCGTTGAGCCGGAGCCGCCGGTCCGGCTCGACGATCAGCACCTCGGACTTGTCGTGCAGGGAGAGCGGCCACGGTCCGGCCTTGTGGTGGAGACGGCTGCCCACGGCGGGCCAGTTCTCGTCGACGTCACGGATGTGTACGGTGCCGACCACCCAGTCGCTGTAGGTCCAGCCGTCGGCGAGGACGGCGAACACACGATCGGGCGGGGCCTGGACGGTTCGCTGCACGATAGCCACGGCGAGGACATACCCTGAGAGAACAGTCTGTAACGGATAGGTCAGGTTTACGGATGTTGCCCTAGGGCAAGGTCTCCGGCGAACACCTGCCCGACCGGAGGGACCACGTGCGCATCGCCATGATCTCTGAGCACGCCAGCCCCCTGGGTGATGGCGGCCAGCACACCCACGTCGCCGACCTCTCCACGGCTCTCGCCGAGATCGGTCACGAGGTCCGCGTCTACACCCGTCGCGACTCACCGGACGTCGCCGACGTGGTGACCACGCCGGGCGGCATCCACGTCGTCCACATCCCCGCCGGGCCCGCCCAGACGGTGCCCCCCGACCTCCTCCTTCCGCACATGGGCGAGTTCGCCCGCCTGCTCGAGCACGAGTGGCGTACCGGCGACTGGCACCCCGACGTCGCTCACGCCCACTTCTGGACCAGCGGCCTGGCCGCGATCACCGCCGCCCGCCAGTTCGGCATCCCGGTGGTGCAGTCGTTCCACGAGCTCGGCCTGCCCTCGCTCAGCGGCGGCGCCGACCGGCCCTCGCGCAGCGGATACGAGCGCGCCCTGGGCCGCGCCGTCGACCGTGTCGTCGCGCAGTCCCAGGACGAGGTCAGCGGCCTGGTCCGGATCGGTGTGCCCCGGGCCCGGCTGACCGTCGTGCCGGCCGGCGTCGACAGCATCCGGTTCAGCCCCGACGGCCCGTCGGCCGAACGCGACCCCGAGCGGCTCCGCATCCTCTCGGTCGGCAAGCTCGTCGAGCGTAAGGGCCTGGGCGACGTCATCCAGGCCATGCGGTACGTGCCCGGGGCCGAGGTGGTCGTCGTCGGCGGCCCGCCGGCCGAGGAGCTCAGGGCCGATCCGGGCGCCGCGAAATTGCGCGCGCTGGCCGACCGGTTGCAGGTCGGCGACCGGTTGAAGCTGGTCGGGCGGGTGCCGGCCCGCGACATGCCACACTGGTACCGCTCGGCCGATCTGCTGGTGGCGGCGCCCTGGCAGGAGCAGTTCGAGCCGGCCGCCCTGGAGGCCATGGCCTGCGGCGTCCCGGTGATCGGCACGACGGTGGGTGGCCTGACCGAGACCGTGGTCGACGGCCTCACCGGCGATCTGGTGCCGCCGCGCGACCCACGCGCCCTCGGCGGCGCCCTGCGCCGCCTGGTGAACGACAAGGTCCGCCGCTTCGCGTACGGCACGGCGGCCCTGGACCGTGCCCGTCAGGCGTACTCCTGGAAGCGCGTCGCCGCACAGATCGGCTCGGTCTACTCCGCCGTCACCGGCCTGCGCCGCGGCAGCAACACGGAGGCCATGGTCTGAGCGGCCGATCAGCGGCCCGTCCAGCAGCTGATCTCCATGCCGTCCTCGACCGGGAAGTCGACGCTCACGTAACCGTGGCCGGGGTCGCGGACGTAGGCGACATAGTCGCTCGTCGACGCGAACGTGGAGTCGTCGCCGATGACGAGGGCGCCCGGTGCGAGCCGGTCCTCGAGCAGGCGCAGGACGGGCAGGCACATGTCCTTCCAGCCGTCGAGCAGGGCCAGGCCGATCGGGCCGCTGACCGTGCCGAGGGTGGCCGGCGCGTCGCCCTCGAGCACGGTCACGAGGTCGCCGAGCCCGGCCGCCTCGATGGTGGAGCGGGCCGCCTCGACCTTGGTCCTGCTGAGCTCGGTCGTGACGACGTGCCCGATCCCGTTGTCGCGCACGGCGGCGGCGAGGTGGAGCGTCGAGATTCCGTACGAGGTGCCGAACTCGGCCACCGTCCGCTCCAGGACCGACATCTTGATCGACGCGTTCGCCGCCGACAGCGCTCAGGAACTCACGCTGCCGGACACCGGCGCCTTGCGCTCCGCGGGCCGAGGTGCTGCCACGACTGCGCGCCCGCGACCGAGTGCCGTTCGACCGGGCGGCGGCCCGGGGCGAGCTGCCCGCCGGCGCCGACATCGACCTGCTCGTCGACCAGACGGTGGGGCCGATCCACTTCCGGGTGCTCGTGACCGGCGAACCCGTGACCCCCGCATTGCTGGACGCCCTGGTCACCACAGCGAGCCAGAGACACCCCCAGGCGCCGCCGATCCAGGAGAAGCCGAGCGCGGCCACCGCCTAGAGACGTCGTTGGGGCCTACCCGCATGGTCACCCCGCCTGCCACTCCCGGTCCGGCGCTGGGGGCGGAGCCGGGGCAGCCGGGGTGGGCGTCCAGCCCGTACCGTCGCCTTGGTGAAGCGGGTGACGATCGTGGCCGCCGTTGTGTTCGCCGGTCTCAGCATGGTGAGTGGGTGGTGGGTGCCGGCCACCGTGGTCGCCGCGTTTCTGGCCGGGCGGCGGCCGGGGCGGACCGGGCCGGCGGTGCTCGGGCTGGTGGCGGTGCTCGCGGGTGGCGTGCTGGTGTTGTCGGTCGTGCCGGGCTGGCTGTCGCTGGCCGGGCGGTTTCTGACCGTGTTCGTCGCCGCCACGATGACGCCGTGGTTCGCGGGACGGTTCTGGCGTCAGTATCAGGATCTCGCCCGGGCCGGCTGGGAGCGGGCCGAGCAGGCGCAGCGCGAGCAGCGGCTGGTCGCCGACCAGGCGCGGCTGCGGGAGCGGGCGCGGATCGCCCAGGACATGCACGATCTGCTCGGCCACGACCTCAATCTGATCGCGCTGTCCGCCGGCGCGCTGAAGCTCGCGCCGGGACTCGGGGAGGACCATCGCCGGGCGGCGGCGGACCTCAGGGCCCGCGCCGGGGACGCGGTGGAACGCCTCGGCCAGGTGGTCGGCGTCCTGCGCGACCGGGACGACAGTGCCCCCATGGACGTCGACGGCCCCGGCCTCGCGGCGCTGACGGACGCGGCGCGCGCCTCGGGACTGGCGGTGGACCTGCGGGTCGACGGCACGGCGGGTGAGCTGCCGCCGATGGCCGAGCGGGCCCTGCACCGGGTCGCGCGGGAAGCCCTGACCAATGTGGCCAAGCACGCCCCCGGGGCGCCGGCGACCGTCTCGGTGACGCACACGGCGGACGAGACGACGATCGTGGTCGAGAACGGGCCGCCGAGCGCCCGGCCGCGGCCCGGCGCCGGCGGCAGCGGACTGGCCGGCCTCGACGAGCGGGTGCGGCTGGCCGGCGGCACCTTCGAGTACGGCCCGCGGGACGGGGGCTTCGCCGTCACCGCCCGGATTCCGCACACCCCGGGGCCGCCGCCCGTGATTCCCCAGGCCGACCAGGCGCTGCCCGAGGAACATCGCCGTGCCCGGCGGCGGGTGGGCCGGTCGCTGGTCGTCGCGGTCATGGTGCCGCTGGTCCTCGGCGGGCTGCTGAGCGGGGCCCTGGCCGGCTGGGAGACCCTGTCGGCGGCACAGTCGGTTCTGGACCCGGGCGACTACGCCCGTCTGCGCGTCGGGCAGGATCGCTCCGAGGTGGAGCGTGTCCTGCCGCGCCGGCAGACGCGTTACCGGCCGGTGACCGCCGAGCCCGCCGGGGAGGGACTGACGTGCCAGTACTACGCAGTGACGGCCGACCGCTTCGACGACCGCTCGGGAGACGTCTACCGGCTCTGCTTCCGCGACGGTGTGCTGGCGTCGCGGGACACGGTCACTCCGTGAGCCGCCGATGATCCGGGTGGTGATCGCCGACGACGAGCCGATGATCCGGGCCGGGCTGCGCGCGGTTCTCACCACCTCCCCGGACATCGACGTCGTGGGGGAGGCCGGCGACGGGCGCGAGGCCGTCGAACTGGCGCGGCGGCACCGGCCCGCGGTGGCCGTCCTCGACGTCCGGATGCCCGGCCTGAACGGCATCGACGCGATGGCCGAGCTCCGCCGGGCCGTGCCGGACACCCGGGTGATCATTCTGACCACGTTCGGGGAGGACGACTACATCATGCGGGCGCTCGGCGGCGGCGCCGCCGGTTTCCTGGTCAAGTCGGGCGAGCCGGAAGAACTGATCTTGGGGGTACGGGCCGTGGCCGACGGCGCCGCGTACCTGTCACCGAAGGTCGCCGCCCGCGTCGTCGCGCACCTCGCCGCCACGGGCGCGGACACCCTGGCCGCGCGGCACGCGGCCGCCCGGGACCGGGTCGGCGCCCTCAGCCCCCGGGAACGGGAGGTGCTGGCCTTCCTCGGCGGCGGACTGTCCAACGGGCAGATAGCCCGCCGGATGAGCGTGGTCGAGGGAACTGTCAAAGCGCATGTGAGCTCCATCCTGGCCGCCCTCGGTGTGGACAACCGGGCCGCCGCCGCGGTGGTCGCCCACGAAGCGGGGGTCGCGGTTCCACCGTCGCAGCGGCAGTAACAGCAGCAGGGCGGTCGCCACCGTGGCGCCGCCGAGCAGGGCGCCGGCCAGTACGTCGTGGGGGTAGTGGACCCCGACCAGCACCCGCAGCACCACGGCCGCCCCGGCCAGCGACAGGGTGAGCGGCGCCAGGCGCGGCCACAGCACCGCCAGCCCGACGGCCAGTCCGGCGGCCAGGGTGGCGTGGTTGCTCGGGAACGACCAGTCCCCGCTCGCGGGGCACTCGGCGATCGTCTCGGCCGCCGTCCGCAGCGCCCGGCACGGCCGCTCCTCGTCCACCACGAGCTTGACCGCTTCGCTGACCCCGTACGCCGCCACCGTGCCGGCTCCGGTCAGCACGGTCCCGGCGACCCGGCGGACGTCCCGGCGGCGCAACGCCGTCCACCACATCACGGCCAGCAGCGCGCCGAGAATCACCAGGGTGCCGTCGGTCGCCGCCGCCAGCACCGGGCCGATCCAGGACGGTGCGCCCGCCATCGCCTCGACGACCGCTCGGTATCCGGACGCCGAGGCTCCGCCGGTGACCCGTATCGGCTCGGCCTGACCCCACCCACCTGGCGAAAGCCAGGCGATCGCGGCCGCCGCCGACACCAGGACGCCGGCCGCGGCCGGCCACTGTGTTCCTCGTTTCATGGGTGTCGACCGTAGGAGCGCAGCCGGCCGGAAACCCGAGCCGAACGACAAGGTCCACCCCCGACGATCGTCGGGGTTGACACCGGCATCCACCAACTGGTGGATGCCGGCTCTCGCTCGCCGGTCGATTCGGGGAGACGGGCCGGACCGCGATTCTCTAGGCATGACAGTCATCGAGGTCCAGAACCTGCGAAAGGCGTACGGGGACACCGTCGCGGTGCGGGACGTCTCGTTCGCGGTCGAGCGGGGCGAGATCTTCGGCATTCTCGGCCCCAACGGCGCCGGCAAGACCACCACGGTCGAGTGCGTCAGCGGCCTGCGCACGGCCGACGGCGGCGTGATCAGCGTGCTCGGCCGGCCGCCGGCCGACACCGCGCTGCGCCGCCTGGTCGGCGTGCAGCTGCAGGAGAGCCAGCTGCCCGACAAGCTCAGCGGCCGGGAGGCGCTCGAGCTGTTCAGCTCCTTCTATCCCGGCCCGGCCGACTGGCAGGCGCTCGCCCGCGACCTCGACGTCCCGCTGACCACCCGCTACGCCAAGATGTCGGGCGGGCAGAAGCAGCGGTTGTCGATCGCGCTGGCGCTTATCGGCAATCCGGAGATCGCCATTCTGGACGAGCTCACCACCGGGCTCGATCCGCAGGCTCGTCGCGACACGTGGGGTCTGATCGAGGCCGTCCGTGCTCAGGGGGTGACGATCCTGCTGGTCACGCACTTCATGGAGGAGGCCGAGCGGCTCTGCGACCGGCTGGCGGTGATCGACCGCGGCACTGTCGTCGCGCTCGACACGCCGGCCGGGCTGATCGCCGGCACCACCACCGAGCAGCGGATCCGCTTCCGCCCGTCGGCGCCGGTCGACGTGGCGCTGCTCGAGGCGCGCCCGGAGGTGCGCCAGGTGCTCCGGCACGGCTCGCAGCTCGAGGTCGCCGGCACCGGCAACCTGCTGCACGCGGTCACCTCGGTGCTCGCGGCCAACGACATCATCGCCAACGACCTGCGCATCGAGCAGGCCAGCCTGGACGACGCGTTCGTCCAGCTGACCGGCCGGTCCGACACCGGGGAGTGACCACCGTGAACGTGTTCGCCAAGCTGACCCTGACCGAGCTGCGGCTGTTCCTGCGGGAGCCGATGTCCGCCTTCTTCGTCATCATCTTCCCGACCGTGCTCGTGGTCATCCTCGGCTGCATCCCGGCGTTCCGGGAGCCGCAGGACAGCCTGGACGGCGGCCGGGTGATCGACCTCTACGTCGGCATCGCGGTGGTGCTGACCTTGGCCATGGTGGCCGTCCAGATCGCGCCGGCCGTGCTGGCGACGTACCGGGAACGCGGCGTGCTGCGCCGGTTCGCCACCACCCCGGTGTCGCCGCTGAAGCTGCTCGGCGCGCAGCTCGTGACGAACCTGCTGTGCGCGGTCGTCGCCACCGCGCTCGTGCTGGCGGTGGGCCGGATCGCCTTCGACGTGCCGCTGGCCTCGCAGTTCGCCGGTTTCGTGCTGACCTTCCTGCTCAGCGCGGCCGGGGTGCTGGCGATCGGCCTGGTCATCGCCGCTCTGGTGCCGTCCGGCAAGGCCGGCAATTCGGTGGGTACGCTGCTGTTCTTCCCGCTGATGTTCTTCGCCGGGCTGTGGACGCCGCGCGAGGTGATGCCGGAGGCGCTGCGTACCGTCGCCGACTTCACGCCGCTGGGCGCGGCCGAGCGGGCGCTCAACGACACCATGACGGGACATTGGCCGGCGGCCGTCTCGGTTACGGTTCTCCTCGGGTACGTGGTGGTGTTCGGGTTCCTCGCGGTCCGCTGGTTCCGCTGGTCCTGAAGGGATTGACGGTGACGGTCATGGCAGTGGGCGGGAAGTCCGATCGGCTGATCACGGTGGTGCCGTACATAGCCCTGGTCTGCTCGATCGGCCTGATCGCGCTGGGCGATCTGGCCGGTGTGCCGCACCAGCCGTGGCCGATCATCGGAGGCGCGCTCGCCGTGACCGCGGCCTGGCTGTTCTGGTGGGTCACGATGCACCCGGAGTGGGAGCAGCATCGCGGCAAGATGGCCGTCTTCTTCGGCGGCCTGATCGTGCTGATCTTCTTCCTCGTCTGGTGCAGCCCGCTGTTCGGCTTCTTCGCGTGGACCGGCTACCTGTTCACCGCGTACGCCTTGCGGAGCCGGTGGATGGTCACGGGTGGCGTGTTCGTCGCCATCCCCGCCGGCCTGTCCCAGGCGGGCGGCTTCTACGTGCTCGACCAGAAATCGGCCTGGCCGGTCATCGCGGTCCTGCTGATCATCAACATCGGTGTCTCGGGCACCATGATCAGGCTGACCGCGCGGGCCGACGAGCGGGCCGCCCAGCAGATTCAGGAGATCGACGAGCTGGCCGAGGCGAACGCCAAGCTGGCCGCCGCACTCAAGGAGAACGAGAGCCTGCACGCCCAGCTCATGGTGCAGGCTCGCGAGGCCGGCAAGCTCGACGAGCGGCAGCGGATGGCCGGCGAGATCCACGATGTGCTGGCCCAGGGCCTGACCGGCATCGTGACCCAGCTCGAGGCGGCCGGCTCGCCCGGCGGCGACCGCGACCGGCATCTCGAGGCGGCGAAGAAGCTGGCCCGCGACAGCCTCACCGAGGCCCGCCGTTCGGTGCACGCGCTGCGGCCGCGCACGCTCGACGCGGCCGCGCTGCCCGAGGCGATCGGCGAGGTGATGACCAGCTGGTCGCGGCTCAGCGGGGTCGGGGCCGATCTGGTCACCACGGGCACCGCCCGGCCGCTGCTGCCCGAGATCGAGGCGACCCTTCTGCGTACGGCGCAGGAGGCCCTGGCCAACGTCGCCCGGCACGCGTCGGCCGAACGGGTGACGCTCACGCTGTCCTACATGGAGGATGTGGTCACCCTGGACGTGCACGACGACGGCGCCGGCTTCGACCCGGCGGCCCCCCGGGCCGGCGGCGAGAAGGGCGGATACGGCCTGGTCGCGATGAAGGAGAGGCTGCGCCGCATCGCCGGCACGCTCGAGGTGGAGTCGGAGCCGGGCGGCGGCACGGCGGTGTCGGCCTGCGTGCCGGCCCTGTTCGCGGGGGCCGGCGCGTGATCGGGCTGCTCATCGTCGACGACCACCCGGTCGTCCGGGACGGCCTGCGCGGCATGTTCGCCGGCGACGGCCGCTTCGCGGTGCTGGGCGAGGCCGGCGACGGCCGGGAAGCGCTCGCGGTGGCCGGCTCGGTCGACCCGGACGTGGTCCTGCTCGACCTGCGGATGCCGGTCATGGACGGGGTCAGTACGATCCGCGCGCTCGCCGGGCAGGGGTCGCGGGCGCGTGTCCTGGTGCTCACGACGTACGACACCGACAGCGACGTTCTTCCGGCGATCAAGGCGGGGGCGACCGGCTACCTGTTGAAGGACACGCCGCGCGAGGAGCTGTTCCGGGCGGTCGTGGCGGCGCACCGGGGCGAGTCGGTCCTGTCGCCGGCGGTGGCCGGCCGTCTCATGGGGACGCTGCGCTCGCCGGCCAAGGAGCCGCTGAGCCAGCGCGAGGTCGAGGTCCTGAAGCTCATTTCCCGGGGGCATTCCAACCGCGAGGCGGCCAAGCTGCTGCACATCAGCGAGGCCACCGTGAAGACACACCTTCTGCACGCCTATGCCAAGCTCGGGGTACGGGACCGGGCCGCCGCCGTGGCCGCCGCGTTCGAGCGCGGGCTGTTGTAGTCCCGACTACTGGGAGAACTTGCCACGAACACTCTCCGTTTCCTATTCTCACCAAACCAACTTGCTATGTGGGATATCTAGGGAAACGGTGGTCAGGGACATGCGCAAGCTGTTGCTCCTCGCCCTGGTCGGCCTGGGCGCCCAGTTGGTCGACGGGAGCCTGGGCATGGCCTACGGCGTCACGTCGACCACGCTGCTGCTCGCGATCGGCACCAGCCCGGCCGCCGCCTCGGCCACCGTGCACCTCGCCGAGATCGGCACCACCCTGGTGTCCGGGGTGTCGCACTGGAAGTTCGGCAACGTCGACTGGAAGGTCGTCCTCAAGATCGGCGTACCCGGCGCGATCGGGGCGTTCGCGGGCGCGACCTTCCTGTCGAACCTGTCGACCGAGACCGCGGCCCCGCTGATGTCGATCATCCTGCTGGCGCTGGGCCTGTACGTCTTCATCCGCTTCACCACGCAGGGCCTGCCCAAGGACCGCCTCGGCAAGCCGCTGCGCAAGCGCTTCCTGGCTCCGCTCGGCCTCGTCGCCGGCTTCGTCGACTCCACCGGTGGCGGCGGCTGGGGCCCGGTCGGCACGCCCGCCATCCTGGCCAGCGGCCGGCTCGAGCCGCGCAAGACGATCGGTTCCATCGACACCAGCGAGTTCCTGGTGGCGGTGGCGGCCAGCCTCGGCTTCATCGTCGGCATCGGCAACGAGAACATCAACTACACCTGGGTGCTGGCCCTGCTCATCGGCGGCGTCATCGCCGCGCCGATCGCCGCCTGGCTCGTCCGGCACATCCCGCCGCGCGTGCTCGGCTCGCTGGTCGGCGGCCTGATCATCCTCACCAACACCCGCACCCTGCTGCGCAGCGACTGGATCGACGCCCCCGACGGCGTCCGCTACACGTTCTACGCCGTGATCTACGCGGTCTGGGCGGCGGCGATCGCCTACTCGGTCGCGCAGTACCGCAAGCACCGCACCGAGGACGAGGCCATCATCGCCGAGGCCGAGGCCATCGTCGCCACCGACGACCGCCCCGACGAGAAGGCCCCCGCCCCCGCCGCCTGACCTTCAGGCCGGTGTCCCTCGGTAGGTGCCGAACTGCCACAGGTTGCCCTCGGGGTCGCGGGCCGCGAAGTCACGCGAGCCGTAGTCGGTGTCGTACGGCGCCCGGAGAATGTCGGCGCCGGCCCGGACCGCCCGCTCGTGCAGGGCGTCGATGTCGTCGGCCACCACGTAGCAGCCGAACGTTCCGGGCTGGAGCTTCCAGAGGCCGCCGTCCTTGACGTCGCCGAGCATGATGCCGCCGCCGAGCGGCCAGGCCAGCTCGGCGTGGGCCACGCCGGTGTCGTCGCCGTGCACGACGGTCTCGGTGAAGCCGAACGCGTCGACGAGGAAACGGATCAGGACGCGGGCGTCGGTGGCCACCAGCGTCGGCCACACCTGAGGGCGAGGTTCAGTCATACCGCTCATGGTGCGCGTCCGCGCCGGCCATGGCTTGGACAAAACCGAACTCGTCGGCCAGCCAGGTCCCCGGCGCGCATCCGGCGAGCGCGTGGAACTCCCGGACGAAATGGGACTGATCGAAGAACCCGAAGCCGCCGGCGACATCGGCGATCCGGGCGCCCGGCCGCAGCGCCCGGCGGGCCCGGTCGAACCGCGCCACGCGCGCGGCCTCCTTCGGCCGGAGCCCGACCTCGGCCCGGAAACGCGCGGTCAGATGGCGCCCGCTCCAGCCCACCTCCGCCGCGACCGCGGCGACACTCACGCTTCCCGTCATGAGGCGTTCCCAGGCGTACGCCACCTCAGGCGCCCCGGATTTGGGAAAGCCGCCGTGAGCTGGTGCTTCGGGATCGTTGAGGGCGCCGCCGGCTGCCCAGCCGATCCGCACGGGGCGGTCGAGAGCCCGGCACAGCGCCTGGTCGACCACCGCGAACCGCTCGGGCCACGCCGCCGCCGCGTACAGTCGCTCGCGGATCTCGGCGATCGGGGCGTGGCCGAGAAGAGACGACGCCGGTAGATCCAGACCGGACAATTCGCCCGCCGGCACTCCGAGCAGCGCCCGGCATCCCAGCGGCCGCAGAGCCACCTGCACCCCCGACTGCCGCCCCTCGTGACTGATGATCGCCGGCCCCAGGTGAAGCCCGCCGATCAGCGCGTCGTAACTGCCGCCCCGCTGCCGCGGATCCGGATGAGCGTCGACGATCAGCGGCTCGTCCATCGTGAAGATCAGCGTCAGGTACGGCGACGGCAGTCCCCGATGCCGCCCGGGCGCGACGCCGCGCTGCCGATAGCCCGAATAGAACGCGACATGCGGCCGCAGCCGAGCGGATGGCCGGCCGGTCGCATACTCATCGACGACGGACACGGGTCGAGCATGACACGATGCGACCATGCCGAACGCCACAGTCATCGGAGCCGGAGTGGGTGGCCTGGCCGCCGCCGTGGCCCTGGCCCGCCGGGGCTGGACGGTCACCGTCCTGGAACGCGCGGCCGGCCTGGAGAACGTCGGCGCCGGTCTGGCCGTCGCCCCCAACGGCCTGCGCGCCCTCGACGTCCTGGGCCTCGGGGAGCGGGTGCGCGCCCTGGCCGCCCTGCAGGGCACGGCCGGCATCCAGCGCCCCGACGGCACCTGGATCACCCGTACCGACGCGGCGGCCGCCGAGGCCCGTTTCGGTCTTCCCACGATCGTCATCCACCGGGCCACCCTGATCCAGCTCCTCGCCGACGCCGCGACGGCCCATGGCGTCACGCTCAACCTGAACACGCCGGCCGAGGACGCCGAGGTGCCGGGAGATCTCGTGGTCGCGGCCGACGGGCTTCATTCGGCCGTACGGCGAAAGCTGTTCCCCGAAGCACCCGGCCCCGCCTACACCGGTGTGACGAGCTGGCGTTTCGTGGTGCCGAGGCCACCCGGCGAGCTGAAGCTCTCGGAAACCTGGGGCGACGGCGCCGTGGTCGGCGTGGTCAACCTGGGTGACGACCTCGTGTACTGCTACGCGACGGCCCTCGCCCCACCCGGCGAGAAGGCCGGCGACGAGCGCGCCGAGCTCCGGCGCCGGTTCGGCGCCTGGCATCAGCCCATCCCGTCCCTGATGTCCGCCGCCACCGAGATCATCCGCACCGACATCCGCTGCCTGGACATCCCGCTGCCGCAGTTCCACAAAGGACGGGTGGCGCTGCTGGGCGACGCCGCCCACGCCATGACCCCCAACCTGGGCCAGGGCGCCTGCCAGGCCCTGGAGGACGCGGTGACCCTGGCCGCCCACGCCGGCGACCTGCCCGGATACTCGAAACAGCGAGCATCCCGTACGGCCACCGTCGCCGCGGCCTCCCGCCGCATCGGCCGCCTCGCCGCCCTGCGCGGCCCCGCGGCCGCCCTGCGCAACGCGGGCATGACTATCGCCGGCCGCCTGGGTCCCAACCTGGTCCTGCGCCAGATGGATCCCATCTTCAGCTGGCGCCCGTAGGCGCGGATCGTGGCCGTCCCGGACGGCCACGATCCGCTCCGGCGCTAGTCGGCCAGGGCCTTGGCCAGGTCGTCGCGGAAGGCGCGCTCGTTGTCGGTGACGGTTTCGGCGCCGATGCCGAGGACGCCACCGGTGGAGGCGGCGCCGACGACGCTCTCGGCGATCTCGACGAGCCAGTGCTTGTAGGTCTCGGCGTCGGCCTGGTCGGCCTTGACCGTCAGCAGCGCGTTCGCCTCGGCGGCGCGGCCCAGCACGTCCTCGGCGTAGGCGATCGGGTCGCCGGGCTCGATGACCGGGGGCTCCTCGCCCAGGTCGGGGTCGCCGACCCGGGAGACGATCGCGCCGGCCACGGCGGCCACGAGCGGGCTGGCCGACGCCCGGGCGTCGGAGATGACGTCGAGCCCGGCGGCGCTCTCCTGCCGGGTCTTGCGGGTGCTGTCCGGCGAGGCGGCGCTCGCCGCGGTGAGCACCGACTGGGGAAGGCCGACCAGCAGCCCCCACTCGGGGTCGGTGAAGCCCAGCTTCGAGTACAGCGGCTCGTCACTCACAGGTGAAATCCTCACATCCAGCGGTCAGTTGGCCGCTGCACTTATACCCCACGGGCCCGCGTCCGACGCGGAGCCACCGTCAGACCTTCAGAACGTCGATGTCGTACAGAGCGACCGAGGCATCGCGAGAAACCAGCGTCAGCCCTTCCACGGCCGCCTGAGCCACGAGCATCCGATCGAAGGGGTCGCGGTGGTGAAAAGGCAGACGCGCCGCCGCTGATCGCCCACAAGGCGATGGGGGTGTCGAGGAGCAAACTCATTCGCCGAGACCGAACCCGACTGCGATCTCGGCGTTGGTCGCGGGCGAGTCCCAGTCACGTAGATCGCAGGGTGGCTCGACACGATCGTGCCGGGTAGTAGCCGCGGGCCCGGACGCCGGCGGCCGGCCCCCCGGCCCGGGGCGCCGGCGTCCGGGCCGGTCTCAGGCGGCCAGGGGCTGGGGCTCGGGGGCCGGGACGGCCGTGCCGGCGATCAGTTCGGCGGCGGCCTGGCCGCAGGCGCGGGTGGCGCCGTAGGTGGCGATGTGCACCGCGCCGAGGATCGTCACCGGGAGGCCCATCTCGACGACGATCGCGTCGGGGCGGGACGCCAGCCAGGTCGTCAGGGCTTCGGCCTGCCACGGGTGGCGGTGCACGTCACGGACCACCACCACCAGCGGGCGGTCGCCGGCCTCGTCCAGTACGGCCGTGGGGTCGTCGTCCTCGGTGAGGCGGACCGTCTCCGTGCCGGGGAGCAGTTCGTCCAGCGGCGCGCTCAGGCCCCACGGCGTTTCGGCGCCGATCGCGATGTTGCGGGGCGGGGCGAACTCGACCACGTACGCCGGGCCGGTGATCGGCAGGGCCGGGGCGTCCTCGGTGCGGGTCACCCGGACCGCGCGGCGGGCCGCGTCGAAACCGATGCCCGACCCCGCCGACAGCACTGCCACCTCGGGGCCGGCGTCGGCCACGGCCCGGGCGCCGGTCGCCGTCTGGGTGCGGGTGGTCCATTCGCCGAGGTCACGGACGCGGGCCGCGGCGTCGCGCAGCCGCTGTTCGGGCAGGGTGCCGTCGAGCACCGCGGCCACGATGGCGTCGCGCAGTTCGGTCGCGGTGTGCTCGTCGGCGTGGTCACCGCCGACGCAGATCGCGTCGACGCCGGCGGCCAGGGCGCGCACGGTGGCGCCGGTCAGGCCGTACTTGCGGCGCACGCCCTGCATCTCGATGCCGTCGGTGACGATCAGGCCCCGGAAACCCAGCTCCTCACGGAGCAGGCCGGTGAGGATGCGGCGGCTGAGCGTCGCCGGGAGTTCTTCGTCGTACGCCGGGACGAGCAGGTGCCCGGTCATCACGACCCGGACCCCGGCCTCGATCGCGGCCCGGAACGGCACGAGTTCGCACTCGGCCAGCTGCTGCCGGTCGCGGTCGATCAGCGGTACGTCGTGGTGCGAGTCGACGCTGGTGTCGCCGTGGCCGGGGAAGTGCTTGGCGCAGGCCGCGACGCCGGCCGCCTGGAGGCCGCGGACGAACGCCGCCGAGTGGCGGGCCACCAGGTGCGCCTCGGCGCCGAACGCCCGTACGCCGATGACCGGGTTGGCGGGGTTGCTGTTGACGTCCGCGTCGGGCGCGTAGTCGAGGGTGATGCCGGCCTTGGCCAGGTCGTCGCCGAGGTCGCGGGCGACGGTCTCGGTCAGCGCGGCGTCGTCGATCGCGCCCAGCGCCAGGTTGCCCGGACGGGAGCTGCCCAGGCGCGACTCGAAGCGGGTGACGTCGCCGGCCTCCTCGTCGATGGCGACCAGCACGTCCGGGCGTTCGGCCCGCAGCTGGGCGGTCAGCGCGGCGACCTGGGCCGGCGACTCGACGTTGCGGGCGAACAGCGCGACACCGCCGAGCCCTTCGCCGAGCCAGCGGCGGACCCAGTCGGGTGCGCTGGTGCCGACGAAGCCCGGCTGGAGCACCGTCGCGGCAAGCTCCGGCAATTCGCCAAATTTCGGCATTTGTCCCCCGTACGTTCCGGCTGCCTGGTCGCGTGCGGTCCCAATGGTCACATCGCTCCGCGATTTAGTCAACAAACCTTTCTATTAGCTGAGATTGAGTACGCTGTCGCCGTGACTGCCATCCCGCTCGCCGCCTCGGGCGTCGACTGGTCCGAGGTGCACGCCGTCCGTCTGCTCGGCGTCGCCCTGGCCGCGCTGTTCCTGCTGTGGGCCATCCGCCGCATGTTCGGCGGCAAGAAATAGGGGTATCTCCGGCGGTATGCGCATCGGATACTTCCTGTCTTGCGAGGAATACACCCCGGCCGAGCTGATCGAGCAGGCGCGCGGCGCCGAGCGGGCCGGCTTCCAAGGCCTGTGGATCTCGGACCACTACCACCCGTGGGTCGACGCCCAAGGCCAGAGCGCCTTCGTCTGGTCGATGATCGGCGCGATCAGCCAGGCCGCGCCCAGCCTCGAGATCACCACGGCCGTGACCTGCCCGACCGTACGGATCCACCCGGCCGTCATCGCCCAGGCCGCCGCCACCAGCGCCGTGCTCACCGGCGGCAAGTTCCGGCTCGGGGTCGGCACCGGCGAGGCCCTCAACGAGCACATCTTCGGCGACGCGTGGCCCGAGCTGGACGTACGGCTGGAAATGCTCGAAGAATCCATCGAGATCATGCGCGGGCTCTGGACCGGCGAGAACTACTCCCACCACGGCAAGCACTACACAGTGGAGAACGCCCGGATCTACACCCTCCCCGACAAGCCGGTCGAGATCCACATCTCGGGCTTCGGGCCGAAGGCGACCGAGGCCGCCGGACGGCTCGGCGACGGCTACGTCAGCGTCATGCCCGACGGCGACCTGGTGTCACGCTTCCGCTCCTCGGGTGGCGGCGACAAGGTCGTCCAGGGCGGGTTCAAAGCGGCCTTCGCGGCTTCCGAGGAGGAAGGGGCGCGGATCGCGTACGAGAAATGGCCTAACTCCGGCGTGCCCGGTGAGCTCTCCCAGGTGTTGCCGTCGCCGAAGCACTTCGAGCAGGCGTCCGAGCTGGTCACCCAGGACATGGTCAAGGAGAGCTTCGTCTGCGGCAACGACCCCCGCGCGCACCTCGAGATGATCGAGCAATACCGCAAGGCCGGGTTCGACGAGGTGTACGTGGCCAACACCGGACCGAACTACCAAGGCCTCTTCGATCTGTACGCCAAGGAAGTCCTCTAGGCGTTTGCGCACCGGTGAGCCGGGGCACAATGGCCGCTCGATGAAGATCCCCGTCTACGGACCCCGCCTGCGCAAGGCCGCCCGCAAGCACTTCGGGTGGCCCTCCCTGCGCCCCGGCCAGTTCAAGCCGATGCGCGCCGTGCTGCGGCGCCGCGACGCCCTGGTCGTCCTGCCCACCGGCGCCGGCAAGTCGGCGATCTACCAGATCCCGGCGGTCCTGCTGCCCGGCCCGACAGTGGTGATCTCACCACTGCTCGCGCTGCAGCAGGACCAGATCGCCGCCCTCAACGAGCGCGACGACCCGGCCATCCGCGCCGTGCGGGTGAGCTCGGCCGAGACGCCGGCGCAGCAGCGCGCGGCCATCGCCGAGATCGCCGAGGGGCGGGCCGAGTTCCTCTTCATCACCCCGGAACAGCTCAGCGACCCGGAGCGGATGGCCGAGGTGCGCGCGCTGCGCCCGGGCCTGGTCGCGGTCGACGAGGCACACTGCATCTCGTCGTGGGGCCACGACTTCCGCCCCGAGTTCCTGGCCCTGGGCGACCTCATCAAGGGCATCGGCCGCCCGCCCGTGCTCGCCCTGACCGCCACGGCCTCGCCGCCGGTCCGCGAGGACATCATCGAGCGGCTGCACCTGAACAAGCCCGAGATCCACGTCTCCGGCCTGGACCGGCGCAACCTGTTCCTCGAGGCCGCGTACTGCCCCGACGAGAACTACCGCTGGCGCAACCTCACCGCGCTGCTCGACTCGGCCGGCCGCCCCGGCATCATCTACGTGCCGACCCGGCGCTCGGCCGAGGAACTGGCCGAGAAACTGACCGAGGCCGGCTACCCGGCCGACTTCTACCACGGCGGCATGGCGGGCGGCGCCCGCGAGCAGAAGCACGAGGACTTCACCAACGACAAGGTCGAGATCATGGTGGCGACCTCGGCCTTCGGCATGGGCATCGACAAGCCCAACATCCGCTGGGTCGCCCACATGGCCCTGCCCGACTCGCCCGACAGCTACTTCCAGGAGATCGGCCGGGCCGGCCGCGACGACGACCCGGCCCGGGCGCTGCTGCTGTGGCGGGCCGAGGACGAGGCCATCCAGCGCTTCTTCATCGGCGGCGCCCCCGACGAGACCGAACTGCGGGAGCTGGCCGCGGCCGTACGGTCGGGACCGTCGACAAAGGCCGAGCTGAAGGAGAAGACCGGCCTGGGACCGCGCAAACTCTCGGCCTACCTGGCCCTGCTGGAAGAGGTCGGCGCGTCCGTCACGGGCCGCGGCAACCGGATCACCGTGCCGGTCTTCGCCCCGCTGCCGGCGGCGGCCGCGGCGGCCGCCCTGAAAGTCCACGAACGCCAGCAGAGCCTCGACCGCTCCCGCACCGACATGATGCGCGGCTTCGCCGAAACCCGGGCCTGCCGTACGCAGACGCTGCTGGCCTACTTCGGCGAGGAGCTGCCCAAGCCGTGCGGCCACTGCGACAACTGCTCGGAGGGCTCCGCCCAGGAGATCGAGCAGGCCGCGGGCGACGAGCCGTTCGCGGTGCACAGCAAGGTCCGCCACGCCGAATGGGGCGAGGGCATGGTGATGAGCTACGAGGAGGAACGGGTGACGGTCCTGTTCGACGAGGTCGGCTACAAGACCCTGTCAGTGCCGGTCGTCGTCGAGAACACCCTGCTGACCGCGGTCTGACAGCCATTGCTGGAAGCTGGTCCGCCCGACGCGGGCGGCACCGAGCGGGACAAGCGAGTCCCGCACGATCGGCACCCCGAAGTACGAGGCGGCGGCGCTCGGCTTGACCGGCCGGTCGTCGCCGTCCGCGGCGAGCACCGGCCCGACGAACCGGGCGAACGGCGCCCGCTCCGGTCCGGCGACTTCCACCGCACCGCCGGCCGGCGCACCCAGCACGACATCGACGAGGGCGGCGGCGACATCGTCAGCGGCGACCGGCTGAAGGTCGGCGGTGGGAAGCACGATCACGTCGTCCTCGGCCATCCCGGCCCCGATGGTGAGAAGGTTCTCGAAGAACTGCGTGGCCCGCACGATCGTGAACGGCACTCCCGAGGAGGCGACGAGCCGTTCCTGCGCGGCCTTGGCGTCCAGATAGCCCGGGTACGAGAGCCGGTCGACCCCGACGATCGACAGCACCACATGATGGCGCACCCCGGCCGCCCGCCCGGCCTCCAGCAGAGTTCGGGTCGAGGTGGTGAAGAAGTCCATGACCACGGCGGGCTCGAACACCGCCCGATTGGTCACGTCGACAACGGCGTCGGCCCCCGCGAAAGCCTCGGCCACACCCCGCCCGCTGATCGTGTCCACCCCGGCCTGCGGCGCGGCGATCACCACGTCATGCCCCAGCGGGCGCAGCAAGTCGACCACCTTCGACCCGATGAGCCCGGTTCCCCCAGCAACGACGACGCGCATGGCCACACCTCTCACATTCAGCCGACAACATCGTGATGACCATCGCGCCCACCAGAATGTGACAGCCGGCCGGTCAGATGTACGCGCGGGCGGTCCAGGTCTGCACGGCGGTGGCGGTCCAGGCCTCCGCGTCGACCGAGTAGACCTCCACCCGGCCCTGGTGCGTTCTGTCGTAGACCGGGCTGGCGTCGGAGGCGGCGTACGCCTCGTCACCGGTCAGGGCGGAGGCCAGGTCGGCCAGCACGCCCACAGTGGCCGCTCCCCACTTGAGGCAGGGGTCGATCCACGGCAGGGAGTCCGTGCAGACCGTCGTCGACGTACGGACCTTGACGGTCACCGTCGCGCCGCTGCGGAAGGTCACGACGGCTGACCTCTTCGTGCCGACGCCTCCGGAGCCGCTGAAGAGCGTCTGCGAGTAGCGCTTGTTGACGTAGACCTTGATCGCGTCGGCGCTGCTGGTCCGGCCGCTCGCGGTCGCCGTGAACGCGCCGCTCCTGAGCGCTTTGACGGTGGTGGTGTACTTGCCGTTCTTCTTGCCGGCCTTGACGTTCTTCACGGCCTTGCCGTTGAACTTGATGGTCACCGTGGCGCCCTTGGCCGCCTTGCCGGTGATCCGGATCGGGGCGCCGGCCTTGGTGACCTCGGCGGCGTCGATCGTGGGCTTGACCTTGGCGGCGGCCGCGGCCGGATCGGCGGCGAGGGCGATGGCGCCGACGGCGAGGGCCAGGGCGGCCGAGGTGCGCGCTGTGCGGTTCAACAGAGAGTTCCTTCGGTACGTGTTCCGGCTGAGCCCGGTGATCATGACAGAAGGAAGCGGCCTGAATTTCGGTGCGGGGTGGCCACCTTCGCCGAGGCCATCGAGGTCACGTTGCGCGCCGGTGATCGCCCGCGTCAACCGCCCCATCCACCAGATCGAGGGCGCCGTCGGCTACGCGTTCGACCTCGTCCGGGACGGCGACGCGAGACTCCCGGTCCTGATCCTGCGCCTGCGCACCGGCGAGGTCGTCGCGCTGAGAGGATCGGCCGGCCCTCGCTCGACGACGTTCGCCCTGTTGCACCGCGGCCCGGCCGACCACGCCAAGACCCTGCCCCACTTCCGCGACCTGACCGGCTTGAGCGACATCGAGCCGCTCTGAGCCGCGGCGAGCCTCAAGCTGCTCCGGCGCCGGCGACGCCCAGCGCGCCGGCGAGGAAGACCCAGAAGAAGACGAGGATGGCGGGTGCCAGGCAGACGTAGCCGAGGACCAGGCCGGCGATGGCCATGCCGCGGCCTTCCTTGGGGGTTCGCTTCATCTCGTTGAGGGCGGCGTGCCCGAGGACCACGGCGAGGATGCACGGGACGGCGAAGGTGCACCAGCCGCCGAGGATACCGACGATGCCCAGCACCATCGAGGCCACGGCGTAGCCGGAGGTGGGGGCCGGGTGGCCCACGACAACGAAGGGTGCCGCGGCAGGAGAGTAGGCGCCGGGCGGAAACGGGGGCGGGTAGGCGCCGGACGGCGACGGCGATGGATAGGCGCTGGACGGTGAAGGGGGTGGATAGGCGCCGGGCGGTAACGGGTGGGTCTGGGGAACCACATCGGGCGGAACGGGCGGGTGGCCGTTCTGGTAGTGGTGGGGTGCGGGATCGTACGACATGGCGCTCCGAGTTTTTGATCTTTGTTGCCGCCTCATTCCAGCGGATCGGGGCGGTGCGCGCAGTCGGCCGATCGTCCACGTTCGGGCGGACGGAGCTGGTGTTTCATCGGAGCTGATCAATTAACATCAATGGATGGGCCGCCCGACGATTTACGATGTGGCTCGCGAGGCCGGGGTGGCGCCGTCCACCGTGTCGCGGGCCTACGCGCGTCCGGGGCGGGTCAACGCCGACACCGCGGATCGGGTCTTCGCGGCCGCGGACCGGCTGGGCTATCGGGTGCGGCCGGTTCGGCGCAGCGCCGGCGCCGAGAAGGTTCCGCACAAGGCGATCGCCCTGGTCATCGCTGATGTCACCAACCCGTTCTACGGCGACATCATCAAGGGGGCCTACGAGGCGGCGCGGGACGCCGGCTACCAGCTGATCCTGTCGCACACGAACGAGTCGCCCCGGGTGGAGCGGCAGACCATCGAGCAGGAGCTGGAGCAGGTCGACGGTGTCGTCATCGCCAGTTCGCGGATGACCGACTCGGCCCTGCGGATGGTGGCCCGGCGTAAGCCGGTGGTGCTGTTGAACCGGATCATTCCGGAGGCCAACTGCGTGCTCAACGACGCCGAGCGCGGCATCAAGCGGGCGGTGGAACATCTGGCCGAGCTGGGACACGAGCGGATTACCTACGTGGCCGGGCCCGAGACCAGCTGGTCGGACGGCGTCCGCTGGCGGGCGCTGCGGCAGGCCGCGGCCGAGCTCCATCTGGATGCCCGGCGCGTGGGCCCGTACGGCCCGACCGTCCTGGCCGGTCTGAGCGCGGCCCTGCGCGTGGCCGAACTCGAGGCGACCGCCGTGCAGGCCTACAACGACCAGTTGGCGATCGGTGTCCTGAAGGGGCTGCGCCAGCTCGGCATCGGCGTCCCCGAGCAGGTGAGCGTGGTCGGCTTCGACAACATCATCTTCGACGAGCTGGTGGAGCCCCAGCTGACGACGATCGCCTCGCCGCTGTACCGGATGGGTTTCACCGGCATGAGCAACTGCATCGCCATCACCCAGGGCGCCCGCCCCAGCGGTCAGCCTCTGGTTCTTCCCGTACGTCTCGTGGTGCGCCGTTCGACGGCCCGGGTCAGTGGTCGACGCGGCCGGCGAGGGCCTTCCGGGCCCAGGTGAACGACATGCGGTGCGACTCCCGTCTGGAATCGACGCTGGGCTCGTCCACCTCGATCATGTAGTCGCCGTCGTAGGCCGGCGGGATGGCGTCCAGGACGGCGTCGAAGTCGACCACGCCCAGGCCCGGTTCGGCCCACAGGCGCTTCGACGCGGTGGCCTCCCGGTAGGACCTGGTGCGGTCGCCCAGCAGGTCGGGGAAGCAGTCCTTGATGTGAATGCCGCCCAGCCGGTCGGCGTAGCGGCTGATGAACGGGGCCGGGTCGATGCCGGCCCAGCGCAGGTGGCCGGTGTCGGGGCCGAAGCCGATGACGCCGGGGCCCAGTTCGTCCAGCAGCCGGGTGATGTCGTGTTCGGTTTCGAAGATGCCGCCGACGTGCGAGTGGTGCAGCGGGCGCAGCCCCTCGGCGGCCAGGGCGCGGCACACCTCGCCGCACATGTCGATGGCCCGGGTCAGGCGGGCCTCGTCGAAGCCGGCGCCGGCCGCGGGGTGGGCCAGGCGTTCGGGGCGGCTCATCGAGGAGACCATCGTGCGGTCGAGTCCGAGCGCGACCTGGGTGGCGGCGAAGCGCTTGGCCTTCTCGATTTCGCCGGCGGCGGTGACGGTCTCGTCGAACGGTGAGTTGAACAGGCTCAGCGCCGGTTGCAGGCCGTAACCGGCGATCCAGTCACGGTACGTGCCGGCGGTCATGTCGTCGGGGACGTCGGCTTTGACGGCGGTGAATCCGATGTCCTGGAAGTCGGCGAACGCCTCGGCCAGGACGGCCCGGGTTTTCCCGGCGGTGGCCCAATACGGGATGGGATTGGCGGCGATGCGGCTCATCCGAGTTTCACCGGCTTTCCGGTGCGGGCCGACTCGTAGACGCCGGTGATGACGGCTATCGATCGGCGGTTCGTTTCCAGGTCGACCACCAGACGTTCGGTTCCGTCCAGAGCGCCCAGGAAGTTCAGGTATTGCCGGCGGTGCGCGTCGGACAACGAGCCCGGGTTCGCGGCGGCCACCGAATCGGATTCGGTGCTCGACAGGGTCTGGGTCCCGCCCATCAGCTTCTCCTCGATGTCGACGCCGGCCGGGGTGGCGTGGAAGAACGCCAGCTGGTCGTTGTCGATCACGGCCGAGCCGCGGTCGCCGTGGACGTGCAGGCGGGCGCTCAGGCCGGGGTAGGCCGAGGTGGTCGCGTGCAGCACGCCGAGCGCGCCGGACTCGAAGCGGACGACGCCGGCCGCCACGTCCTCGACCTCGATGCGCTCGTGGGCCAGCGTGGCGGCGTACGCGAAGACCTCGACCGGCTTGCCCAGCGCCGCCACCAACAGGTCGACCGTGTGCACGCCCTGGTTCATCAGGGCGCCGCCGCCGTCGAGGTCCCAGGTGCCGCGCCAGTCGCCGGAGTCGTAGTAGCTCTGCCCGCGCCACCAGTCGATGGCCGCGATACCCGAGGTGATCCGCCCGAACTGTCCGCCGGAGATGGCCTCGAGGACGCGAACGGTAGACGGATCGAACCGATGCTGGGAGATGACCGTGACCAATTTATCCGACTTGTCACGCGCGCGGATGATCTCATCGGTCCGCGCGACGGTGATCTCAGCCGGCTTCTCGATGATGACGTGCTTGCCGGCCGACAGCGCCTCGATCGCGAGTGGACCGTGCAGGCCGGTCGGCGTGCAGACGACCACGACGTCGATCTCCTCAGCGGCCAGAGCAACGCTCAAGGAATCGTAAGGCCGTCCCCCGTGAACCGAGGCCAGCGTCGCGGCCCGCTCCCGGACCACGTCGGCGACCGCGACCAACTCGACCGCTGACGACAGCTGGCTGATGACCATCCCGTGATGACGCCCGATGACGCCGGCGCCGGCCAGGGCGATGCGGTAGCGGCTCATGCGTACTCGATCTCCTCTTTCTTCAGCAGGCCGGTGAAGGCCTGCCACGCGGTGCGGAACAGCTCGGGCCCGGAATAGCCGCCGTAGGCGTGCCCCGACGCGAGATGCGGCTCCAGCGAGAAGAACCCGTCGAATCCGTCGTGGCGCAGCGCCCGGATGGTCGCCGCCACCTCGCCGTCGCCCGCACCGGCCGGAACGACAGTCCCGTCGGCGAACAGCGCGTCCTTGATCTGCACGTACTCCACGTGCGGGCGCAGCATCGCGTAACCGTCGGTGTAGGGCCGGACCCCCACCTGGACGAAGTTGGCCGGATCCCACGCCAGCCGCAGATAGGGCGAGCCGACCGACCGGATCAGGTCGAGGCAGCGGGCCGGCACGTCCCCGTAGATCTCCTTCTCGTTCTCGTGCAGCAGGATCAGGTCGGCCTGCTCGGCGACCCGCACCAGCGCCCGCATCCGCTCGATGACCTCGGCGCGATGGGCGGCCGGGTCGGTGAGGAAGAAGGAGAAGATCCGGATGTACGGGGCCTCGAGCAGCTTCGCCACCTCGGCCGCGTGGCGCATCCGCTCGAGGTGAGGCCCGAAGTCATCGTCGATGGGGATCTTCCCGATGGGCGATCCGATGCTGGAGACCTTCAGCCCGTACCGCGAAAGCGTCTCCCGCATCGTCGCCAGCTGATCGGCTGACAGATCGAGGATGTTGACGTCCCAGGCGCTGCGTACCTCGAGATAGCGCAGGCCGAGCCCGGTCGCGACCTCGCACTGCTCGGTGAAGTCGGGCGAGATCTCGTCGGAGAAGCCGGACAGAGTCCACATGGTGTAGCCCTTTCAGATGTTCTGTCGGTAGATCTCGTCGACCAGGCGCAGGGACTTCATCCCCTCCTCAAGATCAACGGCAAAGCGTTCCCCGGTACGCAGGCAGCGGTAGAAGTCGGCGATCAGCAGCTCATGCGAGGCGCCCCAGTAGTCGCGCCCACCGGAGTCGGCCCGCCGCTCGGCGATGACCTCGACCCGCCCGTCCGCGTGCCGGACGGTCAGATCGCCCCGGATGGTCAGCGTCGCCGACGCGGTCGCGATCTCGATGGTCACCGGCGAGTCCACCGCGTTGGCCACCGTGGAGAAGAAGACACTCCGCGCCCCGCTCGCATGATCGAGCACGGCCGAGGCGGTGTCCTCCACTTCCCGCCCGGCGAAATATCCCACTTGAGCGCGCGTCTCGGAGACGTCGCCCAGCAGCCACTGCAGGAGATCGAGCGTGTGGATCGCCTGGTTGATCAGAACGCCACCACCGCTGCGCCCGATCTGCCCGCGCCAAGGGCGAGCCTCGTAGTACGCGTCGTCGCGGTGCCACATGACCGTCGCCGACGCGCCGGCGACCGGCCCGAGCGAGCCGGAGACAAGCAGCTCCCGGGCCGCCGCCGACGCCATGTTGTAGCGGTTCTGCAGGCACACCCCGACCGTCACCGAGGGGTTGTCCTTCGCCGCCGCCAGCAGTTCGCCGGCCGCCGCCACCGTGTGCGCCACCGGCTTCTCCAGCAGCACGTGCACGCCCCGCGCCAGGGCGTCCAGCGCCACCGGCACATGCTGATCGTGGGGAGTGCAGATGTGCACGGCGTCCGGGCGTACCTCGTCAAGCAGCACCCGATGGTCGCGATAGCGACCCTCCGACGTCGCGACCAATTCCACGCCGAGCCGGGCCAGAGCGGCCAGATGCACCACCGACACCGTGCCGAGGCCGATCACCGCCACCCTCACTTGACGCTGCCCGCCGTCAGGCCGCCGACCAGATAGCGCTGGAACGCCAGGTAGAGCAGGACCACCGGCAGCGCGCAGATCAGCGCGGCCGCCATCATCTGCGAGTACACCGGCAGCGCGCCGCCCTCCTGGGCCGAGCCGAAGATCGACAGGGCGACCGCCGCCGTGTGCGTCTCGGGCCGGGTCAGGACCGAGGCGAACAGCACGTCGTTCCAGCCGAGCAGGAAGGCGAAGATCCCCGCCACCACGATCGCCGGCAGGCTCAGCGGGAAGATGATCCGCCACAGGATGACCAGCGTGGACGCGCCGTCCGTACGGGCCGCCTCCTCCAGTTCGCGCGGCAGCCCGCGCAGATAGGTGACCATCACCCAGGTCGAGAACGGCAGCGCGAAGGTCAGGTAGGCCACGAACAGTCCCCACCGCGTGCCGATCACGGTCAGCCCGAGGTAGTTGCCGGCCGAGGAGAAGAGCACGAAGACCGGCAGCAGCATCAGCGTGCCCGGGATGCTCTGCAGGCCGACCAGCCCTCGCAGGATCGTGAGCCGCCCGAGGAAGCTGTAGCGGACCAGCACGTACGCCGTCGTCGTGCCGAGCAGGGCCGAGGCCACCGCCGTACAGGAACACACGATCAGGCTGTTGACGATGCCCGTCGACAGATCCGCCGTGGTCCAGATCTTGGTGTAGCTCTCCAGGCTCCACGAGCTCGGCCAGAACTCGCCCGCGGCCACGCCGACGTCCGAGTTGAGCGGGGCCAGCACGATGTACGACACGGGGACCAGCACCATCGCGCAGAGCAGCACGGTCAGGGTCGCGAGCATCGGCCGCGGCAGCAGTCGGGTGGCTTCCGCCGACGCGCTCATCTTTTGCCCCCTTCCTCATGGACGTCGAGACGGACGGCTCGCAGGTACACGTACAACGGGATCGCGATGATGATCAGCGACACCACCGCCATGGCCGCGCTGAGCCCGAACCGCAGACTCTGGAAGCTGGTGACGTAGACCAGCATCGGCATCACGTTCACGTCGTCCGGGGCCGGCGCCCCGAACAACACGAACGGCAGCGTGAAGTTGTTGATGTGGTTGAGCGTGGCCAGCAGGCAGGCCAGCAGCACCGGCCCGCGCAGGTAGGGCAGGATCACCCGGCGCAGCTTCGGCCACCAGGTCACCCCGTCCACCGCCGACGCCTCGTGCACCTCGTGGTCGACCGACTGCAGCGCCGCCAGCGCCATCAGATAGATGAACGGCCAGGCCGCCCAGATCTCCACCAGCACCAGCGTCCAGTACGACTTCGGGCCGCTCAGCCACAGCCCGGCGTCCACGCCCACTTTGGACAGCCACGCGTTCACCACGCCGTCCGGTTGCAGCATGGTCCGCCAGACCGAGGCCACGACGAAGGACGGGAGGACGTACGGGATGAGGAAGGCGGCCCGCACCAGACCGCGCCCCCGGTAGGCGTTCTGGGTGACCAGCGCCGCCGCGATGCCGATCGGCACGGTCGCCGCCGTCGACAGGACCGAGAACGAGACGCTGATCCAGATCGAGTGCAGCAGGCCGGAGTCGAGCGACTCGACGTAGTTGCCCAGCCCGATGAACGGCGCCTCGATCCACCGGCGCAGCGTGTACTGGTCGAGGTCGAGCAGCGAGAGGTAGACCGCCAGGGCCAGCGGGATCAGCACGATCAGGATCAGCAGGATCCCGCCGGGAGTGAGCAGCCACAGCGGGCGCTGCTGCTGGGTCACACCCTTTTCTTTGGCCGGAGCCTTCTGTTCCGGCCGCACCAGGGTGGTCACTACTTCGCCCGGTCGAGCGCGGACTGTGCGGACTTCTGCGCGTCGGCCACGCGGGCCTCGATCTGCGCCGTGCTGATGGAGCCCTTGGCCAGGTCGGGCAGCGACTGCACGGCCACGTTGGTCAGCGCCAGCTGGATGTCACCCCAGGCGCCGGTGAACGGCGTGGCCACCGACTTCTTGGCCGCCTCGGTGACCGGGCCCAGGGTCGGGTCGCCGGCCAACGTCTGCAGGGCGGCGGCATTGGCCGGCAGGTTGCCGAACTTCTTGTAGTAGTCGAGCTGAACCTCCTGGTCGGTCACGAGTTTGACGTACTCGAAAGCCAGGTCTTTGCTCTTGGAGTAGTCGGCGACGAGCAGGTTGTCGCCGGAGAGGATGCTGGCGGCCTCGACACCGCCGGCCGGGCGGCTGGTGGCGCCGGGCGGCACGGTCGGCAGCAGGGCGAACTTCCACTTGCCCTTGACCGAACCCTGGTTGAGCGAGTTGGCGGCGGTCGTCGTGGTCAGCGCGAAATATCCGGTCTTGCCCTTGGCGAACGCGGCCACGGCCTGCGGGTTGGTCCAGCCGACGGCGGCCGGGTCGACCACCTTGTCCTTCGCCAGCCAGCCGAAGTACGTCTCGTACGCCTTCCGCACGGTCGGGTCCTGCAGCCGGGCCGTCTTGCCGTCCACCAGCGGATTCCCGGCCTGGGCAGACATCCCCCAGACGAACTTCCACGGGTCGAAGTTGTCCTTGTAGGCGATCGCCAGCCCGTACTGGTCGCCCTTGGTCAGTTGTTTGGCCTGCTGCCCGAGCTCGTCCCAGGTCGTGGCCGGCTTGTCGATGCCCGCGGCCTTCAAGATCTCGGTGTTGTACGCCATGACGAACGGCCGGCTGACCCACGGGATCCCGACCTGGTTCTGCTCGTCCGGCCCGGAGATGCCCAGCGTGGCCGGGTTGAACTTCTCCTTGCCGCCGATCTTCTTCCACTCCTCGTCGCCCAGCTTGACGAAGGCGCCGGTCGAGTACGCGGTCGGCGTGAAGGTGGTGCCCACGGCGTACACGTCCGGCCCGGAACCGGCGACCACCGAGGTCTGGATCTTCGTGAGCTCGTCGTTGGCGCTGGCGAAGGTCTCGAACTTCACCTCGGCCCCGGTCTGCGCCTTGAACTTGGCGCTGATGTCCTTCTGCCAGGCCTGGAACTCGTCCGGGTACTGGGTGTTGGCGCCGATCAGGACGTTGAGCGTCTTGCCGTCACCGCCACCGCCGTCGTCACCGCCGCCACAGGCCGTCAGCGCGACGGCCAGCACCGTCGCACCGGCCAGCGCCGTCGCCGCACGCATCTTCCTCATCTCGTCTCCTCCGCGCCGCCGGTGCGGGGGTGACCCGCATCACTGTTACGCGATGGTTTCGTCGAGGGCACGGCGGCGGCAAAGAGTTGCCAGTTGTTGCTCGGCCGGCCCGCACACACACCCGGGACTTTGGTCCCGGGCCGCCGCGGGAAAGATGCGCCAAGATGGACTCATGAGAGCCAAGGACGTGATGACCAGCCCCGTTGTCACCGTCGCGCCGACCGCGCCCGTGGAGGCCGCGGTAGCCCTGCTCACCGAGAACGGCGTGACCGCCCTGCCCGTCATCGCCTCCACCGGCGACCTGGTCGGCATGGTCAGCGAGGGCGACCTGCTCCGCCACCGGGTACCGGCCGACCTCACAGCCCACCTGCTCACTCCGGCGCCGGCCACGGAAACCCGCCCCACCGCGGTGGCCGAAACGATGTCCTCCCACCCGATCACCACCTGGCCCGGAGCCGACCTGGCCGAAATAGCCGAAACCATGCTCAGACACGACGTCCGGAGCATCCCCGTCCTCGACGACGGCACGGTGGTCGGCATAGTGAGCCGCCGAGACATCCTGAGAGCCATGGTCCGTACGGACGAGGCCCTGGCCGCCGAGGTCCAGCACCGCCTGGACGACTACGCCCCACACTGGACCGCCACCGTGAAGTCGGGCGCCGCCACCATCACCGGCCCGTTCACCGACGACACCGCCCGCGCCGTGGTGACCGCCCTGACCCGCACCGTACCCGGCGTCGTCGCGGTAGACCTTCACGACCTGTCGTAGGGCGGCTGTTCCTCGGCGAAACGCTCGGTGGCCGCTCCCTCCTCCGCAGCGGCACATGACGTGTCGCGGCTTTCTCCATGCCGGGCGCCGCGAACGTCGCCCCGCGAGAGGACGGCCCGGCTCGGCCGCGCGATCCTGAGGATCGGCTTCTCCGACGCCGCCTCGTACCGGCGGCCCAGGCCGGCACGGACACCGTCCAGCGCCGCGAAGCCGCCGCCGCGATTCCGGCGACATGGCGCCGCGGAGGCCCGGTGAAACTCACGTGCTCCTCGGGGACTCGTCACAGACCGGTGCCAGTCGGCCGATGACGCCTCGCCCTTTGCCGGCGCGCACGCGCCGGCGGGTGGTCAGCGGGGGCGGGGGACCAGGCGGGTCAGCTGGGTGACGTGGGCGGGGGTCAGTTCCTCCAGGGAGTGGGCGCCGAGCAGCTTCATCGTGCGGATGATCTGGTCGGTGAGGATCTGGATCGTGCGGTCGACGCCGGCCCGGCCGCCGGCCATCAGGCCGTACAGGTAGGCGCGGCCGATGAAGGTGAACTTCGCGCCCAGCGCGATCGCGGCCACGATGTCGGCGCCGTTCATGATGCCGGTGTCGATGCTGACCTCGACGTCGTTTCCGACCTCGCGGACCACCGACGGGAGCAGGTGGAACGGGATGGGGGCGCGGTCGAGCTGGCGGCCGCCGTGGTTGGACAGGACGATGCCGTCGACGCCGAAGTCGGCGAGACGACGAGCGTCCTCCACTGTCTGGACGCCCTTGACGGCCAGCTTGTGGGGCCACATCTCGCGGATGACGCGCAGGTCCTCGTAGCTGATGGTCGGGTCCATGGCCGCGTCGAGCAGTTCGCCGACCGTTCCTCCGGTGGCCGACAGGGAGGCGAACTCGAGTTTCGGGGTGGTCAGGAAGTCGTACCACCACCAGGGGCGGGGGATGGCGTTGGCGATCGTCTTCACGCCCAGCTGGGGCGGGATGGAGAAGCCGTTGCGCTTGTCGCGCAGGCGGGCGCCGGCCACGGGGGTGTCGACCGTGAAGAACAGGGTGTCGAAGCCTGCCTTGGCGGCGCGTTCGGTCAGGGCGTACGAGATCTCGCGCTTGTTCATGACGTAGAGCTGGAACCAGTTGCGGCCGGTCGGGTTGGCCTCCTTGACCGTCTCGATGCTGGTGGTGCCGAGCGTCGAGAGGGTGAAGGGGATGCCCGCCGCGCCGGCCGCGGAGGCTCCGGCCGTCTCGCCCTCGGTCTGCATGAGGCGGGTGAAGCCGGTGGGGGCGATGCCGAACGGCAGGGCCGACGGGCCGCCGAAGACCGTGGTCGAGGTGTCGACGTTCGCCACGTCGCGCAGGACGTTCGGGTGGAACTCGATGTCTTTGAACGCCTGGCGGGCCCGGGCCAGGGAGAGCTCGCCCTCGGCGGCGCCGTCGGTGTAGTCGAAGGCCGCGCGCGGGGTGCGGCGCTTGGCGATCAGCCGGAGGTCTTCGATGGTGAGCGCGGCCTCGAGCCGGCCGGCCCGCCCGAGTCGAGGCTTCTTGAACTGCATGAGCTCGAAGATCTCGGCGGGTTTGGGGAACTGACGTTGGACCACCGGTGTCTCCTCAGGCGCGGGACTTAAGACACTAGTACCGGCCGGACCACCGCGGAGAGGGCGGGCCACAGGCTGGGAGCGGCGCCGATGGTGAGCTCGGGGGTGAAGTCGTCGCCGTGGCCGCCGAGGACCACGCCGGCCTCGCGGGCGATCAGGGCGCCGGCCGCGATGTCCCACAGGTTCGTGTCGAGGGCCAGGCCGCCGTCGAGGCGGCCGGCGGCCTGGTAGACCAGGTTGAGCGCGGCCGGCAGGCGGCGGATGTCGCCGGAGACGGGCAGCAGCTCGCGGACGACCTTGGCGGCGCGTTCCTTGGTGGCCGGGTTGGGCTGGAAGCTGACGCCGACCAGCGCCTTGTCGAGCGAGGGGCCGCCGGTCACGGTCAACGGGTGGTCGTCGAGGTAGGCGCCGCCGCCGTCGACGGCGCTGAACGTCTCGCCCGCGACCGGCTCGTGCACGACCGCGACGCGGGGCTGGTCGCCCTCGTACAGGGCCACGCAGACCGACCACGGGCCGGTCCGGCTGATGTAGTTGCGGGTGCCGTCGAGCGGGTCGACGACCCACATCCAGCCGCTCGTGCCGTCCCGGCCGTGGCCCTCCTCGGCCTGGACGGCGTCGCCGGGCCAGGCCGCGGTGATGGCGTCGACGATGAGGCGTTCGCTGGCGATGTCGACGTCGGAGACGACGTCGTTGGCGTGTGCCTTGGGCGCGCCGACCCGCAGGGTGTCGTGCCGCTCGAGCTGCAAGCGGCCGGCCTGGGCGGCGACGGTGGCGGCGAGGTCACGCGCCGCGGCAAGATCCCGGTTCATCGCCGGAAACACTAGCGGTAGTCGGCGACCAGGTCCTCGTACTCCGGGTGCTCGGCGACGAACTGGGCGAAGAAGGGGCAGGAGGGTACGACCTTGACGCCGCGGGCGCGGAACTCATCGAGGGTACGGGCAGCGAGCTCGTTGCCGAGACCGTGGCCGCGGAAGGCCGGGTCGATCTCGCTGTGCACGATGACGGCCACGCCGTCGCGCATCCGGTAGTCGGCCTTGCCGCCCCACTCACCGTCCACGGTGAGCTCGAATCGGCGGTGCGAGGGGTTGTCCCGTACCTCAATGTCGCTCATCGACCCAATGTAGGGTCGCGCGGTCCCCGTATCCTGGCAAGGGTGTTGAAACCCACCCGGCGAATCGCCGCCGCACTCACCTCAGCCGCCCTCGGCCTCGCGTTGCTCACCGGTTGCAGCAGCGACAACGTCGACTGCGGACTCGACCAGTGCACCGTGACGATCCAGCGGGAGACGAGCGCCAGCGCGAGCTTCCTCGGCGTCGAGGCCAAGTTCATCAGCGCCGACGCCAACACGGTCACCCTCGAGGTGGCCGGCGAGCAGATCAGTCTGACCAAGGGCCAGCAGGCCGTCGAGGTCGCCGGCTTGCAGGTGCAGTTGGACAGCGTCACCGCTGACACAATCGGACTCCAGGTGTCAAAGGCCTGATAAGTCTTTAGTCGAGTCAAGGGCGGCGGTGGGGTGGTTGGATGGGGAGTTTGGGGATCTTGTGTTCTGGTGACATTCAGGGGCATGACGAGCACCGCCTCTAACGCCAAGTACGCAGCCTCTCGGGCCGCCGACAGTAAGCCGCTGGAGTATCTGGCCCGGGGCGGCTTCATCGGCTACGGCATCATCCACCTCATCTTCGCCTGGATCGCCCTCCAGGTGGCCTTCCAGGGTTCCTCCCAGGAGAGCGACCAGTCGGGCGCCCTCCAGACGCTGGCCGGCAACGGCCTCGGCAAGACGCTGCTGGTCGTCATCGCGATCGGAATGGCCGCGATGGCGATCTGGCAGGCGTTCGAGGCGGCCATCGGCGAGAGCGGCGAGCAGAACCGCATGGCCATCGCCGAGCGGGTGCTCTCCGGCGTCCGCGCCGTCCTGTACGGCTACCTCGCCTTCCTCGCCGTCAAGATCCTGCAGGGCTCGAACGCCTCGATGGGCGACAACTCGCAGAGCAAGTCGTCCACGCTGATGGACAGCACCGGCGGCCGCTGGCTGATCGGGCTGGCCGGCCTCGTGGTCCTCGGCGTCGGCGTCGGCATGGCGATCTACGGCCTGAAGCGCAAGTTCGTCAAGCACCTCAACACCCAGGAGATGACGCACGGCACGCGCCAGCCGATCATCCGGCTGGGCATGGCCGGGTACGCGGCCAAGGGCGTCGCCTACGCGATCGCCGGTGTCCTGTTCGTCGTCGCGGCCGTCACGTACGACCCGGAGAAGGCCCGCGGTCTCGACGCCGCGCTCAAGACGCTGGCCGGCAACTCGTGGGGCGTGTGGCTGCTGGCCCTGATCGCGGTCGGGATCGCCGCTTTCGGCGTCTACTGCATCGCGCAGGCCAAGTACCGCAAAGTGTGAGCATTTCCCTCTTCCGCTGCGGGACAGTTGCGGGGACCGGCGACCTGGGCAAGGTAGGTCGCCGTTCCCCGTTTTCGGCGACAGGAGAGGAATGTGCCTGACGTACTGAGGGCAACGCTGATCGTTCTCGGGTCGGCGGCCCTCGCCGTAGTGGTGGTGGAGATCCTGCACCGGCTGGTCACCAAGGCCGGTCACCGGTCGGCCATCGCGGCCGACCTGGCCCGTACGACCCACCGCCCGTTCCTGGCCACTGCCACGGTCTTCGCCGTGCAGCAGGCGATCCGGGCCGGCGCCGGCGAGTTCCCGGCCCGGGCGGGAGTGCTGCACACCCTGGTGATCCTGTTCATCGCCTCGTTCGCCTGGCTGGTGGCGGCGTTGTTGCTGGTGCTGGAGGACGCCGCGCTCAACCGCTGGCGCCTCGACGTGCCGGACAACCTCAAGCGCCGCCGCTTCAAGACGCAGGTGGTGATCCTGCGCCGGGTCACCGTGGCCGCCATCGTGGTCATGGCGCTCGGCGTCGCGCTGATGACCTTCCCGAACATCCGGGCGCTGGGCGCCAGCGTGCTGGCCTCGGCCGGCATCGTCAGCGTGGTCGCGGCCCTGGCCGCGCAGAGCACGCTCGGCAACGTCTTCGCCGGCCTGCAGCTCGCCTTCAGCGACGCCGTGCGGGTAGACGACGTCGTGGTGGTCGAGGGGGAGTGGGGCCGCATCGAGGAGCTCACCCTCACCTACGTGGCGGTGCAGATCTGGGACGACCGGCGGCTCATCCTGCCCACCTCCTACTTCACCACCAAACCCTTCCAGAACTGGACGCGTACGGGTTCCGCGGTGCTCGGCACGGCGGAGGTCGACGTGGACTGGGCCACCGACATCGAGCCTTTGCGTACGGAGTTGCGCAGCACCTGCGAGGGCTCGGAGCTGTGGGACGGCCGGGTCTGCGTGCTCCAGGTGACCGACGCGGTGGGTGGCATGGTCCGGTTGCGCGCGCTGGTCAGCGCCAACGACGCCGGCGCGCTGTGGGATCTGCGCTGCCTGGTGCGCGAGCGGCTGGTCACCTTCATCTGGCGGCACCAGCGCGACTCGATGCCGCGGGTGCGGGCCGATCTGAGCCAGCCCGGCCCGGCCGGTCCCGTACGGCCGGTCCCCAAGCCCGATCCCGACTCGCCGGACTCCCGCGTTTTCTCGGGAGGGGACGACGGCGACAGCCGGGGCATCGCCTTCGGCGGGCCGGAGGAGCCGGTGGCGGCGACGGGCCAGCGTTGATCGCTTTTGCCGGGTTTCCAGCAACAGGATTGACTCTCCGGTGATCAGGGCATACACCGGGACACGGAAGGAGGTCACCATGGCCGATGTTCTGAACGGCAGTGAGGCCAAACCGCTCGCCGATCAGTCCACCGCCGAGTTGGTGCAGCGCGCGAGCGACCAGATCAGCAGGTTGGTTCGTGACGAGCTGGCGCTGGCCAAGGCGGAACTCGCGGAGAAGGGCAAGCACGCCGGCATCGGGATCGGCCTGTTCGCCGGAGGCGGCGTCTTCGCGCTGTACGGCGTGGGTGCCCTCATCGCGACGCTGATCATCGTGTTCAGTCTGTTCCTGGACCTGTGGCTGGCGGCTCTGATCGTCACGGTGGCGCTCTTCGTGGTCGCCGGCGTGCTGGCCCTGATCGGCAAGAAGCAGGTGTCCAAGGCGGTGCCGCCCGAGCCGAGCGCCGCGATCGAGAGCGTCAAGGCCGACGTCGACGAGGTCAAGCTGGCCGTCGCTAAGGAGCGGAACCGGGCATGAGCGTGGACGACAAGAGTCAGCCCCCGGCGCCGAAACCGACGGTCGAGGAGCTGCGGGCCGAGATCAAGCAGACCCGGGCCGAGCTCGGCGAGACCGTGCAGGCGCTCGCGGCCAAGGCCGACGTCAAGGCGCGGGCCAAGGACCAGGTCGAGCAGACGAAGCAGCGTGTCCTGGACAAGGTGCGCTCGACCGCCGACAAGGTCAACCAGACTGGTGAGGACGCGGTACGGACCAGTCCCGTGCCGCTGCAGTTGGTCGTGGCCGGTGTGGTCGCGATCGTGGGTGTCATTCTGATCGTTCGAGGGAGGCGCCGGTGAGCGGCAAGGTTTCCAAGCTCGCCTACAAGCCGGTCGGGATTCTGCTGGGCATCGGGGCGGGCACGATCGCCGGCTTCGTCTTCAAAGAGGTCTGGAAGGTCGCCTCGGGAGACGACGACGCGCCGAACGCCACCGATGAGGACCGTGGATGGGGCGAGATTCTCGCGGCGGCCGCGTTGCAGGGGGCGATCTTCGCACTCGTGAAGGCGGCCGTCGATCGAGGCGGCGCCGCCGGTGTTCGGAAACTGACTGGTCAATGGCCGGACTGAAGATGTCTTAACGAGTGAAGGTCTCCCACATCGCGAGAGCGAAGTGGGGGACCTTTTCCGAATCAGCTGACCTTTTTCGTATTGGCTTGGGGGGAGCTTTACGAGGCTCTTTTCAGGTACAGTGTGGCCAGTTTTTGCGTACGTGGTTCGCTGCTTCCGCCGAGATCCTAGATCTTGACGGATGGGACGTGCTCTGAAAGGCCGCCTCACGGCGCCGCTGCTCGAAAACGGTCATCGGCCCGGGCATCACGGGGTCGGCATTTTCAGAAGGAGAGTTCAGCATGGCGCAAGGAACCGTGAAGTGGTTCAACGCAGACAAGGGCTTCGGCTTCATCACCGTTGACGGCGGGGGTGCTGACGTGTTCGTCCACTTCTCGGCCATCCAGACGAGCGGTTACCGCACGCTGGAGGAGAACCAGCGGGTCGAGTTCGAGATCGCCCAGGGCCAGAAGGGCCCGCAGGCGGAGCAGGTTCGCCCGCTCTGAGACCCTGTCGGCCCTAGGCCGGCTGCCGATCGCCTGGCGGAGGTCGGCGTTCCAAACCAATGAATCCCCCGCATCCGGTCTCGGATGCGGGGGATTCGCTCTTTCCCAGAGCTTTTTCAGGCTCGCTTGGAACGGGCCCGGGCGCGCTGACCCAGAATGATCAGAATCAGTCCGGCGATGGCGATGGCGGGGCCGACGAACGACCAGATGGCGACGCCGCTCATCCGACTGTCGGTGATGATGTCCAAACCCTGCAGTGTCCACAGAGCACCGACGACCAGCGCCAACACCCCTAAAGACATGAGAAGCCAGCCTTTGAGCTTTTTCGGAGGCGTTGCCGCTTCGTTCACCATCTGTCGTGAACCTGCGGGCGGATCAGCTCGTCATAGACGGCCGTGACCGTCTCGTGCGTCTCCGCGGACAGGGGCGCGAGGTCGGCCGCGGACGCGTTCGCGTGCGCCTGCGACTGGTTGCGGGCGCCCGGGATGACGACCGTGACGGCCGGCTGGTCGATGATCCAGCGCAGGGCGAACTGGGCCATGGTGGCGCCCGCGGGCACCAGCGGCCGCAGCCGCGACACCGCCTCGAGGCCGGTCGCGAAGTCCACGCCGGAGAAGGTCTCGCCGACGTCGAACGACTCGCCGTGCCGGTTGTAGTTGCGGTGGTCGTTCGCCGCGAAGGTGGTGTGCTCGTCGTACTTGCCGGAGAGCAGGCCGCTGGCCAGCGGCACTCGGGCGATGATGCCCACGCCGGCCTCGGCCGCCGCCGGCAGCACCCGCTCGAGCGGTTTGAGCCGGAACGCGTTGAGGATGATCTGCACGCTGGCCGTGCCCGGGCGGGCGATGGCGGCCAGGGCCTCGTCGACCTTCTCGACGCTCACCCCGTACGCCTTGATCCGCTTCTCCTGGACGAGCGTGTCGAGGGCGTCGTAGACGGCGTCGGTCGAGAAGACCGGCGTCGGCGGGCAGTGCAGCTGCACCAGGTCGAGGGTGTCGACCCCGAGGTTGGCCCGGGACCGGTCGGTCCAGGCCCGGAAGTTGTCGAGCGTGTAGTTGCCGGGCTCCTGGGCGACGCGACGGCCCATCTTGGTCGCGACGGTGAGCTGCGGTTTGTCCTTGATGAAACTGCCGATGATCTGCTCGCTGCGGCCGTCGCCGTAGACGTCGGCCGTATCGATGAAGGTAACGCCGGAGTCCACCGCGGCCTGCAGGGTCGCGTGCGCGTCGGACTCGCTCACCTCGCCCCAGTCGGCACCCAGCTGCCAGGCGCCCAGGCCGATGACCCCGACTGTCCGTCCCATCCTGCGAAAACTTCGATTCTCCACAGGTTCGCACCCTACCGTTCTCCTGATAGTTTGCTTGCAAAACGTACGTACGGTTTGGGAGGAACGATCATGTGGGATCCGGCCGTCTATGCCCGGTACGGCACCGAGCGCTCGCGCCCCTTCTTCGACCTGGTCAACCGCGTCGGCGCGGCCTCGCCCCGAGCGGTCGTGGATCTGGGCTGCGGCCCCGGCGAGCTGACGCTCGCGCTGGCCGAGAGGTGGCCGTCGGCCCGCCTGACCGGCATCGACTCCTCACCCGAGATGATCGAGAAAGCGCGGGCGCACGGTGGGCCTGCGGGTTTCGAGATCGGTGACGTCCGCGACTACCGTCCCGCCGCCGACGTCGACGTGCTGGTCACCAACGCGACGCTGCAGTGGGTGCCGGGACATCAGGACCTGCTGGCCCGCTGGGCGGGGGAGCTGCCGGCCGGCGGGTGGCTGGCCATGCAGGTGCCGGGCAACTTCGGGGCGCCCTCCCACCGGCTGCTGCGCGAGGTCGGCCGCCGCTACGGGCTCGGCGACGTGCTGCGCGAGGCGCCCGTCGACGACCCGGTCGATTACGCCGGGCTGCTGGTCGCGGCCGGGGCCGAGGTCGACGCGTGGGAGACCACATACGTCCATCTGCTCCCGGCCCATGAGCCGGAGCATCCGGTGCTGCGGTGGATGGAGGGGACGGCATTGCGTCCCGTCAAGGCCGCGCTGGACGAGAATGCTTGGCAGTCGTTCCGTGCCGACCTGGCGCGGGAGCTGGCCGGCGCCTACCCGGCGGCCGGCGACTACGTCGCGTTCCCGTTCCGCCGCGTCTTCGTGGTGGCCCGGGTCGCCGCTTGATCGCTCCTGGAGAAGAAATGACCGAGCTGACCTCGTTCATCGCCGGCCTGCCCAAGGCCGAGCTGCACGTCCACCACGTCGGCTCGGCGTCGCCGCGGATCGTCGCCGAACTGGCCGCGCGCCACGAGGGCAGCACGCCGGTGCCGGCCGACCCGGCCGCGCTGGCCGACTACTTCGCCTTCCGCGACTTCGCGCACTTCATCGAGGTGTACCTCAGCGTCGTCGACCTGATCCGCGACGACGAGGACGTGCGGACGCTGACCTACGAGGTGGCCCGCGAGCTCGGCCGCCAGCAGGTCCGGTACGCCGAGCTGACCATCACGCCGTACTCCAGCGTGCGGCGCGGCATCGCGGCCCCGGCCTTCTGCGCGGCCATCGAGGACGCCCGGCGGGCGGCCGCCGAGGAGTTCGGCGTCGAGCTGCGCTGGTGCTTCGACATCCCCGGCGAGGCCGGTCTCGTCTCGGCCGAGGAGACGCTGCGGGTGGCGTTGGAGGAGCAGCCCGACGGCCTGATCAGTTTCGGGCTGGGCGGACCCGAGATCGGCGTACCCCGGCCGCAGTTCAAACCGTTCTTCGACAAGGCCCGCGCGGCCGGGCTGCACAGCGTGCCGCACGCCGGCGAGACCACCGGCCCCGAGACGATCTGGGACGCGCTGCGCGAGCTCGGCGCCGAGCGCATCGGGCACGGCATCTCGGCCGCCCAGGATCCGGCGCTGATGGCCCACCTGGCCGAGCACGGGATCCCGCTGGAGATCTCGCCGACCTCCAACCTGCGGACCCGGGCGGTGCCCTCGCTCGACGAACACCCACTGGCGACCCTGGTCGGCGCCGGCGTGCCGGTGAGCATCAACTCCGACGACCCGCCGATGTTCGGCACGACGCTCGATCAGGAGTACGCGGTCGCCGCCCGCCTGCTCGATCTCGACGCGCGTGGCGTCGCCGGGCTGGCCCGGGCCGGTGTCGAGCAGAGCTTCCTCGCGCCGGAACGCAAGAAGGCCCTGCTCGCCGAGATCGACGACTACACGGAGCGCAACGCGTAAAGGGGCTCCTGCCACACCGCCAGCACGACCACGATCCCGATGGTCAGGATCGCGATCACGCGGATCAGGCGGCGCTTGTTGAACCTGGCGGGGCCCTCCTCGGGCTCTGCCAGGGGCTTGCTCAACGTGCTGGGCATGGCTACCTCCCGGTTCAGTCGGGTACCGCCGTCCAACTCTGGTGACGCTGGCCGTTGCCGTTCTGGAGCACGAGCACCCGGTGGGCGCCGAAACGCTGGCCGCCCACCCCGGCGACCAGGTCGCCGACGGTCGTGCGCAGGGTGAATCCGTACGGCGAGGCCTGCAGGGTCCACTCGGCGCCGCCGGCCGCGCAGTCGACCTGCACGAGGGGCGCGCCGGCGACCACGTCGCCGCCGAGCGGGCCGACGCACTTGTTGGTGGCCCGCGACACCAGCGAGTAGCTGCCGCGGCCGGCCGGCACCAGCTGCCACTGCTGCTGGGCGTCGTCGTCGGTGCCGCTGAGGGTGATCGGCGTGCCGAGGGCGGTCCGGGCCGCGTACAGGTCGGCGGCGCCGCCGGTCAGCGCGTTGGTCAGGGTGAACCACGAGCTCTGGGCGGGCCGGGCGGCCGGCGCCGTCTCGACGGTGACCCGGGCCGCGTACCCGAGGACGGATTTGACCGTGAGCTGATAGCGCGCGGCCGGCCTGAGGCCGATCAGCCGGGCCCGGGTCGCCTTGGTGGTGGCGATCGGCTGCTTGTCGACCCAGACCTCGTACGTCGCGGTCTCGGAGGCGGCGCTCCACGTGAGGCGCACCGAGCTGCTCGTCGCGTCGCGGACCTCGACCACGGCCTGGACCGCGCCGCCCTCCTGGACGCCGTCGCGGGCCGGCACCTTCTCCGTCGGCACGGTGGTGGCCGACGGGCTCGGGCTGACCGTCGCGGCGACCGGCAGGGCCGCCGCCTCGGCCCCGGGGTCCACGGTGGTCTCCTCGTCCGGGACGGCCGGGCTCTCGCTCGGGGTGACCGAGGGGGACGGCGGGGCGTCGCCGCCGCCGTCGGCCGTGCCGGGACCGGCGCTGGGCGTCTCGGTGGGCGCCGGCGTCGTGCTCTCGCTCGGCGTGGGGGAGGACGGCGACGTGGTGGCCGTGGCGGGCGGAGCGGCCGTCTCGGCCGGTTCCGGGGCGCCGGGCACGTCCGGGATGTCGTCGCCGCCGTCGCTGCGCAGCAGGAACTCGCTCTGCGCGACGTTCCAGTTCTTGTCCAGGTAGCTGCCCGGCCTGGGGTCGGTGCTGAAGTAGTCGTCGTGGCCGCAGTCGAGACGCGTCTCGTGCTTCTTGGGGCAGACGGTACGCACCTGCTTGCCCGAGCGGTCGGGCCCGCACAGCAGGTCGTAGTCGTCGAGGCAGTTGCCCAGGCCGCTCGAGTTGGGCGAGCCGGCCTGCATGGCGCCGAGCGAGCGGGTCAGCTCCTGGGCGGCCATGGCCGAGCTCCAGCAACCCGCGTCGACCCGGCCGTACGACGGGCCGCCGTTGTTGCGGTTGCTCAGCCCGGGGCGCCGGTCGGCGACGTAGGTGGCGATACCGCAGTAGACGTTGGCGTCGGCGAACAGCAGGTATTTGCGGTCGGTGCGGTTGTAGCCGAGGGTGCGCAGCGCGGCGATGCTGCCGGCGAACGACCCGAGCTTGCCCGCGGGCACCTGCACCTCGGAGACGTCCACCCGGCACTGCGGGGTGGTCACGAAGCGGACGTGCCGCGAGCCGCCGGTCTCGGCCGCGCTCTCGTCGAAGATCTGGTCGACGCCGGCCGACCACGTGCGGATCGAGCCGAGGAACTCGGTGTACCGGCTCGGCGTGCCGAACTCGTGCAGGTAGATGACCTGGACGCGCTTGCCGCCGCGACCGTCCCCCTCGCAGGCCACGTCGTGCGCGCCGATGATGAAGTCGGCGTCGCCGGGCGCGGCGTCCGGGATCAGGGCCGGCGCGTCGGCGGTCAGCGCGCTGCCGCCCTCGTCGCGGGCGATCTCGGCGTCGGCCGGCACGGCCGAGGCCGGCTCGCGCCGGGGCTGCACCGGCTCGGGGGCCTTGTCCGTGACCGGGCTGACGTCCCGGCGCACCTTGAGGCCGACCGGCGCCGGGTCCGGGCCGTGCGTGCACGTCTGGTCGTCGACCTGGTAGGACCCGGCGCAGACGGTGCCCGCCCGGGCCGGTTGCAGGCCGTCGTAGACCAGGCCCTGGTCGGGCACGTCGCGCGGCATCGAGGTGAGCGCGAGGTCGCGGGTCGGCGCGGTGCCGGCCACGTTGTCCACCACGCTGGGGCCGACCACGCCGCCGACACCCAGCAGCGCGAGGCCGAGGGCGACGGGCAGCAGCCGGTGGCTCCGCGAGCGGGCCGCTCGGCGGTGACCCTTGGGGACCGGCCGGCGGTGGGTGGACAACTCAGCTCCTTGCCTGACGGGTGCGCGGTGGGAGGTGGCGATGGGGCGACCACCTCTCACCGCGCGGGGGCCTCCGCGGCTCGTCTCGTGGGGACGGAACGGGCCGGGAAGCCGGATGGGATCGGAGGGAAGGTTGCCAGCCCGGGCGCGCGGAGGGAACCCCTTTAATACAGATCTAAGCAACGATTCGGTCCCGTTCAATCGTCAGCGGGACGGCTTGCCGCCGCGCTCGCGGGCGAGACGTCCGACAAGGCCGAAACGGTTCACCTGCTTGGGTGTCGCCTCGGCGTCGGCGAGCAGCATGACGACGCTGGCGCCGCCCATCGCGGCCCGGTCGAGGTCGACCGATCCGCCGGCGGCCTGGGCCGCGCGGCGGGCGATGTCGAGCCCGAGACCGGTCGAACCCTGATTGCTCTGGCCGCGTTGCATCGCTCTCTCCGGATCGGGAATTCCCGGGCCCGCGTCGTCGACCCGCACCGCCACCCAGCCGTCGCGCCGGGAGATGCCCACTTCGAACGCCGTGCCCTGAGGGGTGTAGCGGAACACATTACCCAGAATCGCGTCGAGGGCGGCCGCCAGTTCGGCCCGGGCCACCGGCACCGGGATGCGCATCTGCGCCCCCACCACCCGGTAGGTGCGGTTCTGGTCGTCGGCGAGCGCCGACCAGAAGGTCATCCGTTCGCGTACCACCTCGCTGACGTCACAGACGCCGGGCTCGGGCGCGGAGGCCACCTGGGCCGCGACCGCCTGCCGGGTGGTGTTGATCAGCTGGTTGACCTCGCCCTCGAGGGTGACGATGGCCTGCCGGATGCGGCGGATGCCGCGCCGGCGGTCGACCTCGTCGGCGGTCAGGTCGATGATCTGGGTGTCGTCCGGGTCGAGCGCCTCGGCGTCCAGGCGCAGCGCGGTCAGCGGGGTGCGCAGCCGGTGCGACAGGTCGGCGACCAGCTCGCGTTCGTTGGTGCGCGAGGTGACCAGGCGGTCGGCCATCCGGTTGAAGGCGTACCCGGCCTCGGCCAGCTCGCGCGGGCCGGACGGCGTGATCCGCACGCCGAGGTCGCCGCCGCCGACGGCCAGGGCCGCGTGCACCAGGTTGCGCGCCGAGTTGACGGCGCCCCGGGCCAGCCGGTCGACCACGATCACGGCGCCCGCGACCAGCACCAGCGCGATGCCGAACAGCAGCCACCAGTCCCGCGCGGTGCCCTCCCTCAGCTCGGCGTCGGGCACGAAGACCTCGACCACGGCCGTACGGCTACCGACCGTCACCGGTTGCAGACGGGCCACCCCGCCGTCCACGTCCACGGTGATCGTGCCGCCACTGCTCGCGGCGCGCCGTACGTCCTCGGCCGGGGCCTGGCCGCCGGCGGCCTGGCCGGGCGGGTGGACGGTGGTCTGGCCACCGGCCGCGACCACGGTGGCGGTCACGCCCTTGGCCGGCGCGCCCGAGGCGATGGCGCCGGCCACGGTGGCGCTGCGCCGTTCGGCGGCGGCCAAGGCCTGGTCACGGTGGTCGTTGCGGAGTTCCCAGCCGAGCGGGATCAGGAAGGCCAGCGCGGCCACGGCGGTGGTGGCGGCCGTCGTGTAGGCCAGCCGGGCCCTCAGTCCGGCGCCACCAACCGGAATCCGACCCCCCGCACGGTGCGCAGGTAGCGAGGTTTCGCCGCGGACTCGCCCAGTTTCCGGCGTAGCCAGTACAGGTGCACGTCGATCGTCTGGTCCTCGCCGACCGATGGCTGTCGCCATACCTCCTCCAACAGCTCACGGCGTGAGACAACTCGGCCCGGACGGGCGGCGAGGTACGCCAGCAGGTCGAACTCCTTGCGGGTCAGCGCCAGCGGCTGATCCGCCAGGGTGGCGCTGCGCTCGCCCACGTCCACCCGCAGCTCGCCCACCTCGTGCACGGCCGGCTGGGCCGTGCGGCTGGCGCGGCCGACGCGCCGCAGCACGGTGGCGATGCGGGCGTCCAGGTGGGCGCCGGTGAACGGCTTGACCATGTAGTCGTCGGCGCCGGCGCGCAGCAGCCGGACGACGGTCTGCTCGTCGTCGCGGGCGGTGGCGATGATGATCGGGATGTCGGTGATGCCGCGCAGCATGCGCAGCGCGTCCGAGCCGTCCAGATCGGGCAGCCCCAGATCGAGCACCACCAGGTCGGGCGTCTCGGCGGCGACCCGGCGCAGCGCGTCCAGCGCCGTGCCGACGGCGTGCACGGCGTGTCCCCGATCGGCGAGCGAACGGAGCATGGCGCCGCGCACGACGTGATCGTCCTCGACGAGCAACACCGTGGCCATGCGAAGAAGGTACTGCGGTTGGCAAGCTGGTCCTAACCGGTCATCCAGGGACACCGGTCGATTACCTAACGTGACCTATTACTATCCGTACTGCCGATGTCATTCACTCTTTTTCCCGGTACGCGCTTGGCCCTGGCCCTCGAGAGCCTTGCGGGCCTGAGCGTGGGCGACGCGCTCGGCGCTCAGCACTTCGTGGCCAAGGTCGACCTGGCCGATCCACCGCCCGCACCCTGGGAGTGGACCGACGACACCGAGGAAGCCTGCTGCCTGGTCGCGGTGCTCACCGAGGGCGACTTCGACCGCGACCGCTTCGCCGACCTGCTCGGGCGCCACCACGACCCGTACCGCGGCTATGGTCCCGGCGCGGTGGTGATGCTGCGCGAGATCCGCGAGGGGCTGCCCTGGCCGATCGCCGCGGCCGCCGCCTTCGACGGGCAGGGCTCGGCCGGCAACGGCGCCGCCATGCGGGCCGCACCGCTCGGCGCCTGGCACGCCGACTCGCTGACCCACGCGGCCGCCCAGGGCGCCCGCGCCGCCGAGGTCACCCACGCGCACGCCGAGGGCATCGCCGGCGGGGTCGCGGTCACGGTCGCGGCGGCCGTGGCGGCGGCGGGCCGGCTCGACGGGCAGCGGCCACCGCTGCTGCGGGCGGTCGCCGCGCACACCCCCGACGGGCCCGTGCGCGACGGCCTGGTGGCCGCGGCCCGGATCACCGACCCCGGCGAGGCCGCGTACGAGCTGGGCAACGGCGCCCGGGCCATGGCCCGCGACACCGTGCCGTTCGCGGTGTGGGTGGCCGAGAAGTTCCTCGACGACTACCCGGCGGCGATCGGCGCGTGCGCCACCGCCGGCGGCGACGTGGACACCACCTGCGCCATCGCCGGGGGCATCGTGGCCGCGTACACCGGCCTGGACGGCATTCCGCCGTCCTGGTTGTCGGCCCGCGAGCCGCTGCCCGGCTGGCTGGCCGCCGCGACCGAGTGACCGGCCCGGTGATCTGCCACCCATTCGCTACCTCGGGTCGGGTCAGGTGAATCCGGCGGGCGCCGATCTGCACCGCCGTGATCAAGAGCGAGAACGTGCTGGCCGGTTCGGGCCTCATCGTCGCGGCAGCGTGGTGGCTGATCGAGCCGACCGCCCGCGGCGGCGTGGAGGCGGCGGCCATCCTGGTCATGCTGGTGCTGCTCTCGCGCCTGCTCGCCGACCGGAACGAGAGCCTGCGCGCCCTGCGCCGGGCGGTCGCCCGGGAGCACGTGCTCAGCCAGCTCGGCACCTCCCTGATCATGACCACCGAGGCGGCCGAGGTGCACCGGCTCGCGGTGACCGCCGCCGGCGAGCTGCTGGCCGAGTGCCCCGGCGCCCGGGCCTCGACGGTCGAGGCGTCGGCCGAGGGCTTCTCGATCGCCGACTCGGCCGGTGACGACACCGGCGCCGTGCTCGGCCGCCAGGTGCCGGCGGCCAGCGTCCCGCCCGAGATCCTGACCCGGCTGATGGCCGGCGAGGTGGTCCGGGTGGCCGACATGGCCGCGGCCGGGTACGCCGACGTCGACCGGGCGACCCAACGCCCGTACATCCTGATGCCCCTGCGCAACGGCGACCGGTTCCTCGGCGTGCTCAGCGTCAGCGCCGACGCCGAACTGCCGGCCGAGGTGTTCCAGGCCCTTCAGGCGCTGCGCACCCAGGTGTCGCTGGCGCTGGCCAGCGTGGCCCTGACCGCCGAGCTGACCGATCGTGCCCTGCACGACCCGCTCACCGGGCTGGCCAACCGCGCGCTGCTGCGCGAACGGCTCACCGTCGCGCTGTCCCGCTCGCGCCGCAGCGGCCGCCCGGTCGGCGCCCTGCTGCTCGACCTCAACGGCTTCAAGCGGGTGAACGACATGCACGGGCACGCGGCCGGCGACGACCTGCTCAAGGTGGTGGCCGAACGGCTGCGCCGGTGCGTGCGTACGGAAGACGTGGTCGGCCGCCTCGGCGGGGACGAATTCGTGATCATCGCCGAGGACCTGCGGTCGGCCCGCGACGCCATGGTGATCGCGGACCGGGTCGTGGCCGCGCTGAACGAGACGGTACCGGTCGGGCGCCGGCAGCTGAGCACCCCGGCCAGCATCGGCATCGCCCTGTCCCACACCGACGTCAAGGACCCCGACGAGCTGCTGCGGATGGCCGACGCGGCGATGTACACGGCCAAGCGGCGCGGCGGCGGATCGTACGAGCTGCACGGCGCCACGTCGTACGCACCGGATGTCCTTCCCGCCGGGACCGTCCTCCCGGCCGCCGGGACCGTGGACCGGCGGCGGCCTAAGCTGCCCGTGTGACGGACGACGCTGCGTACGCCGAGACGGGTGAGCCGGACGGCCTGGAGCGGCTGTGGATGCCGCACCGGCTGGCCTACGTCACCGGCGAGGACCGCCCCGACGGCTGCCCGTTCTGCCTGGCCCCCGGCCTGCCCGAGGCGGACAGCCTGGTGGTGGCGCGCGGCGAGACCGTGTACGCGATCCTGAACCTGTACCCGTACAACCCCGGCCACCTCATGATCGTCCCGTTCCGGCACGTCGCCGACTACACGGACCTGACCGAGGACGAGACGGCCGAGCTGGCCGCCCTCACCCGGACCGGCATGCGGGTGCTGCGCTCGGTGAGCAGCCCGCACGGTTTCAACATCGGCATGAACCAGGGCTCGATTGCCGGCGCCGGCATCGCCGCCCACCTGCACCAGCACATCGTGCCCCGCTGGGGCGGCGACGCGAACTTCATGCCGGTGATCGGCCGCACGAAGGTCCTGCCCCAGCTGCTCGGCGAAACCCGGCAGCTCCTCATCAAAGCGTGGCCGTCGTAGTGCGGATCGCGAGCGTGAACGCGTGGGGTGGCGCGCTGTTCGACCAGCTGGCCGGGTGGCTGCCGGAAAGCGGGGCGGACGTCGTCTGCCTGCAGGAGGTGACGCGGACCCCGGGCCTGAGCGGGTGGACGCGCTTCGCGGACGAACACCGAAGTCTGCCCCAGCGAGCCGACCTTCTGCGGGACGTCCAGGTCGCGCTGCCAGGCCACCAGGCGATCTTCGTGGCGAGTGACGCCGGGCCCGTGGCGGACGGCGAGGGGGTTCGCCATCGACAGGACTTCGGCGTGGCGACGCTGATCGCCGACCATCTGCCCGTCATCGGTGTCGACTCGGCGTTCGTCCACGGCGAATTCGCCGATCACGTCGAATGGAGTGTCGCGGACCGGCCCCGCGTCGCGCTTGCCGTGCGTACGGCCGACCGCGCCGCCGGCCGCCCGGTCTGGATCGTCCAGGTGCACGGGCTGCGCGACCCGGCGGGCAAGGCGGACAGCCCGGCCCGTCGCCGGCAGGCGGAGCGGCTCGCGGAACTCGTGGTCCGCATCCGCGGCCCGCGTGACCTGGTGGTGCTCTGCGGAGACTTCAACCTGCGGCCCGAGAGCGAGACGTTCGGCATCCTCGCGGAGGTGGGTCTCACCGATCTGGTCGGAGAGGCTGACACCCGGACATCGCACTACGGCAAGCCGGTACGCCACGCGAGCTACCTGCTGGTGTCGGACATCGCCGCGGTCAAGAACTTCGACATCATGGCCGCGCCGGAGGTCTCGGACCATCGCGCGCTGATCCTCGACCTCTGAGCCGCGGAAGCTGCCCTCAGGCGCTGGGGCGGGGCAGCTGCTGGAGGCCGGCGACGATCTGGTCGGGGCCGGGGGCGCCGGCCGGGTCGGTCAGCCACTGGGTGACGATGCCCGAGAGCAGGGCCATCTGTACCGAGCCGACGCCGCGGGCGGTCGCGTCGTCGATCTGATCCTCCGGTACGCCCAGCGCTATCGCGGCCATGCCCCGCCGGCCCGCGTCGAGGCCGGCCGCCAGCTGTTCGCGAAGGACCGGGTTGTGCTCGGCCTGGATCATCACCTCGACGCTGGCCAGCCACAGCGGCCGGTCGGCCTCGATCGACGCGATGATGCGCCGCCAGAAACCGGCCGGTGTGCCGTCGCCGGAGGACAGGGCCCTGTCCAGGGTCTCGCCCCACTCCTGCATGGCGGCGAGCATGGCCGCTGTCATCAGCGCCTCGGTCGAGCCGTAGTGGTAGCCGATCGATCCCAGGTTGGTGCCGGAGAGGGCCACGATGTCGCGCGCCGTGGTTCGCGCGTACCCCTTCTCGTACAGCGCTCGCTTGGCTCCCGCCAGCAGGTCTTCCCGGTGCCCCATGACCGTGGATCCTAACTTCTATACAAACGTATAAGACGTTTGTATAGTACGAGGCATGACGATCCTCATCTCGGGCGCCGGCGTGGCCGGCCCGGCATTGGCTTACTGGTTGACCCGGCACGGGCGGCGGGTCGAGATCGTGGAAAGGGCGCCGGAACCGCGCGCCGGCGGCTACAAGGTCGACGTGCGCGGAGCGGCCAGCACCGTGCTCGGGCGGATGGGGCTGCTCGCGGCGGCGAAGGCGGCCGACACCGGGATGCGCCGGATCACGTACGTCAGCAAGCGGGGTAAGACGATCGCGGCGCTGCCGGCCGACCTGATCATGGGGCGGCGTGGGGACGACGTGGAGATCATGCGAGGGATCTGGGGCGGATCCTGCACGACGCGACCGTGGGGGAGGCCGATTACCGCTTCGGGGACGCGATCGCCTCGCTCGAGGACGGGCCGGACGGGGCCGACGTCACGTTCACCAGCGGGCGTGCCGGGCGCTACGAGCTGGTCGTCGGGGCCGACGGGCTGCACTCGGCGACCCGGCGGCAGGTGTTCGGGGAGGTGCCGCTGACCCACCTCGGCGGCAACATCGCCATCTTCACCACCGAGAACACGCTCGGGATCGACCGGGAGGAGATCATGTACGCCGAGCCGGGGCGCCTGATCTTCGCGTACGCCGCGGGCGGCCCGGCCCGAGTCGGAATGATCTTCGCGGGGGAACCCAAGAGCTCCATCGACGAAGCCTTCCGCGGCGGCGGCTGGCGCACGGCGGAACTGCTGGCCGCCATGCAGAAGGCCGGCGACCTGTACTTCGACTCGCTCAGCCAGGTCGAGGCGCCGCGATGGTCGTCGGGCCGGGTCGCGCTGCTGGGCGACGCCGCCCACTGCCCGTCACCCGCCTCGGGCCAGGGCACGAGCATGGCCCTGGTCGGGGCGTACGTCCTGGCCGAAGCGCTGGCCGAGGCCGGTGACCACACGGCCGCGTTCGCCACGTACGAGAGCCGGATGCGCCCGTACGTGGCCAAGAACATGGCGTTCGGCCGCCGGATGGTCAAGGACATGGTGCCCGGCGGCAGCTTCGCCATCGCGTTCCGCAACTACGGCATGCGCACCCTCAAGTACCACCCGCGCAAGGAGCAGGTGATCGAGAGGGTGCTGGCGCCCCTGCGCGAGGCGGCCACCGCGATCGCTATTTAGAGCTGTGATCCTTGCGTACGGCCTCGGCCAGGTGCGACGGCATCGGCTCGTGCCGGACGTACGTGCGGGTGAAGGTGCCCGAGCCCGACGACAGCGCCCGCAGCTCGACCGCGTAGCGGACCAGTTCGGTGGCCGGCACCTCGGCGCGGACCAGGCTGTGGTCACCGTCGTTGTCGGTGCCGAGCGGGCGGCCGCGGCGGCCGGACAGGTCGCTCATCACCGGGCCGACGTAGACGTCGGGCACCCGGACCACGATCTCGTCGATCGGCTCGAGCAGGGTCACCTGGCCCGCGCCGGCCGCCTCGCGCAGGGCCAGCGCGCCAGCCGTCTGGAACGCGGCGTCCGACGAGTCGACGCTGTGCGCCTTGCCGTCGTGCAGCGTGACCCGCAGGTCGACCACCGGGTAGCCGGCTACCAATCCGCGTTCGAGCTGCGCCCGTACGCCCTTCTCGACCGACGGGATGTAGTTGTGCGGCACCGCGCCGCCCACCACCTTGTCGACGAACTCGAAGCCGGAGCCGCGGGGCAGGGGCTCGACGGTGATGTCGCAGACGGCGTACTGGCCGTGGCCGCCGGACTGCTTCACGTGCCGGCCGTGCCCCTTGGCCGGGCAGCCGAAGGTCTCGCGCAGCGGCACCTTCACCGGCTCGGTGTCGAGCTCGACACCGCCGGAGCGCAGCCGGTCGAGCACCACGTCGGCGTGTGACTCGCCCATCGTCCAGAGCACCAGCTGGTGCGTGTCGGCGTTGCGTTCCAGGCGCATGGTCGGGTCGCCCGCGACCAGCCGGGCCAGGTTCTTGGCCAGGGCGTCCTCGTCCGAGCGGGACTTGGCGACCACGGCGATCGGCAGCAGCGGCTCGGGCATCGACCACGGCTCCATGAGCAGTGGCTGGTCCTTGCCGCTGAGCGTGTCACCGGTCTCGGCGCTGCCCGACTTGGTGATCGCGCAGATGTCGCCGGCGATGGCGTACGGGACCTCGCGCAGCTGGGCGCCGAGCGGCGAGTAGACGTGGGCGACCCGCTCGTCCGCGTCGTGGTCGGGGTGGCCGCGCTCGGCCAGGCCGTGGCCGGAGACGTGCAGGACCTGCTCGGGGCGCAGGGTGCCGGAGAAGACCCGGACCAGTGAGACCCGGCCCACGTGCCGGTCGATGGTGGTCTTGACCACCTCGGCCACCAGCGGGCCGTCGGGGTCGCAGGTGATCGGCGGCCGCGGCGAGCCGTCCACGCCGGTGACCACCGGCGGCTCGTGTTCCAGCGGCGACGGCGCCCCGGTGACCAGGCCGTCGAGCAGCGCGTCGAGGCCCACGCCGGTGCCCGCGCAGACCGGGATGACCGGGTAGAAGTTGCCCCGGGCGACCGCCTTCTCCAGGTCGGGGACCAGGGTGGCGGTGCTGATCAGCTCGCCGCCGAGGTAGCGGTCCATGAGGGTCTCGTCCTCGCTCTCGGCGATGATGCCCTCGATCAGCGCGTTCCGGTCGTCGGAGATCGGGTTGAGGTGTTCCCGCTCGGCCTCGCGCTCCTTCGGCGGGTAGCCCTCGGAGTAATCCAGCACCCGCAGCGTGACCAGCCCGATCAGGCCGACGACGGACTGGCCGTCGTCGCCGAGCATGGGCTGGTAGATCGGCATCACGTTCTCGCCGAACTTCTCCTGGCAGTCCTCGAGGGTCTGCTCGTAGTCGGCCCGCGGATGGTCGAGCCGGGTGATGGCGACGGCCCGGGGCATGCCGACGGCGGCGCACTCCTCCCACAGGGCGGCGGTGGCCTCGTCGACGCCGTCGACGGCCGAGACGACGAAGAGCGCGGCGTCCGCGGCCCGCAGGCCGGCGCGCAGCTCCCCGACGAAGTCGGCGTAACCGGGCGTGTCCAGGAGGTTGATCTTGGTGTCGTGGTAGCTGAGCGGCGCGCAGGACAGCGACACCGAGCGCTGCTGGCGGATCGCGGCCGGATCGTGGTCGGACACCGTGGTGCCCTCGGTCACCGAGCCGGCCCGCGAGATCGTGCCGGTGGCCGCCAGCAGGGCCTCGACCAGGGTCGTCTTCCCCGAGCCGGAGTGTCCCACCAGCACCACGTTGCGTACTCTGCCGGGCTCGGTCACCACCGGCGCCGTGGCGCCGTTGAGCCCCTTCTCCGAGGAGGTCTTCTGCGCCATTGCGGCCCTTCCCGTCCGTTTCATGACTGTTACGAGCCTGTTTGTAAATCCCACACCCAGCGGTGTGTGACTGGCAACCCTTTGTAGTTGGCGCCTTTCGACAAGAGGCCTTCAGGCATTTTAAGGGCGGCGGCGGGGCGGCCGGATGGGGACGATACGGCCACGGTGGCTTGCCGAGGCGCCAGGACCCCGGCCTCGCCGATAAGGTGGTCAGGCCATGGCAAAGATCGTCCAAGTTCCCGCGCGCGCCGTAGTCGCCTACGGCGTCAACCCGACCGCACGCTTCCTGCTGCGCATCGGGGTCACGCCCAACGCCGTCACCATCGCCGGCACCATCGGTGTGCTGATCGGCTCCTACTTCGGCGCGAGGGGTCACCTGTTCTGGGCGACCTGGATCGTCACCGCCTGCGCGCTGACCGACGTGCTCGACGGCACGATGGCCCGCATGCGCGGCGGCGGCGGCAAATTCGGCGCCCTGCTCGACTCGTCGATGGACCGGATCGCCGACGCCGCCGTCTTCGGCGCTGTCGCGTTCTACCTGGCCGGCGAGGACAACCCGTACGGCGGAATGATCGCCGCTCTGATCAGCCTGGCCGCCGGCCAGGTCGTCTCGTACGTGAAGGCGCGCGCCCAGAGCCTCGGCCTGAACGCCGACGTCGGCATCGCCGAGCGTCTCGAGCGGCTGGTCATCGTCGGCATCGGCGGCCTGCTCGGCAGCGCCGGGCTCGACTGGGGCCTGCCGGCCGCGCTGTGGGTGCTGGCCGCCCTGTCCATCGTCACGATCTTCCAGCGCCTGGTCTCGGCGAGCCGCTCCGACCTGCCGGCCGGCGCGCGCACCGAGCCGACAGTGGCCGACTCGCCGGTCGCCGTCCCGCCGGTCGACCCCAAGGATCCGGCTGCGTGAAAGACGGCCTGATCGAGTTCGGCTACGCGGCCGGGTGGCGGCTGGTCCGCGCCCTGCCGCTGCCGGTGGCGCGGCGCCTGTTCACGGCCGCGGCCGACCGGGCGTACGGCAAGAACGGTCCCGGAACCCAGCGCCTGCGCCGCAACCTTCAGCAGGTCGTGCCGGACATGCCCGACGAGCTGGTGCGCGACGGCCTGCGGTCGTACGCCAGGTACTGGATGGAGGCCTTCCGGCTGCCGTCGCAGACCAGGCAGCAGTTCCTGGACGGCTTCGCCATCTCCGCCGAACACTACGACTGGCTCAAGACGGCGATGTCCGACGGCAACGGCGTGGTCCTCGCGCTGCCGCACGTCGGCAACTGGGACGCGGCCGCGGCGTGGGTCGTCTCCAACGGCTGGCCCATGGTCACCGTGGCCGAGCGGCTCCAGCCCGAGGGCGTCTTCCAGCAGTTCGTGGCCTATCGCGAGAAGCTCGGCATGGAGGTGCTTCCGCTCACCGGCGGTCAGCGCCCGCCGCTCGACGTGCTCGCCGAACGTCTCCAGCAGGGCTTCGCGGTGTGCCTCCTCGGCGACCGCGACCTCTCGCGGAGCGGGGTCGAGGTCACCTTCTTCGGCGGCCGTACGAAGATGCCGGCCGGCCCGGCCATCCTGGCCATCCGCACCGGCGCGCCACTGTTCGGCGTCGACCTGTCATTCACGGACACCCAGACGGTCGCCGTGCTGCGGCGGGTCACCCCGCCGACGGACGGGCCGTTGGACGTACGGGTCAAGCAGACCACCCAGATGCTGGCCGACGCCTACGCCGAGGGCATAGCCGAGCACCCGCAGGACTGGCACATGCTGCAGAAACTGTGGCTGTAGGGAGAGTGCCATGCGGATCGGGATCGTCTCGCCCTACTCGTTCGACGTGCCCGGCGGCGTGCAGAACCACATCATGGACCTCTCCGAGGCCCTGATCGGTCTCGGGCACGAGGTGTCGGTGCTGGCGCCGGCCGACGAGGACGCGGACCTTCCGCCGTACGTGGTCCCGGCCGGCCGGGCGCTGCCGCTGCCCTACAACGGCTCGGTCGCCCGGATCGCCTTCGGCCCGGTCTCGACGGCCCGGGTACGGCGCTGGCTCAACAAGGGCCAGTTCGACGTGCTCCACGTGCACGAGCCGATGACGCTCAGCCTGTCGCTGCTGGCCGTGCTGTCGGCCCGCGGCCCCGTGGTGGCCACCTTCCACACGGCGATGACCCGCTCCCGGGCCCTGTCCGCCGCCCAGGGCCTGCTCCAACTGGTCGTCGAGAAGATCACGGCCCGGATCGCGGTCAGCGAACTCGCCCGCAAGGTTCAGGTGGAACACCTGGGCGGGGGAGCGGTGGAGATCCCGAACGGGGTCGCGGTGGCCAAGTTCGCCGGCGCCGAACCCATGGACGGCTGGCCCGGCGACGGCGGCACGCTCGGCTTCCTGGGCCGCTTCACCGAACCCCGCAAGGGCTTCGAGCTGCTGCGCTCGGCCTTCGTGACGCTCGCCGCCCGCCGGCCCGGCCTGCGCCTGCTGGTCGCCGGCCCGGGCGACCGGGACGACCTGTACGGCCCGATCCCGGCCGAGCTGCACGACCGCGTGACCTTCCTGGGCCTGGTCTCGGAGGCCGACAAGGCGCGCATGCTGCGCAGCGTCGACGTGTACGTCGCCCCGAACACCGGCGGCGAGAGCTTCGGCATGATCCTCACCGAGGCGATGGCGGCCGGCACGGCCATCGCGGCCAGCGACCTGGACGCCTTCCGCCGGGTCCTCGACGGCGGCCGGGCCGGCGCGCTCTTCCCGACCGGCGACGCCTCGGCCCTGTGCGGCCTGCTCGACCAGCTGCTGGACGATCAGGAACGCCGCGCCGCCCTGTCGGCGGCGGCGAGCGTCGCGGTCGGCGCCTTCGACTGGCCGAGCGTGGCCCAGCGGGTGCTGGAGGTGTACGCGACGGCCATCGAGGCCACCGACGGCCGTGTGATGGACGACGAGCCGTTCACTTCCTGAGTCTCGGCTGTGACGGGCCGGACATGCCCTAACATGCGCAAGCGCCGGGGCACTACCATTCCCGCCATGTGGTGGGTCCTGGCAGTCGTAGCGGTGGTCGCACTGCTGACGGCATATCTGGGCTGGACCGCCCACCGGGTCGAGCGCGTCCACGTGCGGGCCCAGTCGGCCGAGCGGGCCCTCGACGCCCACCTGATGCGCCGCGCCGCCGCAGCCGCCGTGGTGGCCGAACACGGCGACCACGTGGAGCTCTACGCCGCGGCCCGCCTGGCCCTGGACGCCGCCCCCGGCGACCGCGAGTCCGCCGAGAACGACCTGACCCGCCAGCTCAACGCGGTCCAGGTCGACGAAACCGACCCGGCCGCCCGCACCTTGACCGCGACAAGCCGCCGCGTGGTCCTGGCCCGCCAGGTACACACCGACACGGTCCGCGACGCTCTGACGGCCCGCCGCCGCCTCCTGGTCCGCGCCCTGCGCCTGGCTCGCCGTTATCCCCGCCCTCAGTACTTCGACATCGAAGACCCAGCCCTGCCCCTGGCAGCGGTCCCGGCCCCCGCCGCCCCACCGGTCCCCCTGGAAGCGGTCTAACCCACCCCGCGGACGGGCATCGCCCCAGCGGCCCCGTGGAACCTAATCCACCCTCCGCGCGCGGCATCCGCCCCAGCGGTCCTGTGGAAGCTGTCCACCCTCCGCGCGCGGCATCCGCCCCAGCGGTCCTGTGGAAGCTAATCCACCCTCCGCGCGCGGCATCCGCCCCAGCGGTCCTGTGGAAGCTGTCCACCCTCCGCGCGCGGCATCCGCCCCCAGCGCCCTCGTGCGGGCGCCCCCTGCTTCCTGCGTCAGCGCTGGTCCGCTCTTCTCTGCGTAAGCGCTGGTCTGCTCTTCTCTGCGTAAGCGCGCGTTCGCTCTGCTGCGGAGCGCCCGCCTGCCCATACTCGCCGCCCTTCTTCCGCGCGCCGAGACGGCATTCTGTTTACCGCTCGCGCACAACCTCTAAGTGAGATTTGTCCGTACTTATGAGGACTTGGCAGGTTGGGCTCGGCGGGAGCGAGCGCTGCGGAGGGGCTACGAGAGCTGCTGAGCGTGTCGGGGCGCCGTGAGGATTGGCTTGCCGAGGGGCGCGGAAGGGGGAGTCGTGGGGCATGGCGCGGGAGGGGTCGACAGTGGGCGCTGGGGTTGGCGCGGGAGCGGCTGGAGGTTGGAGCGTGGGAGTGGGGTGGGCGCTGGGGTTGGCGCGGGAGCGGCTGGAGGTTGGAGCGTGGGAGTGGGGTGGGCGCTGGGGTTGGCGCGGGAGCGGCTGGAGGTCGGAGCGTGGGAGTTGGGTGGGCGCTCGGGTCGGCGCGGGGGCGGTCGCGGTCGGAGGTGGCGGGAGCTGGGCGGGTTGGGGTTGGCGCCGAACCGGCCGGAGGGCGGTGCGGAGAAGGAGTTGCAGGGAGGCCGTCGCTGCGGCGGGGGCGGTCAGGGTTTGGCGGAGCGGTGTGTGTGCGTACCGCTGGAAGAGCGTGACCTGACCGCCCGGGCTTGCGAAGGCGCCGGCGGGGAGTTACCAGCCGCGTTCGGCTAGGCGGTGGGAGACGGGGACGTCGTCGACGTTGATGCCTACCATGGCCTCGCCCAAGCCTCGGGAGACCTTGGCCAGGACGTCGGGGTCGTCGTGGAACGTGGTGGCCTTGACGATGGCGGCGGCGCGCTGGGCCGGGTTGCCCGACTTGAAGATGCCGGAGCCGACGAAGACGCCCTCGGCGCCCAGCTGCATCATCATGGCGGCGTCGGCGGGGGTGGCGATGCCGCCGGCGGTGAACAGGACGACCGGGAGCTTGCCCAGTTCGGCTACCTCTTTGACCAGGTCGTACGGGGCCTGGAGCTCCTTGGCCGCGACGAACAGCTCGTCCTCTGGGAGAGTCTGCAGGCGGCGGATCTCCTGGCGGATCTTGCGCATGTGGGTGGTGGCGTTCGAGACGTCGCCGGTGCCGGCCTCGCCCTTCGAGCGGATCATGGCGGCGCCCTCGGTGATGCGGCGCAGGGCCTCGCCCAGGTTGGTGGCGCCGCAGACGAACGGGGCCGTGAAGTTCCACTTGTCGATGTGGTTGGCGTAGTCGGCCGGGGTCAGCACCTCGGACTCGTCGATGTAGTCGACGCCGAGCGACTGCAGGATCTGCGCCTCGACGAAGTGGCCGATGCGGGCCTTGGCCATCACCGGGATGGAGACGGCGTTGATGATGCCGTCGACCATGTCGGGGTCGGACATGCGGGAGACGCCGCCCTGCGCGCGGATGTCGGCCGGTACGCGCTCGAGGGCCATGACCGCGACCGCGCCGGCGTCCTCGGCGATCTTCGCCTGCTCGGGGGTGACGACGTCCATGATGACGCCGCCCTTGAGCATCTCGGCCATGCCGCGCTTGACGCGGGCGGTCCCGACGGCGGGCTTGTTGTCGGACATGGGAATCGGCTCCTCACGCAGGGATGTCGGTGCCGAGAAGCGTAGGCAGCGGCCGGGGATCGGACGATGGCCAATCGACCCCCAGGTGGCCTGCTGTCACGCCAGCAGCTGCGGGATCCGGGCGAAGAGCTGCTCGGTGTACGTGATCATCTCGTGCAGCATCCAGTTGCCGGAGAACAGCAGGGCCGCACCGACGGCGGCGGCCTTCGGGACGAACGAGAGCGTCGCCTCCTGGATCTGGGTGACCGACTGGAACAGCGAGATGGCGAAGCCGACGACCAGCGCCGTGATCAGCGTCGGCGCGCACATCTTGGCCGCGATGGTCATCGCCTGCAGGCCCAGCTCCACGATCATCGTGTCGGTCATACCCTGCTGTTCGGGCCTTGCCGGGAGCGCGCTGAGTGCGGGACGGTTGCGAAACGGTTAGAACGCTCAGGTTCGCGGCTCGACGAGCACCAGCCAGTTGCCGGTGTTGTCGCGCATGACGGCCTCGACGCCGTACGGCCGGTCGGAAGGCTCTTGAAGGAAGACCACGCCCGCGGCGCTGAGTTCGGCGTACGTCTTGTGACAGTCGTCCACGCGCAGGCCGAGGCCGCCGATCTGACCCGACTCGAGCTGCTTGCGCACGAGATCGGCGGACTCCGGTGACAGGGGCGGGCCCGGCACCATGAGGGTGACCTCCAGTTCGGGCTGGGCCGGATGCGCGATGGTGACCCAGCGGAACTCGCCGAGCATGGTGTCGACGCGCGGCTCGAAGCCCAGGTGCTCGACGTAGAAGTCGCAGGTGGCGTCCTGGTCGAGGCAGTAGACCGTGGTCAGCGAGATGTTCAGAATCATGGGCTGACGCTAGGCCCGGTGTCGCCGGCCGCGCTTCTCCCCGATTGCGGTATGACGCCGCGCATGAACAGATAGCAGCCCGGAATGTGGGGATTGTCGGTGGCGTAGCGGCGCTGGTAGGCGGCCGGGCTCTCGCCGACCAGCTCGGTGAAGCGCGAGGAGAACGAGCCCAGGGACGAGAAGCCCACGGCCATGCAGACCTCGGTGACGGTCAGGTTGGCGTGGCGCAGCAGCTCCTGGGCGTGCGCTATGCGGCGGCGGGACAGGTAGTGGATGGGTGTCACGCCGTACGCCGACCGGAACGCCCGTACCAAATGAAAGCGCGACATGCCCGCCAAGCGCGACAAATCGCTCAGCCTGATCTGGTCGGCGGAATGCCGGTCGATGTGGTCGCGCACCCGGCGCAGGGCGAACACGCGACGAGCCTAAGCTTGCCCGGTGAACATCGGAGTGCTGGCCCTGCAGGGCGACGTGCGCGAACACCTGGCCGCGCTGGCCGAGAGCGACGTCCTGGCCCGGCCCGTCCGGCGGCCCGAGGAGCTGGCCGACGTCGAGGCGCTGGTGATCCCCGGCGGCGAGTCGACAGCCATCAGCAACCTGGCCGTGGCGTTCGGGCTGCTCGACCCGATCCGCAAGCGGATCGCCGACGGCATGCCCGTCTACGGCTCCTGCGCCGGCATGATCATGCTGGCCTCCACGGTGCTCGACGGACGGAAAGACCAGGAGTCCTTCCAGGGGATCGACATGACCGTGCGGCGCAACGCGTTCGGCCGGCAGGTCGACTCGTTCGAGGCCGCGGTGACGATCGAGGACATCACCGGCGACGATTTTCACGCTGTTTTCATCCGCGCGCCATGGGTCGAGGAGGTCGGCGACGACGTGCGGGTGTTGGGCCGCGTGAGCGACGGACCCGCCGCCGGTAGGATTGTCGCCGTTCGGCAGGGCAACCTGCTCGCCACGGCTTTCCACCCGGAGCTCACCGGCGATCTTCGCGTCCACCGGTACTTCGTCGAGATGGTCCGCCAGGCCGCCTGACAACACGGAGGTTTTGCATGTCCGGCCACTCCAAGTGGGCGACGACCAAGCACAAGAAGGCCGTCATCGACGCCAAGCGCGGCAAGATGTTCGCCAAGCTCATCAAGAACATCGAGGTCGCGGCCCGCACCGGCGGTGGGGACCCGGCGGGCAACCCGACCCTCTACGACGCCATCCAGAAGGCGAAGAAGAGCTCCGTCCCCAACAACAACATCGACAACGCGGTCAAGCGGGGCTCCGGCCTCGAGGCCGGCGGCGCCGACTGGCAGACGATCATGTACGAGGGTTACGGCCCCAACGGCGTGGCCCTGCTCATCGAGTGCCTGACCGACAACCGGAACCGCGCGGCCACCGAGGTGCGGACGGCCCTGACCCGCAACGGCGGCACGTTCGCCGACGCCGGCAGCGTGTCGTACCTGTTCAACCGCAAGGGCATCGTGATCGTGCCGAAGGCGGGCCTGAGCGAGGACGACCTCATGATGGCCGTCCTCGACGCGGGCGCCGAGGAGATCAACGACCTGGGCGACTCCTTCGAGGTCGTCAGCGAGCCGACCGACATGGTGGCGGTCCGCACGGCGGTCGTCGACGCCGGCATCGAGTACGACTCGGCCGAGTCCTCCCTGGTCCCCACGATGACCGTCCCGGTCGACGAGGAGGCCGCCCGCAAGGTCTTCAAGCTGATCGACGCCCTCGAGGACTGCGACGACGTCCAGAACATCTTCGCGAACTTCGACGTCAGCGACGAGGTCATGGCCGCCATCGACGCCTGATATCGCATCCGGGAAACGGGGCCTGGTCGCTTGGCGACCGGCCCCGTCTCCTTTTGGCACTCCTGGTCCGATGACATCTAGTCGTGAGACCAGTATCGTCCATGGCGACGGATCGATCGGTTCGTCGCCATCGGCGTCTTGATGGGCAGGTCCACCATGGTGATCACGCTCGAAGCGGATACGCTGACCGGCGAGGGGGTGTCCGTGATGACCAGCATTTCTCTGCCGCCGATCGAGGACCTCGACGTCGACGACCTGGCCTCGTTGCCCGAGGGCTACCGATACGAGTTGCGCGGGGGAAATCTCGTCATCATGACGCCTTCCAGCTTCTGGCACAAAGAGTTGGCGTGGCGCATCTGTACGATGCTGCGCGCGGCCGGAGCCAAAGCCTTCGAGGATCCTGGCGTCCGCGGGAAGTTGCCCCGGGACTGCCGTCTTCCCGACGTTGGCGTGGTCACCACCCTGCCGTCGGGGCTGCAGGAGGTTTCGAGCCTGCCGGGATCGTCCTACAGCCTGGTCGTCGAAGTCGTGTCGGAGCGGTCACCGAACGGTGAGTACACCGAAAAGGCTGCTTGGTATGCGGAGCAGGGCATCCCTGAGTACTGGATCGTGGATCAGGCCGAGGGGCGCCCCGACGACGACGGGCTCGTACACATCCACCGCCTGACATTGACCGGTGACGTGCCTGCCTACATCCGGGAACGCAATGTCCTTCTCGCCGAGCTCGAGTCCGAGTACCGCACCCGTTGAGTCGGCGCAGGACAATGTCCGAGGTCGATGCCTAATCGCGTGCTCAAGGCGTGGTGGAGATCGAGGTCATGAATTGGATCATTGCGGCTATCAGGAGGATGCCGCCGACTATGAGGCGGCCGGCTCGGTGCCACAGCTGGCGGCGGTAGGCCTGGACCCACGCTATGCCGGCGTCGGCGGTGGCCTCCACGCCTGAGCGGTGCGTGTCGGGGAGCAGGTCGGCCTTGCGCAGGGCCAGGGACGCCGTGGGGCCCGAGCGGCTGTAATAGGCCGGCGGTGGGGGGATCACCCGTACGTCCACCTCGTAGAACTGGTCGTCTCGCCACTGTTTTGTCCTCGTGGCCAGGCGGTGGGTCATGTAGTCGGCGGCGGCCTGGGGGTGGCCCAGCAGGCGGCGGCGCCAGAGCAGGCGGCGCCAGTGGCAGGCCACGTCGGCCAGGACGTCCATGTACAGGTGGGCGGCCTCGCGGTCGCCGCCGACCAGGCGCAGCGTCTCGCGGCGCAGGTCGTTGACGTGCAGGGCGACGAACGTGACGTAGTCGGGTGGTGGCTCGTCGTCCATGGGCGGCACGAGATACATGGGGCTCACCCCCTCCACTGCCATCGTCGGGGCGTGTCGCTGCCGGGCGCAAGTGGCGGCCGTACTAGGGTGTCGAACACACGTACGTGAGGCAGGGGAGGTCCATGGTGCGCGTGCTCGGCATCGACCCGGGGCTCACACGCTGCGGAGTCGGAGTCGTCGAGGGCATGCCGGGCCGTCCGTGCAAGCTGGTCGCCTACTACGTGGTCTACTCCGAGCCCGACGACGACATCGCTCTGCGGCTGCTGCATCTCGACAAGTCGCTCGGTGAGCTCGTGGCCGAGCACCAGCCCGAGAGCGTTGCCGTCGAGCGGGTGTTCTCGCAGCACAACGCGCGGACCGTGATGGGCACCGCCCAGGCCAGCGGCGTCGCCATTCTCTCCGGGGCGCGGGCCGGGCTGCCCGTCGAGACCTACACGCCGAGCGAGGTCAAGGCCGCCATCACCGGGTCCGGTACGGCCGGCAAGGCGCAGATGACCGCGATGGTGACCCGGCTGCTCGGGCTCGACGCGCCGCCGAAACCGGCCGACGCGGCCGACGCGCTCGCCATCGCCATCTGCCACATCTGGCGCGGCGGCACCCGCGCCCGTATCCAGGCGGCGGCCGTCGCCGCGGCCACCAAGGTGGCCGCCCAGCGGGCCGCCGCGCAGAAACTCAAGGGGGGAACCCGCCGATGATCGCCAGTGTGCGGGGGGTCGTGGCCGCCATCGCGGCCGACAGCGCCGTCATCGAGGTCGGCGGGGTCGGCCTGCAGCTGCACTGCGCGCCGGGGACCCTGGCCGGGCTCAAGCCGGGAGCCGAGGCGCGACTGGCCGCCAGCATGGTCGTACGGGAAGACTCGCTGACCCTTTACGGTTTCGCCGACGACGACGAGAAGCACCTGTTCGAGCTCTTGCAGACGGCCAGCGGCGTCGGTCCCCGCCTCGCCCAGGCCGTGCTGGCCGTGCACTCGCCCGAGACCGTCCGCCGGGCTCTCGCCGGTGGTGACCTGGCCACCCTGACCCGGGTTCCCGGCATCGGCAAGAAGGGCGCCGAGCGCATGGTCCTCGAGCTGCGCGACAAGATCGGCCCGATGCCGATCGCCGGCGAGAACGGCACCATGCTCAGCGGCGCCTGGCAGGAGCAGGTGCGCCAGGGTGTGCTCGCGCTCGGCTGGTCCGCTGCCCAGGCCGACCAGGCCGTGGCCGCGGTCGCCGAGTCGATCGACGGTGAGGTTCCGCCCGTTCCGCAGCTGCTGCGCCAGGCGATCAGGCTGCTGGGCAAGACCCGATGAGCGATCTCGTCTCGGCCGACGCGGGCGACGAGGATCTCGACGCCGAGGCCAGCGTCCGGCCGCGCCGGCTGGCCGAGTTCATCGCCCAGCACCGGGTCCGTGACCAGCTCGACCTGCTGCTCAAGGGCGCGATGGGCCGCGGCGCGCCGCCCGACCACATCCTGCTGTCGGGGCCGCCCGGCCTCGGCAAGACCACGCTGGCCAACATCGTCGCGGCCGAGCTCGGCACCGGCATCCGCACCACCAGCGGCCCGGTGATCGAGCGCAGTGGCGACCTGGCCGCGATCCTGACCAGCCTCGCGCCGGGTGACGTGCTGTTCATCGACGAGATCCACCGCATCGCCAAGCCGGCCGAGGAACTGCTCTACAGCGCGATGGAGGACTTCCGGGTCGACGTCGTGGTCGGCAAGGGCCCCGGCGCCACCGCCATCCCGCTCGACGTCGAGCCGTTCACCCTGGTCGGCGCGACCACCCGGGCCGGCCTGCTGTCCGGCCCGATGCGTGACCGGTTCGGCTTCGTGGCCCACCTCGACTTCTACTCACCGGCCGATCTGGACGCTCTGCTGCACCGCTCGGCTCGCATCCTCGGCGTGCCGATCACCGAGGAGGGGGCGGCCGAGATCGCCGGCCGGTCGCGGGGGACACCGCGTATCGCAAACCGTCTCCTTCGGCGCGTTCGGGACTTCGCCGAGGTACGCGCCGACGGCGTGGTGACCGAATCCACAGCCCGTGACGCCCTCAAGGTGTACGACGTGGATGAGCTGGGCCTCGACCGTCTCGACCGGGCCGTGCTGCGGGCGCTGATCGAGTCTTTCCGGGGCGGGCCGGTCGGTTTGTCCACCTTGGCGGTGGCGGTCGGCGAGCAGTCTGACACCGTGGAGGAGGTGTGCGAGCCTTTCCTGGTGCGGGCCGGGCTTCTGGCCCGTACGCCGAGAGGCCGGGTCGCCACCGAAGCGGGTTGGGTGCACCTGGGAAAGACGCCCCCGTCGGGCGTGGTCCAAGGGGATTTGTTCGCACGCGACGCGTGAGAGATTCCTCGTAATGCGAACGTGATGTGTGCCGCATTCGGACTTCCCAGGTTGACCGATTAGACTCGCCGCCGTTCCAACCCGGGATGTGTTTATCGCCCCGGTCACGCGCACGGGCGCGTCGCCGGCGGCCTACGGAAGGCTTTTTTGGTGATTCAGGCAGCCGAGGCATCGGGTGGTGGCAGCTTCACGCCGCTGCTTCTCATCGTCCTCCTCTTCGCCGTCATGTACTTCCTGATGATCCGGCCGCAGCAGAAGCGCCGCCGCGAGGCGCAGCAGATGCAGAACGCGCTGGGGCCGGGCGACCGGATCGTGACGATCGGTGGCCTGCACGGCACCGTGGTCTCGGTCGGCGACGACGTCGTCCACCTCGAGATCGCCGACGGCGTCGAGGTGCAGTTCGCGCGCCCGGCGATCGCCCGCGTCGTCTCGCAGGCCGACGCGCCGGTGGAGACCGGCGTGATCGAGGAGGCCGCCGAGCCCGCCGTCGAGGAGCCGGTCGCCGACCCGATCGTCGACACGCGTAAAAAGGACTGACAGTTCACTCCGGCGGGCCGGTCCAGACGGGCCGGTCCGTCAGGCCGCGCGCGGCCACCAGATTCGGACATTAAGACACAGGGAGACCGAAAGCCGTGGCACGACCACCACAGGGACAGATGCATCCCGGACGGCAGCTCGCCGTGCTCGGCTTCATCTTCGTCGTTCTGTATCTGCTGGTCTTCTTCGCGGGTGGCGCGAGTGGCAGCTTCACCGACCGGTTGCACCCGAAACTGGGTCTCGACCTGGTCGGTGGCACGCAGGCCACCTACATCGCCTCCGTGCAGGGCGGCCAGGTGCCGTCCAAGGAGAGCATGGAGCAGGCCCGCGGGATCATCGACCAGCGCGTCAACGCGCTCGGCGTCTCCGAGGCCGAGGTGGTCATCCAGGGTGACCGCAACATCGTGGTCTCCCTCGCCGGTAAGGCCGACGACCAGCTCAAGGACCTGTCGCAGGCGGCGCAGATGCGCTTCCGCCTGGTGATCGGCGCGACCGGCGACGTCTCGACGGTGGCGCTGAACCCGCCGACCGCGACGCCGGCCCCGAGCGCGTCCGGCAGCGCCAAGCCGAGCGCCGGCTCCAGCGCCAAGCCGGGCGCCGGCTCCAGCGCCAAGCCGTCGACCCCGGCGAAGGCTCCGGCCGCCTCCAACAGCCCCTCGTCCGGTGGTCAGGGTGGCGGCGAGGTCGTGAAGGCCCCGACGCCGACCCCCACGCCGTCCGCCTCGGCGAGCGCGAGCGCGAGCCCGAGCCCGAGCGCCGCCGCGACGCCGCCGGCCACGGCCGACGAGAAGGCGCTGCTGGCCGAGGTCCAGAAGAAGGTCGGCACCGCCGTCTGGGCCGCCGCGAGCAAGCTGACCGCGCCGGTCGACCTGAGCACCGACCCCAACGCCGGCAAGGCGTACGCCCCGTTCGCGAAGCTCAGCGGCGACGAGGTCAACGTCCTCACCCCGCAGATGCAGATGTACGTGCCGACCGTCGGCTGCCCGCAGCTCGACGCCCGTCCCAACGGCGCGATCGACAACAAGGACAGCCAGGTCGTCGCCTGCTACAACGGCGGCAAGATCCTGATGGACAAGGCGTCGGTCGTCGGTGACGACATCGACAAGGCCAGCCCGCAGCTCGACCAGCAGACCGGCCAGTGGGTCGTCTCGCTGGACTTCAAGAGCGAGGGCTCGACCAAGTGGGCCGCGCTGACCCGGCAGGCCTTCGAGGCCACCTCGTCGGCGCCCTGCTACACCGCCGCCACGGCGATGTACGGCTCGATCGAGCACTGCGCCGTCGCGGTCGTGCTCGACAAGTCGGTCATCTCGGCCCCGCAGATCCAGGGCGTGCTCACCGGCACCTCGCAGATCACCGGCCAGTTCAACGCGAAGAGCTCCAAGGAGCTCGCCGACCAGCTGAACTTCGGCGCGCTGCCGGTCACCTTCAGCTCGGGCCCGGCCCAGACCGTCTCGGCCACCCTCGGCACCCAGCAGCTGCAGGCCGGTCTGATCGCGGCCGCGATCGGCATGGGCCTGGTGGCGATCTACGCGTTCTTCTACTACCGCCTGCTCGGCTCGGTCATCTTCCTGAGCCTGCTGCTGTCCGGTCTGCTCACCTTCGGCGCCCTGGTCTTCCTGGGCCGGACGGTCGGCTTCACCCTGACCCTGGCCGGTATCGCCGGATTCATCGTGTCACTAGGTGTCGCGGCCGACTCGTTCGTCATCTACTTCGAACGGTTGAAGGACGAGATCCACGAGGGCCGCAGTCCACGCAGCGCGGTGCCACGGGCCTGGGCCCGCGCCCGCCGTACGATCATCTCGGCGAACACGATCACGATCCTCGCCGCCGTGGTGCTGTACATCGTCTCGGTCGGCGCGGTGCAGGGCTTCGCCTTCGCACTGGGCGTCGCGACGGTGCTCGACCTGGTCGTGGTGTTCCTCTTCCGTCACCCGATCATGACGATGTTCGCCAGCACCAAGGCGTTCCTCTCGCCGCGCGTGAGTGGTCTCGGCCGCGTGCTGCGCCGCGCTCCGACCGACGTCAAGGAGGCCTGACATGGCCAGCCAAGGTCTTGCCGCCCGGCTCTACGCGGGTGAGGCCAATGTCAACATCATCGGCCGGCGCAAGCTGTGGTTCACCATCGCGGCCGTGCTCGTGCTGATCTCCATCGCCAGCATCGCGGTCCGCGGGTTCCACCTGGGCATCGAGTTCGCCGGCGGCACGTCGTTCAGCGTGCCGGCCACGACCGGCAGCACGACCTACACCGAGGACGAGGTGTCGGACGCGGTCGATCGGGCGATCAAGTCGGTCGACCCGGCCGCCAAGGTCGTCTCGTCGCAGACGCTCGGCAGCACCGGCGGTGGCGGCGACACGTACACCGTCCGGGCCTCGACGCTCACCGCGGCGCAGGCCGAGCAGGCCAAGACCGCGCTGGTGAGCGACCTCAAGCTCGACGCCACCAAGGTCAGCGACGACCAGGTCTCCGCGGCCTGGGGTGGGCAGGTGACCCGGCAGGCGCTGCTCGGTCTGATCATCTTCCTGATCGTCGTCATGATCTATCTGATCATCCGGTTCGAGTGGCGCATGGCGGCGGCGGCCGTCTCCTCGCTCCTGCTCGACCTGATCTTCACGGCCGGCGTGTACTCGCTGGTCGGCTTCGAGGTGACGCCCTCGACGGTGGTCGGCTTCCTGACGATTCTGGGTTATTCGCTGTACGACGTGGTGGTCGTGTTCGACAAGGTGCAGGAGAACACGCGGGGCATCACCGCGAGCAGCATCCGCACCTACAACGAGGCGGCCAACCTGGCGGTCAACCAGACCCTGATGCGCTCGATCAACACCGGTCTGGTGGCCCTGCTGCCCGTCGGCGGCCTGCTGTTCATCGGCGCCGGCCTGCTCGGCGCGGGCACGCTCAAGGACCTCGGCCTGGTGCTGTTCGTCGGCATGGGCTTCGGCGTCCTCGCCTCGATCATGTTCGCGGCGCCGCTGCTGACCGTGTTCAAGGACCGCGAGCCGAAGATCAAGGCGCACACCGCCCGGGTCCTGGCCCGGCGGGCCCAGGCCAAGTCCGGCGACGTGGCCCGCGGCGAGCGCGCCGGCCGCCAGTCGAACCTGACCGAGTCGGACGAGGCCCCGGCCCTGGCGTCCTCGGCGCCGCGTCCCGGCGCCCGGCCCACGGCCAAGCGCAGCACCGGCGGTAACGCCAACCGCGGTCCGGGCAACCGGCCGGGCGGCAAGCGCCGCTGACACGTCGGCACAGAAAAGGGCGGCCCGGTCGGGCCGCCCTTTTCGTTGTGAAAGGCTTGCCCCCGTGACAGACCAGCACACCGACCTGGCCGCCGTCGTCGAGAGCGGCACCGTGGACGTGCCCGACTTCCCCAAGCCGGGTGTCGTCTTCAAGGACCTCATGCCGCTGTTCGCGGACGGGCCGGCGTTCCGCCGGGTGATCGACGGGATCATCGCGCACCACGGCGCGGACAGTTTCGACGTCGTGGCCGGCGTCGAGGCCCGCGGTTTCGTGGTGGCCGCGGCCATCGCCTACGCCACCGGGACCGGCGTGGTGCCGGTGCGCAAGGCCGGCAAGCTGCCGCGCAAGGCCCTGTCGGCCTCGTACGAGCTCGAATACGGTGAAGCCACCCTCGAGGTGCACGAGGACGCGTTCATCGCCGGACAGCGCGTCCTGGTGGTCGACGACGTGCTCGCCACGGGCGGTACGGCGACCGCCGCGCTGGAGCTGGTCGAGCGGGCCGGCGGCACGGTCGCCGGCTTCACGGTGCTCATGGAGCTGGCGTTCCTGAAGGGCCGGGAGCGGCTGCGCCCCCGTACGGTGCACGCGCTCTTGACCGTCTGATTCTTTTCTCGGGCTTCGGCCGGGTTATCGGGGAAGAGGGTGCGGGTAGGATGGCGTTCCTAACCAGGTGAACCAACCCACTATTGACGAGGGTGTGAGGAGGCCGGTGTCCAGCGACGTCGCCCCTCCGGCGGAGGGCACGGTGCAGCCGACCGAGAACACACGGACCGGTGCGGACGCTACGGCGCCCGCTGTCGAGTCACAGCCTGACGGCCCCCGGCCGGCCGTTCCCGCGGCCGACGCCGAGGCCACCCAGCCGCTGCCCGGGGGTGAGGAAAGGTTCGGCCTGGCCAGCGCGCCCACCGGGCGCCGGGTCCGGGCCCGTCTCGCGCGCTTCAACGCGCCGTGGCAGAGCACGCAGGTCAGCGAGGTTCTCGAGCCGCTGATCGCCACTCACCGGGCGAGCCACCCCAAGGCCGACGGGCGCATGCTCCAGCGCGCCTTCGACGTGGCCGCCCGCTGGCACTCGGGTCAGTACCGCAAGTCCGGCGACCCCTACATCACGCATCCGCTCGCGGTGGCGACGATCCTGGCCAACCTCGGCATGGACACCACCACCCTGGTCGCGGCCCTGCTGCACGACACGATCGAGGACACCGACTACTCGCTCGAGCAGATGAAGGCCGACTTCGGCGCCGAGGTGGCGCTGCTGGTCGACGGCGTCACCAAGCTCGACCGGGTCAAGCTGGGCGACGCGGCCAAGGCCGAGACCATCCGCAAGATGGTCGTGGCGATGGCCAAGGACCCGCGGGTGCTGGTCATCAAGCTGGCCGACCGGCTGCACAACATGCGCACCCTGACCTTCCTGCCCCGTCCCAAGCAGGAGCAGAAGGCCAAGGAGACGCTGGAGATCCTGGCCCCGCTGGCCCACCGCCTCGGTATGAACACGATCAAGTGGGAGCTCGAGGACCTCGCCTTCGGCACGCTGTTCCCGAAGCGGTTCGAGGAGATCAACCGCCTCATCGGCGAGCACCAGCCGCAGCGTGAGGCGCTGCTGCGCCAGGTGACCAACCGGGTCTCGCTCGACCTGAAGTCCGCGAAGATCAAGGCGGAGACCACCGGCCGCCCGAAGCACCTCTACTCGATCTATCAGAAGATGATCGTGCGGGGCCGGGACTTCAACGACATCTACGATCTCGTCGGCGTCCGCATCCTGGTCGACACGGTCCGCGACTGCTACGCCGCGCTGGGCGTCATCCACGCGAACTGGCAGCCGGTGCCGGGCCGGTTCAAGGACTACATCGCGATGCCGAAATTCAACATGTACCAGTCGTTGCACACCACGGTCATCGGCCCGACCGGCAAGCCGGTCGAGATGCAGATCCGCACCTTCGCCATGCACCGCACGGCCGAGTTCGGCATCGCCGCCCACTGGAAGTACAAGGAGCAGAAGGGCGCGACGATCGTCGGCCCGCCGGCGCACATCGACGAGATGACCTGGCTGCGGCAGCTGCTCGACTGGCAGCGCGAGGCGAGCGACCCGTCGGAGTTCCTCGACGCGCTGCGGTTCGACCTGTCGAGCCAGGAGGTGTACGTCTTCACGCCCAAGGGCGACGTCATCCCGCTGCCGACCGGCTCGACCCCCGTCGACTTCGCGTACGCGGTGCACACCGAGGTCGGGCACAAGTGCATCGGCGCCCGGGTCAACGGCAAGCTGGTCCCGCTCGAGTCGACGCTGTCGAACGGCGACGTCATCGAGATCTTCACGTCGAAGTCGTCGAACGCCGGCCCGACGCAGGACTGGCTCGGCTTCGTCAAGAGCCCCCGGGCCCGTACCAAGATCCGGCAGTACTTCAACAAGGAGCGCCGCGAGGAAGCGATCGAGGTCGGCAAGGAGGCGATCGTCAAGGCGATGCGCAAGCAGGGCCTGCCCCTGCAGCGCATGCTGACGAACGAGAACCTGACGACCATCGCCCGCGACCTGCACCTGCCCGACGTGGCCTCGCTGTACGCGGCCATCGGCGAGAACACGGTGAGCGCCCAGTCCGTCGTGCAGAAACTCGTCGCCGGTTTCGGTGGCGAGGAGGGCGCGGTCGAGGACATCGCCGAGACCGCCGTCGCCACCCGCCCGCCGCGTAACCGCAGCACCGCCCAGGACCCGGGCGTGGTGGTCAAGGGTGTCAGCGACGTGTGGGTCAAGCTGGCCCGCTGCTGCACCCCGGTGCCGGGCGACGCGGTCTTCGGCTTCGTCACCCGGTCCGGCGGCGTCAGCGTGCACCGGGAGGACTGCGCCAACGCGGAGGACCTGCGCGAGCAGGAGGAGCGCGTGGTCGAGGTGACCTGGAAGCCGACCAGCGCGTCGACGTTCCTCGTGGCCATCCAGGTCGAGGCGCTCGACCGGCACAAGCTGCTGGCCGACGTGACCCGGGTGCTCTCCGAGGAGCGGGTGAACATCCTGTCGGCGACCGTGACCACGACCCGCGACCGGGTGGCGGTCAGCCGGTTCACGTTCGAGATGGCCGACCCGAAGCACCTGGGCCACCTGGTCGCCGCGGTGCGCAAGGTGGACGGTGTGTTCGACGCGTACCGGGTCACGTCCGGCGCCTGACTTCGCCACAGACGAGAACGGCGGAAATTGACCGAAGAGCCCGAGGGAATCCCCTCGGGCTCTTCTGTCGCGTTGTGCGGAATGTCAGGCGGCCGCCATGGTGAGCGACTTGATGTCGATCTCCTGCTTGGGGTGGCCGTCGCCCTGGCCGTTGGCGTTGTCACTGCCGGCCTTGGCCACCTTCTGGACGATGTCCAGGCCCTTCGTCACGGTGCCGAGCACCGTGTACTGCGCGGGCAGCGAGGCGGCCGCGATGTCCCCGTACACCAGGAAGAACTGGCTGCCCGTGGTGCCCGGCTGCTGGGTACGGGCCATGGCCAGGGTCCCGGTCGGGTAGGTCGGGTCCTTGCCGACCGGCAGGTTCTCCTCGGGGTACTCGAAGTTCGGTCCGCCCGAGCCGTCGGTCTGGCGGTATCCCTTGCCGGTGGCGAAGGGGTCGCCGCACTGGAGGACCTTGATGCCCTCGGTCACCAGGCGGTGGCACTTGGTGTTGTCCCAGAACTTCTTGCTGGCGAGGAATTCGAACGCCGCCGCCGTGCAGGGCGCCTTGGTCTTGTCGACAGTGGCCGAGATCGTCCCGAGGCTGGTGGCGATGTTCATGGTGTCGGTGCCGGTGTTCGGCACGGTGGCCGGGGGAGTGCCGCCGACATCCTTGATCTTGGCGCCGGTCGACGTGTCCGTGTTCGGCGTCCACGTGCAGGCGACCTGGCCGGCCGGCACCGGGCTGGCCGACGACGTGCTCTTCTTGTCGTCCTTGTTGAGCTGGGTGACGACGAGCACCGCGGCGCCGGCGATCAGCACGACCGCGATCGCCGAGCCGATGATGGCCTGGCGCTGCCGGCGCTTGCGGGCTGCCGCGGCGCGCTCGGACATCTCCTTCTCGAGCCGGGCCCGCGCCGCCGCGCGCTGCCGGTCCTTGATCGACGACACGGTGTTCCTCCTGCTGTGTTCGGCCGTGGGGATTAAGACTGAGTGCTCGCCGACGGAGACGGGGCGGTGGCCTCGTCGCCGACAGTCAGGCTCTTGATGGTGATCTTCTGCTTGGGCTTGACCTTGTCGCCGGTGGCGTTCGCCACCGTCTCGATCTTGCTCATCTTCGTCACCGTCTCGAGGCCGCCGGCCACCGTGCCGACGATCGAGAACTCCGGCGTGGCCGGGCTGTAGTCCTTGGCGAAGATGAGGAACTGGCTGCCGTTGGTGCCCGGCGGGTCGCCGATCAGGGCGACGGTGCCCTTCGGGTAGAGCGGCGCTTTCCCGGCCGTGCCGGTGGAGGCCGACGGGCTGGGCTCGGGCGCGGACGGCACGTTCTCGTTGTAGACGCTGTACGTCGGGCCGCCCTGGCCGGTGCCGCTCGGGTCGCCGCAACGGATCGCCCCGTACGTGGTGATCTCGTGGCAGTCGGTGTTGTCGTAGAACTTCTTGCCCGCCAGGAACGCCAGGCTTTCCGCACCGCAGGGCGACAGCGTGTTGTCGAGACTGACCTTGATCGGGTCACCCTGGTTGGTGGTGATCGTCATGGTCCGCGTGCCGGAGGTCGGGATGTCGGTCGTGGGCGGGGTGCCGACGTCCTTGAGGTTGGGGTTGGCGGTCGCGCTCTGCGGCGTCCACGCGCAGATGTCCTCGGCCGCCGTGGTCTCGGCGTCGTCGGAGTCGAAGGCCCCGCCGGCCCAGGCGATGCCGGCGACGATGAGCAGGACCGCGACACCGGACCCGACGCCCGCGAGCATGCGGCGTCGGCGGCGCTCCTTCACGGCTCGCCGGGCCATCTGCCGATCGAGCTTCGCCCGCGCCAGCTTGCGCTGCCGGTCCCTGCTGGATGCCACCGAAACCTGTCCTTCCTACGACCCTTGTCACACGCCCGCAAGAGTGTACGGGTACCTCCTGGGAAAGTGGTGTGCGACCGCCGGGCTACTCTCGTTACGATTTCGCTCTAATCTGTGAGAGAGGGGCCGTTGTGCTCGTCACCGGCTTTCCGGCCGATGCCTTCGGCACCAATTGCTACGTCGTGGCCACCGGCCCCGGCGAGCAATGCCTGATCGTCGATCCCGGCATCGGTGTTCTCGACCGCCTCGACGAGGTGCTGGCCGAGCACCGGCTGCACCCGGCCGCGGTGCTGCTCACCCACGGCCACCTCGACCACACCTTCTCCGTCGCGCCGGTGTGCGGCGCGCGCGGCATCACGGCGTACGTGCACCCGGCCGACCGGGAGATGCTGGCCGACCCGTCCAAGGGCCTCAGCATGGACCTCAATCAGCTGTTCGGCGGCCGCATCGAGTACTCGGAGCCCGAGGACGTCGCCGAGCTGACCGACGGCGCCACGCTGTCGCTGGCCGGCCTCGAGGTGACCGTCGACCACGCGCCGGGCCATACCGGCGGGTCGGTGCTGTTCCGACTGCCCGGCGCGAGCTCCACGTGGGACGCGGACCAGGTCTGCCTCTCCGGGGACGTCCTCTTCGCCGGCTCGATCGGTCGCACCGACCTGCCGGGCGGCAGCACCGAGACGATGCTGGCCAGCCTGCGGGACAAGATCCTGCCGCTGGCCGACGACACCGTCGTCCTGCCCGGCCACGGACCGGCCACGACCATCGGCCGCGAGCGCGCCCAGAACCCCTACTTGCGGGAACTGGCTGACGCACCGCGCCGTGGTCTCTGAAGACTTTTTTCCTAGGAGATTCTGAGAATGCCCATTTCCGGTTTTCCCGAATGGATGCCGCCGCAGCGCATGATCGAGCAGCGGGTGATCGACCGCGCGCGGGCCACGTTCGAGCTGTATGGCTACGCCCCGCTGGAAACGCGATCGGTCGAGCCGCTGGAGACCCTGCTCAGCAAGGGGGAGACCTCCAAGGAGGTCTACCTGCTGAGCCGCCTGCAGGCCGAGGAGGGTCAGAAGAGCGACGACCAGCTCGGGCTGCACTTCGACCTGACCGTGCCGTTCGCCCGCTTCGTCACCGAGAACGCGGGCAAGCTCCAGTTCCCGTTCAAGCGCTACCAGATCCAGAAGGTGTGGCGCGGCGAGCGGCCGCAGGAGGGCCGCTACCGCGAGTTCCTTCAGGCCGACATCGACGTGGTCAACCGGGGGACGCTGCCGTTCCACTACGACACCGAGATGCCGCTGGTGATCGGGGACGTGCTGTCGGGGCTGCCGCTGCCGAAGGCCCGCATCCAGGTCAACAACCGCAAGGTGTGCGAGGGCTTCTACCGGGGCCTGGGTCTCGAGGACACGGCTCAGGTGCTGCGCGTTGTCGATAAATTGGACAAAATCGGCCCCGCCAAGGTCATCGAGCAGTTGATCGAGACGGCCGGCGCGTCCCAGAAACAGGCCGAGGCGTGTATCCAGCTGGCGGAGATCTCATCGGAAAACGGCTCGTTTGCCGATGCGGTTCGCCAACTGGGCGTCACTGACCCGCTCCTGGACGAAGGGCTCGAGGAACTGCTCCAGGTCGTCGAGACGGCCCGCGACATCAACCCCGGCCTGGTGGTGGCCGAGCTGAAGATCGCGCGGGGCCTCGACTACTACACCGGCACGGTCTACGAGACCCAGCTCGAGGGCTACGAGCGTTTCGGGTCGGTCTGCTCGGGTGGCCGCTACGAGAACCTGGCCACCGTCGGCAACGAGAAGTTCCCCGGGGTCGGCATCTCGATCGGCGTCTCCCGCATGCTCGGCGTCCTGTTCGGGCAGAACGCCCTGTCCGTCTCCCGCTCGGTGCCGACCTGCGTGGTGGTCGCGCTGCCCAACGAGGAGCTGCGGCGCTCGTGCGACCGGACGGCGGCCGCCCTCCGCAAGCGCGGCATCCCGGCCGAGGTGGCGCCGACCGCCGCCAAGTTCGGCAAGCAGATCCAGTACGCCGACAAGCGCGGCATCCCGTACGTCTGGTTCCCCGGCCGCGAGGGCGAGCCCGACACGGTCAAGGACATCCGCTCGGGGGAGCAGGTCGAGGCCGACGCCGCCACGTGGGCCGCGCCGGCGGCCGACCTGTACCCCGTGGTCAGCGGGTCCTGAACGGTTCCACGTAGGACGACTTCAGGGTGACGGCCTGGTCGCCGCAGAGCGCGGTGACCAGGAAGTCGCTCGCCGCCACGTCGATCGGGTGCGGTTCGGTGGGCGAGGTCTGATAGAAGGCCATGCTCTGCGCGTACGTCACCTGACGCACCCCGTCCGGGCTGTGCCAGGAAACGGTCTGGTGGCCGATGGTTCCGCCGTCGTGTCCCCAGATCCGGCCGCACGGCAGATCCACGTAGTAGAGGCCGAGCCCGTACCCGTCCACGCCCGTGGTGGTCTTCATCTGGGCCAGCAGGGACGGCTTGAGCAGGCGGCCGGTCAGCAGCGCGCGGTAGAACACGTTCAGGTCGCGGGCGGTGGAGACGATCTCGCCCGCGGCCCAGCCCCACGACATGTTGCAGCGGGTGAAGTCGCGCAGCTCGCCGTCGGTCCACGGGACGTACGCGTGCATGTGCGGCCCGCGGATCAGCGGATCCGTACCCTCGAAGTAGGTGTCCCTGAGCCCGAGGGGCTGCAGGATCCGCCGGCCGATCTCACCGCGGTAGCTGTGCCCGGTGACCTTCTCGACGATCAGCCCGGCCAGCACGTAGTTGGTGTTCGAGTACGAGTAGACGCCGGGCTCGGTGGGCGGGGCGGCCAGCCCGATCCGGACCAGCTGCTCCGGCCGGTACGTCCGCTCGCACAGCGTGATGATGTCCTCGGCCGTCTTCAGCAGTTCGGTGTCGTAGTCGCCGATCCCGCTGGTGTGGTTGAGCAGCGTCCGCAGGGTCACCCGCCGCCCGACGTCGGCCGGCACCAGCCGGGGCAGATAGCGCCCGATCGGCGCGTCCAGGTCGAGCCGGCGTTCCCCGGAGAGCTGGAGCACGGTCGTGGCCAGGAACGTCTTCGAGATGCTGCCGACGCGGTGGCGCAGGCCGTCGCGGACCGGCTCCCCGGTGGCCACGTCGCTGACCCCGGTCGTCAGCCGCAGGGTCTTCTTCCCGTCCCGCACCTCGGCAAACGCACCCGGCATGCCGGCCGCGTGCACGGCGTCCAATTTCTCCTGCAAAAGCGACTTGTCGGAAGCGGCCGCGGGAACGGCCGGGGCGATCAATCCGACGGTGGCGATCAGAGCGATGAGCGCGCGTCGTACCAAGACTGCCTCCTCGAGGGTCGGTCGTGGCCATCCATCGTGGTCGACGCGTGCCAGCCCCGCGCTCACCGGCGGGGTGGGGGAGTAACCTACGGTTGCGTAACCGTAGGGAGTGCTGGGCAGTTGGAGGTTGGGGACATGGATCAGACCGCCTTGCTCATCGAGCTGGAGCCCGTTGTGGCGACCAACCTCGACCGGCACCTCTCGCTGGCCAAGGAGTGGTTCCCCCACGAGTACGTGCCGTGGAGCGACGGCCGCACCTTCGACGGCCTGCTCGGCGGCGACCCCTGGCGCGAGGACGACTCGCAGATCCCCGACGTCGCCCGCACCGCCCTGATCGTCAACCTGCTCACCGAGGACAACCTGCCCTCGTACCACCACGAGATCGCCACGCTCTTCGGCCGCGACGGCGCCTGGGGCACGTGGGTGCACCGGTGGACGGCCGAGGAGGGCCGGCACGGCATCGCCCTGCGCGACTACCTGACCGTCTCGCGGGCCGTCGACCCCACCGAGCTGGAACGCGCCCGCATGTCACACATGCAGGCCGGTTACAGCAACGGGCACCCCGACGAGATCCTGCACTCGATCGCCTACGTGGCCTTCCAGGAGCTCGCCACCCGCATCTCGCACCGCAACACCGGCAAGGCCACCGGCGACCCGCTCGCCGAGCAGCTGCTCGCCCGCGTCGCCGCCGACGAGAACCTGCACATGGTCTTCTACCGCAACTTGCTGGCCGCCGCCTTCGACCTCGACCCCAACCACGCCATGCGCGCGGTGACCGACGTGGTCAGCTCGTTCGAGATGCCCGGCGCCAACATCGAGGGCTTCGGCCGCAAGGCGCTGTCGATAGCCTTGGCCGGCATCTACGACCTGCGCCAGCACCGCGACGAGGTCCTGCAGCCCGTCATCCGCCAGTGGAACGTCTTCAGCCGAACCGACCTGACCGGCGACGGCGAGAAGGCCCGCGAGGAACTGGCCGCCCACATGGCCGACCTGGACACCCAGGCCGCCCGCTTCGAGGAGAAGCGCGAGGCCCGCCGCCAGCGCCTCCTGCGCAAGACCTCTTAGAGATACGGAATCAGCGACAAGCCCCCGCCGCAGGGCCCAGCTGAGAGGTGGTCCGGGCCGTCCCCGGCCGCCGGGCTGTCCGGCAACGCCCGCGCCTGGCGGCGCTGACTCAACCCACGCCCGGCGAGACCGCTCCGGCCTCAGAGCCCGCCCAGGCCGTTCCGGGCGGCGTGACTGGGTGACAGGGTGATCGGCCCGGCCCACCCCCGGATGACGGCGCGGATCTGGCTGCGCCGGGGTCGAGCGGGATGGACATCACGGCCCTGTGCCCAGTTGTCCAACAGGCCCCGAGTGGTCTCCAGCGCGGTGGTCACCATGGTGTGGGCCGGTCCGGTTCACCGCAGCCGTCGTCCGGGAAGTGATGGTGCCGAAGAATGCGCGCCAGTTCGTTGACCGAGCGTTGCAACGGGGTGGCGTCCGCCGGGTCGTCGCCACACGTTTGCCATCCCTCCTCCCGTGCCGCGGCGACCACGTCAAGGGCGAGCAGCTCGATCTGCCGTAGGTGATCCCGCCCGTCGAGTTTCTGCCTCCAGCGTCGGCACAGTGTGGTCGATGCTGGAGAATCCTGTCGCACGATTTGGGCCGGGGCCGGCCGGCGGCGCTGTCCAGTGGTGCTCCTCGACCGGGCCGAAGACCTGCTCGTCCCGGGGGCGGTCATTCGCCTGCCAGGTCTCGTAACCGTCGGAGGAGGCCATCTGGAGGCGCTCGACGCACATCGGGTCGAAGAAGAGGCGGGTGCCGTGGTGGAGGCGGAACTCGGCGCAGCGGACCAGGAACGAACCGGGGGCGGGGTCGGGTTCGAGCGCGCCGAAGCGGGCGGTCGCCGCGTAGCGGATCTCGGTTATCGGGTGGGGCATGGTGGTGTCGAAGAACAGGGAGCCGATCGAGGCGGTGGCGAACTCCTCGTCCTCGCCGATCATGTAGTCCGAGGTGGTGGGCTCGGTGGCGAAGCTGAGGGTCAGGAAACCTTCGTAGGCGGTGCCGTCCAGGTGGAGCAGGCGGTCGCCCAGGTCGAGGTAGGCACGGCCCATCAACCGGGCGAAGCGGGGTGGTCCGTTGTCGGTGTCCAGGTATCCGGGTAGCAGGATGTCGTGCAGGTGGGCGCCGTCGAGGGCGGTCAGCAGGGAGTTCATGGTTTGAGCTTTCGTTGCAGGACAGCCCGGCGGCGGGCGACGGCCCGGACCACGACGGCGCTGATCCCCGTGGCGGGTGGTCTTTCGTCGATCCCGTATCGCTAAAGGTTGAAGAGCATGCAACTCGACATGGCCTGAGCCACCAGGCGGTCCTGGGAGTCGGTCAGGCGGGCCTCGGCCAAGGCGGTGCGGCGGCCGCTCTGCAGGACGCTGCCGGTGCAGGTCAGGCGGCCGGAGGTCAGGGTCACGGGGCGCAGGAACTTCACGTTGAGGTCGAGGCTCGTGTAGCCGACGCCGGCCGGCAGGGTGCTGTGGACGGAGCAGGCGGCGGCCGTGTCGAGCAGGGTGGAGATGACGCCGCCGTGCATGGTGCCCAGGGGGTTGTAGTGGAACTCCTGGGGGTCCAGGTAGACGGTGACCGCGCCCTCCTCGACGTGCATGCCGGCCGAGTCGATGAGGTGCATGATCGGGGGCGCGGGGAGTTCGCCCGAGGCCATGGCCCGCAGGAGTTCCAGGCCGGATCGGCGGCCGATGAGCTCGGCGTGGACCGCGGGGTCGGTCCAGCTGAAGGTCCGGGTACGCGTGTCCTGCTGGGTCTGGGTCATGGACGCAGCCTCGCAGTCGTTTGCTGGGTCTGTCCAGTGGACTTAGCCTGGTGTCGTGAATTCCACTGAGGCGCTGGAATGGTCGGTAGATGCCTGCACGATCGAGCGGTCGATGGCGATCCTCGGGGAGAAGTGGACCGTGGTGGTGCTGCGGGAGATCTTCAGCGGGATCCGGCGCTTCGACGACATGCGGGTGCGTACCAGGATTCCGCGGCAGGTGCTGACCAACCGGCTGGCCACCCTGGTCGAGAACGGGGTGCTGCGCCGCGAGCCGTACCAGGAGCCAGGGGCGCGGGTCCGGCACGAGTACCGGCTGACGGCCAAGGGGTTCGACCTCTACCCGGTGATGATCGCGGTGGCCGCGTGGGGCGACCGTCACCTGGCCGATCCGGAGGGGCCGCCGCTGCGGTTCGAGCATCGCGGCTGCGGTCACGAGGTAGGTGTGCGGGTGGTCTGCGACGGCGGGCATGAGGTCGGTGATTACCGTGAGGTGCTGCCCCGGCCGGGGCCGGGAGCGCGGCGCCGGTAGATTCTCGCGGTGAGTCCATGGTCGCCGCTCCGGGAGCGGGTCTTCCGTCATCTCTGGATCGCCGTGCTGGCCGGCAACGTCGGCACCTGGATGCAGACGGTCGGCGCGCAGTGGCTGGTGGTCGGCGAGCCGAACGCGGCCACCTGGGTGTCGCTGGTGCAGACCGTGACCATGCTGCCGGTGCTGCTGCTGGCGCTGCCGTCGGGGGCGCTGGCCGACGCGGTCGACCGGCGGCGGTTGCTGCTGGCCGTGCAGCTCGGGCTGTTCGCGGTGGCCGGCGTGCTGACCGTGCTGACGATCCTCGACCTGATGCCGCCGGTGCTGCTGCTGGTCTTCACGTTCCTGCTGGGCGTGGGGCAGGCGCTGACCCTGCCGACCTGGCAGGCGGTGATCCCGGAGGTGGTGCCGCGCGACGAGCTGCCGGCGGCGTCGGCGCTGGGCGCGGTCAACACGAACCTGGCCCGGTCGGCCGGGCCGGCGGTGGCCGGCCTTCTCGTCGCGCAGACGGGGTCGGCGACGGTTTTCGCGATGAACGCTTTGTCGTACGGGGTTTTCGCGCTCGCTCTTTTCCGGTGGCGACGGCCCGCCCGGAAACTCCCGCAACCTGAACCTTTCGGGCAGGCGGTACGGGCGGGCGCGCGATATGTCCGCTATTCGCCGACGGTCATGCGCATCCTGGCGCGAGTTGTGGCTTTTGTCGTGCCGGGAGCGGTCGTCTGGGGACTCCTCCCGCTGGTCGCTCACCAGGAGCTGCGCATGGGCGCGAGCGGCTACGGCATCCTGCTGGCGGCACTCGGCGTGGGCGCGATCGCCGGCGCGCTGCTGATGCCCCGGATCCGGCAGCGGCTGTCGCCGAACCGGCTGATCGTGCTGGCCGGGCTCGTCTACGGCGGGGCGCTGGTGGTCACCGCGCTGGTGCCGAACGTGATCGCGGTGACGGCCGTGCTGGTCCTGGCCGGGCTGGCCTGGATGACGCTGGTCTCGCGGATGAACGCCACCCTGCAGCTCTTCCTGCCGAACTGGGTACGGGCCCGCGGCTTCGGGATCTACCAGGTGGTCTTCGCCGGGTCGCAGGCGCTCGGGGCGCTGGTCTGGGGGCAGGTGGCCTCGCTGTTGGGCCTGGACACGGCCTTCCTGGCCGCCGCGGTGGCGCTGCTGGCGGGCACGGTGACGATCCGCTGGTGGCCGGTGCACGAGCAGGACGGCGCCGACCGGAGCCCGGCCATCTTCTGGGCCGAGCCGCACATCATGCTCGAGCCGCACCTGGACGAGGGGCCGATCCTGGTCACCGCCGTCTACCGGGTCGCGGCGGACAAGGCCGGCGAGTTCGTCGCGGCCATGGAGGCGGTACGGGGTTCGCGGCAGCGCACCGGCGCGTCGCGGTGGGGTCTGTTCCGGGACGGCGAGGAACCGGGCAAGTACGTCGAGGTCTACCAGGTGCCGACCTGGGAGGAACACCTGCGCCAGCACGAGGGGCGGATGACCGGCAGCGACGAGCAGGCCGAGAAGCGGGCGCTCGCGCTGGCCGCCGGGCCGCCCGAGGTCACTCACCTCCTGCCCGCCCATAACGCCGATTAGCCGGATGTTTCGGTTTTGTTCCGATTAGCCTCCTAGTGAAGGGGGGCGCGTCGCATGAAGATCGAATCCCTGCGCCGGCTGCGCGGCCCGAACGTGTACCTCTCCCGGCCCGCCATGGTCGCCCGGCTGCGGCTGGAGGAGCTGACCGGCGTCGAGACCTCGGACGTGACCGGCTTCGCCGAGCGGCTGCTGCGGGCGCTGCCGGGGCTGGCCGAGCACCACTGCGCGGCGGGCGCGCCGGGCGGGTTCGTGAGCCGGTTGCGCGGGGGGACGTACTTCGGTCACGTCACCGAGCACGCCTGCATCGAGCTGTCGCAGATGATCGGCCGGGACGTCAGCTTCGGCCGTACGGTGTCGGCGGGCGCACCGGGCCTCTACGACCTGATCATCGAGTGCCCGGTGGACGAGTCGCCCGACTCGTCCCTGCCGGCCGAATTGCTGCAGGCCGCGGTCGACCTCGTGCTGAGCGCGCACGCCGGCGGCGCCGTGGGAAGGACCGGGCTCGAGCGCTTGTCCGATCTGGCCGAGAGGGAAGCGGCCGGGCCGAGCACCCGGGCCATCATCACGGCGGCGCGGCGGCGGGGGATCCCGGTCGAGCGCTTCGACGACCTCAGCCTGCTGCGGCTCGGCTGGGGTGTGCGGCGGCGGCTGGCCTGGGCCGCCATGACCGACCGGACCAGCGGCGTCGGCGTCGACATCGCCGGCGACAAGCAGGTCACCCGCCGGCTGCTGGGCGAGGCGGGAGTGCCGATGGCCGAGGGCGGCCCGGCCCGTACGGCCCGGGAAGCAGTTGATCTTCTCGCCCGCCTCGGCGGGCCCGTCGTGATCAAGCCCCGTCAGGGACGGCACGGCGAGCACGTGACGCTCGACGTGGGCACCGCCGCGCAGGCCGAGCGGGCCTTCGAGGCGGCCGGCCGGGACGTGATCGTGGAGCGGCAGCTCGCCGGCCGTGACTATCGCGTGCTCGTCGTGGCCGGTGAGGTGGTGGCCGCGGCCGAGCGGATCGCCGCCCACGTGGTCGGCGACGGCCGGTCGACGATCGCCGAACTGATCGGGCGGACCAACGCCGACCCCCGCCGCGGCATCGGCCATTCCCGGTTGCTCACCCGGGTCGAGGCCGACCCGGACCTGCTCGAGCGCCAGGGATGGGCGCTCACGGGCGTACCGCCGAGCGGGGTTGCCGTCTGGCTGGCCGGCACGGCGAATCTCTCCACCGGCGCCACCAGCCACGACGTCACCGACCGGGTGCATCCCGACGTGGCCCGGCTCTGCCTGCGGGTGGCCGCGCTGCTCGGCCTCGACATCGCCGGGATCGACCTGCGGCTGCCCGACATCGCCGAGCCGGTGCCGCCGGTGACCGACGGCGGCGAGGTCGCCGGGGGCGTGATCGAGGTCAACGCGGTGCCGGGCCTGCGCATGCACCTGGCCCCGGTGCGCGGCCGGGCCCGCGACGTGGGCGACGCGATCGTGCGGGCGATGTTCCCCGGCGGCTCCGACGGGCGCATCCCGACCGCCGCCGTCACCGGCACGAACGGCAAGACCACGGTGGTCCGGCTGGCCGCGCATCTGCTGGCCGCCGGTGGTACGGGGGTGGGCCTGACCACCACCGACGACGTGCGCGTGGGCGGGCGGGTGATCTACCGGGCGGACGCCACCGGGCCGCTCTCGGCCCAGATGGTCCTGGGTGACCCGAGCGTTCAGGTGGCCGTGCTCGAGACGGCGCGCGGCGGGCTGATCCGCCGCGGCCTGGGCTACGACTGGTCGGACGTCGGCGTGATCACCAACATCACCGCCGACCACCTGGGGCAGGACGGCCTCGAGACGATCGAGGACCTCGCACACGTCAAGGCGCTGGTCGCCGAGCGGGTCCGCGAGGGCGGCACGCTGGTGCTCAACGCCGACGACCCGTGGGTGCGCAACCTGGTCGAGCGGCCCCGGGTACGGGCCGACCGCAAGCGGATCGTCTGGTTCGGCCTGGACGCGCGGCAGCCGGTGGTGGTCGAGCATCTGGCCAAGGGCGCGACCGCGTACCTGCTCCAGGACGGCTGGCTGACCCAGGCCACCGGGGCCCGGCGGACCCCGCTGATGCGGATGGCCGAGCTGCCCGGCGCGTACGGGGGAGCGGCACCCCACGTGGTGGCGAACGCGCTGGCCGCGATCGCCACCGCCCGCGCGCTCGGCGCCGGCCAGGAGGACGTGGTGCGCCGCCTGACCGAGTTTCGGTGGACGGTCGACAACCCGGGCCGGGCCACGCTGCTGCGGCTGGGCGACGTCTCGGTCTTCGTGGACTACGCGCACAACCCGGCCGCGCTCGCCGCCACACTGCGCACCCTGCACAAGCTGTGGGGCCCGGACCGCTGCGTGGTGGCGCTGACCCTGCCCGGCGACCGGCGCGACGACCTGCTGGCGGGAAGCGCCCAGGTGGTCGCCGACGGCGTGACGCGGGCGGTCCTCTACGAGGATGAGGACCCGGGCGGGCGGGCTCCCGGTGAGGTGTCCGAACTGGTCGAGCGGGAGATGCGGGCGCGCCGCCCGCAGCTGACGGCGGTGCGGGCGCGGGGCTACGAGGAGGCCGTGCCGGCGGCGCTGCGGCTGGCCCGCGCGGGCGATGTGGTGCTGGTCATCTACGAAAAGCTCGACCCGGTGCTGGACCTGTTGGCTCGGCTGGGCGCGCTCCCGGCCGGGGAGGCGCCCGTGCCGGTGCGGCTGACTCCGCCGAAGCGGCCGTCGCCGGCGTCGGTACTTTTCGGGAACGGGAGCGTTCCCGCGACGGATCGACACGCCGCGTTCTCAGGTTGGCATGAGAAATAGGCTGATCAGCGGAGGTATTCACCCGATCAGCGGGGGTTGCTCAGGTCAAGGCTTCAACAATTGCCCTACGGTAAGTAATTGCTCATGATCGTTACCTGTGGCGGTCCGTTATCTTTCGGCGACCGCCAGTTAAGCGGCTCTTAAGGGGCGGCGGGAATCTCGTTCCTGCCGTCACTTCCGATGAAGCGGGCATTCACCGCCTTATCCGGATATCGCCACCCGACGTCAGTCGGAGATCCGACTTTCGGGGGTCTTCCCCCTGGGCGCCACGGCCGGGATGCGTCGTGAAACGGACGGTAACGAACCGCAGGTAGACCGCCCGACGCGGGATTCTGATACAGGCGATCATCGGCTAGCATCCGACCCGTCGATGGGGAAAGCTTCCCCCGGCGCTGAGGAGCATGGCGGTGCGACTCGGCGTTTCTCACGAGGCGCGCATGTGGGGGCACATGAGCCAGCCGGACCTGCCCGGTTCGAGTTTGCTGGCCGGTCGTTATCGACTGGTCGAGCGGCTCGGCGCCGGCGGGATGTCAGTGGTGTGGCGAGGGTTCGACGAGGTCCTCGGGCGCCAGGTCGCGGTCAAGGTGTTGCCGCCGTCGACCAGCACGGACCCGGCGTTCCGCCGCCGGCTGCGCGCGGAGGCGCAGGCGGCCGCCCGTCTCAGCCACCCGAACATCACCAACGTCTACGACTACGGCGAGGCGACCACCGCCGACGGTGAGCCGGTGCCGTACGTCGTGATGGAGCTGATCGACGGCGAGTCGCTGGCCGCCGTGCTTGCCCGCGCGCGCAAGCTTCCCTGGCAGCACGCCGTGCGGATCACCGCCGAGGTCGCCGCCGCCCTGGCCGCCGCGCACGCCCGCGGCATCGTCCACCGCGACGTCACCCCGGCCAACGTCATGCTCACCCCGACCGGGGCCAAGGTCGTCGACTTCGGTATCTCGGCCCTGATCGGCGAGAACGACATCGACCCCGACGGCAGCCTGCTGGGCACGCCGGCCTACCTCGCGCCCGAGCGGCTCGAGGGCGGCCAGGTCAGCCCGGCCACCGACGTGTACGCGGTGGGCCTGCTGATCTACCGCACGCTGATCGGCCAGCTGCCGTGGGACGTGGGCACCACCACGGCCCTGCTCCGCGCTCACCAGTACGTCGAGCCCGACCCGCTGCCGCCGGTGGAGGGCCTGCCGGCCGAGGTGGACGCCCTGGTCGGCCGCTGCCTCGAGAAGCGGCCGGCCGACCGGCCGTCCAGCGCCGAGCTGGCCCGGATCCTGGCCGCGCTTTCGGCGGGCGCGCCCGCGGTGGCCCGCGGTTATGTGCCCGAGTGGGCCGACGACGCCGAGAACACGACGATCCTGCCGACCGCGAACGAGTACATGACCGAGGCGGCGGCGGCCGCGGCGGCCGCGGCCGCTCCGCAGTCCCCGGCGCCCACGTCGGGCAACCCGGCCGCCCCGGCCCGCAACAGCCGGTTCGCCGGCCTCGAGTCGGTGCCGATCGAGGCCGGGCAGCAGCTGCGCCCGGCCTACGGCAACCAGGCCGCGCCGGCCGCGGGGCAGCGCGGCCCGGGCAACCGGACCCGGCGCATCCTGGTCGTCACGGCCGGCGTGCTGCTGCTGGCCATCGGCACGTACGGCTGGAGCGCCAGCGGGAGCAGCCCCAAGGACAAGACGGCGATCGCCGGGCCTCAAGTGGTGGCGCCGACGGGCGAGTGCGTCGTCAACTACGCGGTCGTGAACGACAGCAACGGCCGGTTCAGCGCCCAGGTCACGGTGGCCAACAAGGACGACACCCCGGTCAACGACTGGAAGCTCTGGTTCCTCATGCCGGGCGACCAGACCATCTCCGGCAACGGCCGGACCACGCTGAACCAGAACGGCCAGAGCATCGAGGTCAGCTCGCCCACGGCGGCCGCGATCAAGGCGAAATCGACGGTGAGCGTGCCGATCACCGGCCGGTACACGTCGACCAACATCGCGCCGCTGACGTTCACCCTCAACGGCGCGACGTGCGAGACCTTCGTGTCGACCAAGCCGGGCGGCCCGCCGCAGAAGGTGGAGCAGCTCAGCGATGGCAGCACGCGGCTGGTGCCGACGACGACCGATCCGGGCTACAGCATCGCGCCCGACGGCACCGTCACGATCACCCCGACCGTGAAGCCGACCGGGGGCGTCAACGTCAAGCCGATCACCACGTCGCCCAAGCCGGGCACGACGACCACGCTGCCCAAGCCGGGCACCACGACGACCGGGACCACGACCACCCCGGCAACCACCCCGACGGGAACGCCGACCACCACGACCGGCGGCGGCGCGCCCGACCCCGAGCCTCCGCCACGTACCACGCCGACGCCGACACCCACGCCGACACCGACGCTGCCGGTCGAGGAGGGGCCGACCGATCCTCCGGCGACGCTCAACTGCGACGACCCGGAGGAGGATCCGAACTGTGACGCCGGTGCCGGGCCCAACCTGCCGCCCGACGTCCCCTGATCCACGGTGCTGCACAGGGCCGGCCCGGCTTCCGGGCCGGCCCTGTCGCGTCCGCCCCTAAAAAGCAGACGACACCCCGCGCGGCACGGAGTTAGGGTGAACCTGATGGCGCATGCATTTTCTCCCGATTCGCCCGGCGTGTTGGCCGGGGCGGGAGGGGCGCGCGAGGAAGATGAGGTTTGCTCTTTCCGCTCCGATCGGTTGTAACCACCGCCGACCGGGCATTAAGGGCAGCGCACTAGTTGTCGTACATCGGGGAGTTCGACATGATCAGCATTGTCAAGGATCTGGCGGCGGAGGCCCTCTTCGTCTCGGATCTCCAGCCGTCCCAGTGCCCCAGTCAGGCGGCCGTCGAGCGGGCGGTCACCGCCATGCTGCTGCTGCACGGCAGCGACGGATGCGCGGCGGAGGTGGCGCTGGAGTTCGGCGACCACCCGGACATCGCCGTCACGCGCATGCACTGGGTGCACGAGGAGCTCACCGGGGTCCTGCGGAACCGGCACGTCGCCGCCTTCCACTGAACCTGAGCTTTTCTCACGAAAAGCACCCTAATAGCAACCGAGTTCGGCCGCCTTCGCACCTTTCGTTCGTAAAAGTTCTTCTCGTTAGCCGGTTTTCACGCAACCGGTCGAATAGCGAGGAGGACCACGTGAGCGACACGACCGAACTCCCCGCCACCATCGGCACGACCCACGACGCGCCGTCCGCGCGGGACATCGAGGACCTCGTCCGCGAACACATGCCGATGGTTGGCCACCTGGTCCGGGAACTGCTGAACCGCGTACCCGGCCACGTCCACGCGGACGACCTTTCCTCGGCCGGATTCGCCGCCCTGCTCGGCGCGGCCCGGTCCTTCGACGTCACCCGCGGCATCCCGTTCCACCGATTCGCCGCGGTACGCATCCGCGGCGCGCTCCTGGACGAGCTCCGCGGCCAGGACTGGGCCAGCCGCTCGGTCCGGGCCCGGGCCCGGCGCACCGCCGCCGCCCGCCAGGAACTGACCGCCGCGCTCGGCCGCACACCCACCGACGCCGAGGTGGCCGAGATGCTCGGCATCGGGGTGCAGGAGCTGGCGACGGTCGAGGACGACGTGCAGAAGGCGGCGCTGCTCAGCCTCCAGGGCTTCCCCACCGGGGCGGCCGAGGAGATGGTGCCCGAGCTGTCCGAAGGCCCCGAGGACCTGCTGCTCAAGAGGGAGCGCCTCGGCTACCTGCACCAGGCGATCCAGGCGCTGCCCGAACGGCTGCGCCTGGTCGTCACCGAGTCCTTCCTGCAGGAACAGCCCCTCAGCGACGTGGCGGCCCGGCTCGGCGTCACCGAGTCGCGCATCTCCCAGCTGCGCACCGAGGCGCTGCAACTGCTGCGCGAGGGCCTGAACAGCTCCCTGGCCCCGGAACTGCTGACGGTGGCCGCGGGCGGCCCGAGGACACGTAAGGGCTGCATGCAGCGGCGCCGCAGCGAGTACTTCGCCCGCGTGGCCCAGCAGGGCAACCTGCACACCAGGCTGGCCCTCACCGACGCCCACGGCGTACCGATCGCGGTAGCGGCCTGAGCTCACCCGACGGCGAGGGCGGCTCCGGCCGACCTCGCCGCGTACAACGGATCGAAGGCCGCACACAACGGGTCCAGGGCCGCGCGCACCTGCCGGATGTCCCGGCCGACCGCGGTGGCCAGCATGCCCGGGCCGGCGAGCGGCATGAGCACGGCCTCGCCGCCCAGCAGCGCGGGATCCGCGACGGTGGTCGTGACCACGGTGCCGATCGCCCGGCCGCCGCCGAGCACGGCGGCGCCGGACCAGCCGGGAGCGGACGGGCCCACCGAGAGGTCATGGCGGTAGAGGGTCCGGCCGGCATGACGGACGGTGGTCTCGGTCCGTACGTCGCCGGGGTCCTCGCCGTGACGGCCGCAGACCAGATCGTCGCGCCAGAGCAGGCGGCCCCCGTCGGCCACCTCGACCCGGGTGACGGTGACGTGGTCGCAGCCGGCGGCGGCGATCAGCGGCTCGGGAAGCCAGCGCAGCTCACCGCCCTCGGCCACCCGGGCCTGGACCTCGTAGCGGGACGTGGGCAGATGGGACCGGCCGGGGAGCGCGAGCTGAGCCGCGACGCTGCGAATCTCTAGGGTCGCCCCGGAACCGACGGCGATCTCCAGGCGGAGGTCGTCGCCGCGCAGCGGTCCGGCGGCGCCGCCCACGAGGTGGACCCGGCCCGGCCCGGTGCGCCGCACCAGCAGCGGCGACTCCCCGCGCAGCTCGGCGGGCCGGGTGCCGCCGCGCCCGTCGGACTCGGCGGCGATCCGCGCGAACGCCTTCACCGTGCGGCGACCAATCCCCGGACCCAATCGGCCACCGGGGTGGCGGCGCGGTCCTCGACCAGAGACAGGAAGACCGTGGGCAGCTCGCCGCGGCGGGCCCGGGCGTCACGGTCCATCACCGACAGGTCGGCGCTGACCAGCGGGGCCAGGTCAGTCTTGTTGATCACCAGCAGGTCGGCGGTGGTGACGCCGGGGCCGCCCTTGCGGGGCACCTTGTCGCCGCCGGCCACGTCGACCACGAAGATCTGCTGGTCGATCAGGCCCTTGCTGAACGTCGCGGTCAGGTTGTCGCCGCCGCTCTCGACCAGCACGAGGTCGAGCGGGCCGAGCGCCGCCTCCAGGTCCTCGACGGCGTCCAGGTTGGCCGAGATGTCGTCGCGGATCGCCGTGTGCGGGCAGCAGCCGGTCTCGACCGCGCGGATCCGCTCGACCGGGAGCACGCCGTTGCGCTTGAGGAAGTCGGCGTCCTCGGTCGTGTAGATGTCGTTGGTGACCACGGCGAGCCGCATCTCGTCCCCGAGCGCCCGGCACAGGGCGGCCACCAGCGCCGTCTTGCCCGACCCGACCGGCCCGCCGATGCCCACCCGCAGCGCCCGGGGCGCGTCGGGGAGGGGCGCGTGCGGGTCGACGCCCGGCTCGGGATGCGTGTGCGGCACCTCGTCAGCGGCATGCGTGTGAGTTTCAGGATGCAAAGAGACGCACCTCCCAGGTGGCGTGGAGCTCGGCGCCGATGTCGAGCAGGGGAGCGCCCGCGGCCGGCAGGTCGCCGACCGGGTCGCCGGCCCGGGCCGCGGCCGACGCCGCCACCCGGTCACAGTCGGGGGCGAGCCGGGCCAGGAGCCCGTGCACCGCGTACGGATCGAGACCCAGCAGCCGCACCCCGGCGCTGGCCGACCCGGTGACGGTGCCGTGCGCCGCGGCGACGGCCGCCTCGAGAGGTCCCAGGCCGGCCGCCCGGGCCAGCACGCCGAGGGCGACCGGCTGATGCGGTTCCCGCCCGATCTCCGGGAGCGCCCACATGGCCCGGCCCGCCCGCAGCAGCGCCCGGCCCTGGGCCCGCGACGCCTTCCGGAGCGCGGGCGACGGCGTACGGGAATCAAGCCCTTCGTCCAGGTCCGCCAGGTTTTCCGGCGTGCGGTGGCAGGCCGCGGCGGCGAAGGCGGCGGCGACCAGGCCCGAGGTGGCCAGCTTGCCGCGGAGGAAGCCGGCCAGGCCGTCGAGGTCACGCACCCGGCCCGCCGAGACCTGCGCCTCCAGGCCACCCGAATGGGCGTGGCCGCCGGCCGGGAGGCGGCCGTCGGCCAGCAGGAGCAGCGTCGCGAGGCTCATGGTCAGAACAGGAAGTAGCGCTGGGCCATGGGCAGCTCGGTCACCGGCTCGGGCTCGATGATCTCGCCGTCCACCCGGACCTCGAACGTGTCGGCGTCCACCTCGATGCGGGGGAGGGCGTCGTTCAAGGGCATGTCGGCCTTGGTGACGTGGCGGGTGTCGGCGACCGGGGCGAACGCGCGCTTCACGCCGACCCGGTCGGTCAGCATGGCGTCGATGGCGGCCGGGGCCACGAAAGCCAGCGACGTCTGGGCCGGGACCACGCCGTACGAGCCGAACATGGGTCGTGGCAGCATCGGCTGCGGCGTGGGAATCGAGGCGTTCGCGTCGCCCATCTGCGCGGAGGCGATCATGCCACCCTTGAGGACCAGCGACGGCCGTACGCCGAAGAAAGCGGGCTCCCACAGGACGAGGTCGGCCAGCTTGCCCGGCTCGACCGAGCCGACCTGATCGGCCATGCCGTGCGCCACCGCCGGGCAGATCGTGTACTTGGCGACGTAGCGGCGGGCGCGGTTGTTGTCGGCGGCCGTGTCACCGGGGAGGGCGCCGCGGCGGGCCTTCATCACGTGGGCGGTCTGCCAGGTCCGCAGGATGACCTCGCCGACGCGGCCCATGGCCTGCGAATCGGAGCCGATCATCGAGATGGCGCCCAGATCGTGCAGCAGATCCTCGGCGGCCATGGTGGACGGGCGGATCCGGCTCTCGGCGAACGCCAGATCCTCCGGCACGGCCGAGTTGAGGTGGTGGCAGACCATCAGCATGTCCAGGTGCTCGCTGAGGGTGTTGCGGGTGTACGGCCGGGTCGGATTGGTCGACGACGGCAGGACATTGGGCTGCCCGGCGACCGTGATGATGTCGGGCGCGTGGCCGCCGCCGGCGCCCTCGGTGTGGTACGCGTGGATCGACCGGCCGCCGATCGCCCGCAACGTCTCCTCGACGAAGCCGGCCTCGTTGAGCGTGTCGGTGTGGATCGCCGCCTGCACGCCGGAGGCGTCACACACCCGGAGGCAGGCGTCGATCACGGCGGGAGTGGTGCCCCAGTCCTCGTGCAGCTTGAAACCCCCGGCGCCCCCGCGCAGCTGCTCCCACATCGACTCGGCCGACATGGTGTTGCCCTTGCCGAGAAGCAGGACATTGACCGGGTACGTGTCGATGGCCTCGAGCATCCGGGCCAGATACCAGGCGTTCGGGGTGACGGTGGTGGCTTTGGTGCCCTCGGCCGGCCCGGTCCCACCCCCAATGATCGAGGTGATGCCGGACGCGATCGCGGTGTCCAGAATGGTCGGGCTGATCAGGTGAACGTGACTGTCGATCGCCCCCGCGGTGAGGATCTTGCCGTTACCAGCGATGATCTCGGTGCCGGGCCCGATGACAAGATCCGGATGTACGCCGTCCATGGTGTCCGGGTTGCCGGCCTTGCCGAGCGCGACGATCCGCCCATCCCGGATGCCGATGTCAGCCTTGACGACACCCCAGTGGTCGAGCACGACAGCACCGGTGATGACGGTGTCGGGCGAGCCCTCGGCCCGGGTGGCCCGCGACTGCCCCATCGACTCCCGGATGACCTTCCCACCCCCGAAGACGACCTCGTCGCCCGGCCGGGGTCCGGCGCTGCGATCCTCTTCGACCTCGATGAGCAGATTGGTGTCGGCAAGCCGGATCCGGTCGCCGACCGTAGGCCCGTAGAGAGCCGCGTACCGGCTCCGCTCAAGGCGCCCCGCGCTGGTCATCACAAGCTCCCGTTCTGCGGTCCGGCCGTGGTCATCGCCAGCTCCCGTCCTGGTCTATACGCGGTCACGGCGCGCTCCCGTCCCACGGTCCGGCTGCGGTCACCGCCAGCTCCCGTCCTGGCCCGTACGCGGTCACTGCGTTCCCCGCGCCGCGGTTGGTCCGCGCTCCCGCGCCGCGGTTGGTCCGTAATTACCGCGTTCTCGCGGTGCGGTTCGTCGCCGGTCACCGCGCTCTTGCGCCGCCGTTGGTCCGCGGTCACCGCGTTCCCGCGCTGCGGTTGGTCGGCGGTCATCGCGTTCCCGTGCCGCGGTTGGTCGGCGGTCATCGCGTTCCCGTGCCGCGGTTGGTCGGCGGTCATCGCGTTCCCGCGCCGCGGTTGGTCCCCGGTCACCGCGAACTCCCGTCTTGGGCGCATTCCCTCAAGACAACAAATCGGAAATATCCGAAAGGTGGGCGGGTGAGGGCGAGCGGGCGGTGGGAGCGCCGCGCCCTGCCGTTCGGTCGCGGTCACCGCGACCTTCCGTTCTGCGGTCCGGTCGTGGTCACCGCGACCTTCCGTTCTCCGGTCCGTCTGCGTCACCGCGAGCTTCCGTTCTCCGGTCCGGCCGTGGTCACCGCGACCTTCCGTTCTCCGGTCCGGTCGTGGTCACCGCGACCTCCCGTTCTCCGGTCCGTCTGCGTCACCGCGAGCTTCCGTTCTCCGGTCCGTCTGTCGAAGGCGATAAATCGGAAATGTCGGAGAACGAGCGCGAGGGAGGAGGGGCGGTCGGGAGTGCGGCGCCTTGCGGTCCGGCAGCGGATGGGCCGGTGGTGGTCTGCGGGCTGGTGGTGGCCGGGTCGGTGGTGGTCTGCGGGGCGGTGATGGGGAACCCGGGGGTGGGGGGAGGTGGGTCCAAGGGGCCGGCTGCCAAGCCTCGTAGGCCGGGGACTATGCGGGCGCCGGCCAAGGGGATCAGGGTGATGTCCCGGGGCATGCCGGGTTCGAAGCGGACCGATGTGCCGGCGGGGACGGCCAAGCGGTGGCCCCAGGCCGCGGTGCGGTCGAAGTCCAAGGCCGCGTTCGACTCGGCGAAGTGGAAGTGGGAACCGACCTGGATGGGGCGGTCGCCGGTGTTGCGGACGGTCAGGGCTATGGGCGTACGGCCGGAATTTATCTCGATGTCGCCGTCGCCGTGGAGGATCTCGCCGGGGATCATGCGATCGGCCCGTGGACGGTGACCAGCTTTGTGCCGTCCGGGAACGTCGCCTCGACCTGGACCTCGCCCAGCATCTCGGGGACGCCCGGCATCACGTCGTCGCGGGTGAGGACCCGCCGTCCCGCGTCCATCAGGTCGGCTACCGTGCGGCCGTCGCGGGCGCCCTCGAGCAGGAACGCCGTGATGATCGCCGTGGCCTCGGGGTGGTTGAGCTTGAGGCCCCGTTCGCGACGTTTCTGGGCGACGTCGGCCGCCACGTGGATGAGCAGCCGTTCCTGCTCGTGCTGGCTGAGGAACAAGGGACCTCCCCGGTTAGCGCTCCGCGAGCCTCGCAGGCCGACGTTTCGCTCGTGTTACCCGTTCGTGGCGCGAGCCTCCAAGGTGATCAAACCAGGCTCGCGCACACGAAGCGGGGAAACGCGCTCAGGCCCCGGTGTAGAGAACCGCGTCGATCTCGATGTCGAAGCCGACCAGCGGCACCGGCAGGGTGGTCCGCACCGGCGGGTTCTCGCCGTTCACGTACTCCTTGTAGATCTCGTTCATCTCCGCGAAGTCGTCGAAGTCGCGCAGGTAGACGCCGAGCCGTACGGCCTGGTCGAGGCTCGCGCCGGCCGCCTCGGCCACCGTGGCCAGGTTGCGGAAGGCCGCGTGGGCCTGCTCGGCGAAGCTGCCGGTGACCCAGGTGCCGTCGGGCAGCGACGGGATCGCCCCGGCCAGGTAGATGAAGTCGCCGGCGACGACCGCCTGCGAGTACGGCCCGCCGACCGGGCCCGCCTTGTCGGTGTTGATGGCGCGCTTGGGCATCAGATGTCCCCCTCGGATGTTCGCGGAAACTGCTCGGCCAGCCCGTCCACGCCGACCAGCGGCGCGGCGAGCATCTCCCGAAGATCTTGCTCCCGCCGGTCGAGCGCCGCGCGCTGGGCACCGGTCAGCGGGACCCAGGGGGCCGGTGGGGCCGGCAGTCGCGGCCGCAGCAGCCGGCCGGCCACGTAGGTCGCGGTGTTCACCAGGCGCACCGGCGCCCGGCGTACCTGGCGGTGCGAGTCGACGACCTCGTGCTCCTCGTCGCGTACCTCGAAAACCGCCAGATCGGCCGGCGAGCCCGGCGTCAGCGTGCCGCCCGGCAGGCCGAGGATCTCGGCCGGGCGGGTGGTCGCCATCGCCAGCACGTCGGGCAGCGGCAGGCCGACCGCGAGCAGTTTGGCCATCGTGGTCGGCAGGTCGAACACCGGGCCGTACAGCGATCGGCAGTGCAGGTCGGTCGAGACCGTGTCCGGGATGATGCCCGATTCGAGCTGCCGTTCCAGCACGTCGAAGGCGAATCCGCCCGAGCCGTGCCCGATGTCGAACCGGACCTCCCGGCCGAACGCCGCCTTGACGGCCGGCCCGAGCGGCTCGGCGATCCCGCTGGAGCAGTGGGTGACGATGTCGCCCGGCCGCAGCAGATCCAGCACCTCGTCCAGCTGCGGCGGTGTGGTCCCGACGTGGACCATGACCGGCAGGCCGCATGTCTCGCCGACGGCCAGCGCGCGCCGCAGCGGCTCCACCCCGTTGTCGCCCACGGTGTCCCGGTCGACGCGGACCTTGACACCGCGGATCAGCTCGCGGTGCGCCTGCACGGTGTCGATGGCCAGGGCCACGTCGCAATTGTCAAGGTCACGACCTTCGCCCGTACGGCCGGAAAGCCCCACCGCCGAGATGTTCAGGAGCACGGGGACCCGTACCTGAAGAACCCTGTTCGTCAGATCCGGCAGTGTGTAAGCGCCCGTCGATCCGGCGTCGACCCACGTCGTCACGCCCGTGTACCAGGCCACCGAGTCCGGCGAGATCCCCCAGTATCCCGGCCCGACATGAGTGTGCAGATCGATCAGTCCCGGCGTGACCAGCTTGCCGCTGACGTCCACAATCGTGCGGGCGTCCCGCGGCAGGTTCGTGCCCACCGCCGCGATCTTCCCGTTGGTCACCGCCACATCGAACGGCTCGCCCCCGCTCAGGAGCAGGTCGTGCGTCACTCGCATACTGTAATAAGCGATGATTCCGCAGCCGGTGTCCATCACCCGTAAAGACGGCTTCTTCCACCTAAATCCGGCCGTGCCGCTCGACGCCGGGCCCGGTCTCGACGGCGTGGCCACCTGGCTTCGCCACGCTCTGCGCTGCCCACTCCCGCCCGGGCGGGGCGGCGTCACGCTGCGCGTCGACGACGCAAAACCGCTTGAGGGGTACGCCCTGACGTGCGCCCCGACCTCCTTGGAGATCGTCGGCGGGTCGCCCGCGGGCGTGTTCCGGGGCGCGCAGACCCTGCGCCAGCTGCTGCCCGCGGCGGCGCTGCGCCGGGCCGGCGAGGTGGACTGGAACGTTCCCGCGGTGCACATCACCGACCAGCCCCGGTTCGCCTGGCGTGGCGTGATGCTCGACGTGGCCCGCCATTTCATGCCGGTGGCCGACGTGCTGCGCTTCCTCGACCTGGCCGCGTTCCACAAGCTGAACGTCCTGCACCTGCACCTGACCGACGACCAGGGCTGGCGCGTGGAGATCCCCGGCTGGCCCCGCCTGACGTCGGTCGGCGCCTGGCGCCCGTCCTCGATGCTGGGCGCCCGCGTCCACGCCCGCGACGACGGCCGCCCGCACGGCGGCTTCTACACGACGGACGACCTGCGCGAGATCGTGGCGTACGCGGCGTCGCTGCACATCACCGTGGTCCCGGAGGTCGACATGCCCGGGCACATGCAGGCCGCGGTGGCCGCGTACCCCAGGCTCGGAAATGGTTTCTCCGGCGGCGTCCGGACCACATGGGGCATCTCCTCGCACGTGCTCAACCTGGGCGAGGAGGCCATGGCGTTCTGCCGCGACGTCCTGGACCACCTGTGCGACATCTTCCCCTCGGAGCTGATCGGCATCGGCGGCGACGAGTGCCCACCGGGCGAATGGGAGGGAAGCCCCCTGGCGGCCCGGCTGGGCCTGCCCGGCGTGCAGCCGTGGTTCACCGCCCAGATGGCCGCCCACCTGGCCCGTTCCGGCCGCCGCCTCTACGGCTGGGACGAGATCCTGGCCGGCGGCACCCCACCCGGCGCGGTGGTGGCGGCCTGGCGGGGCCCGCGCCCGACCACGGTGGCGGCCCGCCTGGGCCACGACGTGGTGTCCTGCCCCGACATAGCGGTCTACCTGGACTACCGCCAGTCGGACGACCCGGGCGAGCCCACCCCGGTCGGCACCCGGCTGACGCTGGAGGACGTGTACGGCTTCGACCCCGTCCCGCCAGGTCTGACGGAGCGGGAGGCGGCCCACGTCCTGGGCGGCCAGGCAAACGTCTGGACCGAACACATGGAGAACGCCCATCGCGTCGACTACATGACATACCCGCGGTTGTGCGCCCTGGCCGAGGCGGTGTGGGACCCGCCGGGCCGCTCCTACGAGTCGTTCCGGGCGCGTTTGCCGGAGCATTTGTCCCGCTTGGACGCCCTGGGGGTCAACTACCGCCCACTGACCGGCCCGCGCCCGTGGGACGCCCGCCCCGACGCTCCCGGCAACCCGCGGAGCATGCCCGACCGCTTGGCCGAGCTGGCCGAGATGACCGCCGACCTCCCGCCCACGGACTGACAGGATCTCCCGCCCTTTTTCGTCCACTCTTTCCTTCTCGCGTGTCCCTCTCTCCTCTGCGGGCGCCGTGACCTGTGAGTATCCATGGCCTATAGTTGAACATGTTCAATTATAGGAGGTCGCTGTGTGGGCCCTGGTCAACGCGCTCATCACGCTCGGCATGGTGCTCGTGGTGCCGGCGGGCCTCCGCCTCATCGGCGTCGAAGGCCCGGTCGCCGGGTCGTGGCCCTTCGCGGCGGCCGCAGGCGCGGCGAGCCTGTGGCTACCGCGCGGCATTCCAGCGACCGGCCTCGCGGTCCTCTACGCGCTCGCGGCTGTGGCACTCGCCCTTCAGGCCCTACAGCCCCGGTTTCTTACCCCGGCCCCAGCCCCAGCCCCAGCCTCGGCGGCGACTCCGGCTTTCGCCCCAGCACCTACTCTGGGTCCAGCTCCAGCCGTCATTCCGTCCCCGGCGCTCATCCCGGCTCCAGCCCTCGGCTCAGCCGCGGCGCTCACTTCAGCCCCGGCTCCGACACCAGCGCTTGCCCGGCTCCCGGTTTGGTGTTGGCGCCGGCTCTCGCGCGGGTGGCGGGAGTGGATTGCTCTGGCGACCGCGCTGGCCGGGCCCGCTGTCGCGGCCGGGGCGCTGGTTGCCGAGCGGGCCGGGTACCGGCTGTTCGGGTTCGAGCTGGGTGTGCTGACGCTGACCGTGGCGCACTTCCACTTCGCCGGGTTCGCGGCCGCGCTGATCGCCGGGCTCCACCGGCGCCTGGCGCCCGGTCGCCTCGCCGACGCGGCCGTGCTCACCGTGCCGGCGGGCACGCTGCTGGTGCTGGCCGGCTACTTCACCAGCGAGTTCGTCGAGCTGGCGGGCGCCCTCGTCCTCACCACCGGCATGTGGGCCATGGGCTGGTCGACGTGGCGCCACGCCCGTACCCGCGTCCCCGACCGCCTCACCGCCGCTCTGCTGGCCACCTCGGCTCTCGTCCTGGCCGCCTCGATGGTGCTCGCCGTGAGCTGGGCCTTGGGCGAGGCCACCGGCCTGCCGCACCCGTCGCTGGCCTGGATGGCCGCCACCCACGGCGTGGCCAACGCCCTCGGCTTCGCCGTCTGCGGCCTGGCCGCCTACACCCGCCTCCACACCGCCGCGCTCCGGACGCCCGTACTGACCCGCGACTGACTCGCCGCGCGCCGCCCTCAGCCGGTGCGGAGACCATGAGCGCCTTGCCCGCGACTGGTTCGCCGTGCGGCGCCCTCAGCCGGTGCGAAGACCGCCAGCGCCTTGCCCGTGACGGGCTGGGCGGCGTGGTGCGCCATGCCGTTGGCGCCGTCCCAGCGGCTGATTCGGGCTAGGGCGTCCAGGGCGCCGGCGGCCAGAGACAGAGCGGAAAGGGAAGCGAGGGCTGGGCCGCGCACGAGAGCAGCGACATGGACAGGAGGGGCGACGTCGCGGGGGCAAGGGGCGAAAGCGCGAAACGGGCCTTGAGGACCATCGGAACGAAAAGGGCGAGAACCTGCACGACGCCGGCGGCAACCGGCCACTACGCCCCGTCGCTCCGCCCTTCCTGGTCTGATGACCGCCCGCACCGGTCTCTACCGCCGGGAGGGGGCCTGTGTGGAGGCGCGGCCTGCTGCGGTTCGGGTGAATCGGCGGGCGAGGTGCGCAAAGGCCTCGGCCAGTTCGTCCGGGCCGACGACGTCGATGTCGGCGTCGTAGCGGGCGATCGCGGCGGCCAGGCTGGTCCAGGACCAGGACCCGAGGGTGAGCCGGCACCGGCCGGGGCTGATCTGTTCGACGAGCCCGTCACGGGTGTAGAGCGCCACGGTGGCGGCTGGCAGGTCGAGCAGCACCGTGCCCTGGCACGGCCAGTTGCCGGAGGCGTCGCCGGATCCGCGGAAGACGCCGGTGACGTACGCGGCGACGTCTGCGCCGGGTAGCGCACGGGGAGTGAAGCGTGGCCCGTTGGGGGTGCGCGGGCTGATCCGGTCGACGCGGAAGGTGCGCCAGTCGTCGCGGTCGAGGTCCCACGCGATGAGGTACCACCGTCCGTCCCGGGTGATCACGTGGTGTGGTTCGGCGCGGCGCGGCTGTTTGGTGCCGTCGTCGCCGTACTCGAAGCGCAGGATCTCGCGGGCGCGCACGGCGGCGCTGATGGTCAGGAGCACGTTGCCGTCGACCGGTTCGGCCGGGCGGGTGGTGGGCCGCTGGACGGCGGTGACGTCGAGGGCGCCGAGGCGGTGCCGTAGCCGAGACGGCATCACCTGACGGATGGTATTCAGCGCCCGTTCGGCGTCCTCGGCGAGGCCGCTGTCCGGGGTGGTCGCGGCGATCTGCAGGGCGACGGTGAGAGCGACGGCCTGGTCGTCGTCGAACAGCAGCGGGGGCAGCTCGGTGCCCGCGCTGAGCCGGTAGCCGCCGTCGGGGCCTTTGACCGCGGCGATGGGATAGCCGAGCTCGCGCAGCCGATCGACGTCGCGGCGCACGGTACGCAAGCTGACGTCCAGGCGGTCGGCCAGCACTGTGCCGGACCAGTCCCGGCGGGTCTGCAACAGCGACAGCAGGGCCAGCAATCGCGCGGAAGTTTTCGGCATGAACCTGATTCTGCTCACAGTAGGTGCCACATCCTGTCACCTACTCCTGCAAGTCTTGAACTCGAGCCGGTCAAGCACGGTGCTTCGGCGACGCCGAGAGCCGCTCATCCCCCTTTCATGTACGGAGTCAACACATGTTCGATGTTCTGGGCGATCTCAACTGGCTCGGGATTCTGGTCGGCTTCATCGCCTTGACCCTGCTCGGCGGCCTCTGGTTCGCAGTCCTGTTCCCCAAGGCGTACAACCGCTCGCTCGGCCGCGACACGAACGCGAAAGCGCCGACGACGCCACTGTTTCTCGCCGGGCCACCGCTCACCAGCCTGATCATCACCTTCACCAGCGCAATCCTGTTCGCCGCGCTGAACATCGACGCCTACGGCGACGCGCTGCTGTTCGGCCTCATCGTCGGCTTCGGCTACCTCACCGCGAACACCGTCACCATCGCCATCAACCCCAACTTCCCGCGACCGCTGCTCTACGCAGCGATCTCCGGCAGCTACAACATCGTCGGCAGCCTCGTCGTCAGCACCATCCTGCTGGCCATCTGACACGCGCCGGAAGCGGTCGGATCCACCGGTCCAGCCGCCCACCACCGCTTGCTCTGGTTCCCTCGCATGAGGTCCAACCAGCCCATATCGGGCTGATCCCGCCCGAGAACAACCACCCGAGGAGTCCCGTATGGCCATCACCACCACGACGCACCTGAACTTCCGCGGCGACGCCCGCGCGGCGCTGGAGTTCTACCAGTCCGTCTTCGGCGGACACCTCACCGTCGTCGCCTACGGCGACTTCGGCATGCCCAAGGAACTCCCGGACGCCGACAAGGTCGTCTTCGGCCAGGTCACGGCCGACAACGGGTTCAGCGTCATGGCCTACGACGTGCCCAGCCAGAGCCCCGCCGCTGCGCCGGCCGCGATCACCACCCGTGAGAACGGTATGACCTTGACCGGCGAACGGTTCTTCGTCTCCGTCCGCGGTGAGACCGCCGACGAGGTCAGCGCGCTGTGGGACAAGCTGTCCGAAGGCGCCGAGATCATCGAGAAGTTCGGCCCTTCGCAGTGGGCGCCCGGCTTCGGGATGCTGACCGACCGGTTCGGCGTCACCTGGATCCTCGACGTTGCCGTGGCCTACGCCGGCTGACCCACCACACCCGTTTCCGGTCCGGGGCCGCCGAGCCAGGCCGCCCCGGGCCGCCCCCGTCCCGCATAGGAACAGCACATGCGCATGCGCTCCCTCGGCCGCACCGGCATTCAGGTCAGCCCCTACTGCCTGGGCACCATGATGTTCGCCCCGTTCGGCAACCCCGACCCCGACGACTGCGCCAGGATCATCCATCGGGCCCTGGACGCCGGCATCAACTTCATCGACACCGCCGACGTCTACGGCGGCGACGGCGAGACCGAACGCATCGTCGGCAAAGCCTTGAAAGGCCGCCGCGACGGCGTCGTGCTCGCCACCAAGTTCAACGGCGTCATGGGCACCGACCCGAACCGGCGCGGCAACTCCCGCCGCTGGATCGTCACCGCGATCGAGGACTCCCTGCGGCGCCTCGGCGTTGACCACATCGACCTCTACCAGGTCCACCACCCCGAACCCGGCACCGACATCGAGGAAACCCTCGCCGCCCTGACCGACCTGATGCGGGCCGGTAAGGTCCGCGCGATCGGCCACTCCAGCATGCCGGCCGCCGACATCGTGGAAGCCCAATGGACCGCCGAACGCCGCGGGCTGGCACGGTTCCGCACCGAGCAACCGACCTACTCGATCCTGAACCGCGGCATCGAACGCGACGTCCTCCCCGTGTGCGAACGCTACGGAATGGGCGTACTGACCTGGAGCCCACTCGCGTCGGGTCTGCTCACCGGCCGCTTCCGCCTCGGTGGCGAACAGCCCTCCGCCCGGCGCATGCACTGGGTGCCGAAGCACATGACCGACCCCCGCAACCACGCGGCCGTCGAACAACTCGTCCCGATCGCCGAGCAGGCCGGCCTATCGCTGACCCACCTGGCCCTGGCGTTCGTCGTCAGCCACCCCGCCGTCACCTCGGCGATCATCGGCCCTCGCACCATGGCCCACCTCGACGACCTGCTCGCCGGCGCCGGCACCGCCCTTGACGACGACACCCTCGACCGGATCGACGAGATCGTCGCGCCCGGGGCCAACCCCGGAACCCTCGACATCGCCTACACACCGCCCACCCTCACGCACACAGACCTGCGCCGCCGCCGCACCGGCGACCGCGCCGCCGCCTGAACGCTCGCCGGCCAGGCGCATGTTCTCAGAAACGCCCTCTCCACCGGCATCGACTTCCCACCCGCCGCCCAAGCCTTCCGAATCCGCCGCCACTGGCACATCGAAGACCAGATCCACTGGGTCCGCGATGTCGCCTACACGAAGGCCGGTCCCAAATCCGTACCGGCAACGGACCGCAAGTCATGCCGCCCTCCGCAAGGCCGCCACCGGCGCACTGCGCCTCACCGGCGTCACCAACATTGCCGCCGTCAACCGCCATCACGCCCCCGGCAGCACATGATCCCTGGCACTACTCGGAATCACCTGACGACTTCGCGAGACATCGCAGAAAGCCGCCGGGGTAGGGATAGCCCCCGTGCGGTGGTGACGGTGCCCGTAGGGCGGATCGGCAGGGCAGCAGGATCGAACCTCACGCGGCGGACGCGAACTATTGATCTTGCCCGCCCAGTGGGCCGCCGCGGTCAGCTTCCACTACCGCGAACCCGCAATCCTTGAAGGAACCCCCATGAACTCCTACTTCCCCGCCCCCCTGCGCCGAGCCGTGCTCGCCGTCGTGCTCCCGGCGATGGCCGTCGGGGCTCTCGTCGCTTGCAGTGAAACCCCAGCGCCGGCCCCCGCCGCAGCAACGCTCCCGGCGACGAGCGCGCCGGTCACGAGCGCGCCGGTCACAGAGACTCACATGATCACCAACAAAAGCCACAGGCTGGCGTTCTACGTAACCCCCGGGCACCAGCCGGCAATTGTGCTGGACGCCGGTGGCGGCGAGGACCACACCCAGTGGAAGGACATCGTCCCCCGGTTGGCGAAGGCCACTGGGTCGGAGATCATCACCTACGACCGGGCGGGCCTGGGCGCCAGCGACGAAGTCAAGGGGGCCTGGGACGTGCATGCCGCGGTGTCGGACTTGCAAGCCGGTCTTCATCAGCTTGGCGTTACCGGAAACGTCATTCTGGTGTCGCACTCGCAGGCTGGCGAGGTCGCCACCTACTTCGTCAACAAATACCCCAAACTCGTCTCAGGTGCTGTCCTGGTCGACGCCAGCCTGCCGCAGTTCTCCACCGATGAACAGGTCGAGCGGATCATCGCCGTCACGACCCCGCAGATCGAGGAGCTCAAGAAGCAGCCGTCGACGAAGCAGACCCGCCAACTGATCGCGACCGCGGCGAACTACGGCCCGATGCACCACGCCTACCACAAGGTGTCCTGGCCCAGCAGTGTGCCGGCCACCGTGATCGTTTCGGAGAAGACGCCCTTCGACGGCTCGCCGCAGGACGCCCAGCACTGGCGCGATGCGGCCGCCGCGTTCGTCAATGCCGCGCCGGACCGCACGCTGGTGACCGCGGTCGGTAGCTCCCACGAGATCCCCCAAGATCAACCGGAGTTGGTACTCGAGCAGATCGAGAAGATGGTCGCCGAGCACGGCTGAGCTTGCATTCCTGAGACCGACTCACGGTCCCAGCAGGAGTGTGAGGCCCTCGGTGCGGGGCTCCGAGCACGAAAAGGCCGGATGCACCCCAGGGGAAGAACATCCGGCTTGATCACTATCGGAGGTGCCGGCGGCTGGGCTGCTCGTCGCCACTGTCGGGGTCACGCAGCCGCCGGTAGGTACGTCCGCCCAGGTCGGGCAGCGTGAACGTGTAGTGGCCGTGGACGCGGATGTGATGGCGCACGTACGGCGAGAGCCGGGCGACATCCGCGTCCAGCACCGGATAGCCCTGCCCGCGCAGCCCGGCCAGGTCCAGGTCCAGGTCCAGGTCCAGGTAGAGGGTGTTCCACAAGGTGATACCGCCTCACGCCCGGGCCAGCCCGATGCCGTCCTGGGCGTCGATCAGCACGCTGTTGGCTGCGGCGTAGGTCTCCGGCCGCAGGTAGGTCGCGTCGACGTGGCTGATCCGGCCCCGGGTCAGCGCCGGGATCCCGTCGGAGATCACCGGCCCGAAGCCGGCGTTGAGCGCGTGCGCCGTCAGGGTCGCGGCGACCGTCACGTGCAGGTCGTCCCGGCGCGTGGCCGCCCCGGACAGCGCGGTGAACGCGGCGTCGAAGATCGCCTTCGGGCCGTCTCCCGCGGTCCACGCCCGGGCGTCGATCCAGCGGATCGGATCCGGTTCCGCCGCGGCGAAGTCGTTGTAGCCGTACTCCCGGGCGATCTCACGCTGATGCTCGAACCGGGTCGGCCGGCGCCAAAGACACTCCTTGACCTTCGACGGATCAGCCGCACCGACCTGCCCGGCGACGTCATCGACCGCCTCGGTCGGCACATCCAGGGGATCGGCCAGGAACAGACCCGGCGCCCGCACGGTCGCCACCTGCAATCCGAACCCGATCCGGTTCTCAAGTCCCGGTCGAAGTCGTCCAGGAAGAACAAGCCCTCCAGCTGTGTCGGCGTCAGCCTGTCGGGAGACCGGCCATAGGAGGTCGCCTGCTCATCAGGGAGGAACTCAACCGGCACAGCCCGAAACGACAGGGAGGCAGCCGGCGCCGACGTCGACGGCGAGGAGCGGGAGGTCTCGGTGATGGCGGGCGGTTGGGGTGGGAGCGAGGAGAGGCAGAAACGGTGAGGGCCATGGCGGGGGAGGCGGGGACGGGAGGGATGCCGTGGAGGAAGTGGAAGGGCAGGAGGGGTTACAGGCTCATCCAGCAGAAGAGGGAGTCGCCGGTGGCTTGGGCTCGGGTGGCCAAGGCGGACAGCTCGGTGATGAGCTCGGCGAAGTACTGCGGGTCGGTGTTGGGCTGTAGCTCCTCGATGGCGGACCACTGAACGGCCAGGGACGGCACGCGGTCGGCGGGCACCGCGGCCAAGGTGTCGCGGGTCTCGTTGTCGAGGATGGTGACCCATGGGCCCTCGTGGGAGGTGTCCTGTTCGCCGCCCTCGGGCCAGATCAGGTGGTCGTCGACGATGTGGGGATGCCACGGCTCGTCGCGGATGAAGCCGATGAGCTTGCCCAGTACGACGCTCGTGTCGATCCATTTGGCCTCGACGCCGTCGTAGACGGTGGTGGACGGGTCGCTGGTCAGCAGCGGGCCGCCTTCGTTCAGCGTCAGCTGTTCCTGGACGGCGGCGGCCGAAGGAGCGCGGAAGTAGTCGGTCAGAACACCCATGCCGGTAGCACACCACACGGGTGCGACAAGAATCGTTGGTAGGCTTCCGGCAGCGTCGCGGTGCGCCCGGCAAAGAGACCGCCGAGGGCATGGAGGCGCCGGACCATGGGACTTGCCTCCGTGGACAAATCGAACGTCAACCGATTGAGGGCGTACGGCAATCAGTTGATCGCCTGCCATCACCATCTCCTCGAGATGATCGACGAGATACGCGAGGGCGACGGCGACGGCGTGGCCTTCTGCGCCGCTCTCACCCGGCATCACACCGGCGAGGACGCCACCGTCTTTCCGGTTCTGGCTGGACGGCATCCGGAGTTGCGGGAATTTCTGGACAGCCTCGCCCGTGATCACGCGATCATCGCGGGGATGGTGAAGGACGACATGACGCGCGAGGAGCTGGACGGGCTCACCGCCGTACTGGAAACGCATTTCATCGGGGAGGAGAAGCGCCTGGTCGCCGTGCTGAACGCGCTTGAGCCGACCCCACGACTGGACGGGGTGATCGACGATGCGGGTTCCTGAGGTCACCGTCGACTGGCGCAGCAAGGGTTTCTGGCTGCCGGAGGGCGAGCGCGCCGCGGCCGACATCGCGCGGGAGAGCCCGGGCATGTTCGACGGGCTGCTCACCTGGCCGGTCCTGGTGCTGCGGCGGGCCGCGGCCGAGGCGAACATCGCGACCATGGCCGCCTACTGCCGGCGGCACGGGTGGGATTTCGCGCCGCACGCCAAGACGACCATGGCGCCGGGGCTGCTCGCTGCCCAGCTCGACGCCGGGGCCTGGGGCATGACCGTGGCCACCGCCAACCAGGCTCTGGTTCTGCGCCGGCTCGGTGTGCGGCGCATCCTCATCGCCAACCAGGTGCTCGACCCGGTCGCTCTGCGCTGGCTGGACGGTGAACCGGACGTCTACTTCCAGGTCGACTCCGTCGCGGGGGTCGCCGCCGCGGCCGGCAGGAGTGTGCGGGTTCTGGTCGAGCTCGGGCACTCCCACGGCCGTACGGGGGTGCGGACGCTCGACGAGCTGGAGGCTGTGGCCCGCGCCGCCGTGTCCAGCGAGAACGTCGAGCTGGTGGGCGTGACCGCGTACGAGGGTCAATTGACGACCGAGCGGGAGGTCGACGACTTCCTCGACCTGTTCGCCGCCGGTGTCGCCCGGCTGGTGGAGGCGGGGCTTCTGCCGGCGGAGCCGATCGTGTCGGCCGGCGGCAGTGCCTGGTTCGACCGGGTGATCGACCGGCTGGCCCCGATCAAGCAGGCCCGTCTCGTTCTGCGCAGCGGCGCCTCGGTGACCCACGACGACGGCTTCTACCGTGAGCGCACCCCGTTCCTTCGGGTGCCGGCCGAGGGGCCGCTCGCGGCCGCGCTGGAGATCTGGGCTCAGGTCACCTCCACCCCCGAGCCGGGGCTGGCCCTGGTCGGCATGGGCAAGCGGGACGCGCCGTTCGACGAGGGGCTGCCGGTGCCGATGGAGATCCGCCGGGTGGACGGCTCGTACGCCGCCACCACCGGCGTCGAGGTGACCAAGCTCAACGACCACCACACGTACCTGGCCGCCGACGACCTTCAGCCCGGTGATCTCATCCGGTTCGGGATTTCCCATCCCTGCACGGCTTTCGACAAATGGCGGCACATTCCCGTCATCGACGAGGATCGACGCGTGGTGGACGTCCTGGAGACCTATTTTTAGCGGAATGAAGACTTCGGACGGGCAGGGCGGCTACCGGGTTCGGTTCGATTGGGGGCCGGTGGGCGCGGATGCCGTGGCGCCCGAGGTCGCGTTCGTGGCGGTGGTCGACGTGCTGTCGTTCACGACCACCTTGAGCGTGGCCGTGGAGCAGGGGATCAGCGTGCTGCCGTACCGCTGGCGGGACGACTCGGCGGTGGCGGTGGCCCGGCGCAACGGGGCGGCGCTGGCCGTGTTCCGGTCGCAGGCGGGCCCGGGGCAGATCACGCTGTCGCCGGAGAGCATCCTGCGTACCGACCTGAAGGCGGCCCGGATCGACCGCCTGGTACTGCCGTCGCCGAACGGGTCGGCCATCTCGGCCCGGATGGCCGACGCCGGCGCCACGGTGGTCGGCGTCTGCCTGCGGAACGCGGCGGCGGCCGCCGAGTGGGTGCGGCAGCGCTGCGGTGACCGGCCGGTGGCGGTGGTCGCGGCGGGGGAGCGGTGGCCGGACGGGTCGCTGCGCCCGGCGGTCGAGGACCTGTGGGGCGCGGGGGCCTTCCTCGACGGCCTGAAGCAGGAGGGGCTGTCGCCCGAGGCGGCCACGGCCGTGGCCGCCTATCGCGGGGTGGCCGACCGGCTGGCCGAGGAGTTGCACGAGTCGGTGAGCGGACGGGAGTTGCGCAACAACGGCTTCGAGGGTGATGTGACGGTGGCGGCCGCCGTCGGGGCCAGTAAGGTCGTGCCGGTTTTGCGCGACGGATGGTTCGTCGACGGAGGATCCGACGCGGCAGCCTGAGCAGATGGCGGAAAGCGGCAGCTGGAGGGTTCTGGTTGCGAAGATCGTCGGGAGGGAAGCCACCGTTGGGGTGACGAAAGGAACCCCGTAATGCGTAAGTGGTGGCCCCTGGTGACCGTCTGCCTCGGCACCTTCATGCTGCTCATCGACGTCACCATCGTGAACGTGGCGCTGCCGCGGATGGCGGACGACCTGCACTCCACGTTCGGCAACCTGCAGTGGGTGATCGACGGCTACGCCCTCGCGCTCGCCGTGCTGCTGCTCGGTGCCGGCGCCCTGGCCGACCGGATCGGGCACCGCCGGCTCTACGCGGCCGGGCTCGCCCTGTTCGCGCTCTCCTCGCTCGCCTGCGGCCTGGCCACCGGCGACGGCGTGCTGATCGCGGCCCGGGTGGTGCAGGGCGCCGGCGCGGCCGCCATGTTCACCACCACGTTCGCCCTGCTCAACAGCTCGTATCAGGGGCGGGAGCGCGGGGTCGCGTACGGCGTCTGGGGTGGCGTCTCGGGCGCCGCCGCGGCGATCGGCCCGGTGCTCGGCGGCCTGCTCACCGATGCGCTGAACTGGCGCTGGATCTTCCTGGTGAACCTGCCGATCAGCGTCGCCGCGCTGCTGCTGTGCAAGTTCGTGCTCCGCCCGGACGGCGCCGGCCGTGGGGGCCGGTTCGACTTCGCCGGCACCGCCGCCTTCACGGTCGCGGCGACCGCGCTGACCCTGACCGTGATCCGGGCCAACGAGCACGGCTGGTCGTGGTGGCTGTTCGCGGTGGCCGTGGTCGCGCTGGCCGGCTTCGTGGCGATCGAGCTGCGCAGCCCGCACGCCATGTTCGACCTGCGGCTGCTGCGCAACCGCTCGTTCGCCGGCATCCTGATCGCCGCCCTTCTGGTCAACTTCGCCGGGTTCGCGATCCTCACGTACACCTCGATCTGGCTTCAGTCCCTGATCGGGCTGACGCCGTTGCAGGCCGGGCTCACCGCCCTGCCGATGGGCCTGCTCTCGCTGGTGGTCTCCGGGGTGGCCGGGGCCAAGCTGCACGGGCGTTCGCCGCGTGTGCTGATCGGCACCGGCATGCTGCTGATCGCGGCCGGCGCCGCGCTGGGCGCGATCCTGCTCGACCGGGGATCGAGCTGGCCGGCGTTGCTGCCCGGGTACGCGCTGGTCGGCCTCGGCGTCGGCCTGGTCATGCCCAACCTGGCCGAGTCGGGCATGGCCGCGGTGCCCACGCACCGGGGTGGCATGGCGGCCGGCGCGCTCAACACGGCCCGCCAGCTCGGCTACGCGATCGGCGTCGCCGCGGTGGGCGCCGTCTTCCTGTCCCGGGCCACGTCCTACCTGGGCGACTCGGCGGCCGCGCACGCGCTGGCGTCGGGTCGTGGCGGTTCGCCCGCGGCCGCCGCGGCCGGTCTGGACGCCGGCTTCTGGCTCTCGGCCGGGGTCGGGCTGGTCGGTGCGCTTGCGGTCTTCTTGCTCGTACGGCCGGTGGAGCGCACCCCGGCGCGGCAGCCCGAACCCGCGACCGCGGGATAGCGGAGCAGCCTATTCTGGAGGACATCACCCGAAAAGCCCCTTTTGACCTCCTGGGAACCGGGGCGCGCACCGCGGCCCGGCAGTCGGCGATGCTCTTCTTCCTGGCCGGCGCGCTGGCCCTGGTCGGCATCGCCGGCCAGGGCGGCTCGCCGGCCCGGCTCCTGCTGGTCGCGGCGCTGGACTGCGCGCTCGGCCTGGCCGGCTTCCTGCTGCCCTGGGAACGGGTGCGGCCGGAGTCGCCGGCCCTGCTCGGCCTGGCCGGGTTCGCCGTCCTCGGCCTGTCCACCTGGTCGTTCGGCGGGGTCGCGGCCGGGACCGGCCCGTTCCTGGTGCTGCTCTACACCTGGGCGGCGCTGCACTTCCCCCGGTGGATCCTGCTGGCGTACGCCGTGCCGGCCGGGGTGGCGTACCTGCTGCCGCTGATTGTGACCCACCGGCCGCCGGAAGTGCTCAGCAGCGCCCTGGTCCTGCTCCCGGTCGCCGTGGCGATCGCCCTGCTGGTCGAGGCGCAGGCCCGGCACCTGCGCGAGGACCGGGAACGGCTGGCCCGCATCGAGACCTGGCAGTCGGCGATGATGAGCACCCTGGCCCACGACGTCCGGTCGCCGCTGGCCACGCTCCAGATCGTGCTCGAGGAGCTCGGCGAGAACGCCTCCCCGGCGGACGCGGGGATGATCGGCGCCGGGCTCCGGCAGGCCACCCGGATCCGGCGGCTGGCCGACGGGCTGCTCGACGTGCAGCGCATCGACAGCTCCGGGCACCTGCGCCTGGACCGGAAGCTGACCCCGGCCGGGCCGCTCGTGCGGGAGGCCGTGTCCTACACCAGCGGCAAGGACGTGACCGTCCGGATCGACGACGGCCTGGAGATCTACGTCGACCCGCAGCGGTTCGAGCAGATCGTCGTCAACCTCGTCGGCAACGCCCTGCGGTACGGCCGGCCGCCGGTGATCGTCACGCTCACCCGCGACGGCGGCACCGACCGGCTGGAGGTCCGTGACCACGGGGCCGGGATCCCGGAAGCGCTCCGGCCGCGCCTGTTCGGCCGGTTCGCCGTCGGCGGCCCCGACGGCATCGGGCTCGGCCTGTGGATCGTGCGCAGCCTCACCGAGGCGCACGACGGCCGGGTGGTCGCCGAGGCCCGCGAGCCCGGCGTCGCCATGGTGGTCACCTTCCCCGCGCCCGGGGCGCCGGTTCAGGCGTAGGGGTCGCGGACCATGCCGTTCTCGATCAGGAAGTGGGCCTGCTTGACCCGGGTGAGCTGGGGGACCGTCTCCACGCTGTGGATGCCGTCGATGGCGGCCACCTCGGTGGTCAGATAGCGGTAGAGGGCGGCGGCGTCGCGGCAGCGGGCGGCGGCCATCAGGTTGGCCGAGCCGGTGACGGCGGCGGCGAACGACAGCTGGTGGTGATCGGCCAGCCGGGCGCCGACCTCGGCCAGATGGGCCGGGGCGATCGTGAACCACAGGTTGGCCGAGGCCAGGATGCCGATCGCGGCGTCGGCCACGTCGAGGTCGAAGAGGATCGCGCCGCTGCCGGTCAGGGCGGCCACCCGCTGCGCGACCTGGCGCTGCGTCCAGCCGGTGGCCTCGGCCAGCGACGCCCAGCTGGCGCGGCCGTCGCGGGCCAGCGCGTCGAGCAGCGGCTGGTCGGCCGGCTCGACGCGGGCGTCCGAGTCCAGGGCGGCCGCGTGGCCCATCACCACCGTCGTGCCCTCGGTCAGCGCGGCCTGCTGGCCGGCGTCGAGCTCGTGGCCGGTGGCGACCCAGTCGACCTCGCCCCGCCCGGCGAAGCGGTGCAGGATCTGGTGCGCGCTGAAGGTGAGCACGTTGGAGGCCCGGGGCAGGTGGTGCAGCAGGCCGCCCTGGCCGGCCGCGACGACAGCCGAACAGGTGATCTCGGCGCCGCCCGCGCCGATGCTGATCCAGGCGGTGTCGCCGCGCCGGGCCAGGGCGTCGGCCAGGGCCGGGGCGGTGCCGGGCCGGCAGCCGATGCGCAGCGTCCAGTGCGTCGTGCCCGGCATCTTCACCGGGTCGGGGCGGGCCAGCACCCGCAGGATGCCGGTGCCGCGCATCCGCTGGTAGCGCCGGGCGACGGTCTGCTCGGACACGCCGATCACCGCGGCGACCCGGGCGAAGGGCGCCCGAGGCGAGAGATGAAGCGCGTGGAGGATCTGCCGGTCGATGTGGTCCGGCCCGCGGGACTCTGTCGCCACCAGGTCATTCTATGGCGGGGTGGTACGTGGGCTGTCAGTCCCCACGTCGAGGGATGGGTCCCGATGATCTCCGCGCCTAGGGTCGGGATCACCCGGTTTGCCCCTGCCGATGGGAGCCCGCTCCATGTCTGTCTTCCGCGCGTCGAACAACAACCCGTCGAAGCCGCGCGACCCCTACCAGATCAACCAGAGCGCGGGCATCCCGGACGGGCCGACCGAGAAGCTCGGCGGTACGAAACCCCGGCCTCGCCGCAACTGGCCGCTGCTGCTGGTCGCGGGAGTCGCGCTGTTCGCGCTGAACGTGGCCGCGGTGGCCGTCTTCGTCGCCTGGCGCTCCTCGCAGGCGGCGCGCGCGGTCGCCGAACGCCCGCCGGCGGCGCCGGTCCCGACCGGCGGCGGCTACCACGTCACGTACGCCCAAGAGCCCCTGAAAGTGCAGGTCGGCTGCTCGGCCGTACTCTTCCTCGACCTGGACGAGCCCCGGTCCAACGCCGAGGAGAAGAAGAGCGATTTGCGGTACGACAGTCGCTGCGGCACCGGCGTGCCCAATCTGACCCTCGGGCCCGGCGCGACCGCGGGCGCCCAGGTGCAGGGCTCCGACACCGACGCCGCCGGCTGCGACCGCGCCATCCGCACCGCCCCGCTCGGCCCGGGCGCCACCGTGGCCGTCCGCAAGGGGGCCGTGCTGTGCGTGCTGACCGCCGGCACGCCGGCCAAGATGGCGCTCGTCGAGATCACCGAGGTCGGCACCACCGGCACGGCGGGCATGCGGGCCACCTCGTGGAAGGTCGGGGGCTGAGCACCTGACAGAATGGCGGGTGCCCTGACAGCTTGATGAGGAGAGCATCCCGTGATCCGTACGCACAACGCCGGCAGCCTTCGCGCGAGCGACGCCGGCTCGACGGTGACCCTCGCCGGGTGGGTGGCCCGCCGGCGCGACCACGGCGGTGTCATCTTCGTCGATCTCCGGGACGCCTCCGGCGTGGTCCAGGTGGTCTTCCGCGAGGAGGACGCGCACGCGCTGCGCAACGAGTTCTGCGTGCTGGTCGAGGGCCAGGTCTCGGCCCGCCCCGAGGGCAACGCCAACCCCGAGCTGGCCACCGGCGAGATCGAGGTGGTCGCCTCGCAGCTGACCGTCCTGTCCGAGGCGGCCCCGCTGCCGCTGCCGGTCGACGACACGATCACCGCGTCCGACGACCTGCGCCTGAAGTACCGCTACCTCGACCTGCGCCGCTCCGGCCCGGCGAGCGCGCTGCGCCTGCGCAGCCGGGCCAACCAGATCGCCCGCGAGGTGCTGCACGCCCGCGACTTCAACGAGATCGAGACGCCGACCCTCACCCGGTCGACTCCCGAGGGCGCCCGCGACTTCCTGGTTCCGGTACGCCTGCAGCCCGGCACCTGGTACGCCCTGCCGCAGTCCCCGCAGCTGTTCAAGCAGCTGCTCATGGTGGCCGGCATGGAGCGGTACTACCAGATCGCGCGCTGCTACCGCGACGAGGACTTCCGGGCCGACCGGCAGCCCGAGTTCACCCAGCTCGACATCGAGATGTCCTTCGTGACCCAGGAGGACATCATCGAGCTGGGCGAGGAGATCGTGTCCCGGCTGTGGGGCGAGCTCGCCGGCTACCAGGTGCAGCTGCCGATCCCGCGGATCACCTGGACCGACGCGATGAACCGCTACGGTTCCGACAAGCCCGACCTGCGGTACGGGGTCGAGCTGGTCGAGCTGACTTCCTACCTTGCGGGCACCTCCTTCCGCGTTTTCGCCGGCGCCATCGACGCCGGTGGCTACGTCGGTGCGGTGGTCATGCCCGGCGGAGCATCGCAGACCCGTAAAGAGCTGGACGGCTGGCAGGACTGGGCCAAGGCTCGCGGGGCCCGCGGTCTGGCGTACGTGGTGCTCGACGCCGACACCGGCGAGGCTCGGGGACCGGTTGCGAAAAATCTGTCTGCTGAGCATTTGTCGGGGCTGGCCGACGCGGTGGGCGCCAAACCGGGCGACGCCATCTTCTTCGCCGCGGCGGCTGAGCGTCGCGAGGCGCAGGAGCTGCTCGGCGCGGCCCGTATCGAGATCGCCAAGCGCTCGAACCTGATCGACGAGTCGGCCTGGGCGTTCTGCTGGGTCGTCGACGCGCCCATGTTCGAGAAGACCGACGAGGGCGGCTGGACCGCCGTCCACCACCCGTTCACCTCGCCCAACGACGAGTGGATCGACCGCTTCGAGGAGGCGCCCGACCAGGCCCTCGCGTACGCGTACGACATCGTCGTCAACGGCAACGAGATCGGCGGCGGCAGCGTCCGTATCCACCGGGCCGACGTGCAGAGCCGGGTCTTCGACCTGCTCGGCATCACCCCCGAGGAGGCGCAGGACAAGTTCGGCTTCCTGCTCGAGGCGTTCAAGTACGGCCCGCCGCCGCACGCCGGCATCGCGCTCGGCTGGGACCGCACCTGCATGCTGCTCTCCGGCAACGACTCGATCCGCGAGGTCATCGCGTTCCCCAAGACGCGCGGCGGCTACGACCCGCTGACCACGGCGCCCACCCCGATCACGGCGCAGCAGCGTCTCGAGGCCGGCATCGACGCCAAGCCGAAGCCGGCGGCCGGCACCCCCGGCACCGACGGCCAGGCGGCGCCCGTGGAGCGCTCGAACTGACCTTGCCGGCCGAGAGAATCTGAGGTACTTCCGTCCTATGAGCACACTGATCGTCGGAGCCTCGGGATATCTCGGCAGTGAGGTCGTGCGGCAGGCCCGGGCCGCCGGGCACGCGGTGGTGGGAACGGCCACCACCGCGGCCGGCGGTCACGTGCCGGTCGACGTGACCGACCGCAAGGCGGTGCACGCGGTCGTCACCGCGGTGCTGCCCCGCCTGGTCGTCAACTGCGTCGGCCACGCGAACGACTGGCGTGTCCTGGCCGACGGCGGCGCCGCCGTGGCCGCGGAGGCCGCCGCGATCGGCGCCCGCCTGGTGCACGTGTCCACCGACGCGCTGCACGCGGGGCGAGCGGCGTGGTACACCGAGGCGGACGCCCCGACGCCGGTGTCCCAGTACGGTTCGGCCAAGGCGGCGGCCGAGACGGCGGTGGCCGCGATCTCCCCGGCCGCGGTGATCGTGCGGACGTCCCTGATCGCGGGCACGGACGAGAGCAAGCACGTGCGGTTCGCCCTCGACGTGGCCGCGGGCCGCGAGCCGGGCACGATGTTCTCCGACGAGATCCGCTGCCCCATCCACGTGGCCGACCTGGCCGCCGCCATCCTGGAACTGGCCGACTCCCGCTTCAGCGGCGTCATCAACGTGGCCGGCCCCGAGCCCATCTCCCGCGCCGACTTCGGCCGGCTGGTGGCCCGCACCCACGGCCTGAACGAGTCCGCCGTCCCGGTCGGCCTCAGCACCGACGCGGCCATGGGCCCCCGCCCCCTCGACGTCAAACTCGACACGTCACTGGCCCGCTCCATCCTCCGCACGCGCCTACGGCCCGTCTCAGAATTCCTCTGACACCGCCTGCCAGGCCCCACCTCCGCGCCTACCTGCGGCCCCCTTGACTGCGCCCTCGCGCCGCCCATCTCCGCGCGCCTTGCGCCGCCCCACCCCTCGTCTCCGCCCCACCTCACTTCCACGCCGCCTTACCTCTGCGCCGCTGCACCTCCGCACCTCTGCCGCGCCTAATCTCCATCTCCGCGCCTCCGTGCGTTCGTGCCTTCGCGCCTCCGTACCTTCGCGTCCTTGCGCCTCCGCGCCTTCGCGTCCTTGCGCCTCCGCGCCTTCGCGTCCTTGCGCCTCCGCGTCTTCGCGTCCTTGCGCCTCCGCGCCTTCGCGTCCTTGCGCCTCCGCGCCTTCGCGCCCTTGCGCCTCCGCGTCTTCGTACCTCCGCGTCTCCGTGCCTTCGTGCCTTCGTGCCTGGGTGCCTTCGTGCCTGGGTGCCTGGGTGCCTGGGTGGCTGGGTGCCTGGGTGCCCTTGCGGCCCTTGCGCCTCCGCGTCGCTTCACGTCCGCGTCGCTTCACGTCCGCGTCGCTTCACTTTCGCATCGCCTTACCTTTGCGCCGCCTCACCTCGGTACCTCCGCACTTCCGCCCGCCTCGCCCCCGTACCTCCGTACCTCCGTGCCGCTTTTATCAGCATTTATTAGCATCGACCGTCTTCGCGCCCCTCGCCCTCGCGTCTCCTCTCCGCTGCCCTGGCGGGGTAAGCGCTTCCCCGTCCGGGTGGTGGCGCTTCGGGGCATCGAACGGGTGGCGGGCGGGAGCCGCCGACGTGCGGGTGGGGTGATGGGCTGTGAGACTGGGATGGTGGAGCCGAAGATCGTGGAGCTGGGTGAACAGCCGTACGTCGGGCGGCGTGAGTCGATCACGATGACCGAGTTCGCGCGGGTCGCCGACCATCTGCCCGGCATGCTCGCCCGCCTCGCCGAGCGGGGTGTGCCGGTCGCCGGGGCGCCGTTCTTCCGGTACCGCGTGATCGACATGTCGGCCGACCTCGTCGTCGAGGCCGGCATCCCGGTTTCGGCGCCCACCGAGATCGCCTCGCCGATGTTCGCCGACACCCTGCCCGCCGGTCGCTACGCCACCCTCACCCACGTCGGGCACCCCGACGAGCTGATGGGTGTCACCGCCCGGCTGCTCGGGTGGGCGCAGGACCGCGGTCTGGCCTGGGACATGCAGCCCACCCCGACCGGCGAGGTGTGGGGCTGCCGGCTCGAGATGATGATGACCGACCCGGCCAAGGAACCGGACATGCACAAGTGGGAGACGGTCCTGCTGTTCAAACTGGCCGCATGATGGGCGTGTGCCCGACGAGATCGAGAAACTGACCGAGGCGCTCGGCCCCGCCTGGCGGCGGCGGACCCGCGGCGAACACCGGTGGCCGGCCACGGTCGCGATCGCCGTGATGATCGCGCTGCAGTGGACGCTGCCGGCCCGGCTCACGCTGGGACCGCACTGGCTGCTGCCGGCGATCGAGCTGACCATCGGCGTCGTCCTGTTCGCTGCCGACCCCGGCCGCATCCACCGCGACACCCCGGCCCTGCGGATGCTCAGCCTCAGCCTGATCGCCGTGGCCAGCCTCGGCACCGCCTCCTCGGTCGGGATGCTGGTGCACGCCATCGTCAGCGGGCGCGACACCGGCTCGGCGGCGCAGCTGCTGGCCGGGGGCAGCGCCATCTACCTGATCAACGTGCTCACCTTCGCGGTGTGGTTCTGGGAGCTCGACCGGGGTGGCCCGGCCCGGCGGGCGCACGGCACCGACCCGTACCCGGACCTGCTCTTCCCGCCCATGACGGCCCCCGACATGGTGGCCAAGGACTGGGAGCCGCGCTTCCTCGACTACTTCTACGTCGCGTTCACCAACGCCACGGCGTTCAGCCCGACCGACACCCTGCCGCTGACCCGGTGGGTCAAGGCCGCCATGGCGCTCGAGTCGGCGATCGCGCTCGTGACGGCGGCGCTGGTCATCGCCCGGGCGGTGAATGTCCTATGAGTTTGGTGAGCGAGGTCACCTGGGTATCTGCATGTCAGCGCTCTCACCCCCCGGAGGAAATAGACATGCTTGCTATCGCCGCCGCCATCGTCTTCGGCATCTGGCTGCTTCTCGACCTGTTCAACACCAACCTCGGCGCCCCCGATCTGTTCAACTTCCCCACCATGGCGTCGCTCGGCCTGCTGCTGCTCGCGCTCTACCTGGCCGGCGTGGGCTCGGGCCCGCGCGCCGGTTCCGGCAGCGGCCGCCGCTTCTACGGCCGTCGCCCCGGTCGCGGCTGATCCGACGGCACCGGCCCGTGGCGGCGCGTTTCGAACGTGAAGCCACGGGCCGGTACTGTTTTCCCCGATGGAAATGGACGGGCTCTTCTCCCTGGCGCAGCCGGGCGCATCCGCACCAGGTGACGCCCTGACCCCTCCCGCGGAGGACTCGCCGCTCCCGGTGCGGATGCGCCCGGCGAACCTCGACGAGCTGGTCGGCCAGGGACATCTGCTCGCCCCCGGCGCCCCGCTGCGCCAGCTGGTCACCGGGGCCAGCCCCATGTCGGTGATCCTGTGGGGCCCGCCCGGCACCGGCAAGACCACCATCGCCCATCTGGTCGCCGGCGCCACGAACCGCAAGTTCGTCGCCATGTCGGCGCTGACCGCCGGTGTCAAGGACGTCCGCGCGGTGATCGACACGGCCCGCCGCGAACGCCGCTCGGGCGGCCCGCCGACGGTGCTGTTCATCGACGAGGTGCACCGCTTCAGCAAGACCCAGCAGGATTCGCTGCTCGCCGCCGTCGAGGACCGGACGGTCACGCTGCTCGCGGCCACGACCGAAAATCCGTACTTCTCGGTCATCTCGCCTCTGCTTTCCCGCTGTGTGCTGCTGACGCTGCAGGCGCTGGACGACGATGACGTCCGCGGCCTGCTGCGGCGCGCGGTAACTGACGAAAGGGGCCTGGGCGGTGCGGTCACGCTGAGTGCCGAGGCCGAGGACCATTTCGTACGGCTGGCGTCCGGCGACGTCCGTAAAGCGCTCACCGCACTGGAGGCGGCCGCCGGCTCCGCCCTGGCCCAACAGGTCACCGAGATCGACCTGGCCACGGCCGAGAAAGCGGTCGACGTGGCGGCGGTCCGCTACGACCGCGACGGCGACGCCCACTACGACATCACCAGCGCCTTCATCAAGAGCATGCGCGGCAGTGACCCCGACGCGGCCCTGCACTGGCTGGCCCGCATGCTGGTCGCGGGGGAGGACCCCCGTTTCATCGCCCGGCGCATCGTCATCTTCGCCAGCGAGGACGTGGGCATGGCCGACCCGCAGGCCCTGCTGGTGGCGACGGCGGCGGCCCAGGCGGTGCAGACCATCGGCCTGCCGGAGTGCCAGCTCAACCTGGCCCAGGCGGTGGTGCACATGGCCACCGCCCCGAAGTCGAACGCGGTGACCACAGCCATCGGCGAGGCCATGGCCGACGTCCGGGCGGGCCGCGGAGGCCCGGTGCCGACCCACTTGCGCGACGCCCACTACCCGGGGGCGCGAGGTCTGGGGCACGGACGGGGATACCGCTACCCCCACGACGACAGCCGCGGAGTGGTCACCCAGCAGTACGTCCCCGACGACCTCCTGGAGGCGGAGTACTACCGCCCCACAGACCACGGCGCCGAACGGGCGGTCAACGACCGCGTCCCGAAACTCCGCCGCATCGTCCGAGGGCTGGCCGTCCCGCGACCAGCCGCGCCTGCCGCGGCTACGCCTGACACCCCTCCGCTTGCGGCCGGCGCGTCTCCCTCTCCCACCCCCACTCCCGGGCCTGTGGAGGCCTCTTTGAACGGGGTGGAATCCGGCGATGACGCGCAGGGTGCTGAATTGGCGACTGAAAGTGCACCCGAGAGTGGGGCGACGGCTCGGGGGAGCCGGCCGCGGCGGGCCGTTGCTGATGGCGCGGTTGTGACGGATTCCTCCGCGGTGGGTGGTTCCGATGGCGGTGACCGGGTCGGAGCTGCTGATTCGTCGGCGGGTGGACCTTCGGCGGGTCGCGTCCGCCGCGCGGCGGGTGGTGCGAAGGGCAAATCTGGGGCACGCTCGTCGGCGGATCGGAAGCCCGCGGACGTACGCGATGCCGAGGGCAGCTCGTACACAGGTGACCCTGGTACCTTCTCCGATCCGGAAGCAAAGGCCGATCCGGGATCGAAGGCCATGGACGGCCGGGGAGACGACAGCGGCGCAGCCGCCGGAGAGGAACGACCGTGACACCGCGCGGTGCCGAACGGCCCGACGACGCTGACCTGGGCAACGAGCAGGCCGGCGGGCGCAAGGGCCGCCGGTTCGGACGAGGCCGCCAGGAACCGGCCGAGCCCGAGATCGTGCAGCCCGAAGAGACCGGCTGGCTCGACGACCTGCGTACGGCCAAGCAGCAGCGCTCCGCGATCGGCCCCGGCACCCTGGCCGGAGAAACCAGATACAGCAAATCCGGGCGTCTGGCTCCGGGCCCCGACGAGGAGCCCGACGACGACCTGGCCATCCCCGGCTTCCACGACTCCAGCGACGACTCCGACCGCCGCCCACCCGCCGCCCCCCAGAGCCCCCCGGCTCCGGGCCGAGGCGCCGCGGCCCCGTCCGGCACTCCCAGCCGAGCCGTTCCGCCTCCCGGCCCACAGGGCGCCGGTCGAGCTGTTCCGCCGTCCGGACCGCAGGGTGCTGGTCGGGCTGTTCCACCACCCGGACCTCAGGGCGCCGGTCGACCAGTTCCATCAGCCGGACCCCAGGGTGCTGGTCGGGCTGTTCCGCCGACAGGACCACAGGGTGCTGGTCGGGCTGTACCGACGGCCGGGCCGCAGGGTCCCGGCCGGGCTGTTCCGCCGGCTGGAACCGCGGGTGCCGGCCGGGCGCAAAGCGGGCAGACCTCCGGACAGTTCCCTTCCGGGCGGGTCCCGCCTGGACAGACTCCTTCGGGCCAGCTGCCGCCTGGTCCGATATCGCCCGGTCAGGTGCCGGGTCAGCCAGCTCTCGGCGAAGGGGCGCCCGGCCGATTCCGTCCCGGGCAGGGTGCTCCTGGGCGAGCCGTGCCCGGGCAGGGACAAAGCGGTCAAGGCGCTACCGGCCGATCGCTGCCCGGACAGGGCGGCCAAGGTACTCCCGGCCGGGCCGTCCCCGGGCAGGGCCAGGGCGGCCAAGGTGGTCCTGGGCATGCCGTGCCCGGACAGGGGCAAGTCGGTCAAAGTGGACCAGTCTCCGCTCAGGGTCAGCCCGGTCGCGCGTCGGCCGGTCGGGCCATTCCGGGTCAAGCCGGCCCAGGGCGCGCGACGGCCGGTCAAGGCGGTCCCGGGCAGGGCCTACCCGGGCAGGGCACTCCTGGGCAGGGCACTCCTGGGCAGGGCATCCCAGGGCAGGGCATTGCAGGGCAGGGCATTGCAGGGCAGGGCATTCCAGGGCAGGGTGGTCCGGGGCAGCCGGCTTCCGGGCCGGGCATGCCTGGTTCCGGTGTGCCGGCCGGCCGGGGCGCGGCTTCCGTGCCCGGACGGGGCGGACCGGAGCAGCCGTTCGGGGGCGCGGCACGCCGCGGTGTCGAAGCCGAGCCGTACGCCGTCGACGGGATGACCTCGGGTCCCATTCCGCTCTCCGGCAATGCCCCGGAGATTCCTTCCGCGCGCCCGGTGTCGCCGGCGTCGCGGCCTACTTCTTCTCCGCCGGTTCGCGGGCGTGATCGGTTCCGCTCCGATGGACCGCAGGCCGGCGGTCCGGGCCCGGTCTCCGGCGTGCCCGCTTCCGGGTTCGGCGGTGCGGGGCGTCCGGTGTCGGGCGTTCCGGCGCCGGGATTCGATGGCGCTGGGCGTCCGGTGCCGGGTGTTCCAGGTCCGGGGTACGACGGTGCGGGGTACGACGGTGCGGGGCGTCCGGTGTCGGGTGTCCCGGCCCCAGGGTCCGGTGGCGCTGGGCGTCCGGTCTCAGGCGTACCGGCGCCGGAGTTCGGCGGCCGTGATTCCAGGGGCCGCCCCAACGATCTTGGTTCAGCCGGTACGGGCCGGCCGGTCTCCGATGCGGGGCATGGCTATCCCGGTGGAGAGCAGCCGACCGGACGGCACGGCGCGCCGGATGGCGAGGGCCCGGGTGGCCGATCGGGACGGCACGGCGTTTCCGATCCCAGCGACGGCGGCCGTCGGTCCCAGGGCCGTGGCGGGAATTCCGACACGACCGGTGGCTTCGGCGCGTCGGCCGCACCCGGTTCCCCGGCGCCCGGCGGCCCCGGCTTCGGCGGGCCGGCTGCTGGCGGTGCTGGCGGTCCAGGTTTCGGTGGGCCGGCTGCTGGCGGTGCTGGCGGTCCAGGTTTCGGTGGGCCGGCTGTCGGCGGTGCTGGCGGTGCAGGTGTCGGTGGGCCGGGCGCTGGTGGTGCTGGCGGTCCAGGGTTTGGTGGGCCGGGCGCTGGCGGTCCGGGGTTCGGTGGGCCGGGTGCTGGCTTTGGTGGGCCGGGTGCCGGTGAGTCCGGTTATGCCGGGCCGGAGGACGGGAACGGTCGCCGTGGGCCTGAGGGGCCGCGAGGGCGAGCCGGGCGTGCTGTTCCGCCGCAGGGTGGTCAGCGTGGCCCAGGCACCTCGGGGCCGGTGACCGGTGGTCAGCGACCTGCCGAGCCCTCTGTGGGGCCGAACCCGGGGGCCGGGCAGAGTGAGACGACCGGGGGCTTCCGAGGTGGAGCGCCGGGTACCGGGCCGGTGCGGGCGGCGGCCAGTGTCGTGCCGCCGGTGGTGCCGGGGCGGGGTGGCGTACGGACGCCGGCCCTTCCCGGGCGGGCCGGTGCGATGGCGGGCGGGTCCGGTGTCGTTCAGCGGCCGGGTGAGGGGTCGGGTGGCGTCGCGCCTCGTGCGGGGCAGGGGCCAGGGCCGGGCGCGCGTGGGGGATTCCCCACCGGTGCCGTTCCGGCCGGGCCGGTCTCCCCGGGACAGCCGCAGCATGGGCCCGGTGGCAGCGACGACGCCGGGTCCGGGCCGGGCGGCCGGCGTGGGCCGGGCGGCGGCGATGAGTTCGGCCCGGGCGGTCGGCGTGGGCCGGGTGGCGGCGATGAGTTCGGGCCGGGCGGCCGGCGTGGGCCGGGTGGCGGCGATGAGTTCGGTTCCGGGCCGGACGGGCGGCGTGGGCCGGGTAGTAGCGACGACTTCGGGTCCGGGCCGATTGCTGGGGCCGGGGGGCGGCATGGGCAAGGTGGCGACGCTGACGGAGCGGGGCGCTACGGCTCGGATGGTGAGGACGGGCGGCGTGGCCGCCACGGGCAGGAGGACTTCGATCCGGAGGCTTCGGGTGAGCTGCCGGGTGGCCGCCGCGGACGCGGGCCGGTAAGCGGCCCCGTTGCGAGGGGTGGTCCGGCCGGCGGCGCCGCGTCGGTGGCCGGCCCGAACACGAGTGGGCCGGTGACCGGTGCTGCCTCGGTGGGAGGGCCGGGTCTGGCCTCGCGCGGCGGCCCGGTAACGGGTTCGGCGTCGGTGGGAGGTCCAGCAGCGGGAGCAGCCCCAGTAGCGGGAGCAGCCCCGGTACCGGGAGGCGCCCCGGCGGGTCGTCCGGCAGTGGGCGGAGCCCCGGTCGGCGGCCGGGCGTCAGCCTCGGTAGGGGCCGCGCCTGTCGGAGCTGCCTCGGTGGGCGCGGCGTCCGTGGGTGCCGCCTCGGTGGGTGCTGCCTCCGTGGGTGCCGCCTCGGTGGGTGCTGCGTCCGTGGGTGCTGCCTCCGTGGGTGCGGCGTCCGTAGGAGCGGCCTCCGTGGGCGCCGCCTCGGTAGGAGCCGCCCGCGTCGGCGCGGTGCCCGCCGATGTGCGGGCCGGTACTCCGGGCGTACACCAGACGGGTGAAGATGGAGCGCCGCAAGGCGCGAGAGTCAGTCCCGTCGTGGGCGCCCGGGCCGCGGCCGCCAAAGCCGCCGCAGCGGGGACCGAGGACGAACCCGCCGGTGTCGTCGGTGGGTTCCGGGAGAAACTGCGGACTCAGCGGCGTCTGCGCGTCGTGACTCTGGTCTCTCTCGCCGCTGTCGTGCTTCTCGTGCTGCCCGCCTTCTTCGGGCTGAGGGCCGCCGGCAACGATCCCGTCTTCGGGTCCCTGAACTCGCTCGACGTGCCGGCCTGGGCCGCCGAGAAGGTGGACGATCAGAGCAGCGGCAGCCGCTGGTGCTTCATCGACTGCACCTTCCGGGAGCGGATCGCCCAGTCGGCCAAGCCGTTCAAGGAGACCACGCAGGTCTACACCGCCGCGCTGAGCGCCGCCGGCTGGCAGCCGTGGAAGGTCGCCGAGTGTCCTGAGCAGCCGGTGGGGCCGGAGGACGGCACGTACAGCTGCTGGAAGCGAGACGAATTCACTTTGGACCTCTGGGTGCGGTTGCCGGAGTGCCAGGTGGATCAGGTCGCCGCCCAGGACACGGGTACCGAGCCGGTCGATCCGAAGAACTGCACCGGCTCCACCGTGAGCATCAAGGTGCAGAACGCGATCGCCGACACGCGGGGCAAGCCGGAGGTGCAGGAGAGCCCGCTCGTGGGCGAGACTCCGGACCCGGTCCTGTCGAATGATCCGCTCTTGGAGCCGACACCCTCGGCGTCGTGACGCGGCTCGCGGTCACGGACGGTAGGGTCTGCACGTTGACTCGCCACCCGTGACCACGTAAGGGAGAAGCGCCTCATGGACGCCGGAGAAATCGCAGGCCTGATCGCGGCGGGCGCCTTCTTGATGCTCGTCATCGTGCTGGCCGTGCCGATCCTCAAGCTGGGCCGCACGGTCGACGCCGCCACCAGGGCGATCAATGACCTGACCGACCGGACCGGGCCGCTGCTGGGTGACGTCAACGACACGGTGCGTAACGTCAATAGCGCGCTCGGCCAGGTTCAGGTCTCTTTGGACGGTGTCAACGTCCAACTGGCCAAGGTCGACACGATCACCGAGCACGCCGCTCACGTGACCGCCAACGTGGCCAACCTGTCCACGGTCGTGGCCGCGGCCGCCGCGAACCCGCTCGTCAAGGTGGCCTCGTTCGGGTACGGCCTGCGCAAGGCCGCCGCCGCGCGCCGCCGGGCCGACGAGGACCGCGCCGTCCGTACGGAAATCAAGACCCGCCGCAAAGCCGCCCGCTGAAAACTCACTCGGAGGAAAAAGCCATGAAGCGCCTGCTCTGGCTGGGTGTCGGCTTGGCCGTCGGCGCCATCGTCGTTCGCAAGCTCACGCAGAAGGCGAACGAGTACACCCCGTCCGGCATCGCCACCTCGCTGTCGCAATCCGCTGGCGGCCTGGTCGAGTCGATGCGTAGCTTCGTGGATGACGTCCGCGACGGCATGGCCGAGCGGGAGCAGCAGATCCACCAGGCGTTCGCCGAGGGTGAGCTGTACGAGGACGAGCCGGACGAGGCTCAGGAGGGGAACCGATGAAGACGGCGGAGATCAAGCGGCGCTATCTGGCGCATTTCGAGGCCAACGGGCACACGGTCGTGCCGAGTGCCCCGCTGCCGGCCATCGACGACCCGAACCTGCTGTTCATCAACGCCGGCATGGTGCAGTTCGTGCCGTACTTCCTCGGACAGCAGACCCCGGCCTTCAAGCGCGCGGTCAGCGTGCAGAAATGCATCCGGACGCCGGACATCGACGAGGTCGGCAAGACGTCCCGGCACGGCACGTTCTTCCAGATGAACGGCAACTTCTCGTTCGGCGACTACTTCAAAGAGGGCGCGATCAAGCTCGCCTGGGAGCTGTCGACGAAGTCGCAGGCCGAGGGCGGCTACGGGCTCGACCCGGAGCGCATCTGGCCGACCGTCTACCACGACGACGACGAGGCGTTCCAGCTCTGGCGCGCGATCGGCGTCCCGGAGTCACGCATCGTCCGCCGGGGCAAGAAGGACAACTACTGGTCGATGGGCATCCCGGGTCCGGCCGGCCCCTGCTCCGAGCTTTTCTACGACCGGGGCCCGGAGTACGGGCGTGACGGCGGCCCCGAGGTCGACGAGGACCGGTTCATGGAGTACTGGAACCTGGTCTTCATGCAGTACGAGATCACCGACGTGAAGTCGAAGACCGACTTCACCATCGTGAGCGAGCTGCCGAACAAGAACATCGACACCGGCATGGGCCTGGAGCGGATCGCCTCGATCCTGCAGGGTGTCGACAACCTGTACGAGATCGACGAGGTCCGCCCGATCCTGGCCCGCGCGGCCGAGATGACCGGCAAGCGGTACGGCGCGCACTCGGGTCACGTGGCCGGCGAGTCGCACCCCGACGACGTGCGCCTGCGCGTGATCGCGGACCACGTGCGTACGGCGCTGATGTTGATCGGCGACGGGGTCACCCCGTCGAACGAGGGCCGGGGCTACGTGCTGCGGCGCATCATGCGGCGGGCGATCCGGGCCATCCGCCTACTCGGCTGGCAGGAGCGGGCGCTGCCCGAGCTGCTGCCGGTGGCGCGCGACTGCATGGCGCCGTCGTACCCCGAGCTGGAGAAGGACTTCGAGCGGATCTCCACGTACGCGTACGCGGAGGAGGACGCGTTCCTGTCCACCCTGCGCGCGGGCACCACGATCCTCGACACGGCGATCTCCGACAGCAAAAAGTCCGGAAATTCGACTTTGTCGGGTGCGCAGGCGTTCCAGCTCCACGACACGTACGGCTTCCCCATCGACCTGACCCTGGAGATCGCGCAGGAGCAGGGCCTGTCCGTGGACCAGGACGGATTCCGCCGCCTGATGGCCGACCAGCGGGCCCGCGCGAAGGCGGACGCCGCCGCGCGCAAAACGGGTCACGCGGACCTGTCGGCCTATCGGGGCGCTTTGGATAACGGTGGCCCGGTCGAGTTCACGGGATACCAGGAGGTCTCCCGCGAGTCCCGGGTGCGCTCGATCATCGGGGGCGGCGGCTCGGTCGAGGTGGCCGGCGAGGGCGACTTCGTCGAGCTGGTCCTCGACACCACGCCGTTCTACGCCGAGGGCGGTGGCCAGCAGGCCGACACCGGCATCATCAACGTCGGCGGCGGCCGGCTCGAGGTCGTCGACGTCCAGCAGCCCATCCCCGGCCTCATCGTGCACAAGGCCAGGGTCCTTCAGGGCGAGGTCCGTACGGGCGAGACGGGTTTCGCCGAGATCGACGTGACCCGCCGCAAGGCGATCTCGCGCTCGCACACGGCGACCCACCTGGTTCACCAGACCATGCGGGCGTTCCTCGGCGAGTCGGCGACCCAGGCCGGTTCGCTGAACGCGCCGGGCCGGCTGCGCTTCGACTTCAACACCCCCGGGGCCGTCTCGCCCGCGGTGCTGCACGACGTCGAGCAGCAGGTCAACGAGGTGCTGCTGCGTGACCTCGAGGTTCACTGGTTCCTCACCTCCCAGGAGGAAGCGCGCCGGCTGGGCGCGATGGCGCTGTTCGGTGAGAAGTACGGCGATGAGGTCCGTGTGGTTGAAGTGGGTGACTACGCGCGTGAGCTGTGTGGTGGCACCCACGTCGACCGCTCGGGCCAGCTGGGCCTGGTGAAGATCCTCAACGAGCAGTCGATCGGTTCCGGTGTACGCCGGGTGGAGGCGCTCGTCGGCATCGACGCGTTCGGCTTCCTGGCCAAGGAGCACCTGCTGGTCTCCCGGCTCGCGGAGCTGTTCCGGGTGCCCGGCGACCAGGTCGCCGACCGGGTCGAGCAGACCGTGACGGCGCTGCGCGACGCCGAGAAGGAGCTCGAGAAGCTGCGGGCGCAGATGGTGCTGGGCGGGGCTTCGACGCTCGCGTCGCAGGCCAAGGACCTGCGCGGTGTGGCGTACGTCGGCACGGAGGCTCCCGAGGGCGCGGCCGGCAACGACGTGCGTACGCTGGCTCAGGAGATCCGCGGCAAGATCGACGCGGCTCGTCCCGCGGTCGTCGCGGTGGCGGCCCGCTCGAACGGCAAGGCGTCGCTGATCGTGGCGCTGAACAGCGCGGCCAAGGGCCGTGGCCTGTCGGCGGCGGATCTGGTCAAGGGTGCGCTCTCCGGCCGGGGCGGCGGCAACGCCGACCTCGCGCAGGGTGGCGGTCTTCCCGCCGACCAGGTTCCGGCGCTGCTCGCGGCCGTGGAGAAGGCGGTGGCGGACACCGCGAGCTGACCGAACGTAGCTGGGGGTAGCCAGGAATGAGCGCACTGTCGCGGGGTAGGCGGCTGGGCGTCGATGTCGGTAAGGTGCGCGTCGGGGTCGCGATCAGCGACCCTGACGGGATCCTGGCCACCCCCCTGGTCACGGTGCCCCGTGACATGGGCGCGGCAGACGATGCCGTGCCCGCTGACATTGCTGAGCTTGTCCGCCTCGTGGGGGAACACGAGGTGGTGCAGATCGTGGTGGGGCTCCCGGTTCGCCTGAACGGGGCCGAGGGACCTGCCGCCATCGACATTCGTGCGTACGCTGGGCGACTGGTGGAGGCAGTCGGTAGTGTGCCGGTCGTCCTCGCGGACGAGAGGATGTCGACCGTGGTCGCCACCCGCAGGCTCGCCGAGCGAGGCGTACGCGGCAAGCGGCAGCGGGCGGTCGTCGACCAGGCGGCCGCGGTGGAGATCCTGCAGGGCTGGCTGGACGCTCAGCGGAGGCAGAGATGATCGACGAGCTGGACCTCGCGTTCGACGAGAACGCCGAGAAAGGGAGACCCCGACATCGCCGGGGCTCTCGCGGCGGGAAGAAAAGCGGCGGTAAGTCCGGTGTCGCGTTCCTTATGGCCTTCGTCCTGCTCGCCGTCCTCGGTGGCGGCGTGTACTTCGGCTACACCAAGGTCAAGGACTTCTTCGTCGCCGCCGACTACGACGGCGGCGGCGGCGCCGCCGTGCAGGTCGACATCGCCAAGAACTCGACGCTCACCGACATCGGCAACGCGCTGGTGGACAAGGACGTCGTCAAGAGCACCAAAGCCTTCGTGAACGCGGCCGACGCGAACCCCAAGGGCAAGAATATCCAGTCGGGCACGTACAACCTGAAGAAGCAGATGTCGGCCGAGAGCGCCGTTACCCTGCTGCTCGACCCCAAAGCGCGCGTCTCCAAGGGCATCACCATCCCCGAGGGCAAGACCGCCAACCAGGTGTACGACATCCTGGCCAAGGCGACCGGCAAGAAGGTCGACGATTTCAAGGCGGCGGCCAAGGATCCCGAGGCGCTCGGGGTGGCGGACTTCTGGTTCAACCGCAGCAACAACACCAAGGCGACCAAGTCGATCGAGGGCTTCCTCTTCCCCGACACGTACGAGTTCGACCCCAAGGCCACCCCGACCGAGATGCTCACGACGATGGTCAGCCACTTCAACACGGTGGCCGAGGAGACCGGCTTCGTCGACAAGTCGCAGAGCGCCCGCAACCTCACGCCGAACGAGGTGCTGACCGTGGCCTCGCTCGCGCAGGCCGAGGCGGGCAACAAGGACGACCTGGGCAAGGTCGCACGGGTCGCGTACAACCGCCTCTACGTCGGTACGCCCGAGATCGCCTGCGGCTGCCTCGAGTTCGACGTCGGGATCAACTACTACTACCAGCTCACCGGCCGTCCGACGAAGCCGTCCGGCAAGATGACGCTGGCCGAGCTGACCGACCCGAAGAACCCGTACCGCCTGCACGGCAAGAAGGGCCTGACCCCGACGCCGATCAACAACCCGGGCCGGGCGGCCATGGAGGCGGCGCTGAACCCGCCGAAGGGCGACTGGTTCTTCTTCGTGGCGATCGACAAGCAGGGCCACTCGGCCTTCGCCAAGACGTACGCCGAGCACAACAGGAACATCGAGAAGGCCAAGAAGGCCGGCGTCCTCTAGGGTTTTCAACCGTGCAACCACGCCGGGCCGCCGTCTGCGGCCAGCCGATCGCCCACTCGCTCTCGCCGGTCCTCCACACGGCGGGCTTCCAAGCGGCCGGGCTGACCGACTGGCGCTACACGTCGTTCGAGGTCGACGAGCTCGCTCTGCCCGGGCTCGTCGACTCCCTCGGACCCGAGTGGGCCGGGCTGTCGTTGACGATGCCCCTGAAGGAGACGGCTCTCCGCCTGGCGGCGGAGGCGTCACCGCTCGCGGTGGCGACGGGTGCGGCCAACACTTTGGTACGCCGTGACGACGGCACCTGGTACGCCGACAACACCGACGTGACCGGCATGGTCCGGGTGCTCCGCGACGCGGGGGCCGGCGCGCCGACATCGCTGACGGTGCTCGGCGGTGGCGGCACGGCCCGGGCGGCGCTCGGGGCGGCGGCGTCGCTGGGAGTGGCCGAGGTGGCGGTGGTGACCCGCCGCCCGTCCGCACGGCTCGAGCTGGCGCCGGCGGCGGAAGCCCTGGGCGTCCGCCTGGTCGGGCACGCCTGGGAGGACGCGGCGGCGAGCCTGACCGCGGACGCGGTGATCTCGACGGTCCCCAAGGGCGCGGCCGACCACCTGGCCATCGAGGCGGAGTGGCGGCCGGGCACGGTGCTGTTCGACGCCATCTACGACCCGTGGCCGACCCCGCTGGCGGCCTCGGCCGTGGCCGGTGGGCTGGCCGTGATCTCGGGGCTCGACCTGCTTCTGGCCCAGGCTCTCTCGCAGTTCTCCCAGTTCACGGGCGTCGACCCGGCCCCGGAGGCGGCCATGCGGGCGGCCCTGTTCGCGGCCGCGGCGGCCCGCTGACCGCTTTGTGGCTCAGGTCACAGCGCAGCCGCCAACCTTTTCCGCGCCCGCGCGTCCTCCCAGTCGACAGTGCACCCACTGACAGTGCTGGAGCTTGAGATGCGCAGATCCACCCGGGCCCTCGCGGTCGCCGCCGGAGCCGTTGCCGCCGTCGCCATCGGCGGTGTGGCCGCCGCGGCGGCCTTCGCCGACGACGCGGCCCCCAAGCCGGCTCCTTCCGCCCCCGCCTCGGCTGCGGTTTCTCCCCCGGCTTCAGGCGCGGCTTCTCCTACCGCTTCGGTTGCCGTTTCCCCGTCCGCTTCGGTTGCGGCTACCGCTTCCGCTTCAGGTCCGGCTTCCCGTCCGGCTTCGGTTGCGGTTTCCCCCTCCGCCTCCGTTGCGGTTTCCCCCACCGCCTCCGTTGCCGTATCGCCTCCCGCCTCCGGGGTGAAGCCGACGGTCTCGGCCCCCGCGCCCAGAGCGACCGCCAAGCCGGCCCCCACTGTTTCGGCGAGCGCACCGGCCACGGGGCGGAAGCCCACGGCGAGCCCGGTGCCCTCGGCCACCGCCACGACCCGGGCCGTTTCCTGATGTCCCGCGCGCCGGCCGTCCGGCCGGCGCGCCACCGACCGTTATCGCGAGGCCCTTTGTGATCTTCGTGCTGCCGATGCCCAGGTCGCTGCTGCGCTGGCGGCGGGGAGCCGCGCCCGGCCCGCTCGTGGCGGCGGCGACCGCCGCCCCCGCGATCGACGAACTCTTCCGCGAGCGCCGCCTGCCGCTGGTCCGGCTGGCCGTCCTCATGGTCGACGACCTGCCCACGGCCGAGGACATCGTCCAGGACGTCTTCACCCGCCTCTACCGCCGTCACGGCACCGGCCTGGACACGGTCACCGACCCCGAGGCGTACCTGGTCTCCGCCGTCATGAACGCGGCCCGGTCGACCCTGCGCCGCCGCCGGATCGCCCGGGCCTACCTGCCGCCGCGCCCCGACCCGGCCCCCGCCGCCGAGGAGGAGGCTCTGCTCGGCGCGGGCGACCGCGAGGTGATCCGGGCCCTGGGCCACCTCACCACCCGCCAGCGTCAGGTCATCGTCCTGCGCTACTGGTCCGGCCTCTCCGAACGGGAGATAGCCGGCGCCCTGCGCATCACCACCGGCACCGTCAAGTCGACCGCACACCGCGCGCTGACGCTGCTCCGCGCCCACCTGGGGGAGAGATGACCGAAGCCGACCTGGAACAGCGCCTGCGCACGGCCCTGTCCGCCCGCGCCGCCGCCGTGACAAGCCAGAGCCTGCGCCCCGCCCCCACGAGACCCGCAACCCGGTCCGCGCTCGCCCGATGGTGGCTCCCACTGACCGCCGGCGCCGCCGCCGCGGCGGTCTCGATCGCAGCCTTCGCCCTGCTCCGGCCGACGGACCCGACCCCCTCCCGGCCCGCCTCCCCGGCTTCGCCGTCCTCCTCGACCGCCCCCAGCCGCTCCGCCCCACCCACGGTGCTCCCGGCCCCCACGCCGACCGTAACCTCGCCCGCCCCCGCACACTCGTCGTCAGCCGTCGCGCCGACTTCCACCGCATCCGGCGACGGGCCCCCCACAACCCCCACCGGAAAGCCGACCGCGGAGCCACCCCCTTCCGCGTCCGTCAGCAGGTCACCCGCAACCCCCAAGGGCCAGCCCTCCATCGGCCCAACCCCGACCGCCTCAAACGGCAAGCCGCCCACAACCCCCTAGGCCAGCCGACTCCCGCCCTGCCCTGCCCAGCCCTGCCCGCGCGCCCGCCCTGCCCGCGCGCCCGCCCTGCCCGCGCGCCCGCCCTGCCCGCGCCCGACGACAGGCGCTCACCATCCAGGAAAGCAGCCACTTCGTGCTGGGCAGCAACGCGGACGCAGCCGCTGAAACGGGGCCTCCGGCGGCGGATGGCCCGCAGTTCCTGGAAAGCGACCTCGGGCGTATTCCGCAGGAGACTCGCAACCTCCTAGGAAGCTGTCCCCATTTGCACCCGACAGCAAGGCCCGCGGGAAGCGGACCACCCCTACCGCGCCCGTCGCGAGGCGCCCACAACTCCTCGGAACAGTGGAGCCGCCGCGCTCGACGACAGGTGCCCACAACCTCCCGGCGTTCACAACCCTGAGGAGGACGAACCGCCGATAGCCGCCGCGCCCGGCAGGGTGCCCGCAGCCCTCGTCAGCGCGATGGCCGGGCGCAACCAAGGCGCGGTGAGCAGACCGGCGAGCCGGTCCCCGCCGCGCGATGAGTTGGCGCCCATAGCGGCCAGGCAAAGATGGCCACGGCGGGCTATGGCGCGACGTCCACGAGGCGGACCGGCGAGACGGCCCCCTCTGCGGGCGATGGCATGGCACGCATGCGGCCCGACGTGACGCCTTCACCGCGGGGATTACGAGGGGATCGGTGGGGCGAGTCTGCGCAGGAACAGGGTCCGGGGGTTCCGGCTGGCGGGACGCGGGTGGGGGTGCGGTGGGTGCTGGGGGCGGCGTGACAGAATTTGGGGGTGTTGCGCTGGCTAACCGCAGGTGAATCGCATGGACCGGCGCTCGTTGCGCTTCTCGAAGGCGTTCCCGCCGGGGTGGAAGTGACGAGTGCGGAGATCGGGCGCGATCTCGCGCGCCGTCGGCTCGGCTATGGGCGCGGGGCGCGCATGCAGTTCGAGCAGGACGAGATCGAGATCATCGGTGGGATCCGGCATGGGCTGACGTTGGGCAGTCCGGTCGCGATCCGGGTCGGTAACTCCGAGTGGCCCAAGTGGCAGACCGTGATGGCGGCCGACCCGGTCGACCCGGCGGAGCTGGCCAGCCAGGCGCGTAACGCGCCTCTGACGCGGCCGCGGCCGGGGCACGCCGATCTGGCCGGCATGCAGAAGTACGGGCACACCGATGCCCGGCCGATTCTCGAGCGAGCCAGTGCGCGGGAGACCGCGGCCCGGGTCGCCGTCGGTGTCGTGGCCAAGGCGCTGATCAAGCAGGCGCTGGGTATCGAGATCGTTTCTCATGTGATCGAGCTCGGATCGGTGGCGGCCAAGGTCGGGCTCATCCCGGCGCCGGAGGACGCGGCGCGGATCGACGCCGACCCGCTGCGCTGCCTCGACCCCGAGGCCAGCGCGCGCATGGTGGCCGAGGTCGACGCGGCCAAGAAGGACGCGGACACGCTGGGCGGCATCGTCGAGGTGCTGGCGTACGGGGTGCCGCCGGGCCTGGGCACCCACGTGCAGTGGGACCGCAAGCTCGACGCCCGGCTCGCCGCCGCGCTCATGTCGATCCAGTCCGTCAAGGGTGTGGAGATCGGTGACGGGTTCACCCAGGCCCGTTCGCGCGGGTCGGTGGCTCACGACGAGATCATTCCGACCGCGGACGGGGTGCGCCGGGTGACCGATCGGGCCGGTGGGCTCGAGGGCGGCATCACCAACGGCGAGCCGTTGCGGGTGCGGGCCGCGCTCAAGCCGATCTCGTCGCTCAACCGGGCGTTGCAGACCGTCGACGTGGTCACCGGCGAGCCGGCGACCGCGATCAACCAGCGGTCGGACGTCTGTGCCGTGCCGGCCGGCGGCGTGGTGGCCGAGGCCATGGTGGCTTTGACGCTGGCCGAGGCGGCGGTCGAGAAGTTCGGTGGTGACTCGGTGGCCGAGATCCGCCGTAACCTCGCCGGATACTTGGAAAGCCTGGTCATCCGCTGATGGCGCCGCGGGCCGTGTTCGTGGGCGCGCCGGGCGCCGGCAAGTCCACCATCGGCGCGGCCGTGGCGGCGCTGCTGGCCACGGAGTTCGCCGACGCCGACACGATCATCGAGGAGCGGGCCGGCAAGCCCATCCCGGAGATCTTCATCGACGACGGCGAGGAGGCGTTCCGCGCGCTGGAGCGCCAGGTGATCGCCGAGACGCTCGACAGCTTCGACGGCGTTCTGGCGCTCGGCGGCGGGGCGATCCTGCACGACGGCACCCGCAAGCTGCTCACCGAGCACACCGTGGTGTACCTGTCGGTCGAGCTGAGCGACGCGGTCAAGCGGGTCGGCCTGGGCGCGGGCCGCCCGCTGCTCAACCTGAACCCGCGGGCCACGCTCAAGTTCCTTCTCGATCAACGGCGTCCGTTGTACGCCGAGGTCGCCACCCACACGGTCGCCACCGACGGCCGCGAGCCGCACGAGATCGCGGCCGAGGTGGCGGAACTGCTCAGGGCTCCGGCCGCCTGATCCGGTTGCGTCCGGAGAAGGCGATCTCCAGCGGTGGGTGAGCAGGGGCGCGACGACGGCACGGCCCACATCGAGCAGTGCGGACTGTGCTCAGCCCAGGCGAGTCTCCAAGCGTTCGATGCGTTCGATCAAGGGGGCGAGCGCCGCGGTCAGCGCGTCCTTGGGCGGGGTGTGGCTGGCGCGCAGGTGGGCGTATCCGGCGAGGGCGGCGCTGACCGCTCGGCGGATGACGCGGGCGTCGGCGCCGCGGGCGCGCAGGACCTCGCCCGCGGCCCCGTCGGGCTCGGCGGCCAGGGCGATGAGCAGGTGTTCGCAGCCGACGTAGTTGTGGCCGAGGCCGATCGCCTCGCCGACGGCCAGCTCCAGGACGACAGCGCCCGACCGGCTGAAGCGGGGGCCGGTGGCGTCGCCGGTCGGCTCGGCGGTCTCGGGCGCGGTCAGCGTGGTGGGCGGGATGTCCATCGCGGTGAGGATCTGCAGGGCCAGGTTGTCGCCCTCGGCCAGGACACCGTGCAGCAGGGCGCCGGTGGTGACCGGCTCGCCGCGCTGTGCGGCCAGTTCGAGGACGGTGACCAGCCGGGCCGTGAAGCTGGGGAGGCGCTCGGCCAGGGCGGCCGGGTCGAGGTCGATGGCGGTGGCGTCGCGGATGGCGGCGACGCGCTGGACGGCCTGCTCCAGAGCGCGCTGGCAGATCGCGGAGACGGGGATGCCGCTCTCCCGGACGGCGTCGGCGAGGTCGTCGGGCAGGTACACGTTGATTTTCGGCATGGCTCATGTGTAACCCGTATGGGGGTAGAAAGATATAACCCCATTCCGGGTGGTGGAACGGGCGCCATGGGGTGCGTCCCGCCGCGGGCGCGGGTCTAGGGTTTGCGCCGTGGTGACACGAATTCAGGTGGCCGGTGACCGTCCGTACGACGTGCTTGTCGGCCGGGATCTGACGAACGAGCTGCCGTCGCTGATCGGCGGGGCCGCGCAGGCCGCTGTCCTCTTCTCGGCGCCGCTGCGCGACCGGGCGGAGCGGATCGCGGCCGCGACGGGGGTGAAGACCCTGCTCATCGAGGTGCCCGACGCCGAGGCGGGCAAGAGCGTCGAGGTCGCGGCGATCTGCTGGGACGAGCTGGGCGCGAACAACTTCACCCGTACGGACGTGGTGATCGGCGTGGGCGGAGGAGCGGTCACCGACCTGGCCGGTTTCGTGGCCGCGAGCTGGCTGCGCGGGGTGCGGTGGGTGCCGTGCTCGACGTCGCTGCTCGGCATGGTCGACGCGGCCGTGGGCGGCAAGACCGGCGTCAACATCGCCGCCGGCAAGAACCTGGTCGGCGCGTTCCACCCGCCGGCCGGCGTGCTGTGCGATCTCGACTCGCTGGCCACGCTGCCGGCCGACGATCTGGTGGCCGGGCTGGCTGAGGTGATCAAATGCGGGTTCATCGCCGATCCGGTCATCCTCGAGCTGATCGAGAAGGGTGACCTCGGCGACGCCGTGCTGCGGGAGCTGGTCGAGCGGGCGATCCGGGTCAAGGCTGAGGTGGTGGGCGTCGACCTGAAGGAGTCGGGGCTCCGCGAGATCCTCAACTACGGGCACACGCTCGCGCACGCCATCGAGAAGCGCGAGCGGTACACGTGGAAGCACGGGCACGCGGTGGCGGTCGGCATGATCTTCGCGGCCGAGCTGGCCCGGCTGGCCGGGCGCCTGGACGACGAGACCGCGCGGCGGCACCGGGCGGCGCTGGAGAAGGCCGGACTGCCGACCTCGTACCCGGCCGAGGCGTGGCCCGAGCTGCTGAGCGCGATGCGGGTCGACAAGAAGGCGCGGGCGGCCACGCTGCGGTTCGTGGTGCTCGACGGCCTGGCCGAGCCGGGCATCCTGACCGGCCCGGACGAGAGCCTGCTCGAGCGGGCGTACGCGGAGGTGGCGCGATGATCTACGTGCTGAACGGCCCGAATCTCGGCCGTCTGGGGACCAGAGAGCCTTCGGTGTACGGCCACACCACGTACGCCGACCTGGAAAAGCTCTGCCTGGAGACCGCGGAGCGGCTCGGCGTGCGGGTGGAGGTGCGCCAGACCGACGCCGAGTTCGAGATGATCCGCTGGCTGCACGAGGCGGCCGACGAGGGCGCCGACGTGGTGCTCAACCCGGCCGGGTGGTCGCACTACAACATCGCCGTCCGGGACGCGGCGGCCCAACTGGGCGGCCGGCTCATCGAGGTGCACATCTCGAACATCCATACCCGCGAGGAATTCCGGCATCATTCGGTCATCTCGGCCGTCGCCACCGGGGTTCTGGCGGGTCTGGGTGTCGATGGTTACCGGCTCGCGCTCGAGCACCTGGCCCGATTCGCCGGTTAGACGTTCCCGCCGGTAAACTCGGTCGGTCACCGACAGCTTCCATAGAAATCAAGGCAGGGCATGGCTTCCACGAACGACCTGAAGAACGGCCTGGTGCTCAACCTCGACGGCGGCCTCTGGTCCGTGGTGGAGTTCCAGCACGTCAAGCCGGGTAAGGGTGGCGCGTTCGTGCGCACCACGCTGAAGAACGTGCTGTCCGGCAAGGTCGTCGACAAGACGTTCAACGCCGGCACCAAGGTCGAGACCGCCACGGTCGACAAGCGCACGATGCAGTACCTCTACCAGGACGGCGAGGACTTCGTCTTCATGGACCTGGACACCTACGAGCAGATCACCGTGGCCGGCGCGACCGTCGGCGAGAACGCGAACTACCTGCTCCCCGAGGCCGAGGCGACTGTCGCCACGCACGAGGGCGTGCCGCTCTACATCGAGCTGCCGACCAGCGTGTTCCTCGAGGTCACCTACACCGAGCCGGGCCTGCAGGGCGACCGCTCGACCGGTGGCACCAAGCCGGCGACCGTCGAGACCGGCGCGACCGTGAACGTTCCGCTGTTCATCACCACCGGCGAGAAGATCAAGGTCGACACCCGCGACGGCCGTTACCTCGGTCGTTCCTGATCATGGCTGACGCCCCTCGCTCGACGCAGACGCCGGCCCGTCGCAAAGCCCGGAAACGGGCCTTGGATGTGCTGTACGAGGCCGATCTGCGTGACCTCCCGCCGCGGGAGGTGCTCGCCACCTACCTCGAGCGCATCGCCAAGCCCCATCCGGATCACCTGGAGTACTCGGTCGGCCTGGTCGAGGGCGTGGCCGAGCACCTCGACCGCATCGACGAGCTGATCGCCAGCTACGCCGAGGGCTGGACCCTCGAGCGGATGCCGGTGATCGACCGCAACCTGGCCCGGATCGCCGTCTACGAGCTGCTCTACGTCCCCGAGATCGACGATCCGGTCGCCATCTCCGAGGCGGTCGAGCTGGCCAAGACGATGTCCACCGACGACAGCCCGCGGTTCCTCAACGGCATTCTCGGCCGGATCGCGGAGTTCGCGACCCGCTGAGCGCTTCTCAGGCCCCGGGCTCTTCGGAGTGCGGGGCCTTCGTGCTGCCTCGACGTGTTGCTTGATCAAAACGGTCGACATCACTCCACGTGGCGGTCGCCCTTACCGTGACCGAGTTTGCGGGGGTTTGGCACCACGGTGAGCACGCCCTTGCGATCTCCCCGCGCGAAAGGCGCGCTATGGCCGGCCCCGGACGATGGTCGCGCTGCGCCTGCGGGGCGGAGTCACTTGCGCTTGGGCCAGTCGGCGTGGCGTACCTCGGCGGTTGAACGCAAAAAAGCCCGCGTGCGGAACGCGGGCTTTTCAGCGTGTGGGACTCGGCGCCGGCGCGGCGAGTCGCAGGGGGGATGGGGGGATTGGTGCGCTTCGCCTCATGGAGAAAAGGAGGCGGAACGTTTCAGTTGGTGAACGTCAGCTGGCGAAGAAGGCGCGCGGGTCGGCCACGAGGACACCCTGCTCGGTGAGGCGCTCGATGAGGCCCGAGGGGGAGATGTCGTAGACGATGGCGAGCGCCCGCAGGTCGTCGGCGCGGATGGAGAGGACGCGGCCGTTGTAGTCGCCGCGCTGCTGCTGGATCGCACGGGCGTACCGCGCGACGTAGGCGAGGTCCTCGCCGGTGGTGTCGTACAGCTTCTCGAGGTCCAGCACGATCTTGTTGGTGGCCTCGAGGCGGACACCGCTGCCGTCGGGCAGCAGCTCCGACACGGGAACGCGGTAGAAGTCGGCCAGCTCGGCGAGACGCGAGACGGTGACCGCGCGGTCGCCACGCTCGTACGATCCCACCACGACGGCCTTCCAGCGACCGTTCGACTTCTCCTCCACGCCCTGCAGGGACAGGCCCTGCTGCTGGCGGATGGAACGCAGGCGGGCGCCCAACGACTTGGCGTACTCAGACGGCATTCGGAACACTCCCACTGTGCATGCCGCGGAGGGTTCTTCCTCCGCGATCGCTACGCAGCGTGACGGTACGGAGTTTGCGACTTCCGGTCAAGTGTCGGTTACCGATGAGTCGTGTGGCACACGGTAGATCTGTCTGATTAGTCCGTCTGACGTGACGGTCAGCCATGTCACGATGGCCGCCGCCGGCGGCACTGGTAACGTAGCGTCAGCCCATGTGGTGGCCCCTCCCGGGACCATCCTGAACTTCCTTTAACGACCCGTCCCGTGAGGCGGGGAAGGAGGTCCGCCGTGGCGCAGCCACGTGCCGACACGCCCAGCAAGATCATTTTGAGCGCGTCCGACCTGCACCGGGTCGTCGACCGGGTCGCTCATCAGATTCTGGAGAAGACGTCCGGCGCCACCGGCACCGTCCTTCTCGGGATTCCCACTCGCGGCGTGCCGCTGGCCCAGCGCCTGGCCGCCCGCATTCACGCGTTCGAGGGCATCGACGTGCCCGTCGGATCGCTCGACATCACCCTCTACCGCGACGACCTGCGGCTGCACGCCACCCGCGCGCTCGGCAAGACCGAGCTGCCCGGCGGCGGCATCGACGGCCTGCGGGTCATCCTCGTCGACGACGTGCTGTTCAGCGGCCGCACGGTCCGCGCCGCCCTCGACGCCCTGAACGACGAGGGGCGCCCCAGCTCGGTGCAGCTCGCGGTGCTGGTCGACCGGGGCCACCGGCAGCTGCCGATCCGCGCCGACTACGTCGGCAAGAACATTCCGACCGCGCTCTCGGAGAGCGTCCGCGTCTCACTGACCGAGACGGACGGGCTCGACGAGGTACGACTGACGGGGAGCGAAAATTGATCAAGCATCTCCGTTCGGCGGCCGACCTCGACGCGGCCACCGCCACCCTCATCCTGGACACCGCGGGCGAGATGGCCGCCCTGGCCGGCCGCGAGGTCAAGAAGCTGCCGACGCTGCGCGGCCGCACGGTGGTCAACCTCTTCTACGAGGACTCGACCCGCACCCGCATCTCGTTCGAGGCGGCGGCCAAGCGCCTGTCGGCCGACGTCATCAACTTCTCGGCCAAGGGCTCCAGCGTCTCGAAGGGTGAGAGCCTGAAGGACACCGCGCTGACCCTGCAGGCCATGGGCGCGGACGCGGTGGTGATCCGCCACCCGGCGTCGGGCGCGCCGCACCGGCTGGCCCAGTGGGTCGACGGGTCGGTGGTCAACGCCGGCGACGGCACCCACGAGCACCCGACCCAGGCGCTGCTGGACGCGTACACGATGCGCTCGCGCCTCGGCCGGCTCGACGGCCTCAAGGTCGCCATCGTGGGTGACGTGCTTCACAGCCGGGTCGCGCGATCAAACGTTCTGCTGCTCACGACGCTGGGCGCGCGGGTGACTCTGGTCGGCCCGCCGACCCTCATCCCGCTCGACGTGGCGGCCGCTCTCTCCAAGACGACGAAAGTGTCGTACGACCTCGATAGCGTCCTGCCCGACATGGACGTCGTGATGATGCTTCGAGTGCAGACCGAGCGCATGCAGGACTCGTACTTCCCCTCCGCGCGGGAGTACAGCCGGCGCTACGGCCTCGACCTCGCGCGCATGCGCAAGCTGCCCGAGCACGCGATCGTCATGCACCCCGGCCCGATGAACCGGGGCATGGAGATCACGCCCGAGGTGGCCGACTCCTCCCGATCCACCATCGTCGAACAGGTCGCCAACGGGGTCAGCGCCCGCATGGCCGTCCTCTATCTGCTGCTTGGGGGCAAGGCGTGAGCTCATACTTGATCAAGGGCGTGTCGGTGCTCGGCGCCGATCCGGTTGATCTGGCGATTGTCGATGGCCGCATTTCCGACAAGTCGGATCCCTCCGCAGAGGTGATCGACGCCGCCGGCCTGGTCGCGCTGCCGGGCCTGGTCGACCTGCACACCCACCTGCGCGAGCCGGGCCGTGAGGACGCCGAGACGGTCGAGACCGGCTCCCGGGCGGCCGCGCTCGGCGGGTACACGGCCGTCTTCGCGATGGCCAACACGTCGCCGGTGGCCGACACCGCGGGCGTGGTCGAGCAGGTCTGGCGCCTGGGCCGCGAGGCCGGCCTGGTCGACGTGCAGCCGATCGGCGCCGTCACCGTGGGCCTGGCCGGCAAGCAGCTGGCCGAGCTGGGCGCGATGGCCACCTCGGCCGCCGGGGTGCGCATCTTCTCCGACGACGGCTTCTGCGTGGCCGACCCGCGCCTCATGCGCCGCGCCCTGGAGTACGTGAAGGCGTTCGACGGCATCATCGCCCAGCACGCCGAGGAGCCCCGGCTCACCGAGGGCGCCCAGATGCACGAGGGCGAGGTCAGCACCCGCCTCGGCCTCACCGGCTGGCCCGCGGTCGCCGAGGAGGCGATCATCGCCCGCGACGTGCTGCTGGCCGAGCACGTGGGCAGCCGCCTGCACGTCTGCCACGTCTCCACCGCCGGCTCGGTCGAGGTGCTCCGGCAGGCCAAGGCCCGCGGCGTCCGGGTGACGGCCGAGGTGACGCCGCACCACCTGCTGCTCACCGACGAGCTGGCCGCGTCCTACGACCCGGTCTTCAAGGTCAACCCCCCATTGCGTACGGCGTCCGACGTGCACGCCCTTCGGGAAGCGCTGATCGAGGGCGTCATCGACGTGGTCGCCACCGACCACGCGCCGCACGCGGTGGAGGACAAGGAGTGCGAGTGGGCGTACGCCCGGCCCGGCATGGTGGGGCTGGAGACGGCGCTGCCGGTCGTGCTCTCGGTGCTCGGCGAGCGGTGGGACCTCATCGCCGACCGCATGTCGCGCACTCCCGCCAAGATCGCGGGCCTCACCGGCCACGGCACCGACCTCAGCGTCGGGAGCCCGGCCAACCTCACGCTGGTGGACCCGTCCGCCCGCCGGGTCGTCGACCCGGCCGAGCTGGCGAGCCGCAGCCGCAACACACCGTACGCGGGCACCACCCTGCCGGGTCGCATCGTGGCGACGTTCCTCCGGGGAGTTCCTACGGTCCTCGATGGGAAGGCTGTTAAGTGACGAAAGCAATCTTGGTCCTGGAAGACGGGCGGACCTTCTCCGGTACGGCGTACGGCGCTGTCGGGGAGACGTTCGGCGAGGCTGTCTTCACGACCGGCATGACGGGTTATCAGGAGACGCTGACCGACCCCTCGTACCACAAGCAGGTCGTCGTCCAGACCGCGCCGCAGATCGGCAACACGGGCGTCAACGAGGAGGACGACGAGTCCTCTCGCATGTGGGTCGCCGGCTATGTCGTGCGTGACCCCGCCCGCCGACCCTCGAACTGGCGCTCCACCGGCGATCTGGGCGACCGGCTCGCGGCCGAGGGGATCGTCGGGATCAGCGGCGTCGACACCCGGGCTCTGACTCGCCACCTGCGGTCGCGCGGCGCGATGCGAGTCGGTGTCTCATCGGTCGACCTGGACCCCTCGTCGCTCCTTGAACGTGTTCAGGCGCAGCCGCAGATGGTTGGCGCGGATCTTTCCGGCGAAGTTAGCACTCCGGACATTTACACCGTTTCTGCTGTCGGTGAGCACCGCTACACGGTCGCCGCGCTCGACCTCGGGATCAAGCGCAACGTCACCCGGCGGCTGGCCGAACGCGGCGTCACCACGCATGTCTTCCCGGCCTCGTCGTCGATCGAGGACCTCCTGGCCGTCAGCCCGGACGCGGTGTTCTTCTCGCCCGGCCCGGGTGACCCGGCCACGGCGGACGGCCCGGTCGCGCTGGCCCGCGAGGTCATGCGCCGCGAGAAGCCGCTGTTCGGCATCTGCTTCGGCAGTCAGATTCTCGGCCGGGCGCTCGGCTTCGGCACCTACAAGCTGGGCTACGGCCACCGCGGCATCAACCAGCCGGTGCTCGACAAGACCACCGGCAAGGTCGAGGTGACCAGCCACAACCATGGCTTCGCGGTCGACGCCCCGCTGAACAAGGTGATCGACACCGACTTCGGCGGCGTCGAGGTGTCGCACGTGTGCCTCAACGACGACGTGGTCGAGGGCCTGCGGGGCATCGAGGTGCCCGCGTTCACTGTCCAGTACCACCCCGAGGCCGCCGCCGGCCCGCACGACGCCGACTACCTGTTCGATCGGTTCGTCGAGCTCGTGGAAAAGAAGGGCTGACCCACATGCCGAAGCGTGAAGATCTCAAGCACGTCATGGTGATCGGCTCCGGCCCGATCGTCATCGGCCAGGCCTGCGAGTTCGACTACTCCGGCACCCAGGCCTGCCGGGTGCTGCGGGCCGAGGGCATCCGCGTCTCGCTGGTCAACTCCAACCCGGCCACGATCATGACGGACCCGGAGTTCGCCGACGCCACGTACGTCGAGCCGATCACCCCCGAGTTCGTCGAGCTGGTCATCGCCAAGGAGCGCCCCGACGCGATCCTGCCCACGCTGGGCGGGCAGACCGCGCTCAACACCGCGATCGCCCTGCACGAGAGCGGCGTCCTGGAGAAGTACGGCGTCGAGCTGATCGGCGCCGACGTCGACGCCATCCGCCGCGGCGAGGACCGCCAGCTGTTCAAGGAGATCGTGGCCAAGGCCGGCGGCGAGACCCCGCGCTCGCGGGTCTGCCACTCGATGGACGAGGTCAAGGCGACGGTGGCCGAGCTCGGCCTGCCGGTCGTCATCCGACCCTCGTTCACCATGGGCGGCCTCGGCTCGGGCATGGCGCACACCGACGAGGACCTGGAGCGCATCGCCGGCTCCGGCCTCGCCGCCTCCCCGGTGCACGAGGTCCTCATCGAGGAGAGCGTGCTCGGCTGGAAGGAGTACGAGCTCGAGCTGATGCGCGACAAGCACGACAACGTCGTGGTCGTCTGCTCGATCGAGAACGTCGACCCGATGGGCGTGCACACCGGCGACTCGGTCACCGTGGCGCCGGCCATGACGCTGACCGACCGGGAGTACCAGAACCTGCGCGACCTCGGCATCGCCGTGCTGCGCGAGGTCGGCGTCGACACCGGCGGCTGCAACATCCAGTTCGCGATCAACCCGGACAACGGCCGGCTCGTCGTGATCGAGATGAACCCGCGCGTGTCCCGCTCGTCGGCCCTGGCCTCCAAGGCGACCGGCTTCCCGATCGCCAAGATCGCGGCCAAGCTGGCCATCGGCTACACGCTGGACGAGATCCCGAACGACATCACGCTCAAGACGCCGGCCGCCTTCGAGCCGGCCCTCGACTACGTGGTCGTGAAGATCCCGCGGTTCGCGTTCGAGAAGTTCCCCGGGGCCGACGCCGAGCTGACCACCACGATGAAATCGGTCGGCGAGGCGATGTCGATCGGCCGCAACTTCGCCGAGGCGCTGAACAAGGCGATGCGGTCGATGGAGACGAAGGCCGCGGGATTCTGGACGTCGCCTTCTTTCGAGACGGCGGAGGCCGCCCTCGAGGCGATGCGCGTTCCGCACGACGGCCGGCTCTACACCGTGGAAGCCGCGCTGCGGCTCGGCGCCACCGTCGAGCAGGTGCACGAGGCCAGCGGCCGCATCGACCCCTGGTTCCTCGACGAGATCAAGGCGCTGGTCGACCTCCGCCAGGAGATCCTGGACGCGCCCGTGCTGGACGAGGAGCTTCTTCGTACGGCCAAGCGCTCCGGAATCTCCGACAAGCAGCTCGCCGCGCTGCGGCCCGAGCTGGCCGGTGAGGACGGCGTCCGCACGCTGCGCCACCGGCTCGGCGTGCGCCCGGTCTACAAGACTGTCGACACGTGCGCGGCCGAGTTCGAGGCGAACACGCCCTACCACTACTCCACGTACGACGAGGAGACCGAGGTCGCGCCCTCGGACCGGCCCAAGGTGCTGATCCTGGGCTCGGGGCCGAACCGCATCGGGCAGGGCATCGAGTTCGACTACTCCTGCGTGCACGCGGTCATGGCCTTGCGGGGGGTCGACTTCGAGACCGTCATGGTCAACTGCAACCCGGAGACGGTGTCGACGGACTACGACACCGCCGACCGGCTCTACTTCGAACCGCTCACCTTCGAGGACGTCCTCGAGGTGTTCCACGCCGAGGACAGCTCGGGCAAGGCCGCCGGCGGCCCCGGCGTGATCGGCGTGATCGTGCAGCTCGGCGGGCAGACCCCGCTCGGCCTGGCCAACCGGCTCAAGGCGGCCGGCGTGCCGATCGTCGGCACCTCGCCCGAGTCGATCGACCTGGCCGAGGACCGTGGGCTGTTCGGCGCCGTGCTGGCCAAGGCCGGCCTGCGCTCGCCCGACCACGGCACGGCGACCAGCTTCGACGAGGCCAAACAGATCGCCGACGCGATCGGCTACCCGGTGCTGGTCCGCCCGTCGTACGTCCTCGGCGGCCGCGGCATGGAGATCGTCTACGACGAGCCGACGCTGCGCGGCTACATCGAGCGGGCCACCGAGATCTCCCCGAACCACCCGGTGCTGGTCGACCGGTTCCTCGACGACGCGGTCGAGATCGACGTGGACGCGCTCTGCGACGCCAACGGCGACGTCTACATCGGCGGCGTGATGGAGCACATCGAGGAGGCCGGCATCCACTCCGGCGACTCGTCCTGCTCGCTGCCGCCGATCACCCTGGCCGGCTCGCACCTGGCCGAGGTGCGCCGCTACACCGAGGCGATCGCCCGCGGGGTCGGGGTGCGCGGCCTGCTCAACGTGCAGTACGCGCTCAAGGACGACGTGCTCTACGTGCTCGAGGCCAACCCGCGCGCGTCGCGGACCGTGCCGTTCGTCTCCAAGGCGACGGCGGTGCCGCTGGCCAAGGCGGCGGCCCGGATCATGCTGGGCGCCACCATCGGCGAACTGCGGGCCGAGGGCATCCTGCTGCCCGACAGCGACGGCGGGACGGTCCCGGAGAACGCGCCGATCGCCATCAAGGAGGCGGTGCTGCCGTTCAAGCGGTTCCGCACCCCGGCCGGCAAGGGCGTCGACAGCCTGCTCGGGCCCGAGATGAAGTCGACCGGCGAGGTCATGGGCATCGACGCCGGCTTCGGCCAGGCGTTCGCCAAGTCCCAGGCCGCGGCGTACGGATCGCTGCCCACCGCCGGCAAGATCTTCGTGTCGGTGGCGAACCGGGACAAGCGGGCCATGGTCTTCCCGATCAAGCGGCTGGCCGACCTCGGCTTCACGATCGTCACGACCGCCGGCACCGGCGAGGTGCTGCGCCGCTACGGCGTGGTCTGCGAGATCGTGCCGAAGCACTTCGAGAGCGCCGGCCAGAACGCGCTGGAACTCATCGCGGCCGGCGAGATCGCGATGATCATCAACACCCCGCAGGGTTCGGGCGCCAACGCCCGCTCCGACGGGTACGAGATCCGCAGCGCGGCGGTCACCGCCGACATCCCGTGCATCACCACGGTGCCGGGCGCGGCGGCCGCGGTCATGGGCATCGAGGCGCTGATGCGCGGCGACATGTCCGTCCGCCCGCTGCAGGAGCTGCACGCCGCCCTCCGGGGTGCCGAGAAGTGACCTTGTTCGAGTCCACCGTCCGGCCGGTCCTGTTCCGGCTGGGCGGTGGCGACGCGGAGACGGCGCACGAGTTCACGCTGCACCGGCTGGCCGGGCTGCCGGCGCCGGCGCGGTCGCTGATGCGTGCCCGCTACGCGACGAGCGCGCCGGTCGAGGCGTTCGGGGTCCGGTTCCCGAACGCGGTCGGCCTGGCCGCGGGCATGGACAAGAACGGCGTCGCGCTACCGGCGTGGCCGGCCCTCGGGTTCGGCTTCGTCGAGGTCGGCACGGTCACCGCGAAGGCGCAGCCCGGCAACGACAAGCCACGGCTGTTCCGGCTGCGCGGCAGCGAGGCGATCATCAACCGGATGGGCTTCAACAACGCCGGCGCGGCCGCCCTGGCCACCCGCCTGGCCGCGCTGGGCCCGATCGGCGTGCCGCTGGGCGTCTCGCTGGGCAAGTCGAAGGTGACCCCGCTGGAGGAGGCGGTCGAGGACTACCTGACCTCGCACCGGCTGCTCCACCCGTACGCGGACTACATCGCGGTCAACGTCTCCTCGCCGAACACCCCGGGCCTGCGCAGCCTGCAGGACAAGTCGGCGATCGCCGACCTGCTCAAGGCCCTGGTCGGCCCGAAGCCGGTGCTCGTGAAGATCGCGCCCGACCTGACCGAGCCGGCGATCGCGGAACTGCTCGAGGTCTGCCTGAGCCACGGCGCGGCCGGCGTGATCGCCACCAACACGACGCTGTCGCGTGACGGCCTGGCCCCCTCGGACCAGCCGCGGGCGGCCGAGGCGGGTGGCCTGTCGGGCCGGCCGCTGACCGAGAAGGCCCGCAAGGTCGTCCACTTCGTCCACACCGAGACCGACGGCCGCCTCCCGATCATCGGCGTCGGCGGCATCATGGAGCCGGACGACGCCGTCCGCCTGCTCGACGCGGGCGCGTCACTGGTGCAGCTCTACAGCGGCTTCATCTACCGGGGCCCGGCCCTGGTCCGGGCCGCGGCGAAGGCGGCCGCCGCCCATCACACGACCCTGGTCCGCCCGGCGCGATGACCAGCCCTCCGTCCCCGCCGGCCCCAGGCAGCACATCGTCTTCGGCCGGCCGGGCGGGGCGGTTGCTCGCGCTCGATCGGGCGCACGTCTGGCATCCGTACGGGCCGATGCCCGGCCGGAGCGAGCCCTATCTGGTCGAGAGTGCTTCCGGCGTACGTCTGAAGCTCGCCGACGGGCGTGAACTGGTCGACGGGATGTCGTCGTGGTGGGCCGCCATCCACGGCTATCGGCATCCCGCGCTGGACGAGGCGCTGGCCGGGCAGTCGCGGCGGATGAGTCACGTGATGTTCGGCGGGCTCACCCACGAACCGGCCGTCGAACTGGCGGCCGAACTGGTCGAGGTGGCCCCGGACGGGCTGGAGCACGTCTTCCTGTGCGACTCGGGGTCGGTCAGCGTCGAGGTCGCGATCAAGATGGCGTTGCAGGCCCGGCCCGGGCGCCGCAAGCTGGCGACCTGGCGGGGTGGATACCACGGCGACACCTTCCATCCGATGAGCGTGTGCGATCCGGACGGGGGGATGCACTCGCTGTGGACGGGGGTGCTGCCGGCGCAGGTCTTCGCGGACGCGCCGCCGGTGGAGTTCGACGAGGCGTACGCGGAAAAGCTCGTGGAAATGATCGAGCGGCACGCGGGGGAGCTCGCGGCGGTGATCGTCGAGCCGGTCGTGCAGGGCGCGGGCGGCATGCGGTTCCACCATCCGGGCTACCTGCGGGTGCTGCGGGAGGCGACCGCGGCGTACGGAGTCCTTCTGATCTTCGATGAGATCGCCACCGGGTTCGGGCGGACCGGGAAGTTCTTCGCGGCCGAGCACGCCGGGGTCGGGCCCGACATCATGTGTGTCGGCAAGGCGCTCACCGGTGGTTACCTGACGCTCGCGGCGGCGCTGTGCACGACGGCGGTCGCCGAGGCGATCTCGGACGGGCCCGAGGGCGGGCTCATGCACGGGCCGACCTTCATGGGCAACCCGCTCGCCTGCGCGGTCGCCAGAGCGTCGCTGAGGCTGCTGCGGGACGGATCCTGGGTAGATCACGTACGACTGATCGAAAACGGTCTCAGAGACGGTCTGGAGCCGTTGCGAAGGCGACCCGGCGTCGCGGACGTGCGGGTCCTGGGCGCCATCGGGGTGGTGCAGCTGGATCATGACGTGGACATCCGGGCCGCGACGGCCGCGGCGGTCGCGCGTGGGGTGTGGTTGCGGCCCTTCCGCGACCTCGTCTACACGATGCCGCCGTACGTCACCGGCGCCGAGGACGTCGCCCGGATCACCGCGGGCGTCGCCGCGGCGGCCACGGTCGGCTGATTCGGCGTCCCCCGGCCTCCGTCCGGCGTCTCTGCGGCGCAAAACACATCGCTATTTTTCGACTGCTTTGCCGGGTCGCGGCCCGGCCGATCGATCTGACTGCTTTGTCCGCTTAACGAGCGCCGCCGTCCCGGCGGCCGGCTCACCCATGAACCCCCTACCGCATCGGCCGCCCGCGCGCTGGCGGCCACCCGACACGGAAGAGGAATGACAGCGATGGAGACCTTCGGCAAGCGCCTCGTCGAGGCGACCGCGAAGCGCGGCCCGCTATGCGTCGGCATCGATCCGCACGCGGCCCTGCTCACCAAGTGGGGCCTGCCCGACGACGTGGCCGGCCTGGAACGCTTCGCCCTAACGGTGGTCGAAGCCCTGGCCGATCGGGTGGCCGTGCTCAAGCCGCAGTCCGCGTTTTTTGAGAGATTTGGGTCACGCGGCATCGGCATTCTTGAGTCAACTATCCGACAGTCTCGGGAGGCCGGAGCCCTTGTCCTGTTGGACGTGAAGCGGGGCGACATCGGTTCGACCATGGCCGCGTACGCCTCCGCCTACCTTGATCCGGCGAGTTCTCTGTGTGCCGACGCGATTACTGTGAGTCCCTATCTCGGATTCGGATCGTTGCAGCCGGCACTCGACGTCGCGGCCGCCAACGGCGGCGGCGTCTTCGTCCTCGGCCTGACGTCCAATCCGGAGGGACCGTCCGTCCAGCATGCCGTCGCGGCCGGCGGCCGCACCGTGGCGCAAACCATGATCGACGAGATTTCCCAGCTCAACAGGGGTGTGGAGCCCTTGGGAAGCTTCGGTCTGGTCATCGGGGCGACGATCGGCGAGACCGGCCACGACCTGTCCGCGGTGAACGGTCCACTGCTCGCGCCGGGCCTCGGGGCGCAGGGCGCGACCCCCGCCGACCTGCGCCGCGTCTTCGGCGAAAGCCTGCGTAACGTGCTGCCGTCGTACTCACGGGAAGTTCTGACAGCGGGACCATCAGTGGCCGGGCTGCGTCTAGCAGCAGAGCGGGCCGCAGACGAGTGCGCAGCTGCGCTCGGGTGAAAAGGTCCCTGCTTACCAGGGACGCGGACAGCGGGTGCGGGGGTACCCCCACGTTGCCGAAACCGCCGTTGACCGCTAGTTTTCCCCGCGCCGGGGAACCACATGCCCCTTTGGTTACCTGGCACACCACGTTTCACAGAAGCGCCGGTATTGACCTACCGTCGCGATAGGGACCTGAGGAGAACTGGTGCCGCTCCCGTCACTGAGCCCCGAGCAGCGCGCTGCCGCGCTGGAGAAGGCTGCTGAAGTTCGTAAAGCTCGGGCTGAGCTGAAGGAACAGCTCAAGTCCGGCAAGACCACCCTCGCCGCCGTGCTCGACCGCGCGGAAGAGGACGAGGTCGTCGGCAAGCTGAAGGTCTCGGCCGTGCTTCAGGCGCTGCCGGGCATCGGCAAGATCCGTGCGACGCAGATCATGGAGAAGCTGAAGATCGCTGACAGCCGCCGGCTGCGCGGTCTCGGCGACCAGCAGCGCAAGGCCCTCCTGGGGGAGTTCGCTGCGAACTGACTCGAGGGCTCGTGTTGAATGAGCCTTGTGAGCATGGATGACGACGCGCGCCCGGCGGCCCGACTCACCGTCCTCTCCGGCCCCAGCGGGGTCGGCAAGGACAGCGTGATCGAGTTGATCCGGGCGCGCTCGCCTTGGATCAAGCTGTCCGTGTCCGTGACGACGCGGAAGAAGCGCGACTACGAGACCGACGGCGAGCACTACCATTTCGTGACCCGCCAGGAGTTCCAGCGGCTGATCGATGGCGGACAACTGCTGGAGTGGGCCGAGTTCGCCGGCAACCTCTACGGCACGCCGCGGGCGCAGGTCGAGGGCTGGCTCGGCCAGGGCCGGCCGGTCCTGCTGAAGATCGACCTGCAGGGCGCGCGCCAGGTCCGGGCCTCGATGCCCGACGCGCAACTGATCTTCCTGGCCCCGCCCAGCGTCGAGGAGCTGCGCCGCCGCCTGGTCGGCCGGGGCACCGACGACGAGGAGACCATCCGGCGCCGCCTCGCCCACGCGGATGAGGAACTCGAAGCCGAGAAGGAATTCGACCGTACGGTCGTCAACGACTTCGTCGAGCGCGCGGCGGACGAGCTGGTAGGATTACTCGGTTCGTCATTTCTGACGCCCCAAGAGCATTAAGGACTGAACAACTGTGGGAACCATCGCGAACCCCGAAGGCATCACCAACCCGCCGATCGACGAGCTGCTGGACAAGACCTCGTCGAAGTACTCGCTGGTGATCTTCGCGGCCAAGCGTGCCCGCCAGGTCAACGCCTACTACAGCCAGCTCGGTGAGGGCCTCCTCGAGTACGTGGGCCCGCTCGTCGAGACCACGCCCCAGGAGAAGCCGCTCTCGATCGCCATGCGCGAGATCAACGCCGGTCTCCTGACCGCCGAGGCGACCGACAACCCCTGACGGCCCGCCGCACGGCTGAGCATCGGAGATCCCGCGCCCACCCCGGTGGCCGCGGGATCGTTGCATTTTCGGCACTCCCTACCAGGGCACTGCTCCCTCGCGGCTGAGCACGGTGCCGGTCGGGCCGTCGTCGCCGAGGGTGGCCAGGTGAACGATCGCGTCGGTGCCCTCGGTCACCGTCTGGGTGCCCTGACCGCCGTTCAGGTCGGTCGCGGTGTACCCGGGGTCGGCCGCGTTGACCAGGATCCCGGGCAGGGCGCGCGAGTACTTGAGGGTGAGCATCGTCAGCGCGGTCTTGGAGATGGCGTAGATCGGCGGCACGACCCGCCAGTCGAACATGTCGTACTCGAGGGTGGCCGCGAACGAGCCCACCCGGGACGAGACGTTCACGATCCGGGGATGCTCGGACGCGCGCAGCAGCGGCACGAAGGCGTTGGTGACCCGTAGCGCGCCCAGCAGGTTGGCGTCCAGCTCGGCCGCCGCGTCCTCGGCGGTGGTCCGCTCGAGCGGGGTGGCGACGCTGTTGACGGCGGCGTTGTTGACGAGGACGTCGAGACGCCCGTACTCGGCTCGTACCCGCTCGGCCGCGGCGTCGACGCTCGACTGGTCGGTGATGTCCAGGTGCAGCCACCCGACGCCGAGCTCGCCCGCGGCGTCCCGGCCGCGTCCGGGATCGCGCGCGCCGATGAGCACGGTGTGCCCGGCCTCCGCGAGGCGGCGGGCGGTCTCGCGGCCGATGCCCTTGTTGCCGCCGGTGACGAGAGTGATCGTTTCCATGCCGGTCAGCCTGCGGCCGGCCGGGCGCGGGGGGAAGGCGCCGTGCGTCGGTAGGACCACCGGTACCACCCGGGCGGCCGGATACGATGATCACGTGACCGAGACTGTGCGGGCGCCGGGGTTCGGGACCCTCCTGCGCGGGTTCCGGGACCGCTGCGGCGCCGATCCGGCCGGCCTGGCCCCTCCCGGCCTGGCCGCTCCCGGCGGTCGCGCCCCCGGCCTGGCCGCTCCTGGCCGCCGCGCCCCCGGCCTGCGCCGGGAGGAGCTGGCGCTGATCGCCGGCGTCTCGGTCGACTACGTCGTTCAGCTCGAGCAGGGCCGAGCCGCCCGCCCGTCCGCGCCGGTGGTCGCCGCCCTGTCCCGGGCTCTGCGGCTCGACCAGGACGACGCCGCGCTTCTGCACCGTGCGGCCGGACTGGCTCCGCCGAGCCGGCCGGCCGACCGGGTGGTGCCCGCCGGCCTCGATCGCATGGTCACCCGCCTGGCGGAGTGGCCGGTCGCCGTCTACTCCGCCGACTGGTGGCTGCTGCGCTGGAACCCGGCCTGGACGGCGCTGCTGGGCGACTCGGCCGAGCTGCGGGGGCGGGCGCGCAACGTCGTCTGGTTCGAGATGACCCAGCCCAACCCACGCGTGTGGGTCGACCCGGCCGAGGACGAGATCTACCGCGACGCGATAGTGGGTGACCTGCGGGTGGCCTACCTGGAGAGGCCCGACGACGCCGAACTGGCCGATCTGGTCACCGCGCTGCACGAGACCAGCCCCGAGTTCGCCGAGCGCTGGACCGCGGCCCGGCCCGCGCGGTACCGGGGCATGCGCAAGCACATCGACCATCCGACGGCCGGGCCGATGGTCCTGGACGGCGACGTCCTCCAGGTTCCCGGCTGCGATCTGCGGATGGTGGTCTACTCCGGCGCGCCGGGCACGCCGGACGCCGAGCGTCTGGCGCGGCTGACGGCGCCCGGGTGACGTGGGGCAGGATCGGGTGGGGATTCCGGATGGCGGGTCCCGCTCTCGTACGGGGGTCTTGGTGACTGAAGTCGTGCTCGGGGTGGGTGGCGGCATCGCCGCCTACAAGGCGTGTGAGCTGTTGCGGCTGTTCACGGAGTCGGGGCATGGGGTGCGGGTGGTCCCGACCGCGTCCGCGCTGCAGTTCGTGGGGGCGCCCACCTGGGCCGCGCTGTCCGGGCGGCCGGTGGCCACCGAGGTGTGGCAGGACGTGCACGAGGTGCCGCACGTGCGGATCGGGCGGGCGGCCGAGCTCGTCGTGGTCGCTCCCGCGACAGCTGATCTGCTGGCCAAGGCGGCGCACGGCATCGCCGACGATCTCCTCACCAACACGCTGCTGACGGCGACCTGCCCGATCGTGTACGCGCCGGCCATGCATACCGAGATGTGGGAGAACCCGGCGACGCGGGCGAACGTGGCGACCCTGCGGTCGCGCGGCGCGGTGGTGATCGAGCCGGCCGTGGGGCGGCTGACCGGCCAGGACACCGGCAAGGGGCGCCTGCCCGATCCGATCGCGATCTTCGAGCTGGCTCAGCGCGTACTCAAACGGGGTCTTGACCTTGATCTGAAGGGCCGCCACGTCGTGGTGACGGCGGGCGGGACCCGCGAACCGCTCGATCCGGTCCGGTTCCTGGGGAATCGGTCGTCCGGCAAGCAGGGGTACGCCCTGGCCAAGGCGGCCGCGGCGCGGGGGGCGCGCACCACGTTGATCGCGGCCAACGTGACGCTGCCCGATCCGGCGGGTGTGGACCTGATCAGGGTGGGTACGACCGAGGAGTTGCGCGCGGCCACCGTGCAGGCGGCGGCCGGGGCGGACGCGATCGTCATGGCGGCGGCTCCGGCCGACTTCCGGCCGGTGAGCGTCGCGGCCGAGAAAATCAAAAAGACAGACAGTGGTACGCCGTCGCCCATCGAGCTGACCACCAACCCGGACATCGCGGCGGAACTGGGCGCGGCGAAACGGGAGGGGCAGATTCTCGTGGCGTTCGCGGCCGAGACGCACGACGCTCTGGAGAACGCTCGCGCTAAGTTGATCAAGAAACGTGCCGACCTGATCGTCGTTAACGAGGTGGGAGTGGACCGCGTGTTCGGCGCCGACCACAATGAGGTCACGCTGCTGGGCGCTGACGGGAGCACGGCGAGCCACGCCGAACTCCCTAAAGACGATGTGGCGGATATGATTTGGGACCGCGTCGCCGTCCTACTGGATGGGCAGGTGGGCGGCGGTGAGCCAGCCCGGGTGCGGTGACTACACTTCCCGGTTACGTTGTATTCGACAAATCTGAGGAGCACCGTGGCACGCCGCCTGTTCACCTCCGAGTCGGTCACGGAAGGCCACCCGGACAAGATCGCTGACCAGATCAGCGACGGTATTCTCGACGCCCTGCTCCGGCAGGACCCCCGCAGCCGCGTCGCGGTGGAAACGTTGATCACGACCGGCCAGGTGCACGTGGCGGGTGAGGTCACCACGCAGGCGTACGCCGACATCCCCAGCATCGTCCGCGACACCATCCTGCGGATCGGCTACGACTCGTCGAAGAAGGGCTTCGACGGCGCGTCCTGCGGCGTCAGCGTGTCCATCGGCTCCCAGTCGCCCGACATCGCCCAGGGTGTGGACAGTGCCCTCGAGCTGCGTGAAGGCGACAGCGAGCACGTCCTCGACTCCCAGGGCGCCGGCGATCAGGGCATGATGTTCGGCTTCGCCTGCTCCGAGACGCCCGAGCTGATGCCGCTGCCGATCGCGCTCGCCCACCGCCTGGCCCGCCGGCTGTCGAAAGCCCGCAAGGACGGCACGATCCCGTACCTGCGACCCGACGGCAAGACCCAGGTCACCATCGAGTACGACGGCTTCCGCCCGGTCCGTCTCGACACGGTGGTCGTGTCGTCGCAGCACGCGGCCGACATCTCGCTGGAGTCGCTGCTCACGCCGGACATCCGCGAGCACGTGATCGCGCCCGAGCTCGAAGGACTCGGCCTCGACATCGACGGCTACCGGCTGCTGGTGAACCCGACCGGCCGCTTCGAGATCGGCGGGCCGATGGGTGACGCCGGCCTGACCGGCCGGAAGATCATCGTTGACACGTACGGCGGTTACTCCCGGCACGGTGGTGGGGCGTTCTCCGGCAAGGATCCGTCCAAGGTGGACCGGTCGGCGGCGTACGCCATGCGGTGGGTGGCGAAGAACGTGGTCGCGGCGGGGCTGGCCGAGCGGTGCGAGACCCAGGTGGCGTACGCGATCGGCAAGGCCCACCCGGTGTCGCTGTTCGTCGAGACGTTCGGCACGGAGAACGTTCCGGTGGAGCGGATCGAGAAGGCGATCAACGAGGTGTTCGACCTTCGGCCGGCGGCCATCATCCGCGACCTGGACCTGCTGCGGCCGATCTACCAGCAGACGGCGGCCTATGGGCACTTCGGGCGGGAGATTCCGGAGCTGCTCTGGGAGAACACTGACCGGGCCCAGGATCTTAAGAACGCTGCTGCCTGAGGGTTTCGCTTTCAGCCGGTGTCCCCTTTGGGGGGCGCCGGCTTTTTGCTTGTGCTGGGACGGTTGAGGGCCGGGTGTGGCCGACCCTGACTGGCTGGGGAGCGCTTTACGTCTGGGTCGGCCACACCCGGCCCTCAACCTTGCGTGGGGTTTCGGTGCCGGGCAGTCGGGGGGCACTGGCTGCTTGGTGGTACGAGGGGTGGGCTTTCACCTTGCGCCTGGGTGTGGGGCGGGGTTCGCTGCCGCGCTGGGGTTCGGGTGGGCGGGTCTGTCGGGCAGGCCGGGCTGGGTGGGGGGCTGGGCGGCAATTCCAGGCCGGTCGCGCGGGTTTGTCGGTTGGCTTGGTGCCCTGCCGGGCTTGGTCCGCTGGCTGCTTCAGACCTGCGCCTGCTTCAGCCCTGCGCCGGCCCAACCCATTCGCCGGCCCAACCCCTGCGCCGGCCCAACCCCTGCGCCGGCCCAACCCCTGCGCCGGCCCAACCCCTGCGCCGGCCCAACCCCTGCGCCAGCCCAGCCCCTGCGCCAGCCCCAGCCCCTGCGCCAGCCCCAGCCCCTGCGCCAGCCCCAGCCCCTGCGCCAGCCTTTGTCCGGCGTCTGGATCGGTCTGTGGGCTGGCTTGGTCGGCTGCCTGGCTCGGTCCGGCGTCTCGCTTGGTTCGCTGGTCGGCTTGGCGGCTGCCTTCCTCGTCTGTGGTCTTGTCGCGTTCGTTGCGCTGGCGGACCGCATGCCTTGGAAGGCTCGTTCCGCACCCACCACCTTGGTAGGCCCGGACTCGGCCCGTCACTTTGGTGAGTCGATTGTCTCGTGGTTCGAATGTTGCCTGGGTTCGCGTCTTCCTCGGTCTGCGGCGCTTACCGCGGGCCGCAGTTCCGGGGGTTTGCGGCGTCCTCGGTCCACGCGTTGCTCGGTGCGCGCGTTGCTCGGTCTGCGCGTTGCTTGGTCCGCGCCTTCCTAAGCCTGCGGCTCCTGGGTGGCGCGTCTTCGGGTTGGGCCTCCTTCGTGCGCGTTGGCCATCGGTGATGTCTGGGGGCGGTGCGTGTGGGGAGGGGCTTGGTCTGCGGGGGTGGGCGGGGTGGTCACTGTGGGTTAAGGACGGTGGGGGTGGGGACGAAAGGGGTCTGGGGTTGGAAAAGGGGGCAGGATGCATTCTGAGCTGGGGAGGATGGCGAGAGGGGATGATCTTGGCGGTAGTCTCTTCGGGCATGGGTCGAGATCTAACTGAGGACGCCGTCACTCTGTGGTGTGCGGTGGGGGCCGGGGACTTTGCGAAGATCGAGGCCGGTGAGTGGCGGGCGTTGCCTGGTGGGGTGGACCTTCGCGTGTTTGCCGGGCGGGGGGCCGCGGAACGTGTTGCCCGGGAAGAGATCGTGGGGCGGGAAGGTGCGGGCTTCGTACTGAAGCTCGAGGTTCGGCGGGAGTTCTTTGCGGACGGTGCGGTTCCCGGCGACGGGCTCGTGGTCGCCGCCGGGGATGTGGCGGAGCTGAACACGCAGCTGGCGGGGACGATTGTGGAGGCTGTGGACTTTCGCGGGGCGGTGGATGACGCGGAGTTCGCGGGCGGCCCGTCGTTGCCGGCGGCGTGGCGGGCCTATTTGCAGTCGCCGTCGTGGTTTCGGCGGGGGCTGCTCGCCTCGGGGAAGTACGTGTGGCTGTACCCGCCGGCGGAGGGGCGCGAGATCCTGGCGATCTGGGAGGCCGAGGAGCGGTTCCCGGGGATCGCGCTGATCGGTGGCGACGGTGGTCTCGAGAATTTCGTGTTCGACCTGCGGCAGGATCCGGCTCCCGTGCTGATGGTCAGCAACGCCAGCGAGTCGTGGGCGGACGCCGTCGTGCAGGCGCCGGACGCGGCCGACTTCATCAAGCGGCTGGAGGACGGCACGTTCGACCTGGCCGTGGGTTAGAAGAGGGCCGTGGGGTCCACTTCGATGCGTACGGGCTGAGGGGCCTTTTTGGCGCTGCGAACGGCGGCCGCCTCATGCAGGGCGTGAGCCAGCGGGGCGGCCTGGGAGCGCGGGACCCGCAGGAGCATGCGTTCCTGGTCGTCCTGGGCGGGAACCGGGCCGAGGAGTTCCACGCCGGCCGGTAGGCGCGCGGTGTTCAGGAAGTCGTTGACGGCTTCGGTCAGGCCGGTGACGCTGGCCATGCGGGCGGCCGGCGGAAAGCCGAGCTCCCGGCGTTCGGTGAGTTCGCGGGTGGCGAACCAGGCGGGATCCCAGCGGATCAGCGCCTGAACAGTGGCCAGGGAGCCGTCGGCGACGACGATGACACGGCCGTGCGGGGCGGGTTTGGCCAGGGCGGCCGCGTTGAGCCAGCGGCGCATGGTCTCCTCGGCGGCGCGCAGGTCGGAGCGGGTCAGCAGGGCCCACGTGTCGAGCAGGAGCACGGCGCCGTAGCCGCCGACGGCGACCGGTTCGGCGCCCGGAGTGGACACGACGACGCTCGGCTCGGCCGGGACGGTGTCCAGGACCTCGTCCCGTCCGGACGTGCGTACCGTCGCCCCGGGGAAGGCACGGCCCAATTCCTCGGCGGTACGGCGGGCGCCGGTCACCGAAGCGCGCAGGCGCCGGCCGCCGCACGTGGGGCACGCGTACGCGGCGGCGGCCCGGCCGCACCACCGGCAGGTGGGCACGTCGCGGGCGCCGGAAAGCTCTAGCGAGCCGGAACAATGGGGACAGCGCGCGGGCGTACGGCAATCGGCGCAGGCGATCGACGGCAGATAGCCCCGCCGGGGAACCTGAACCAGAACCGGGGTCCCCGCCTGCAGCGCTTGCCGAGCCGCCTGCCAGGCCAGACTGGGCAGCCGCGCGGTAGCGGCGCCCGGATCGCGCGCGAGCTGCGGATCGTCACCGGTCGGCTGGATCGCCGGTGCCCGCCGCCGCAGCACGTCCCGCCCGGCACTGATCTCCTTGGCCCAGCCCGTCTCGAGGAGCAACTGCCCTTCGCCCGTACGCGCGAAGCCCGCCACAAGCGCAGCCGACCCGCTCAGCTGAGCCCGCGTCAGAAGCACCTCACGCGCGTGCGGATACGGCGCCCGCGGCTCCCCGTGCAGGTCGTCCCCGTCATCCCAGATGACCACGAGCCCAAGCTTGGCCACCGGCGCCCACATGGCGGCCCGGGTACCCACCACCACCGGCACCTGATGCCGGCTGGCCGCGAGAAACCGCCGGTACCGTTCCGCCGGCCCGAGCGCCGCGTTCAGCGCCACATGCTGCCCAGCCCCCAGCGCCACCCCCAGAGCACGGTCCACCCGATCGAGATCCCGAGCGTCCGCGACCACGATGACAACCCCGCGCCCACCCCGAACAGTGGCCGCGGCCGCCTCGGCGATCCGAGCCGCCCAGTCCTCACCCGGCAGCGCGCTCCAGACCGCCCGCGCGTCCCGCCCATCCGCCACCGCCCGCAGAAAGGCCGGCCCGGCAACATACGATCCCCAGCCACCAACCTCAACCGCCGCCCCAGTCACCCCGCTCCCGGCCGCGCGGCCTCCGATCGCGCCCGCCATACCGCTTCCGCTCGCGCCGACCCCGCTCGCGCCGACCCCGCTCGCGCCGATCGTGCCCGCCGCTGTCATGCCGGCCGGGCTGATCCCGGTCGTGCCCGCCTGGGTCATGTCGGCCGGGCTGACCCTGGTCGTGCCCGCCGCTGTCATGCCGGCCGGGCTGACCCCGGTCGTGCCCCCCTCTGTCACGCCGGCCGTGCTGGCCCCGGTCCTGCCGGCCTCTGTCATGCCGCTCGGGCTGACCTCGGTCAAGCCGGTCGGGCTGCTTTCCTTCATGTCGGTCGGGCTGCTCTCGGCCATGCCGTCCGCCGCCACCGCGGGGCCGTCGGCGGAATCTGAGGCGTTATGGGCCGCTATGTCTCCAGGGACTGCCGGTTGTATAGGGCCGCCCGCGGTCGAATCCGGAACCCCGGCGGGCGGGGCCACCTCGGCGCCCAGGGCTCCGGCGGCGCCGTCGGCGGGACCGAGGTCGAGGTTGCTGTGGTCAGACATTTTCCGAATGCCCGAGTCGAAGGCCACGGCGACACTGCCCGAGACGATGGCAGCCGACGAAGGCTGGGGAAAGTCTTCGGCCGCCGAAGCGATGGCGGAAGGAATGGCGTCGTCCGCGGTAGGGGCGGCACCGGCGGGTGGGTCGGTGTCGGCTGGCCCAGCGGTGTGGGCGTGGGACGGGGCAGGGGCCGCCAAGGGGTGGGCTGCGGGAGCGCGGGCCGACGAGGCATGGGCCGACGGGGTGAGGGGCGCTGAGGGGCTGGCAGCTGGGTCGAGCGGCGCCGGGTCGAGCGGCGCCGGGTCGAGCGGCGCCGGGTCGAGGGGCGCTGGCTCGAGAGGCGCTGCGGCGAGGGGCGCTGGCTCAAGGGGCGCTGCGGCGAGGGGTGCCGGGTCGAGGGGCGCTGGGTCGAGCGGTGCTGGGGTGCTGGCCGCCGGGTCGAGGGCTGCGGAATCAACGGGTGCTGGGGTGAGGGGGGCCGCTGGCTTGGGGGACTGGGCCTCGACCCGGGCGTGGCGTGGGGGTACGGCCAAGCGCAGGACGTCGCAGAGGTTGCCGGCGTAGCGGTCGGCTATGGCTCGGGCCAGGCGGGTGATCTCGGGGTCGAGGACCTGCTCGGGGGAGACGACCTTGTCGAGGTAGGCCAGTTTGCCGCCGTGGGGGGACGTCTCGGCGCGTTCCAGGAGGAAGCCGCTGACCAGCTGGCCGGCGAAGCGGACCTTCACCCGCACGCCGGGCCGGGCCGCCTCGTCGTCGGTGGACGCGACCAGGTAGTCGAAGAGACGGTCCAGGTGGGGCAGGGGGACGTCGACGCAGACGCGGGCCACCGGCAGGGTTTCCGCCGGTGTTCGGTCTGCTCGCGTGCCCTTGGTAGCCATCGCAGCCATTCTGCCCGGACCCCCTGACATTTCCCGGCGGCCACCACGGGATTCGGATCACACATCCGATCGGATAAATAATCCGCTCTCATGCTACGGTCGACGCCACGAAGGGAGCTGGTCATGAACGTGTTTCTCACCGGAGGTAGCGGCTATCTCGGTGGTGTGGTGCTGGAGCGCCTGATCGAGGCGGGGCACCGGGTCGAGGCGCTCGCGCGGTCGGAGCGGGCCGGCGAACGGGTCGCCGCGCTGGGCGCGGAGCCGGTGCCGGGGGATCTGCTCGCGAAAGAGGTCCTGCGCGAGGCGGCCGAGCGGGCCGACGCCGTGATCCACGCCGCCGTCGACTACGCGGACCCGAACATGGCCGACATCGAGGCGGCCGCGTTGACCGCCATGCTGGTCGGCAAGCCGTTCGTCTACACCAGCACCGGTCTCGTCTACGGCGAAGGTCAGCTGAGCGAGGACGACCCGGTCGACGTGAGCACCGCCGCGCAGCCGCACAAGGTGCTGGGGGAACGGGCCGTGCTCGCGGCCGGGGGCACGGTGCTCCGGGTTCCGCTCATTCACGGGCGCGGGGGATCGGCGCTCATTCAAGGGCTGATGGGCTTCGGCCGTACGCAGAAGACCGTGCCTTTCGTCGGCGAGGGCCGGCAGGTCTGGGCGGCGGTGCACGTGGACGATCTGGCCGATCTCTTCGTGCTGGCGCTGGAGAAGCCGCAACCCGGCCGGATCTTCAACGCGGCCCCGGGTGACACCTTCGAGATGGGGCAGCTCGTGCGGCTGATCGCCGAGCGCACCGGCGCGGCCGCGGTGTCGCTCGCCCCGGAGCGGGCGCAGGGGCAACTTGGAGTGCTGGCGCGCAGCGGCGGGATGGACGGAACGCGGGCGCGGGAGACCTTCGGGTGGGCGCCGAGCCGGCCGGGGCTGCTCGATGATGTGCGTGGGGAGTCCTACTAGAGAGAATGTCCACCATGGATGCCGCTGAAGCCGTGAAGACCCTGCTGTCGCCGAGCGCCACCCACGATCCCGTGCCCGCCTACGCGGCGCTGCGGGAGCACGGTCCCGTGCTGCCCGTGGCCGACGGGTACTACTTCGTCTCCGGCTACGCGGCGGTGGACGGCATTCTGCGGGACGCGGCCATGGAGACGTACGACATCAAGCGTCTCGACAGCCGCTGGGACGACTGGCGTGACAACAAGGCGCTCGAACTCTTCGCCGACTCGATGTTGCGGTCCAATCCGCCGGATCACACCCGGATGCGCCGGCTCGCCGCGGGGGTCTTCACCGCGCGGCGGGTCGGCACGCTCCGTTCGGTGATCGAGGAGCAGGTCGCCGAGGCGCTGGACGGGCTGGACGGCACGGCCGATCTGATGTCGGAACTCTGCTATCCGCTGCCGATCGGGGTGATCACCGCCCTGCTCGGGGTGCCGCCCGAGGACCGGGGGCAGTTCCGGCGGCTGGCCGAGGCGCTGACCGCCGTGCTCGAGGTGCGGTGGACCCCGGAGGATGAGGCCAAGGCGCACGAGGCCGCGGTCGAGCTCGAGGACTACTTCATCCACCTCGTCGCCAAGAAGCAGCGGGAGCCGGGTGGCGACCTCACCACCGCGCTGGCTCAGGGCGGGGAGCTGACCGGGCGGGAGCTGCTCGGCAACCTGATGCTCCTGCTCGTGGCCGGCTTCGAGACCACCACCAACCTGCTCGGCAACGGCATCGTCCTGCTGCTCGACCAGGAAAAACGGGGGCCGGAGGCGTACGTCGAAGAGATCCTCCGCTTCGACTCGCCGGTCCAGCTGACCGAGCGCTACGCCACGCGCGACACCCAAATCGGAAATGTCCGAATAAACGCCGGGGCGGAACTCGTCCTGCTGCTCGGAGCGGCCAACCGCGACCCCAGCCGCTTTTCCCGGGCCGACGAATTCTGGCCGGACCGCCCCAACAACACCCCGCTGTCGTTCGGCGCGGGCGCCCACTACTGCCTCGGCGCACCCCTCGCGCGGCTGGAGGCGCAGATCGCGCTGCCCGCGCTTTTCCAGAGGTTCCCGGAGATGCGGCTGAGCGAGAAACCGGTGCGCAGGCCGAGGATGAACCTGCGCGGTTTCCAGGCCCTGCCGGTGACGCTCGGCACGCCGGAGCACTCCGTAGACTAGTTGGGTGCCAGCCCACGATCTCAGGAGCCTTGTCGCGTGACAGTCCAGCCCATCCGTCTGTTCGGCGACCCGGTGCTCCGGTCGCCGGCCGATCCCGTCGTCGACTTCGACAAGGAACTGCGCAAGCTGGTCAAGGACCTGACCGAGACCATGCAGGACGAGGGCGGCGCCGGTCTGGCCGCCCCGCAGCTCGGCGTCGGCCTGCGGGTGTTCAGCTTCGACGTGGATGACGTGGTCGGGCACATCGTCAACCCGGTGCTCTCCTTCCCGGACGACGAGGAGCAGGACGGTCCCGAGGGCTGCCTGAGCATCCCGGGCGTCTACATCGACACCAAGCGCCGCCAGCACGTGGTCGCCTCCGGCTTCAACCAGCACGGCGACCCCATCCAGCTGGTCGGCGACGGGCTGATGGCCCGCTGCGTGCAGCACGAGACCGACCACCTCGACGGGGTTCTGTTCATCGACCGGCTCGACGCCGCCGCCCGCAAGGACGCGATGAAGCAGATCCGGTCCGCCGAGTGGTACGACGCCGGCAAGCCCCCCACGATCAAGCAGAGCCCGCACGGCCGGGGCATCTTCGGGCTGGGGCGGTGACCCGGTGCGCCTGATCTTCGCCGGCACGCCGGCCGTCACCCTGCCCAGCCTGGACGCCATCGCCGCGTCCGGCCACGAGCTGCTGGCCGTGGTCACCCGCCCCGACGCCCCGGCCGGGCGCGGCCGCCGCCTGGTCCGCTCGCCGGCCGGCGCCTGGGCCGACGAGCGCGGCATCGAGGTGCTCACCCCGGCCAAGCCGCGCGAGCCCGAGTTCCAGGAGCGCCTGCGCGAGCTCGCCCCCGACTGTGTGCCCGTCGTGGCGTACGGCGCCCTGGTCCCGCCGAGCGCCCTCGAGATCCCCAAGCACGGCTGGGTCAACCTGCACTTCTCGCTGCTGCCGGCCTGGCGCGGCGCCGCCCCCGTGCAACACGCCGTCCTGCACGGCGACGAGGTGACCGGGGCCAGCGTGTTCGAGCTGGAGGCGGGCCTCGACACCGGCCCGGTCTACGGCACCCTGACCGAGGACATCCGTCCCACCGACACCTCCGGCGACCTGCTCGAACGGCTCGCCACCGAGGGCGCCGGGCTGCTCGTGGCCGTGCTCGACGCGATCGAGGCCGGCGCCGCCCGGGCCCATCCGCAGCCGGCCGACGGGGTGACCATCGCCCCGAAACTGACAGTGGACGACGCGCGGATCCGCTGGGACGACCCGGCGTTCGCCGTCGACCGTCGCGTCCGGGCGTGCACGCCCGCGCCGGGCGCGTGGACGACCCTGCGCGACGACCGGCTCAAGCTGGGACCGGTGCGCCCGGTGGCCAACGCGCCCCAGCTCGCGCCGGGCGACCTGCTCGTCGAGCGCACCCAGGTGCTCGTGGGCACGGCGACCACACCGGTCGCGCTTTCCGAGGTGAGGGCGGCCGGCAAGAAGCCGATGCCGGCCACCGACTGGGCACGAGGGCTGCGGATCCAGCCGGGGGAGAAGCTTCAGTGACCGACCACAGGGCCAGCAGGCCGCACGGTTCCGGACGTCCGCGCCGCGGCGTCGAGGGACCGGGCTACGACCGTGACTCCCGCTCGGGACGGGCGCCGCGCGCCGGCCGCCCACCGTCCGACCCGGCCCGCCAGGCCGCGTACGAGGCGATCGCGGCCGTGCACCGCGACGACGCGTACGCCAATCTCGTCCTCTCCGAGATCCTGCGGGACATGGGGCTGGACGGGCGGGACGCGGCGTTCGCGACCGAGCTGACCTACGGCACGCTGCGCACGCTGGGCACGCTCGACCTGATCATCGCCTCGGCGGCCGGCCGGGAGGTGTCGCGCATCGACCCGCCGGCCCGTGACGCGCTGCGGCTCGGCGCTTACCAGTTGCTGCACACCCGGGTGCCGGCGCACGCCGCGGTGAACCAGACCGTCGACCTGGTGCGCTCGGTCGCCCCGGGCGCGGCCGGCTTCGCCAACGCCGTGATGCGCACGATCTCCGAGACGCCGCTCGAGGCGTGGCTCGAGCGGCTCGCCCCGCCGTACTCCGAAGACCCGATCGGCAACCTGTCGGTGCTGCACAACCACCCGCAGTGGATCGTCCGGGCCTTCGACGAGGCGCTCGGCGGCGACCTGGCCGACACCACCCGCCTGCTGATCGAGGACAACCAGCCGCCGGTCGTGCACCTGTGCGCCCGTCCCGGCCGGGCCGACGCCATCGAGCTGGCCGACGAGGTCGGCGGCGTGCCGGCCGCGTTCTCGCCGTACGCGGTCTACCTCAACGGCGGTTCCCCGCGCGAGCTGGCGGCCATCCGCGAGGGTCGCGCCCACGTGCAGGACGAGGGCTCCCAGCTGGTGGCCGCGGCCCTGCTGGCCGCCCCGATCGAGGGCCGCGACACCCGCTGGCTCGACCTCTGCGCGGGCCCCGGCGGCAAGACGGGCCTGATCGGCGCCATCGCGTCGGCCCGGGGCGCCGAGGTGACGGCGGTCGAGGTCGCCGAACACCGGGCCCGCCTGGTGGAGAAGGCCACCGAGGGCATGCCGGTCACGGTCCTGCCGGTGGACGGCCGCTCGGTGGGCCGCGACCCCGACCTGCCCGAGGAGTCCTTCGACCGCGTCCTGGTCGACGCCCCGTGCACGGGCCTGGGCTCCCTGCGCCGCCGCCCCGAGTCCCGCTGGCGCCGCCAGCCCGCCGACCTGCCACCGCTGACCAAGCTGCAGCGAGAACTCCTGGTGGCAGCACTGCGAGCGGTCCGCCCGGGCGGCGTGGTGGCCTACGTGACCTGCTCCCCCCACATGGTGGAGACCCAGGTGACGGTGACCGAGGGCGCCCGCCGCAGCGGCGTCGAGGTCGATTTCGTCGACGCCCGGCCGCTGCTCCCGCCGGGCATGCCCGGCCTCGGCACCGGCCCGACGGTGCAACTCTGGCCTCACAAGCACGGCACTGACGCCATGTTCCTGGCCGTCTTGCGAAGGACCACTTAGAGGTACGCCTGCGGCGGCCCCCAACCGCAGCAATCCAGAGCCGGCGGCGCCGCGCGGCCTCTCGCGAAACGAGAGGCCGCGGCGCGCCTTTCGCGTGTAGTTGTGGTCACCCGAAAACCGGTCGGCCGCCCCGGAGATTGACGACAGTAGTTCTGTGATGACAGGGTGTGATGGCGGGCACCGGGGTGAACCGCTGATCACGGGGAAGGCGGCCTCCTGCCCGGGGGGAAGGACCGCCATGCACCCTGTCTCCGCCGTTCTGGCCGCACTCCTGGTAGCCCCATCGGCCACTTCCACCACCAGAGTCGTCGCCGCCGAGCTCCGCCTCGACGGTTCCCGCGTACGCGTCACGCTCTCCGCCACCTGCCCGGCCGGCGCCACCCTGCGGGCCGAGGTGACGGTGACCGCGGTCAACGGCACCGCGATAGCCCAGGGCACCCGCCGCAAGAAGGCCGACTGCACCGGTAGCGCCCAGCAGCTCGTCCTGCTCGTCGACCGGGACCCGGCCGGCGCCCTGTTCACCCGGGGCCCGGCCACCGCCCGCACCGTCCGGACGGTCTGCACTCCCACCGCGTGCGAGGTCATCCCGTTCGACGAGACCATCCGGATCACGAAGTGATCGCCCCGGCGCTCGCGGCGGCCCTCCTGCTGACCACCCCGCCGGTGGCCACGATCGACCTCCTGTGGACGACGATCGCCGCCCGCGGGGCGGCGGTCGACGTGGCGTTCGGGGTCGCATGCCCGGAGGGCTTCACCGGCACCGCGACGGTGACCGTGGCGCAGGCCCGCCCCTCCGACGGCCTCCTGGCCCAGGGCACGGGAGTGAAGGAGCTGACCTGCTCGGGCCCGGGCCTGCTCTACACCCAGCGCGTGACCGCGAGCATCACCGGCGCGCCCTTCGAGCGCGGGAAGGCGACCCTCGCCATGCAGGTCGTCGTCTGCGATGAGCAGGGTTGCGCCAGCACCCCACTCAACCAGCAGATCCGCATCACCAGGCTGCCCTAGGGTTTTGCCAGCTCGCGCAGGACGAGGGCGGCGTCCAGGACGGCGACCGCGGTGGCCCAGCCCTTGTCCTCGACCGAGTCCTCCAGGCCGGCGCGGTCGCGGGCCTGGCCCAGGCTCTGCACGGTCAGGACGCCGTGGCCGACCGGGGTGGCCTCGTCCAGCGCGACCCGGGTCAGGCCCGCGGTGACGGAGTCGTTCACGTACTTGAAGTGGTCGGTCTCGCCCTTGATGACCACGCCGAGGGCGACCACCGCGTCGCACTGGCGGGCCAGGGCCTGGGCGACGATCGGCAGCTCGACCGCGCCCGCCACCCGGTGCACGACGATGTCCTCGACGCCGCACGCCTCCGCGGCCGCCTTGGCCCGCTCGATCATGTGATCGATCAGGTCGGCGTGCCAGCGGGAGCCGACGATGCCGAGGCGCAGCCCCTTCGCGTCGACGGTCTGCAGATGCGGATCACCGAAGCCGGCCATGTAAGTCCCCCTTTATCGGACAGTATCGTGCCATAAAGCGCGGGAGTCAGCCCAACGCCTCGAACAGGTGCCCCATGCGGTCCCGCTTGGTGCGCAGGTAGTGCACGTTCTCCGGGTGCAGCCGCACGGGCAGCTCCTCCCGGCCGGTGATGGTCAGGCCGTAGCCCTCGAGCCCGGCCCGCTTGGCCGGATTGTTGGTGAGCAGCCGCATCGAGCGCACGCCCAGGTCGTACAAAATCTGCGCCCCGGTCCCGTAATCACGCGCGTCCGCCGGCAGGCCGAGCTCCAGGTTGGCGTCGACCGTGTCGAAGCCCTTGTCCTGCAGCTGGTAGGCCTGGAGCTTGTGCAGCAGTCCGATGCCCCGGCCCTCGTGCCCGCGCATGTACAGCACCACGCCCCGCCCGGCCGCCGCCACCCGCTCCAGGGCCGCGTCGAGCTGAGGGCCGCAGTCGCAGCGCTTCGAACCGAAGACGTCGCCGGTCAGGCACTCGGAGTGCACCCGCACCAGCACGTCCTCGCCGTCACCGATCTCGCCGAAGACCAGCGCCACGTGCTCGCCGTCGTCGACCAGCGCCCGGTAGCCGACCGCGGTGAAGTCGCCGTGCTCGGTCGGCAGCCGGGTCTCGACGACCCGCTGCACCTGCGACTCGCGGTGCTTGCGGTAGGCGACCAGGTCGGCGATCGTGATCAGCGCCAGGTCGTGCTCGGCCGCGAACTTCTCCAGGTCGGGGCGGCGCTGCATGGTGCCGTCGTCGTTCACCATCTCGCAGAGCACGCCGGCCGGCCGCAGCCCGGCCATCTCGGCCAGGTCGATCGAGGCCTCGGTGTGCCCGGGACGGCGCAGCACGCCGCCGGCGCGGGCCCGCAGCGGCACCACGTGCCCGGGGCGGGTCAGGTCGGTGGGCTGGGTCTCGGCCGAGGCGAGCAGGCGGATGGTGCGCGCGCGGTCGGCGGCCGAGATGCCCGTGGCCACGCCTTCACGGGCGTCGACGGTCACGGCGTACGCCGTACCGCGGGCGTCCTGGTTGGTGTGGAACTGAGGGGGCAGGTCGAGGCGGTCGGCCTCCGACTCGGGGATCGGCACGCAGATGTAGCCCGAGGTGTAGCGGACCATGAAGGCGACCAGCTCGGGCGTGGCCTTCTCGGCCGCGAAGATCAGGTCGCCCTCGTTCTCGCGGTCCTCGTCGTCGACGACGATGACGGCCTTACCGGCGGCGATGTCCTTGACGGCGCGCTCGATGTCCTCAAACATTGCGGCTCCCCAGCATCTTCTCGACGTACTTCGCGATCACGTCGACCTCGAGGTTCACGGGGTCGCCGACGTCCTTGCCGCCCAGCACCGTCAGCTTGGAGGTGGTGGGGATGAGTCCCACACTGAACGTTTCGTCATCCACCGCCATGACGGTCAGGGACACCCCGTCCACGGTGATCGAGCCCTTCTCCACGACGTAGCGGGAGAGGGCGGCCGGCAGAGAGAACCGCACGACCTCCCAGTCCGCGCCCGGCTCGCGAGCGACGATCCGCGCGACCCCGTCCACGTGCCCCTGGACCAGGTGACCACCGAGGCGGCTGCCGAGCGCGGCCGCCCGCTCCAGGTTGACCGGGCTGCCCTCCTCGAGCGCGCCCAGCGACGAACGCCGCAGCGTCTCACCCATCACGTCGGCGGTGAAGACGCCGTCGACGTTGTCGATGACGGTCAGGCAGACCCCGTTTACCGAGATCGAGTCGCCGTGCCGCGCGTCCGACGTGACCAGCGGCCCGCGCACGGCGAGCACGGCCGAGTCGCCGCCGGTGTCGGTGAGGCCGACGACCTCACCCAGTTCTTCGACGATTCCGGTGAACATTGAATACCTCTTCAGTCCGAATTAAGGGTGGCGGGCGGGGTGGTCGGATGGCTTCAGTCCGAATAAGGGCGGCGGGCGGGGTGGTCGGATGGCTTCAGTCCGAATAAGGGTGGCGGGCGGGGTGCTCGGATGGCTTCTGTCGGAGCGTTGCCGTGAAGCGCAGGTCAGGGCCGATCTGCGCGATATCGGTGAGATCAAGGTCGATGGCGTCGCCGATCGTGGCGACACCCGCGTCGAGCAGGGCCGTCTTGCCGGCGCCGAGCAGCTTGGGCGCGACATAACCGACCACCTGGTCGACCAGCCCGGCCGCGAGGAAGGCGCCGGCCAGCGTCGGGCCGCCCTCCAGCAGCACGGACCGGATGCCCCGGCCGTGCAGGGCGGTGAGCAGGGCGTTCAGGTCGACGCGCCCGTCCGGGCCGGCGCCGATCTCGCTGGTCGTGACGACCCAGGTGGGCGCGGCGGCGTCGTTCACTCGCGCTGTTTTCGGGGTACGCCCGTGCGAGTCCACCACCACACGCAGCGGCTGCTTGATGGCGAGCGAACCGTCCCGCAGATCACGGACGGTCAGCTGCGGATCGTCGGCCAGGACCGTGCCGACGCCGGCCACGATCGCGTCGACGGTGGCCCGCAGCGCGTGCACGTCGGTCCGGGCCGGCTGCGAGGTGATCCACTGGCTGGTGCCGTCGGCGGCCGCCGACCGCCCGTCCAGGGTGGCCGCGAACTTCCAGGTCACGTACGGCCGGCCGCGCCGCACCGCGGTCAGCCAGGCGATGTTGCCCTGGCTGGCCTCCTGGCGGCGGACGCCGGTCTCGACGTGGATGCCCGCGGCCCGCAAGGTGACCGCGCCGCCGGCCGCGACCGGGGTCGGGTCGTCGACGGCGATGACCACCCGGCGGACACCGGCGCCGATCAGCGCCTGGCTGCACGGCCCGGTCCGCCCGGTGTGGTTGCACGGTTCGAGGGTGACGACGGCGGTGCCGCCACGGGCCCGCTGCCCGGCCTGGGCCAGCGCGACGATCTCGGCGTGCGGCCCGCCGGCGTACGCGTGGAAGCCCTCACCGACGACCTCGCCGTCGGCGTCGAGCAGGATGCAGCCGACCACCGGGTTGGGGCTGGTCGTGCCGAGGCCCCTGGCGGCCAGCGCGATCGCGCGGCGCATCGCCTCGTCCTCGGTCACCATCCGCGTCTTCCTCTCGCGCGCTACTGACCAAGCGCTGGAGGAAGAGGGAGGAAACGCCGGGAATCGGACATGAGGGTACGCTTCGCGCACCCCGGCGCTGCCGAGGGCAGCATCCGATTCCGCGCGCTGTCTCCCATCCGGACTGTCTGACCGAGCTTTCGCCCGATCAACCGTCGGCTCTGGGTTCTCACCAGATCCACCGTCCGTCGTGGTGACGACGTCCGGGTCGCGGGCTTACCGGCCTGAGAAGGCCGGATCACCGCCGGTTCGGAATTTCACCGAGTCCCGCCAGCGCGTGGTGGGTCACCCACGAGTTTTACACGCGCGGTCGTTTTTGCCACCTCGGGGCGAGACATGTCACATGTCCTCAGCTTGACGAACATGTTGCACGACCTTTACGCGTCGGCCTCGTCCTCGGACTCGGCGCGGCGGCGGTCGATGGCGACATACGACCCCGGCTGGGACTTGGCGACCTTCTTCATCTCGGAGGCCACCGCGATCACCACGCGGGGATCGGTGAAGCGCCGGCCGTCGACCGTCGCCTGGGCGACGCCGATGGACAGGGTCACCAGGGCGGCCCGGTTCTTGTTGCCGCGCCGGTCGGGCACCTCGATGTAGCCCCGGCGCGCGTCCTCCGGGTCGTACAGCTGGTCGGCCGACTGCTCGAAGTCGGTCACCGTGCGCTTGGTCAGCGGCAGCACCTGGTCCGGCGTACAGATGAAGACGAAGTCGTCGCCGCCGATGTGGCCCAGGAAGATCGAGGGCGGCCCCACCGCGACCACCGCGCGGTGCAGGCTGCGGGCGAGCTCGGTGATGAACTCGTCGCCGCGGTCGAAGCCGTACACGTCGTTCACGCTCTTGAACCGGTCGACGTCGATGTAGCCGACCGAGTACTCCCCGCCCGCCTTCATCCGGTCGGCGATCTCGCGCCGGACCCGGGCGTTGCCGGGCAGGCCGGTCAGCGGCGACACCTCGCGGAACTCCTTGTTGCGCCGCAGCGTGGAGGAGACGCGGGCGATCAGCTCGGCGGTGTCGAACGGCTTGACCAGGTAGTCGTCGACGCCGGCGGTGAGACCCACCACCTTGTCGACGGTCATGCTCTTGGCGGTCAGCATGATGACCGGGAGGGCCGAGGTGAGCGGCTCGGCGCGCAGCCGGCGGGTCAGCTCGACGCCGTCCATGCGCGGCATCATCCAGTCGACCACGGCCAGGTCGGGCCGCTTGGTCTCCATCACCTCGAGCGCGTCCTGCCCGTCGCGGGCGCGGACCACGTCGTACCCGTGGACCTTGAGGTTGAACTCCACGAAGCTGGCGATGTCCTGGTCGTCGTCGACGACCAGGATGAGGTCGGGCCGGTCATCGGGCTCGCGACCGAGCTCGTCGGGCTTGTCGGGGATGACCCCAGTGCTCATGAGACCCCTTCCGCGAGGGCACGGAGCTTACGGATCGCCTCGGCCGGGTCGGCCGCGCCGTAGACCGCCGTGCCGGCCACGAACGCGTCGGCGCCGGCCTCGGCCGCCTGCTCGATGGTGTCGGCCGCGATCCCGCCGTCGACCTCGAGCCGCACATCAAGATCTTTCGCCGAGATGCGCCGCCGCACGTCGCGCACCTTGCCCAGCATCTCGGGCATGAACTTCTGCCCGCCGAAACCGGCCTTGATCGTCATGATCAGGACGGTGTCCACATAGGGAAGCAGCTCGAGGTAGGGCTCCACCGGGGTGTCCCGGTCGATGGCCAGGCCCGCCTTGGCCCCGGCCGCGCGCAGCGTCTTGGCCAGGTGAACCGGGTCCTCGCAGGCCTCGGCGTGGAAGGTGACGTTGTAGGCGCCGGCCTCGGCGTACCCCGGCGCCCAGCGCTCCGGATCGGTGATCATCAGGTGCACGTCGAACGGGATCTCCGTCGCCTTGCGCAGGCTCTGCACCACCGGCAACCCGATCGTCAGATTGGGCACGAAATGGTTGTCCATGACGTCCACGTGCACCCAGTCGGCAGCGCCCTCGATCGCGCGCACCTCGTCGGCGAGACGCGCGAAGTCGGCGGCCAGAATGCTCGGGGCGATGATCGGCGATGGTGTCACGGCTGAAGTGTATGGCCTCCGGCCGCCGGTCTTCACGGCCTGTGGACAACCGATAGAGTGACCCCTCTTGATTCGAGAGCGGGGGACACACGATGCGAAGGTGGGCGGCCGTCCTGGCCGGCGCCTTGATGTTCGCCCTGGCCGGGTGCGGCGAGCTTCCCCAGGGGGTCGACGGCGACCTGACCGACGGCTGGCACACCCCGCCGGCCGCGCTCCAGTTCCGCCCGACTGACGGCTGCCACGCCGACCTGGCCGAGACCTCGGCGCTCGGCGACGACGGCCCCGTCTCGTGCCAGGACCCACACGTGGCCGAGACGTTCGCGGTGGCCGACCTGGGCGAGGTGACCACGGCGACCCGCGAGGCCAAAGCCTTCCAGGAGTGCTCGACACGGGCCAACGGCTACGTCGGCGGCGACTGGCGCACCGGCTGGCTGCTGCTGCAACCGGTGTTCCCCAGCGACGAGGCCTGGTCGGGCGGCGCCCGCTGGGTCCGCTGCGACCTGGCCGAGACGTCACCGTCCGACGGCACGCTGGTCCGCCGCTCGAGCAGCGTCCGCGACGGCTTGAAAGGCGCCGCAAACCTCAAGATGACCTGCGCCGACGCCGCCGTCCAGGGCGACCAGGTGACCGGCCTGCGCACGGTGAGCTGCGCGGCCGAGCACACGTCGGAGTTCGCCGGCCTCTTCGTGAGCAAGCGCCCCACATCGGCCGCGGTCACGTCGGCCGAGATGGAAAAGGGCTGCAACGCGGCGATCGCGAAGTTCACCGGCGTCCCGAACGACAACACCATCAAGAACCGCGTCGGCTGGCTGGGCTTCCCACCCGACAAGGACTCCTGGCGCCAGGGCGACCGCGCGGTCCGCTGCTTCCTCTGGCTCAACGGCGAGAAGATGACGGGCTCCTACCGCAACGCCGGCACCAAAAAACTCAAAATCCACTACACATACCGCTAGAAAGTACGCATCCGCGCCCACCCAACCGCAACGGCACAGCCCCCGCTCCGTCGAACGCGGCCCGGGAGGCCACACCGGGCCACAGGGCGCGTTCCGCGCCTCTGCACCACCGGCACCCCACACCCAGCGCCGCTCCCCGCACAATCAGCGACCACCCAGCCGACTTGCGCGGCCACGACGCAGCACCGCTCCCCGCCGGAACTCGCGCCGCGTCCCACGGCTACGCGCGCCGCGCCCCCGGCTATGCGCGCCGCGGTCCACGACCATCCGCGCCGCAGTCCACGGCTATGCGCGCCGCCGCAGAGGCATCCGCTCGCCGCCGCCCAACGGAAATCCGTGCCGCCACGCAGTCGGGGCCGCCGAGGGCGATCCCGCGGGCGACGGTGTGAACTTTGGCCGAGACGCTGATGTCGGCCGGGGTCGACGAGGTCTTCGGTGCTGGGTTCGGCGAACGCGGCGACGAGCGCACGACATCGCGGAATGGCTACCAGCAACGCTTGCCCGGCTCTTGGAGAGCGTCGTCGTCACGCTGAATGGCCTCCCACGACGCGGCGCGGGCTTCGGAGAGGCAGGTCGAAGCTGTCGCCGAAGCGACGCCTCGATTTCCTTAGCCTGTCCCGGGCGAGGCGTGGGCAGTCCGTCAGAGCCCGAGCTATGACCACGCGCGAGAGGCGCCCCGCGGCCTCTCGTTGCGGAGAGGCCGCGAGGGGCCGGCGGAGCCGTGGTCCTGCGTTCGGGTGGCCGAGAAGGCGTACCTCTAAAGTCTTCCCGCCTCGATGATCCGGGCCAGGAACTGTCTGGTGCGGGCCTCCACCGGCTCGCCCAGGACCTGGTCGGGTGGGCCCTGTTCGAGGACCTTGCCCTTGTCGAGGAAGGCGACCCGGTCGGCCACCTGGCGGGCGAAGCCCATCTCGTGGGTGGCCAGCACCATGGTCATGCCGTCGCCCTTGAGGTCGCGGATCATGGTGAGGACCTCGCCGACCAGTTCCGGGTCGAGGGCCGAGGTCACCTCGTCGAGCAGCAGCAGCCGGGGATTGTTGACCAGGGCCCGCACGATCGCCACGCGCTGCTGCTGGCCGCCGGAGAGCCGGTCCGGGTAGGCGCCGGCCTTGTCGGCCAGGCCGACCCGCTTCAGCCACTCGTGGGCCTGCTCGCGTGCCTCGGCGACCGGCCGCTTGTGTACGCGGACCGGGGCCAGCGTGATGTTGTCGAGCACTGTCATGTGCGGGAACAGGTTGTACGACTGGAAGACCAGGCCGATCTTCTGCCGTACGGCGTCGGGGTTGATCCGGGGGTCGGTGATGTCCTCGCCGTCCAGGCGGATCGTGCCGTCGTCGATCTCGGCCAGCAGGTTGACGCAGCGCAGCAGCGTCGACTTGCCCGAGCCGGAGGCGCCGATCAGGGCCACCACCTCGTGCTCGCCGACGTCGAGGGTGAGACCGTCGAGCACGACGTTGGGCCCGAACGTCTTGCGGACGTCCTCGCAGGAGAGCACCATCTCAGGCCCCCGCGTTCTGCCGGCGGGCGGCGCGCAGCGTGACGAAGTCGGTGACCCCGATCAGCGGCAACGCCAGAAGGACGAAGAGCACACCCGCGACCACGTACGGGGTGAAGTTCGCGTCCGAGGCCACGCCGATCTGCGCCGCGCGGATCGCGTCGATCGGGCCGGCCAGGGAGATCAGCCCGACGTCCTTCTGCATCGCCACGGTGTCGTTGAGCAGTGGCGGCGCCGACCGGCGGACGGCCTGCGGCAGCACCACGTGGCGCATGGCCTGGCGGTAGCTGAGCCCGAGTGAGCGGGCGGCCGCGACCTGGCTCGGATGCACCGACTCGATGCCGGAGCGGATCACCTCGGCCAGGTAGGCGCCGTAGGTGATCACCAGGGCCGCCCCGCCGAGCACGGTCACGCTCGGCGTGCCCTGCAGGCGCAGGCCCGGGATGCCGAACGCGAACAGGTAGATCACGATGATCAGCGGCAGGCCGCGGAACGAGTACGTATAGATGGTGCCGAGCGCTCGCAGCGGGAAGAAGACCGGTCCGCGCAGGGTGCGCAGAATGGCGATCAACAACCCTAAGATCAATGCACAAATCGCACAAACTACGAAAAGCCGTACATTGAGCCACAGGCCCTCGAGGATCGCCGGCAGGTATTCGCGGGCGACCTCCGGGTTGAAGAACGACTGCTTGACCCGGTCCCAGCCGGGTGCCCCGGTGACCAGCACGACCAGGACCGTGCCGATGACCGCCGTGGAGAGCGCGGCGAGCAGCACGGACCGGATCGCCTGCCTGCGCCGGTACGCGATCCGGCCGCGCTGAGTCTCGCTGACTTCGTGGAGCTGGGTGGTCACGACAGTTCTTTGGCCCCACCGGAGTCGGCCAGCCAGGTCTTCTCGAGCACCGCGAGGGTGCCGTCCTGGCGCAGCTGGTCGACGGCCTGGCTGACGCAGCTGGTCAGTGCCGAGTCCTTGTCGAGCACCAGCCCGAACTGCTCCGGCGTGCCGACCTGCGGGAGCTGGCCGACGATGACGCCGTTGTCGAGCTCGGCCGAGGTCATGTAGAACGCGGTCGGCAGGTCGACCACGATGCCGTCGACGGTGCCGTTGACCAGGGCCGCCTTGGCGTCGTCGTTGTTGTTGAAGACCGACGGCTTGGTGCTCGGCTTGATCAGTTCGGTGATCGCCTGGTAGCTGGTCGTGCCGACCTGGGCGCCGAGCTTGGCGTTCTTGAGGTCGGCGATCGAGGCGGCCGACGCGATCTTCGAGCCCTTGGTGGTGATCACCGTCTGGCGAACGAGGTAGTACGGCGACGAGAAGTCGACCGCGTTACGGCGTTCGGGTGTGATCGAGAACTCGTTGATGTCGAAGTCGAAGGCCTTCGGACCCGGGGCGATGGCGTTGTTGAACGTCACAGAGGTCCAGATCACGTTGTCCTGCGCGTACCCGAGACGCTGGGCGACCTGGTAGGCGACGGCCGATTCGAAACCTTTGCCGTTCTTGGGATCGTTGTCGGAGAACCACGGCTCGTACGCGGGGTTGTCCGTACCGATCGTCAACTTGCCAGCCGTCTTGGTGTTCAGGGCGCCAGCAGGGCAGACATTCCCCGAGGACGAGGCGGACGCGGTCGGTGACGAGTTGTCGTCGGCGGGCGCGCAGGCCGCCAGGGCGGCCACCAGCAGCGCGGCGCCGCCGAGAGAGGTGAGGGTGTTTCGGCTGACCATGACCGGCAGCCTAGGCCACGTCTCACCTGCTGGGGCCGTTCGTCGCCATCCCGTGACGAGTTGGCAAAATGCTCGGCGTGAAGACGTTCGAAGAGCTGTTCGCCGAGCTTCAGGCGAAAGCGGTGGCCAGGCCCGAGGGTTCGTCCACCGTCGCCGCCCTGGAGCGCGGAGTCCACTTCATCGGGAAGAAGGTCGTCGAGGAGGCGGCCGAGTCCTGGATGGCCGCCGAGCACGAGGGCCCCGAGCGGGCCGCCGAGGAGATCTCCCAACTGCTCTACCAAGCCCAGGTCCTGATGATCGCGACCGGTCTCAAACTCGAGGACGTCTACCGACATCTCTGACGTGCCGCCCCGATCACCGACAGATCGATCACGAGGAGCACGTCCGTCATGCTGCGTATCGCCGTCCCCAACAAGGGGACCTTGTCCCAGCCCGCGTCGCAGATGCTGCGCGACGCCGGCTACCGCCAGCGCACCGACCCCAAGGACCTCGCCTGCCGCGACGAGGCCAACCACGTCGAGTTCTTCTACCTGCGGCCCCGCGACATCGCCACGTACGTCGGCTCGGGCGACCTGGACCTGGGCATCGCCGGCCGGGACCTGCTGGTCGACTCGGGTGTCCCGGCCAGCGAGGTGCTCGACCTGAACTTCGGCGGGGCCACGTTCCGCTGGGCCGCACCGGCCGACAGCCCGATCACGGCCGAGGAGATCGGCGGCCGGCGCATCGCCACCGCGTACCCGGGTGTCGTCGAGCGGTACCTGGCCGAGCGTGAGCTCAAGGCCGACGTCGTGCGCCTCGACGGCGCGGTCGAGAACGCGGTCCGCCTCGGCGTGGCCGACCTGATCGCCGACGTGGTCGAGACCGGCGCCACGCTGCGCCAGGCCGGCCTGGTCACCTTCGGCGAGCCGCTGCTGCGCTCGTCGGCCATCCTGATCGGCCGCCCGGACGAGGAGGCCGCGGGTGCCGCCCAGTTGATCCGCCGCCTGCAGGGTGTCCTGGTCGCCCGCAGCTACGTGATGCTGGCCTACGACGTCCGGGCCGACCTGCTCGACGAGGCGACCGGGCTGACCCCGGGTTTCGAGTCGCCGACGGTCTCGCCGCTGCACCGCGAGGGCTGGGTCGCCGTGCAGGCGATGGTCCCGCGCAAGGACGTACACCGGATCATGGACGAGCTGTACGAGCTGGGCGCCCGGGCCATCCTCGTCACCGACATCGCGAATTGCAGGCTGTAAATTGAGCATGGTGGACACCAAGCCGGTCACGTACCGGCCCTTGAAGATCCGTTGGGTGGCCGTGCCGCTCGCGGTCGGAGTCGCGCTGCTGTTCACCGTGCTGAGCTTCGGCCTGCACGGGTCGGCCGGCTTCGACAACTCCGGCACATTCCAGCGCGGCGACCAGGCCGCCATGATCGGCCTCGGCATCCTGATCGGCCTCGGCATCCTGGCCTTCTGCCGGCCCAAGGTGACGGCCGACGCCGACCACATCAAGATCCGCAACGTGGTCGGCGGCTACGACCTGCCGTGGTCGGTGGTGCGCAAGGTGCGCTTCGACCGCAACTCGCCCTGGGCCCAGCTGGAGCTGCACGACGAGGAGCAGATCTCGATCCACGCGCTGCAGGCGGCCGACAAGGACTACGCGGTGGAGGGCGTGCGGACGCTGCGCGCCCTGCACGCGGCAGCGGTCGAGGCGTAACGCGAAGCACCTGGTAGACTTCACGGCAGTCGACCACGCCCTGCTCCATCGGGGGCGCGAAAGAGGAGCCCGCCGGCTCCCACCCGCAGTCCTTTCGAGGGCCGGGTCCGGTCACCTGCGTCACGGGAATATTCGCGGCGCGGGGTGCGTCCTCATGGGCGCCGATGACCGGTCGAGCGGGCCCCGGCATGCGCGTTTCACGACGTGCGAGCGGGGCCTTCTGCTTTCCCGGCGCCCGGCAACCGAGGGCGCGGGGCCGACCGACATTGGCAGCACCGCGTGGTTGGGGAACCGCGCGGTGAAAACATTAACTGAGGAGGCCCCATCAGCGTCGAACCACGCGTCAACGAACAGATCCGGGCTCGTGAGGTCCGACTGGTCGGCCCCGAGGGTGAGCAGGTGGGCATCGTCCCGCTCGAGCGCGCCCTTCAGCTGGCCGCGGACGTCGATCTGGACCTGGTCGAGGTTGCTCCGATGGCGCGGCCGCCGGTGTGCAAGCTCATGGACTTCGGCAAGTTCAAGTACGAGAGCGCACTGAAGGCACGCGAAGCGCGGCGCAACCAGCAGCAGACCGTCATCAAGGAAATGAAGCTCCGTCCGAAGATCGACCCGCACGACTACGAGACCAAAAAGGGTCACGTGGTGCGGTTCCTCAAGGCGGGCGACAAGGTCAAGGTGACGATCATGTTCCGCGGTCGCGAGCAGAGTCGCCCGGAGCTGGGTTTCCGGCTTCTGCGCAGGCTCAGCGAGGAGATCTCGGAGCTTGGTTTTGTCGAGGCCAGTCCGAAGCAGGACGGCCGAAACATGATCATGGTGCTGGCCCCGCATCGGGCCACGAAGGCCGCTGCCGTCGCGGCCAACGTCGCCGCCGCCAAGCCCGGCCGTGAGCCGCGCGAGGGCGAGGGCGAAGGCGTCGCGACGGACGTGCCCGCCGAAACCACCGCAGAGTAGACAGCTTTTCCGTGCGACGTGGGGCCAGCCGGCCCCTCGATCGCACGGAAAGACCAGAAAGAGGCTCAAGTGCCTAAGTTCAAGCCGCACACCGGCACGGGCAAGCGCGTCCGGGTGACCGGCAAGGGCAAGCTCCGCACCGAGCAGGCCGGCAAGCGCCACCTGCTCGAGGGCAAGAGCTCGCACGTCACGCGCCGTATGACGGGCACCACCGCCGTCGCCAAGGCGGACATTCCGCGAGTGAAGAAGCTGCTGGGCCGCTGACGCGCGCGCCACACACGTTCCCCTGTTAGGAGTACTGAAATGGCACGCGTCAAGCGGGCAGTAAACGCCCAGAAGAAGCGTCGCACGTTGCTGGAGACCGCCAGCGGATACCGCGGTCAGCGCTCCCGCCTTTACCGCAAGGCCAAGGAGCAGGTGCTGCACTCGATGCAGTACTCGTACCGCGACCGTCGTGACCGCAAGGGCGACTTCCGCCAGCTGTGGATCACGCGCATCAACGCGGGGGCCCGGGCCAACGGCCTGACCTACAACCGCCTCATCCAGGGCCTCAAGCTGGCCGGCGTCGAGGTGGACCGCAAGATCCTGGCCGACCTCGCGGTGAACGACGCCGCCGCCTTCACGGCGATCGTCGAGGTCGCGCGGGCCGCCGTGGCGGCCGAGGGCACCGGCGGCGCCGCCGCTCAGGCTGCCTGATTTCGAAGAACCATTCAGGGCGTCTCCCGTACGAACGGGGGGCGCCCTGCTTCGTGAGAAAGAGCAGCCCGGATGACATTCACGTCCCGTACGCCCAGGGTGGTCTCGGCCCGTAAGCTGCAGCGCCGCAAGGACCGCGACCAGGCCGGCCGATTCCTCGCCGAAGGACCGCAGGCGGTCCGGGAGGCGCTGGCCGCGGGGGTGGTGGCCGAGCTCTTCGGGACCGGCGACGGCCTTTCCCGGTACGCCGACCTCGCGGCCGAGGCGCCGGTCGTCTCGCCGATCGACGACGACGGGCTGGCCTCGCTCGCCGAGACGGTGAACCCGCAGGGGCTGGTCGCGGTCTGCGAGCGCGTCGACGTGCCGATCCACGAGGCGCTGGCCAAGCAGCCCCGGCTGGTCGCGGTGGTCGCCGAGATCCGCGACCCGGGCAACGCGGGCACGATCCTGCGCACCGCGGACGCGGCCGGGGCGGACGCGGTGATCTTCGCCGGGGACGCCGTCGACCCGTACAACGGCAAATGCGTCCGCGCCTCGGCCGGATCGTTGTTTCATGTAGATGTGGTCCGTGCCCCGCTCGATGTCGTTCCCGAGTTGAAAGCCGCCGGTCTGCGGGTGCTCGCCACCAGCGGATACGGCGCCGACGACCTGGACTCCCTGGCCGATGACGGCGAGCTCGCCGCGCCGACCGCCTGGATGTTCGGGTCGGAGGCGCACGGCCTGCCTTCGTCAGTGCTCGAGGAGGCCGATCGGCGGGTGCGCGTGCCGATCTACGGCGGCGCCGAGAGCCTGAACCTGGCCGCGGCCGCCGCCGTCTGCCTGTACGCGTCGGCCCGGGCCCAGCGCTGATGCGGGCCATCGTCTACGACGCGGTGGGCGCGCCGCCGCGCCTGGCCGACGTGCCGGCGCCGGACTGCCCGCCCGACGGCGCGGTGGTCGACGTGCGAGCCACCGGCGTCTGCCGCTCCGACTGGCACGCCTGGCGCGGGCACGACCCGGTGCCGCTGCCGCACATCCCGGGCCACGAGTTCGCCGGGGTCGTGGCCGCTGTCGGGCCCCAGGTGAAGGGCTTCGCCGTGGGGGACCGGGTGACCGCGCCGTTCGTCAACGGCTGCGGCTGGTGCCCGTACTGCGTCTCCGGGAAAGCGCAGATCTGCCCGAATCAGACCCAGCCCGGCTTCACCCACCCCGGGTCGTTCGCCGACCAGGTGCAGGTGCGGGCGGCCGACACCAACCTCGTACGGCTGCCGGACGCTGTTGACTTCGTCCCGGCGGCGGCCCTCGGCTGCCGGTTCGCGACGGCCTTCCGGGCGCTGACCGGACATGGTCCGGTGCCCGACGACGCCGTGGTGGCGGTTCACGGCTGCGGGGGAGTGGGCCTGTCCGCCGTGATGATCGCGGTCGCCCTGAAGCTGCGGGTGCTGGCCCTCGACCTCTCGCCGGCGGCGACCGCGATGGCCGCCTCGCTGGGCGCGGTCGTGGTGCCCTCGGTGGTCGGCGAGGCCGACATCGCCATCGACGCCTACGGTTCGGCGGAAACGGCCGAGGCTTCGGTACGGAGTCTGCGCCGCGGCGGCCGGCACGTGCAGGTCGGCCTGATGCTGGGCGACGACGCGCGGGCGCCGCTGCCCTGGGACCTGGTCGTGGCGCAGGAGCTGCAGATCGTCGGCTCGCACGGGATGGCCGCCGCCGACTACGCGCCGATGCTCCAGCTCGTGGCCCGTGGCCGGCTCGACCCGGGCCGCCTGGTCGCCTCCGTGATCGACCTCGCCGAGGCGGGTGAGGCGCTGACCGCGATGGACTCGCCGATCCCGGCCCACGCGGGTATCACGGTCGCTGTCCCGTCGTGACGACCGGTATGCTGGTCCACGTGCCAGGACTGATGATGCTGTTTAGCCGGCCCGCTGGTCGCGGGCGCTAGACACTCCTGGGCGTCTTCCCTGACCGGCGGGCTGCGGCTGAGCCGTGCCTCCGTACACTGCCCGATGGCTCATCAGGTGTTAGGGGAGTAGCCCGACCATGTCCTATCGCAACGATCCGTACGATCCGAAGCAGGCCGCCCTGCTCGATCCGGCCGCCCTCGAGGCCGCCGTCGACGACGCGCGCAAGGCCTTCGACGCCGCCGGCGACCTCGACGCGCTGGCCGCGCTCAAGCCCCTGCACCTGGGCGACCGCTCGCCGGTCTCGCTGGCCCGGCGGGAGATCGGCTCGCTGCCGCCGGCCGCCAAGTCCGACGCCGGCAAGCGGGTCAACCTGGCCCGCCAGTCCGTGCAGGGCGCGTACGACTCCCGCCAGGCCGAGCTCGAGCTCGACCGCGCGGCCAAGGTGCTGGTCCAGGAGCGCGTCGACGTCACCCTGCCGTGGAACCGCGCCCCGCGCGGCGCCCGTCACCCGCTGACCACGCTGATGGAGCACATGGGCGACCTGTTCGCCGGCATGGGCTACGACATCGTGGAGGGTCCCGAGCTGGAGCTCGAGTGGGCCAACTTCGACGCGCTGAACATCGGGCCCGACAACCCGGTCCGCGGCGCCATGGACACGTTCTACGTGGACCTGCCCGGCCTGGTCATGCGGACGCACACGTCGCCCGGCCAGGTCCGCTCGATGATCACCAAGCAGCCGCCGATCTACGTGGTCAGCCCCGGCCGCGCGTACCGCTCGGACGAGCTGGACGCCACCCACAGCCCGGTCTTCCACCAGATCGAGGGCCTGGTCGTCGACGAGGGCATCACCATGGCCCACCTGCGCGGCACCCTCGACCACTTCGCCAAGGCGATGTTCGGTTCCTCGGCGCGCACCCGCTGGCGGCCCCACTACTTCCCGTTCACCGAGCCCAGCGCCGAGTTCGACGTCTGGTTCTCCCAGCACCGCGACGGCCCGCGCTGGGTCGAGTGGGGCGGCTGCGGCATGGTCAACCCGCGGGTGCTGACCGCCTGCGGCATCGACCCGTCCCGGTACTCCGGTTTCGCGTTCGGCATGGGCGTGGAGCGCACCCTGATGTTCCGCAACGGGGTCAGCGACATGCGCGACATGGTCGAGGGCGACATCCGCTTCACCACGAACTTCGGAATGGAGGTCTGACGCGATGAAGACCACGCTTTCGTGGCTGCGCGAGTACGTCGAGCTGCCCGCGGACCTCACCTCGGACCAGCTGGACTCCGCGCTGACCAACCTCGGCATGGAGGTCGAGTCGATCGTCGACCAGACCGCCACGATCAAGGGTGACCTGGTCGTCGGGCGGGTGCTGACGATCGAGGAGCTGACCGGATTCAAGAAGCCGATCCGGTTCACCACAGTGGACGTCGGCCGCGACGCTCCCCAGGAGATCGTCTGCGGCGCCCGCAACTTCGCCGAGGGCGACCTCGTCGTGGTGATCCTGCCGGGCGGCGAGCTGCCGGGCGGCTTCAAGATCGGTGCGCGCAAGACGTACGGCCGCAACTCCAACGGCATGATCTGCTCGGCGGCGGAGCTCGGGCTCAGCGGCGACCACTCGGGCATCATCGTGCTTCCGGCCGACTCGGCCACGCCGGGTACGGACGCGCGCGGGGCCGTCGGTCTCGACGACGTCGTGGTGGAAGTCGAGATCACCCCGGACCGGGGCTATGAGATGAGCCTGCGCGGCCTCGCTCGCGAGCTCTCCTACGCGTTCTCGGCGGCATACACCGACCCGGCGGGCGTCACGGCGGCTTCTCCCACGGCCGATTCTCCCTATCCTGTTTCGGTTGAGGACACCGTCGGCTGCGACCGGTTCTCGGCCCGCGTCGTGCGGGGGATCGACCCCTCCGCTCCGTCGCCCGAGTGGATGCAGAAGCGCCTCGTCGCGGCCGGCATCCGGGCCATCTCGCTGCCGGTCGACATCACGAACTACTTGATGCTCGAGCTCGGGCAGCCGATGCACGTCTTCGACCTCAACCGGCTCAACGGCGGCCTCGTGGTGCGCCGGGCCCGGCCCGGGGAGAAACTGACCACCCTGGACGGCGTGGCCCGCGTGCTCGACGCCGAGGACATGGTGATCTGCGACGACACCGGCCCGATCTCGCTGGCCGCGGTCATGGGCGGCGAGACCAGCGAGTGGCAGCCGGACACGGTGGACGTGCTGCTCGAGGCCGCCCACTGGGACCCGGTGATGGTCGGGCGCACGGCCCGCCGCCACAAGCTGTTCAGCGAGGCGGCCAAGCGCTGGGAGCGCGGGGTCGACCCGCAGTTGACGCTGGTCGCCCTGTCCCGCGCCGTCTCGCTTCTGGTCGAGCACGCCGGCGGCACTGTCGACCCGCTCGTGCTCGACATCGACCACGTCGCCGCACCCGCGACCATCACCCTGGATCCCGCGCTGCCGGCGCAGCGGATCGGCCTCGCGTACTCGTCCTCGGACGTCGTCGATCTTCTTGGTCGCGTCGGCTGCCAGGTGCGTGACACCACGCCGCTCGAGGTGACGCCGCCGTCGTGGCGTCCCGACCTGCTCACGCCGATCGACCTGGTGGAGGAGGTGGCCCGCCTCGGCGGGTACAACGACATCCCCAGCATCCTGCCGCCGGCGCGCGGCGGGTCCGGTATCACGCCGGCCCAGCGCCGTCGCCGCACGGTCGGCCGGGCGCTGGCCGAGAACGGCTACGTCGAGGTGCTGTCCTACCCGTTCGTGGCGCCGGGCGCGGCCGACCAGCTCGGCTACCCGGCCGACGACCCGCGGCGCAGCGCGGTCCGGCTGACCAACCCGCTCTCCGAGCAGGAGCCGCTGCTGCGGACGTCGCTGCTGCCCACGCTGCTGACGACGCTCAAGCGCAACCTGGGCCGGGGTCACCGCGACCTGGCCCTGTTCGAGACGGGCCTGGTCTTCCAGCCGACGCTGGCGGTCACCGCGCCGCCGCCGATGGGCGTCGACCGCAAGCCCACCGATGAGGAATGGCGGGCCGCGAACGCGATCGTCCCGCACCAGCCGTGGCACCTGGCCGCGGCCGTGACCGGCGACATCGCGCCGGCCGGCTGGTGGGGCGCGGGCCGCGAGGCGACGTGGGCGGACGCGGTCGAGGCGGCCCGCATCGCCCTGTCGGCGGCCGGCATCACCGCCGACCGGGTGACGGTGGCGGCGGCCGAGCTGGCCCCCTGGCACCCGGGACGCTGCGCGGCGATCAGCGTCGACGGCCAGGTCGTCGGCCACGCGGGTGAGCTGCACCCGGCGGTCGTGTCGGCGCTGGAGCTGCCGAAGCGTACGAGCGTCATGGAACTCGACCTCGACGCGGTGCCCGCGGCGCCGGTCACCCAGGCGAAGAAGATCTCGTCCTTCCCGCCCGCGCTGATCGACGTGGCGCTGGTCGTCGACGCCGGCACCCCGGCCGCCGCCCTCGAGTCGGCCCTGGCCGAGGGCGCGGGCGAGCTGCTGGAGTCGGTCGCGCTCTTCGACCTGTACGAGTCGGACCAGCTCGGCGAGGGCAGGAAGTCCCTGGCCTACAAGCTGACCTTCCGGGCCCCCGACCGCACGCTGACCTCGGAGGAGACCCTGGCCGCGCGCGACGCGGCGGTGGCCGCCGTGTCCCAGCGGTTCGGGGCTACCCTGCGGGGCGCCTGACGCGTGGTTCCCCGGGGCGGTGGTGACACTCCCCGGGGAACACTCGCCGCAGCTCACCGGCGATCGCCTCGCGCGCGGCGACCGCACCCGGCTCGGTGTAGGCATGCAGGCGCAGACCGTCGGTGAGCGCGAGAAGGCGTACGGCGGCCTCCGCCTCGTCGGTGTCCCCGGGAACCTCGCCGCACTCCTTGCCGTTCTGAACGGCCCGCGTGACCGTGCCGCGGATGTGGGAGTTGCTCCGGCCCAGGGCCGCGGCCAGCTCGGGGTTGTCGACCGTGCGGCCGGTGAACGCCAGCTCCACCCGGCACTCCCGGCGCCTTCTGTCGTCCAGCGGCAGAAGCTCGGTCAGCGCGTCCAGCAGGATCTGCTCGATTCTCGCCCCCGCTTTGTCGGCTTTCTTCGCCTCGTCCTGGATCCGGTTTTCGAGGCGTTCCCGCGCCGTGGTGAAGGCGTGCAGCAGCATTTCGTCTTTTGTCCGAAAATAATGCTGCACCAGGCCGACCGAGATGCCGGCGGCCTTCGCGGTCCGGGCCACCGTGACGGCGTCGAAGCCCTCGGTCGCCACGATCTCCTCGACGGCCTCGGCGACCTGCCGGCGGCGGGCTTCATGATCAGCGGTTCTCGCCATTGCATAACCATATCGAGATACGGTTTACTGCGATAACCATACAGCCATATGGTTATGGAGGTCCCATGTTCGCCCATGTGCTCCTGGCCCTCACCCTGGCCGTGCCCGCCTACGTCGACCAGCAGCAGAGGGAACTCGAGATCCCTGGCGTGGCATACGCGATCGTCACCCGCGACCGCGTCGTCGAACAGCACACGTCCGGCGTCACCCCGCAGACCCCGTTCCTGATCGGCTCGGTGTCCAAGCCGTTCACCGCGCTGACCGTCATGCAGCTCGTCGAGCAGGGCCGAGTCGCCCTCGACGACCCGGTGGGGCACCACCTGCCGTGGTTCGCCTTCCCACAGATCACCGTGCGCCAACTGCTCAACCACACCAGCGGCCTGCCACAGTGGGCCTCCCGCACCGACCGCTTCGACAACACCCCCGACGGCCTGAACCGTTCCGTACGTGACCTGGCGTCAGCCCGCCTGGGCGCACACGAGTACAGCGACGCCAACTACATGGTCCTGGGCGCGATGGTGGCGGAGGTGACCGGCCGCCCGTTCCGCGAGGTGTTGCAGCGCCAGGTCTTCGGCCCGCTCGACATGCGTCACACGGTCGCCCAGTCGGCCGGCCACCGCTACTGGTTCGGCCATCCCCGCCGTTTCGAGGCCCCCTACGACCTTTCCGGTCTGCCCTACGGCTACGTGACAGCGTCCCTGCAGGACATGACGCACTTCGCCATGGCCCACCTGAACGGCGGCCGTTACGGCTCCGCTCAGCTTCTGAAAGCCGCCACCGTCACCCAGATGCAGACCGCACAGACCGAGGTCGGGTACGGCCTGGGCTGGCGCGACACCACACTGGACGGCACCCGTATCGTCTGGCACGCCGGCGCCGCCCCCGGCTTCTGGGCTCACCTGGTCCTGGTGCCGAGCGCCGGCCTGGGCGTGATCGTTCTGGCCGACGGTTACAGTCCCGCCCTCGACGAACGCCTGGCCTCGATCGCGTTCACCATCACCCGCATGGCCCTGGGTGGCGCCCCCGGCCCGTCACCCGGCTGGGATCCGCTGCTGCGGGGAACCCTCTACACACTGGCCGCCCTGGCCGGCCTGCTCACCCTGACGATCGCGATTTCCGCCGTACGCCGCAGGGCCCGCCCCGGAGCCGCCGCGTTCCTGTGGGTCGCCGCGTGCGCGCTCCTGGCCACGCTGGTCCTGCTGGTGCTACCGGCTTCCATGGGCTACACCCTGACCCAGATCCACTTGTGGACCCCCGACATCTTCTGGTCGATCGTCGCCGTGGCCACCCTGGCCAAGATCCTGGCCGTCCTCCGCGTCACGCTGGCCGCCAGGGCCGCTCGCCACGGCAGCCGCCATCACAGCGGCCCGCCGAGGCGCCGTACGCCCCTTCGCCCCCGGCGTTCAGCGGCTCCGGGCTGACACCGGTCACCGAAGCCGGGTCGGCGGTGCGCCAGGTCCCGACGACTCTCCGCGGGGAACCGCACCACGTCTTCGCCTGCGCTGCCTCAGCCTGCAACCCGCCCGGCAAACGGACGAGGCGACCGGGTCTGCGCTGCACAGCCGGCCGCGGTAGGAGAGCCTGCTCCCCATCACCGTCGCGCTTCTAGCTCTTGCTTCGAGCTGCGGCCCGTTGCTTAGATCGCGGCTTCTCCTTCGGCCCTGGTGCTGACGTCAGCCCTGGCTCTCAATGGGCCGGCAATTCCTTGGGCGCGCTTACTTTCGCCCGGTCTCGCTTCGGTCCAGCCCGACTTCGGAGGAGGCGTTCACCGGACCGGTGTGCCCGCTCGGGGTCTTCAACCCAGCCCGGCTTCCGGGCCGGCGTTCACTGAGGCGAGGGCTTCGCGGGCGGCGGCCCCGCTCCGGGATTCGTTGCCGCTGCGGCCGAGGCGCGGATCACCGCCTCGATCGGGTCCGGCGTTCGTCGCGGCTCCGGGCAATGCCGAGACCCTGCCTGCCATGGCCTCGGTTTCGCTGCGGGAGCCGACGGTGGCTGCGACGCCCACGTCGCCCGCGGTGCCGCTCGGCGGCGGTGCCGCTCGGCCGCGGCGCCGCTCGGCCGCGGTGCCGCTCGGCGGCGGTGCCGCTCGCCGGCGGTGCCCACGTTGTGCCGCGGCGCTGGCGTGTCCCGGGGCGCGGGCGCAGGCGCGGGCTGCGGCGCTGCGTGTGCTGCGGCGTTGCCTTGGTTGGGGGCGCCCACGTTCGCCGTGGCGCCGCCTCGGTTGAGGTGCCCGCGTGTGCTGCGGTGCCGCTTTGGTTGAGGTGCCTACGTGCGCTGCGGTCCCCAGGTGTGCTGCGGTGCCGGCGTGGGCTGTGGCGCTGACTTGGTTGCGGCGACCCCGTGAGCTGCGGCGGCGCTCTCGGTTCGGCGCCGGGTTTGGCGTCGCGGGGCGGGTGGGGAAATGGCGCGGCCCCGGTGGTCCGCCCGCCGCCGTGGGCGGACCACCAGGGCTTTCAGCGCGCCGCCGGGCGAGCTGGTCTGGGGATGTTCAGTTGGGGTGAGCGCGTCCTGACGGCGTGGTGGCCGCCACCGCGGCCGTCAGGACGCGCTCAGCTGGGGGCGGGGCGCCGGGCCTCGGCGAAGATCTGGTCGTAGGCGATGAGCCAGCGGATCTGTTCGCGTGGGGGGACCTGGCAGCCGCGCAGGAAAGCCAGCAGGGTGTCGCGCCGCGAGTGGCCGCGGGCGGCGATCAAGTTGTGGGCCGTGGCGCGGGAGATGGGGGTGCCGGCCAGGCTGCTGCGGCGCACTACGGCGTCGACCGAGCATCTACGCTGTGTCATCAGAGCTCGGAGCCGCCGTCCCAGCTCTTGCGGGGTGGCGGCGCCGGTAGGGTCGGGCGGAACGTTCGGCATGGTTGCAACGCTCATGAAGAATTGCCTCCAACGGCTCCGGTCCTCGCGGCAACGAGGATCTTTCCGGGGTCGATGTAGATCCTGGTGCGGGCGCCGGGGCGAAACAAGAACGCGGTTGCGCACGAAAACCCGAGCTCAGGGCGCTGAACGCTCCGTGACGCCGGCGAACCGCACGCCGCGTAGCCACGCTGGGCCGGCGGCGGTCCTCAAGCGCCCGATGGTCAGCACATCGACATCACGGTCGGTAGTCGTCGACGTAGGTGATCTCGTAAGGTTCACCCAGCTGGCGCCCTTCCGAGATGAAGGCCGTCAGCCGGAAGCGGCGCGGGCCTGCGATTCTCGACGGGTGGATCCGATCGTTGCGGAAGTGCTCGATGCGGTGGGGCGGGAGGATCGGGCGGCGCTGATCCGGCTGCTGCATCCCTACCTGCACTGGACCGAGGGCGGCGTGACCGTGCGCGGGCGTACCAAGGTTCTGGCCCGGCTGGCCGGTGTGCCCGGGCCGCCGGCGTCGTACGAGTTGCGGGACGGGCAGATCTACCGCTGGGTGTCAGCCCAGGACGGGTAGCCGGGCCGCCGGCGGGGACTGGTCCGCCGTGGGTGTCTCGCGGCCGGTGCCGAGCAGGACCGCTGTCTCGTCGGACCAGGTGGTGGGGAGCGGTTCGCCGGCCAGGGCCTCGACGGTGCGGCGGGCCAGCCGCAGCGCCGGGGCGTGCGGGGGCGACGTGGTGATGTCCAGGTGGTGCACGGCCAGCTCGACCGCCCAGGTGGCCAGGAAGTCGCCCCACGGGAGCACGTGACCCTGGAACCGCACAGCCGACGGCTTCCGGGTGAGCACGGCCGCCCGTACCCCGTCAATGGTCGGGGTCAGGTGTTTCAGCAGGTCGGAGGGGCGCTGGTACGCGGCGGCCACGCGCCGGACGAACTGGATGCCGGCGATGTCGGGCTGTGCGGGTTCGGCCGGGGTGAAATCGCGCCAGTACGAGGCGGCGTCGGTGTCGGGCCGGGCGTCGGTCGCCGTGACGCAGCCCAGCAGCATCTCCTGCAAGCCCTGGTGGACGTGCACCAGAGTCTCGCTCACGGTCCAGCCGGTGCAGCGGCTCGGCGCCAGCAGGGCCTGGTCGGAGAGTGCGGCCGCGGTGCCGATCAAAAGGTCCATCTGACCGAGGAACGCCGAGCGCGCCTCGTCCGGGTCCACGTGCATGGCGTTCTCTTACCCAGAAACTACGTATAGACATCGATCACTGCACGGGCGAGAGTGGGACGCATGGCCAACTCGACGAGGCGTACGTTTCTGTCGGCGTCCGCGGCTGCCGTGGCGGCGCCGCTCGTGGCGGGTGAGGCGAAGGCCTCGGTGGAACCGCGGCTGAGGGCGATCCTCAACGAGATCGACCCGCGGCGGATCGAGGCCGTCGTCCGGCGACTGGTCTCCTTCGGTACGCGGCACACGCTGTCCAGCCAGGACGACCCGTCGCGGGGGATCGGCGCGGCCCGGGACTGGATCTACGCGGAGCTGCGGCGGTACGCGGCCGGTACGCCGATGACCGTGGAGTTGCAGTCGTTCGTGCAGCCGGTGTCGCCGCGCGTGCCGGAGCCGACCCGGATCACCAACGTGATCGCGACGCTGCCGGGCTCGGTGAATCCCGAGCGGATCTACGTGGTGACCGGGCACTACGACTCGCGGGTCACCGACGTCATGAACGCGACCGCCGACGCGCCGGGCGCCGACGACGACGCCTCGGGCGTGGCCGTGATCATGGAGTTGGCCCGGGTGTTCGCCCGCCGGCGGCCCGAGGCGACGCTCGTCTTCGCGGCCGTGGCGGCGGAGGAGCAGGGGCTTTACGGCTCCGATCACATGGCTCAGGTCTACCGGGACCGGGGTGCTGACATCCAGGCGATGTTCAGCAACGACATCGTGGGTACGGGCGACGCGCACGACGGCAGCGCGCCCCGTCCGCGCCAGGTGCGGCTGTTCGTCGAGGGAGTGCCGACGTCCGAGACCGCGGCCGAGGCCAGGACCCGGCTGAGTGTCGGGGGTGAGAACGACGGTCCCTCGCGGCAGCTCGGGAGGTTCGTCAAAGACCTCAGGACCGATCTTGACGTACGGGTCATCTGGCGCCGTGATCGCTACCTGCGCGGCAGCGACCACATCTCGTTCCTCCTCCGCGGCTATCCGGCGGCCCGCTTCACGGAGCCCCGGGAGAACTTCGCCCACGAGCATCAGGACGTACGGGTGGAGAACGGTGTCCAATACGGCGATCTGATCGAATTCTGCGACTTCCGGTACATCGCCGGCGTGGCCAAGACGAACGCGGCCGTCCTCTGGTCGCTGGCGCAGGCCCCCGGCACGCCGCGCGGTGTGGTCATCGACACCACGCAGCTCACCAACGAGACGACCCTGCGCTGGGAGATCGGCCCCGAACCGGACCTGGCGGGCTACGAGATCGTCTGGCGGGAGACCACGGCCCCGGACTGGCAGCACCGGCGCGACGTGGGCAAGGTCGGCACGATCACCATCGACCTGTCGAAGGACAACGTCTTCTTCGGCGTACGGGCGTACGACCGCGACGGAAACCGCAGCCCGGTGGCGGCGCCGAAACCGTCGTCGTGATCGGCCGACCGAAGTAGGACAGAACGAATCCGCAGGTGCGCGGCAGTGCGACGATGACTTTCATGACGTTGGAACACACCGTGCGCCTCCGGTTCGGGGACGCCTCCCGTACGGCCGCGACGCACACCAACCTGTCCGCCGTCCGGCTGGACGGGCCCGTGCTGTGGATCGCCGGCGACGAGACCGCGACCCTGGAACGGCTGACCGTCGACGACCCCGCGCAGCCCACCGAGTTCGGCGACGAGCGCAGTTTCCGCCTGGCCGACTTCGTCGACCTGCCCGGCGTCGACGCCGACGAGGAGGCCGACGTCGAGGGCCTGGCCCGCACCGGGCAGTTCCTGTGGGCGGTCGGCTCGCACAGCCTGCGCCGCAAGCAGATCAAGGAGCGGCACGAGGGTTCCCGGGCGCTCAAACGCCTGGCCCGGGTCGAGGGCCAGGACAACCGCCAGATCCTCGTACGGCTGCCGGTCGTCGACGTCGACGGTCTGCCCACGCCCGTCCGCGAGGTGACGGTCGACGGCGTCCGCCACCGGGCGGCCGCCCTCGGCAAGCGGGACGCCCTGCGGACGCTGCTGCGCTCCGACGAACACCTCGGCCCGTTCCTGGGCATCCCCGGCAAGGACAACGGCCTGGACATCGAGGGCATCGCCGTCCGCGGCGGCCGCGTCTACCTCGGCCTGCGCGGCCCGGTGCTGCGCGGCTGGGCGTTCGTGCTGGAACTGCGCCCGTACGTCACCGCGGAGGACCCGGACCGCCTGCGCCTGACCCCGTTCCCGGACGGCAAGCTGTACCGCAAACACGTGCTGGACCTGGACGGCCTGGGCGTACGCGACCTGTGCCCACACGGCGACGACCTGCTCATCCTGGCCGGCCCGACGATGGACCTGGACGGCCCGGTCCGCATCTACCGCTGGCACGGCGCCGCGGTGGCCGAGGAGCCGGTCATCGTCCGCTCCGACCTGATCACCCGCGAGCTCGAACTGACCTACGGCGAGGGCGACGACCACGCCGAGGGCCTGAGCCTGGTCGGCGACGACCGCGTCCTGGTCGTCTACGACAGCCCGGCCCCGGTCCGCCTGACCACCGACGGCGCGGTCGTCGCCGACGTCCTCAAGCTGCCCTGAGCTGGGTGACCGGCTGGGGGCGGGTGGCCGACAGCGACGTGATGAGCGTGGTGGCGCTGGTCACGGTGAGGGCGATCGCGGCCACGGCGCCGATCTGGGTCCAGGGCAGGTCGAGGGTGGCGGTGCCGGTGACGGCCTTCGTCGTGGTGAGGACGGCGATGAAGGTCGCGGCGGCGGCCACGCCGCCGAGCAGCAGGGCCGAGACCGTGATGGCGTACGACTCGAGCAGCGACGAGCGGACGACCTGGCCCCGTGTCATGCCGGTGACGCGGGCCTCGGCGAACTCGCGGCGGCGGGTGGCGGCGCCGATGACTATCGAGTTGACGACGCCGATCAGGGCGTAGAGGCCGCCCAGGCCCAGCACGATCAGCATGATCTTCTCGTTTGTCGAGTTGGCGGCGTCGGCGTCGGCGCGCAGCCGCTCGTCGAGGGTCGACACGGTGCCGAAGCGGGCGAGGCCGGCCCGGGTCGCCGCCACGTCCGCGTCCTTCGTCAGTGTGACGAACGATCGGGTGGGTGCGTCCCGCAGTTCGGCCGCGGTGAGCAGGCCGGGCGGTACGAGCAGGTTGGCCCCGCCGGTCATCGTGGCCGGCACGCCGGCGACGATCGGCAGGTCGCCGAGGTCGCGATCGGGCACCTTCAGCCGGATCGTGCTCCCGGCGCCCGGAACGTCGCCGCCGGGACCGGCCGCGACCTGCCGGCCCTGAAGGCCCGTCAGCGCGGCGCTGTCGTCGTGCGTTGCCGGGTACGCCCCGGGGTCGATCACCAGAAGGCTGACCGTCTCGGTCTCGCGGTCCTCGCCGGAGCCCGTGGTGACCTCGCCCGGCAGCCGCGTCTCCACCGACACCGAAGCGACGCCCGGAATGTCGGAGACAGCGGCCGCGCCGGACGGCTCGGACAGCCGGGGTGGGCCGGTGGACTCCACGACCAGGTCGGCGTGGGTCTGGGCGGCCAGTTGACGGACGCCCGAGGCCGTGAAGGAGGCGCCGGCGCCCACGTTGCCGACGATCAGGGCGACCAGCACGATCAGCGGCGCCGCCACGGAAGCGGTGCGGCGGCGGGCGTCGCCCAGGTTGGCGCGGGCCAGGCCGCCCGGGGCCCGCAGCGGGACCAGGCGGGCGATCAGCGGCACCAGCAGCGGGGCGAACGCCACCACCGCCACGGCGGCCGGGATCGGGACGTTCATCGCCATCGCCATGCCGCCGGCCGGGCCGCCGAAGGGGGCCACGATCATCAGGGCCAGCGCGCCGCCCAGGAAGACCAGGCCGATCAGGGCTCGGCTCCACGTCATCACCCGGGCCGCCGGGCCGGTTTCGCGCAGCGCCTCCAGGGGGCGCACCCGGGCCGCGCGCCGGGCCGCGACCAGGACTCCGGCGACCGCGAGCAGGATGCCCGTACCGAAGGAAACCCCCAGAATCCATCCTCGCCACTCGCCGGCGAAGCCCGGCGGCACGAAGCCGAACTCGCGCATGAGCCAACCCTGGAAGCTCATCACCGCCAAGCCGGCCGGAACGCCCAGCACGGCGCCGAACGCGCCCAGCAGCACCGCCTCGCCCAGCAGCAGGCGCCGCAGCTGGCCGCGGCTTCCGCCGACCAGGCGCAGCAGGGCCAGGTCGCGGCGGCGCTGGTCGACGGTGAAGGCGAACGTCGAGCTGATGATGAAGCCGGCCAGGAAGACCGCCCCGCCCAGCACCACGCCCAGCATCGACACCGCGGCCGTCGTGCCGTCGGCGAACTCCATCCGCTCGACCGCGCTCAGGCCGGCCGGCGGGTCGAGCAGGGCCGCCGTGATGAGCAGCAGCAGCGAGGACTGCACGAGCGCCACGCCCAGCGTGACCGACAGCAGCGCGCCGATGAACAGGGTCCAGCGCCGTCCCGCCATCTCAGCGCTCCCACTTCGCGAGCCGGTCGGCCACCTCGTGGGTGCTCGCGCCGGTCAGCCGGTCGACCACGCGGCCGTCGCCGAGGAAGACGACCGAGTCGGCCCGCGCGGCCGCGCCCGGATCGTGGGTGACCATGACGATGCTCTGGCCCGCGTCGGCCATCGCGCGCAGCAGGTCGAGCACCGTCCGGGCCGCCGTGGAGTCGAGGGCGCCGGTCGGCTCGTCCGCGAACAGCACGTCGGGCCGGGTCACCATGGCCCGGGCGATCGCCACCCGCTGCTGCTGCCCGCCGGACAGCTCCCGCGGCTTGTGCCGGATCCGGTCGGCCAGCCCGACCGCGTCGAGCGTGGCCCGGACCTCCGCCCGCGACGGCTTCCGCCCGGCGAGGCGCAGCGGCAGGGCCACGTTCTGCTCGGCGGTGAGCGAGCCGATCAGGTTGAAGCTCTGGAAGACAAAGCCGATTCGGGTACGCCGCAGCGAGGTCAACTGCGAGTCCCCGGCCGCCGTGATGTCGGTGTCGCCGACCAGCACCCGCCCGCTGTCGACCCGTTCGAGGCCGGCCGCGCAGTGCAGCAGCGTGGACTTGCCGGAGCCGGACGGGCCCATCACGGCCGTCCAGCCACCCCGGGGAAAGTCGAGGGTCACGTCATCGACGGCCCGCACGGCCGTCGGTCCTCGTCCGTACACCCGGCTGATGCCCTGAAGGGCGACGGCGGCCCCCGTCATCGTCATCGTCGTCATGCCGTCGACGCTATTTTTCGCCGGCGCGGAAAGCGCTCCCGCCGGCCCCCGTCTTCGAGGTGGTGCTAGCTCCCCGGTTTCCAGCCGAGGGCGGGGCCGAGCTTGGTGGCGATGTCGGTGAGGATCTGGACGTAGTCGTCGTGCTCGAAGCTGAACGGCAGGGCGAACGCGACCTCGTCGATCTCCCGGTACGCGGCGTGGGCGTGCAGCTGGTCGGCGATCTCGGCCGAGGAGCCGACGTAGTCGCGGGAGAACAGCATGCGCGCCGGGCCCTGTGGTTCCAGGGTGCGAGGGGTGCGCTTGTCGACGTACGCCGAATACTTCGCCTTCTGCTCCTCGGACGCCGAATCCGTAGGGATGACCACGAGGCCCTGGGAGACGCGCCCGGCGGGGTGGGCGGCGCGGAAGGCGCGGATGTGGCTGAGCTGGATGTCGGCGAAGTCGGTGCCGTCCTCGGCCTTGACCACGTTGCTGGTCAGGAAGTTCATGCCGTGCTCGCCGGCCCACTGGGCCGAGCGGAGGCTGCCGCCGCCGTACCACATCCGCTGGCGCAGGCCGGCCGCGTGCGGCTCGACGCGGGGCGAGAAGACCTCGAAGCCCTGCGTGCCCTCGAAGTCGGTGGCCTGCTCGCCGGCGACGAAGTCGAGCAGGCGTTCCACCCGGCCGTAGCCGAAGTCCTCGTCGTGGTCGGGGTAGAGAGCGGGCTTGACCTTGTCGTAGTTCATCGGCGGGCCGACGCTGACGCCCGGGTTGAGCCGGCCGCCGGAGAGGATGTCGACGGTCGCCAGGTCCTCGGCCAGGCGCAGCGGGTTCTCCCAGCCGAGCGGGATGACCGCGGTGCCGAGCTCGATCCGGCTCGTGCGCTGGCTGGCCGCCGCCAGCACCGCGACGGGCGACGAGATGCCGTACTGCAAATGGCGATGCCGGACCCACGCGCTGTCGAAGCCCAGGTCCTCACCCAGCTTGATGATCTTCAGGGTCGTCTCGTGCCCGGGTCGCGGGTCGGCCCCGTCGAAGAGCCCGATCGTCAGAAAACCCAGCTTGCGCAGTGATCCATCCGCCATGGACCTACCCTGTCACGAATGACGGCCCTCGAGGACGTGACATTCCCTTCACCTTCTTCTCCTACCGACTCACAGGGTGTTGAGCCCTTTCTGGCCTGGCTCGATTTTCTGCGCGGCGCGGTGCTGCGCAAGGCCCTCGGCCTGACCGCCGAGCAGGCCCGGTGGCGGCCCGGCGGGAAGCTGCTGCCGCTGGCCGGCCTGGTCAATCACCTGACCAACGTCGAGCGCCGGTGGATCGACGGTGTCCTGCTCGGCGGTTCGACATTCAAGGACGTTTCCGAGTACGAGGCCCCGGCGCTCCCCATCGAACTCGTCATCACCGCCTATCGGGAGAGGGCGGTCGCGACCGCCGGCGTGGTCCGGTCCCTGGGCGACCTGGAGGCGCGATCGCGGGACGGGAAGTACGACCTACGCTTCGTGCTACTGCATCTGATCAACGAGACGGCTCGGCACGCGGGGCACGCGGACGCCGTGCGGGAGCTGCTGGACGGAACGGTGGGAGAATGACGGCTCTGATCACGGGCGCCTCGCGGGGGCTCGGCGCGTTCATCGCCCGGCGGCTGGCGGAGGCCGAGCCGGTGGTGGTCAATTACGCGTCGGATTCCGCGGCCGCCACACGGGTCGTCGACGAGATCATCGCGGCCGGCGGGTCGGCTCGGGCCTACCAAGCCGACATCACCGATTCGTCGTCCGTGCGGGAGATGGTGGACGCGGTGGGACCGGTACGGGTGGTGGTGGCCAACGCGACCGGGCCGCAGCCGCTCATCCCGGCCGAGGAGACGACCTGGGAGGACCACCTGCGGCAGCTGGAGTTCTTCGTGAAGAGCCCGGCCCTGCTCATGCGGGCCGCGCTGCCCGGCATGAAGCAGCTCGGCGGCGGCCGGATCATCATGATCGGCTCGGACTCGTTCGAACGGGCCCTGCCGCTGGCCTCGGCCTACAACGCGGCCAAGGGCGCGCAGATCGGCCTGGCCCGCACGTGGGCGAGGGAACTGGGCCGGTACGGGGTGACGGTCAACGTGGTCGCGCCCGGCTGGATCCCGGTCGAACGCCACGGCGACGCCGACACCGCCGGCTACGTGGCCGACGTGCCGCTGGGCCGCATCGGCACCCCCGAGGACATCGCCGACGTGGTGGCGTTCGTGGCCTCGGACGCGGCCCGTTTCGTCACCGGCGAGCGGATCACCGTCAACGGCGGCCACACCATCGACTGACGAGGCTAGTCTGCGGACATGTTGATCACGGTGGTGGCCGACTACGGCCTCGGGGACCTGGCCTTCGCCGAGGTGCGGCAGCGCTTCGCCAAGCTGCTGCCGCACGCCGAGCTCGACACGGTGCCGGTGCCCCCGTTCGACACGGTGAGCGCCGGCTTCTGCGTGGCCCAGCTCGCCTTCGGCGACGGCCCGGCCGACCGGATCGTCTACGCCAACGTGGCGCCCCGCGAGGACCGGAACGAGGCCCGCCACGACAACGAGGGCGAACCGCTGGCCGCCGCCCAGCTCGACTCGGGGGTGCTGGTCGTCGGCGTCGCCTCGGGAGCGTCGCTGTCGTTCCTGGCCGCCGAGGGGGTGCCGGTCCGCGCGGTGGAGGTGCCCGACGCCGGCTCCCAGTTCCGTTCCCGCGACGTCTTCCCGGCCGCCGTGGCCGCCCTGTCCCGAGGCGAGGACCTGCTCGGCCCCGAGCTGGAACTGCCACCCCCACCGGCGAAGGCGGTCATCTACACCGACGGCTACGGCAACCTGAAAACCTCGTACACCGAGCCCCCGGCGGCGGTAGGCGCCGCCGTACAGGTGAAGATCGGCGACGTGACCACCGAGGCGGTCATCAGCGACGGCGTCTTCGCCGTCCCGGCCGGCACGATGTCGTTCGCCCCCGGCAGCTCAGGCTGGCGCCACCCGTTCTACGAGCTCCTGCATCGCGGCGGCAGCGCCGCCGACATCTTCCACCACCCGAAATCGGGAACGCCGATCGAGTTCTACTGAGCGCTGCGCGAATGCATGTGCAGAGGCGATCTGGCATATTGTGGCGAGCAGGCCGACAGCTGAATGTCATTCGGGAAAGTTGCTTTCTGCTCTGTCGCAATTGGCTACGTGGCAGTGCCGTTGGTCTATGCCAAACGTGAGTGAGTAAGAAAGGGTCTTGTTTCCTCGGACATAATGTCGATAGGGGAACTTGCCGATGTGGGGCAGGCCTACGGAGGAGCCGCGGCCGTCATCTCCTGCATCGCCTTGTTCGTCGTCGCGGCGTCGGTGACCATGCAATTCGCCCAACTCAAGGCGATGCGCCACGACGCGTTCGTGCAGTACAACGAGGGGCTGGTGCTCCTGGCGATGGAGAATCCCAAGTACCGGCAATGCTGGGGCTCCCGGATGTCCCCGGACGGCGTGGAGGAGGATCTCTTCTACTACTGCGGCAAAGTGATCAAATCTTGGTCCTGGGCATACGAGATCAAGAAGATCGATGAGGCTCAGGCGCGCGAGTATCTGGCGAAGTTCTTCGAGAGCGAGGTTCCGCGACTGTACTGGCAGCATCACGGAGACTGGCACCGCAGGGGCGCATCGCGGGAGGGGTTCCCGGCGTTCGTGAACGACGAATACTTCCGGGCGCTCGCGTCGGGGCCGCCCACGCGGAAGTTCGAGTCCTTCGCCGCGACGGCTCCGCCGGCGGCGTCAGCGTGAAAGGCGCAGTTCGCCGGTTTTCAGGCCGTCCATGAAGTTGCGCCACTCGGCCGCGTCGAAAGTCAGGACAGTTCCGGGCCTTTGCGAGTTCCTCAGCGCAACCCGTTCGCCTGAGTCGATGACTGACAATTCGACGCAGTGTGCCTCGCCGACGCAGCGGCTGCTCCGTAGCCAGGTGCGGTCGGTGTGGGTGATGCTGTCGCGGGTCAACCTGAACTCCTCGGCGGTGTTTTGTCGATCACATTACCGCCAAGATCCTCGGCGCTTGGTGCTTTTCGGCTGATGGCCCGGACGCGTCATCCGTACGATGTGGACGATCGCGGAAGCGAGACTACACATCGTCGCGCCTGAGGGCCGGGCCGGGTGTACGACCTCCATGGGCAACGATTCTCGCGGGAATAGGTCACGAGGCGGCGAGGGCCTCTTCGACTGTTGTTTCGTGGCGGCCCAGGAAGACGGGGTCCCGGTGGGTCACGACGTCGGCCACGGCCTTGACGATGGCGCCTCGTTCGCGGATCACCGAGTTGCGCCAGGGCTCCTTGTAGATCTTCACGGAGTCGTCGCCTACGCCGTTCGTGGCTATGCCCTGGGTGCGGCAGAGGGCTACCGCGCGATCCAAGTGGTACGTCTGAGTGACGATCGTCGCCGCTGTCACGCCGAAGACGCGCTTGGCCCGGGTGCACGAGTCGTACGTGTCGAAGCCCGCGTAATCCAGGGCGATCCGGGACGCCGGCACGCCGTGGGCGATCAGGTACACCTGCATCGAGCCGGGCTCGTCGTACTCCCAGCGGCTGTGGTCGCCCGAGACCAGGATCGCCTTCACCTTTCCCGTCTCGTAGAGGCGGCGGGCGATGTCGAGCCGGGCCGCCAGGAACGGTGACGGGGAGCCGTCGGCGTAGACCTCCGCGCCCAGCACGATCGCCACCGGGGCCGCCGGGACGTCCGACTCGCTGAAGACGTGGCCGCGGGCCTCACCCCGTACCCACAATTCGCCGGTCAGCAGGACCGCGACGCCCAGCATGACCACGACGACGCTCGCCAGAATGCCGCGGCGTAGCCAACGGCGAGTGAGGATCCGCACGTGCCTGACTTTGTCAGGCCGGGTCAAGGCAGCATGGCGGGGTGCTCACGCTTGACGATCTCGCCGCCGCCACCGGATACGACCCGATGATGATCTGGGCCGCCGATCGGCCCGAGGCGCGCGTCTTCGCCCGGCCCGGTGCCGTCGCGGTCGCCTGCCCGGATCTTTCCCGGCATGATCGGATGCCCGTGCACGGCGATCCGGACGCCGTCGCCGCTCTGCTGCGCGACGTTCTTCCGCTGGTCGGGCCCTCGTTTCGGCCGCTCGGGTCCGAGGCTCTGATGACTGCCGTGGCCGAGCGCCTGCCGGCGATCGAGGTCGCCGGGCGGTTCGGCTGGATGGACACCGCCACGGCGCCGCCGGCGGCCGGAGATCAACGGCCCTGTTGGCTGGGTTCCGGCGAGCTGCCCGAGGTCACGGCCCTGCTTGATTCCGCTTTCCCCGAGACGTACGCCCGTCCGGGCGGTTCCGGGGTCGCGCGCTGGGCGGGTGTCCGGGACGAGGACGGCACCCTGATCGCGGTGGCCGCCGACGCCTGGTCGTGCGGCCGGATCGGTTTCCTGGCCGGCGTGACGACCGCCGAGCGGGCGCGGGGCCGCGGACTGGCGTCCGGGCTCTGCGCCTTTGTGACACGGGAACTGCTCGCCGGCCGTGACCGGGTGGCGCTGTTCGTCGACTACTGGAACAGCGCCGCCCTGGCCACGTACAAGAAACTGGGTTTCGGTCTCCGGCCGATCGCGGCCGCTCACACGATCGTGAACGCGGCCTTGGAATAGGTGCGGGAGTTCGGGCCGACCAGCAGCTCGAACTCGCCCGGCTCGACCACGCGACGGCCGTCCGCGGTGACCAGCGAGCACGCGCTGGCCGGCAGTTCGAGCTCCACCGTGCGGCTCTCGCCGGGCGGGACGGAGACCTGGCGGTACGCCTTCAGCTCGCGCCCGGCCCACGTGACGCTCGTGACGAGGTCGCTGATGTAGACCTGCACGGTCTCGACGGCCGGGCGCTCGCCGGTGTTGGTGAGCGTGACCGTCGCCCGGACGACCCCGTCGGCGGCCACCTCGGGTGTGGTCACGGTCAGATCGGCGTACTCGATCGTGGTGTAGCTCAGACCCTCGCCGAAGGCGAACAGCGGGTCCTGGGTCAGGTCGGCGTAGCGGTCGCCGTGCTGGCCCCGGATGGTGTTGTAGTAGACCGGCTGCTGGCCGACGTGCCGGGCCACCGACAGCGGCAGCCGGCCGCTCGGCTCGATCAGGCCCAGCACCAGCTCGGCGACGGCCCGTCCGCCGCGCATGCCCGGGTTGAAGGCCTGGATGATCGCGGCCGCGTCGAGGGCCGACTCGGGCAGCACCGACGGTTTCGACTGGACCAGCACGACGATCATCGGGGTCTTGGTGGCCGCGATCGCGTCGAGCAGGGCGATCTGGCCGCCCTGCAGCTCGAGCGTGGCCGTCGACTTGTGTTCGCCGGTCAGGTTCACCGTGTCACCGACCACCACCACCGCGAAGTCGGCCCGGATCGCCTTGTCGCGGGCCACGTCGATGAGGTGGCGGTCGACCGGCGCGGCCTGCGAGATCGGCGGGCGCGGCTGCCCGTCGGGGTAGGTCTCACCCTCGGGGTCGGGCACGAGCCGTTCGATCTCGGCGCCCTTGGCGTAGTCGATGTCCCAGTTGGCCGGCGCGACCGCGCGGAAACCGTCGAGCACCGTCTCGATCATCTCGCGGGGCTGGCCGTCGGGCAGCCAGTCGATCTGGCCGGAGTCGCCGGCCCAGTCGCCGAGCTGCGCCGACGGGGAGTCGGCGTTGGGGCCGATCACGGCGATCCGGCGGAACTTGGCCGCCGGGTCGAGCGGCAGCGTGCCGTCGTTGCGCAGCAGGGTCAGCGAGCGGCGGGCCACCTCGAGGTTCAGCTCGGTGTGCTCGGCCGAGCCGATCACCGCCTTCTGCCGTACGGGGTCGGGGGCGCGCGGGTCCTCGAACAGGCCCAGTTCGAACTTCAGGCGCAGGATCCGGCGTACGGCCTCATCGATCTCCTCCTCGGCCAGAAGCCCTCGCTCGACGGCCTCCTGAGCGCCCTCGAAGAAGCCCGGGGTGACCATGACCAGGTCGTTGCCGGCCTTGACGGCGACCGCGGCCGCCTCGGCGTAGTCGGCGCAGACCCGCTGCTCCCAGACCATGCGGCCGACGTTGTCCCAGTCGGTCACGAGAGTGCCGGTGAAGCCCCACTCCTGCTTGAGTACGTCGTTGAGCAGCCACTTGTTGGCGGTGATGGGCACGCCGTCCATCGACTGGTAGCCGAGCATGAAGACCCGGCAGCCCTCACGGGCGACCCGCTCGAACGGCGGCAGGAACCAGGAGCGCAGCTTGCGCGGGCTCAGGTCGGCCTCGCTGGCGTCCCGGCCGCCCTGGGTCTCGGAGTAGCCGGCGAAGTGCTTGGCGGTGGCCAGGATCGCTGTCGGATCGGTCAGGCCGCCACCCTGATAGCCGCGGATCATCGCCGAGCCGAGCTCGCCGATCAGGAACGGGTCCTCGCCGAAAGTTTCGTCGACCCGGCCCCAGCGGAGATCACGGGTGATGCACAGGACGGGGGAGAAGGTCCAGTGGATGCCGGTGGCCGAGACCTCGACGGCGGTCACCCGGGCCACCCGCTCCAGCAGCTCCGGATCCCAGCTCGCGGCCATCGCGAGCTGGGTCGGGAAGATCGTCGCGCCCGGCCAGAACGAGTGGCCGTGGATGCAGTCCTCGGCGGTGAGCAGCGGGATCTGCAGCCGCGTCTTGGCGACCAGGTCGATCGCCTCGAGCATCTTCGCCGGCGAGGTGTGCAGGATCGAGCCGGCCAGTTTCTCGCTGACGATCTCCTTCACGTCGCCGCGGGCGTCCAGCTGGAGCATCTGCCCGACCTTCTCGGGCAGGGTCATCCGGCTGAGCAGGTCTTCCACCCGCTGATCGACGGATAGGGAGGGATTCCGGTACGGGGGGACGTCGGGCACGCGCGCCTCCGGTCGTCACGACCGCGGTGGCACGGTCAACGAAACATGAACGATCGGAGTCTGACAGCTCGGAACCGGTTCCGGCAGCCCGGAACGGTTCCGAAACTTGTCCTGTCTGTTTCCCTCAGTGGTCGGGGTCGCTCTCGTCGATGCTGGGAACCTCGAGACCAGCAGCCTCGATCGCGTCGAGGCGAGCCTCTACGGCTTCCTTCTCCCGCTGCACGAGAACGGCGTATTCCGCGAGGGCGCCGGGGTCCTCGGCGTCCTCGAGCTTGTCGAAGAAGCGCTGCGTGTTGCGGACGGCCTCGGCGTACGCCGCCGCGGCCGCACGGATCGTGATGATCGTCTGGTCTGCCATGGCGCCAGTCTTACCACCGGGCCGGTGGTTTCACTCACTCGCCGGGTAAATGGTGTTGCTCGTCGCTCGCGCCCCTTGATACGGTTCTCTGCATATTCATGCGGAGGTTGGTATGGGGATTCGGGTCGCGGTAGCGGGCGCCAGTGGTTATGCCGGGGGTGAGTTGCTGAGGCTTCTCGCCGGGCACCCGGAGTTCGACCTCGTGGCGGCCACCGCACACACCCAGGCGGGCACGCGCGTGTCCGCCGTGCACCCGCAGCTCACCGGGCTCGACCTGACGCTCGGCGCGACCGACGCGGCCGGCCTGAGCGGTGCCGACCTGGTGTTTCTCGCCCTGCCGCACGGGCAGTCGGCGGCGCTGGCGGCGCAGCTTCCCGAGACCGTGAAGGTCGTGGACCTCGGCGCCGACTTCCGGCTCCAAGACGCGGCGCCGTGGGAGAAATACTACGGCGGCGCGCACGCCGGCACGTGGACTTACGGACTGCCCGAGTTGCCCGGTCACCGGGAGCTGATCGCCTCTTCCGACCGGGTGGCGAACACGGGATGTTATGCGGCCACCATCACGCTCGCGCTGGCGCCGCTGATCGCCGCCGGGCTCGCCGACCCGGCCGACGTGGTCGTGGTGGCCAGCTCCGGCACGTCGGGCGCCGGGCGCGCGGCCAAGGCGCACCTATTGGGCAGCGAGGTCATGGGCGACCTCTCGCCGTACAAGGCCGGCGCTCACCAGCACGTGCCCGAGATCAAGCAGGCCACCGGGGCGACCTCGCTCTCGATGACGCCGGTGCTCGCGCCGATGCCGCGCGGCATCCTGGCCACCGTCACCGCCCGCCCGCTGACCGGCGGCGATCCCCGCGAGGTGCTTCAGGCCGCGTACGCGGACGAGCCCTTCGTGCACGTCCTGCCCGAGGGGCAGTGGCCGCACACGGCCGCCACCTCCGGCTCCAACTCGTGTCATCTTCAGGCCACAGTCGACATCGACTCGGGCCGGATCGTGGTCGTCAGCGCCCTCGACAACCTCGGCAAGGGCGCCGCCGGCCAGGCCGTCCAATGCGCCAACCTCATGTTCGGCCTGCCCGAGACCTCGGGCCTGTCCGTGTTCGGAGTCGCGCCGTGAGCGCTTGCGCGAACCTTCAGGAGTTTCAGTGACCGTCACATCTCCTCGCGGCTTCCGGGCCAGCGGAGTCGCCGCCGGCTTGAAGGCCAACGGCAACCCGGACGTGGCCCTGGTCGTCAACGACGGCCCCGACTTCACCGCCGCCGGCGTCTTCACCGGCAACCGGGTCAAGGCGGCGCCCGTGCTCTGGAGCCAGCAGGTGCTCAAGGGCGGCATCGTGCGGGCCGTCGTGCTCAACTCGGGCGGCGCCAACGCCTGCACCGGGCCGCAAGGCTTCCAGGACACGCACGCCACCGCCGAGCACACCGCGACGGTGCTCCGTGGCGGGCCGAAACCGCAGCTGATCGGGGCCGGTGACGTGGCGGTCTGCTCGACCGGCCTGATCGGCGAGCTGCTGCCGATGGACAAGCTGCTGCCCGGCGTCAACGCGGCGGCCAAGGCGCTGAGGGCCGACGGCGGCCCGGCCGCGGCCGAGGCGATCATGACCACCGACACGGTGGCGAAGAACTCCGTGGTCGAGCGCGACGGCTGGTCGGTCGGCGGCATCGCCAAGGGCGCCGGCATGCTGGCTCCGGCGCTGGCCACCATGCTCGTGGTGATCACCACCGACGCCTCGGCCAACAACGAGGTGCTCGACGCCGCGCTGCGCGAGGCGACCCGGGTGACCTTCGACCGGATCGACGCCGACGGCTGCATGTCCACCAACGACACCGTGCTGCTGCTGGCCAGCGGCGCCTCCGACCGGCAGCCCACACAGGAAGAGCTGACGGCGGCGGTCACCGAGGTCTGCCACGACCTGGCCCAGCAGCTGATCGCCGACGCCGAGGGCGCCACCAAGCACATCGCGATCGAGGTCAAGGGCGCGGCCACCGAGGCCGACGCGGTCGAGGTGGGCCGCACGGTCTGCCGCAACAACCTGGTCAAGACGGCGCTGTTCGGCAACGACCCCAACTGGGGCCGCATCCTGGCCGCGGTCGGCACGACGCGGGCGCGTTTCGAGCCCGACCGGGTCGACGTGGCGATCAACGACGTGTGGATCTGCAAGGGCGGTGCCGCCGCCGAGGATCGCTCCCGGGTCGACCTGACCGGCCGCGACGTGAAGATCACGGTGAACCTGCGCGAGGGCGAGATGGAAGCGACGATCTGGACCACCGACCTCTCGCACGCCTACGTGCACGAGAACTCGGCGTACTCGTCGTGACCACGCCCATCGAGAAAGCCGGCGTCCTGATCGAGGCGCTGCCCTGGCTGGAGCGCTTCCACGGCGCGACCGTCGTGATCAAGTACGGCGGCAACGCGATGATCAACCCGCAGCTGCAAGCGGCGTTCGCGGCTGACATGGTGTTCTTGCGATATGTCGGGATCAAGCCGGTCGTTGTGCATGGTGGCGGCCCGCAGATCAGTCGCATGCTCGACAAAATGGGCATCACGAGCGAATTCCGCGGCGGATTGCGGGTCACGACTCCGGAAGCGATGGACGTCGTTCGTATGGTCCTGGTCGGACAAGTCGGGCGTGAGCTGGTGGGCATGATCAACCAGCACGGGCCCTTCGCGGTGGGGCTCTCCGGTGAGGACGCGCGGCTTTTCACGGCGGTGCGCCGGGGTGCCATGGTCGATGGGGCGCTCGTTGACATCGGCCAGGTGGGCGACGTCGAGCAGGTGGACACCTCGGCGGTGGACGACCTGATCGCGGCCGGCCGGATCCCGGTCATCGCGTCGGTGGCGCCGGACGCGGACGGTGTGGTGCACAACGTCAACGCCGACACGGCGGCGGCCGCGCTGGCCGAGGCGCTCGGCGCGCGCAAGCTGGTCGTGCTGACCGACGTGCCCGGGCTCTACACCAACTGGCCCGACACGTCGTCGCTCACCTCGCGGATCGACGCCGACGCCCTGGAAAAGCTGCTGCCCACCCTGGAGGCCGGCATGGTCCCCAAGATGGAGGCCTGCCTGCGGGCGGTGCGCGGCGGTGTCCCGGCCGCCCACGTCGTCGACGGCCGCGTCGAGCATTCGACGCTGCTGGAAGTCTTCACCTCGGAAGGAATCGGAACAATGGTGGTCCCCTCCCCAGCCGGCCACCCCGCCACCACCCTCAAAAGGACTGAAGCATGACCTCCTTGATCGACCGGTGGTCGCAGGCCGGCATGAACAACTACGGGACTCCGCAGGTGGCCCTGGTCCGAGGTGAGGGCGCGGTCCTCACCGACGAGAACGGCAAGCAGTACGTCGACTTCCTGGGCGGGATCGCGGTGAACGCCCTCGGCCACGCCCATCCGGCCGTCGTCGAGGCCGTCACCCAGCAGGTGCAGCAGCTGGGGCACATCTCCAACTTCTACGTCGCCGAGCCGACCGTCGCCCTGGCCGAGCTTCTGCTCGCCCTGGCCGGCCGCTCGGGCCGGGTGCTCTTCACCAACTCCGGCGCCGAGGCCAACGAGGCCGCCTTCAAGCTGTCCCGCCTGACCGGCCGGGTCCACGTGGTCGCGACAAATGGGGCATTCCATGGCCGGACGATGGGGGCGCTGGCCTTGACCGGCCAGCCCGCCAAGGCGGATCCCTTCCGGCCGCTGCCGGGCGACGTGACGCATGTGCCCTTCGGAGATCTCGCCGAAATGGACAAATCCGTAACGTCGGAAACTGCCATGGTCATCGTGGAGCCGATCCAGGGTGAGAACGGCGTGGTGGTTCCGCCGGCCGGCTACCTCGCCGGCGTGCGGGAGATCTGCGACAAAGCGGGCGCGCTGCTCGTGCTGGACGAGGTGCAGACCGGCATCGGCCGCACCGGCCACTGGTTCCACCACCAGAGCGAAGGCGTCGAACCCGACATCATCACCCTGGCCAAGGGCCTCGGCGGCGGCCTGCCGCTCGGCGCCTGCATCGCCTTCGGGCCGGCCGCCGGCCTGTTCACCCCCGGGTCGCACGGCACCACGTTCGGCGGCAACCCGATCTCGTGCGCCGCGGGGCTGGCCGTCATCCGTACGATCGCCGGCGAAGGTCTCCTGGACCACGTGAAGCGGGTCGGCGAACAGCTGCGGCGCGGCATCGAAGGCCACCCCGCCGTCAACCATGTCCGTGGCGCGGGCCTGCTGCTCGGCATCGTCCTGAACGAGCCGATCGCGGCCAAGCTCGCCGCCGACCTCAAGGAAGCTGGTTTCCTGGTGAACGCCCCCGCGCCGGACGTCATCCGGCTCGCCCCTCCGCTGATCATCAGCACCGAGCAGGCCGACGCCCTCATCGCCGCCCTGGACGGTCTCCGGTGACCTCGTCCCCTCAAATCAGGCACTTTCTTCGCGACGACGACCTCAATCCCGAGGAGCAGAGCGACGTCCTGCACCTCGCGGCCCAGATGAAGGCCGACCGCTTCGCCCACCGGCCGCTGGCCGGGCCGCAGTCGGTGGCCGTCTTCTTCGACAAGGTCAGCCTGCGCACGCGACTGTCCTTCGAGGCCGGCATCGCCGAGCTCGGCGGCCAGCCGATCATCGTGGACACCCAGGCCACCCACTTCGGCCGGGGCGAGTCGCTGGCCGACGCCGGCCGGGTGGTCGAGCGCTACGTGGCGGCCATGGTCTTCCGCACCACCGGCGACGAACGGCTCACCGAGCTGGCCTCCGGCGTCAAGGTGCCGGTGATCAACGCGCTCACCGACGGGTTCCACCCGTGCCAGCTGCTGGCCGACCTGCTCACGATCCGCGAGAGGTTCGGCGCGACCGAGGGCCGGAAACTGGCGTACGTCGGTGACGCCGCCAACAACATGGCCCACTCCTACCTTCTCGCGGGTGCCACCGCCGGCATGCACGTCCGGGTCGCCGGGCCGTCCGGCTTCGACCCGTCCCCGGCCGTGGTCGCGCGCGCCGGCGAGATCGCGGCGTGGACCGGCGGCTCCATCGAAGTGGTCCGCGACCCGTACGAGGCGGTCGACGGCGTCGACGTGATCGCCACCGACACGTGGACGTCGATGGGCCAGGAGGACGACGGGCGCGACCGGCTCACCCCGTTCTGGCCGTACCAGGTCAACAAGGACCTGCTCGCGGCGGCCGGGCCCGAGGCGATCGTGCTGCACTGCCTGCCCGCGCACCGCGGCGAGGAGATCACCGACGACGTCATGGACGGCGCCCAGAGCGCGGTCTTCGACCAGGCCGAGAACCGGCTGCACGCCCAGAAGGCTCTTCTGGCCTGGCTGCTGGCGGTGAACGCGCGATGACCGGGCCGGTGACCAGGGCCGGACGGCACGCCCGGATCGTCGAGCTGATCAGGGACAAGTCCATCCGCTCGCAGACCGAGCTCGCCGAGCTGCTGGCCGGCGAGGGCGTCCAGGTCACCCAGGCCACCCTCTCGCGCGACCTCGAGGAGCTGGGCGCGGTCAAGGTCAGCGGCGCCTACCTCATCCCCGAGGACGGCAAGCGGCCGCTGCGCGAGACCACCGAGCAGGGGCCGGCCCGCCTGCTGCGGCTGCTCAAAGAGCTGCTCACCAGCGTCGACTACAGCGGGAACATCGCCGTGCTGCGCACGCCGCCCGGCGCGGCGCAGTTCCTGGCCAGCGCCCTGGACCGGTCGGGGCTGACCGACGTCGTCGGCACCATCGCCGGCGACGACACGATCTTCGTCGTGGCCCGCGACGCCCACGGCGGTGAGGCGCTGGCCGAGAAACTGGCCGTGTGGGCGGGCTTCACGATCGACACTCTTGAAAGGAGCACCCCGTGAGCGAACGGGTGGTTCTCGCCTATTCCGGGGGGCTCGACACCTCCGTCGCCATCCCGTACCTGGCCGACCAGGTCGGCGGTGAGGTCATCGCGGTCGCCCTCGACGTCGGCCAGGGCGGCGAGGACATGGAGGTCATCCGGCAGCGCGCCCTCGACTGCGGCGCCGCCGAGAGCATCGTGGTCGACGCCCGCGAGGAGTTCGCGGCCGACTTCTGCCTGCCCGCCCTGCGCGCCAACGCCCTCTACATGGACCGCTACCCGCTGGTGTCGGCGCTGAGCCGCCCGCTGATCGTGCGTCACCTGGTCGAGGCGGCCAAGCGGTACGGCGGCACCGTCGTGTCGCACGGCTGCACCGGCAAGGGCAACGACCAGGTCCGCTTCGAGGTCGGCATCGGCGCCCTCGCGCCCGGACTCAAGGTGATCGCGCCGGCCCGCGACTTCGCGTGGACCCGGGACAAGGCGATCGCGCTGGCCGAGGAGAAGGGCCTGCCGATCGACGTGTCGCACAAGTCGCCGTACTCGATCGACCAGAACCTGTGGGGCCGCGCCGTCGAGACCGGCTTCCTCGAGGACATCTGGAACGCCCCGATCGAGGACATCTACTCGTACACCCAGGACCCGTCGGTGGCCCGGGATCCCGACGAAATCGTCATCACGTTCGACCAGGGCAACCCGGTCGCCATCGACGGCGAGACCGTCACCCCGTTCCAGGCCATCACCGAGCTGAACCGGCGCGCCGGCGACCAGGGCGTCGGGCGGCTCGACATGGTCGAGGACCGCCTGGTCGGCATCAAGAGCCGCGAGGTGTACGAGGCGCCGGGCGCCCTCGCCCTGATCGCCGCGCACCAGGAGCTCGAGAACGTGACGGTCGAGCGCGACCTGGCCCGCTTCAAGCGCACGGTCGACCAGCGCTGGGGCGAGCTCGTCTACGACGGCCTCTGGTTCTCGCCGTTGAAGAAGGCGCTCGACGCCTTCATCGACGACAGTCAGAAGCACGTCACCGGCGAGGTCCGGCTCGTCCTGCACGGCGGCCGGGCCACTGTCACCGGCCGCCGGTCCGAGGCCAGCCTGTACGACTTCGGCCTGGCCACCTACGACACCGGCGACACCTTCGACCAGTCCCTGGCCAAGGGTTTCGTTCAGCTTTGGGGCCTGCCGTCACGCATGGCGTCGGCCCGCGACCAGCGTCTGGGAGACTGACTCACCGTGACGACCGAGAAGACATCCTTGTGGGGTGGCCGGTTCGCCGGCGGTCCCGCCGACGCCCTGGCCCGTCTGTCGGTGAGCGTGCAGTTCGACTGGCGCCTCGCCCCGTACGACATCGCCGGCTCCCGCGCCCACGCCCGGGTCCTGGCCGCGGCCGGGCTGCTCGACCCGGACGAGCTGGGCCAGATGCTGGCCGCCCTCGACGACCTCGAGGCGGCCTGCGCGTCCGGCGAGTTCCGGCCGACGATCGACGACGAGGACGTGCACACCGCGCTCGAACGCGGCCTGCTGGAACGGCTCGGCACGCTCGGCGGCAAGCTGCGCGCCGGCCGCTCCCGTAACGACCAGGTCGCCACCGACCTGCGCCTCTACATGCGCGACCACGCCCGCGGGGTCGCGCAGGCCCTGGTCGAGCTGGCCGACGCGCTCACCGAGCAGGCCGCGAACAACGTGAACACGCCGGCCCCCGGCCTGACCCACGTGCAGCACGCGCAACCGGTCTCCTTCGGGCACTGGCTGCTCGCCCACGTGCAGCCGCTGCTGCGTGACCTCGACCGGATGCGGGACTGGGACGCCCGTACGGCCATCTCGCCGTTGGGCAGCGGGGCCCTGGCCGGCTCGTCGCTGCCGCTCGACCCGGCCGCGGTGGCCAAGGAGCTCGGCTTCACCGCCCCGGCGCCGAACTCGATGGACGCGGTGGCCGACCGGGACTTCGTCGCCGAGTTCCTGTTCATCACGTCGCTGATCGGCGTGCACCTCTCCCGGCTGGGCGAGGAGGTCGTGCTCTGGACGTCGACCGAGTTCGGCTGGGTGGAACTGGACGACGCCTTCGCCACCGGCTCGTCGATCATGCCGCAGAAGAAGAACGCGGACATCGCCGAGCTGGCCCGCGGCAAGAGCGGCCGCCTGATCGGCGGCCTGGTCACGGTGCTGACCATGCTCAAGGGCCTGCCGCTCACGTACGACCGCGACATGCAGGAGGACAAGGAGCCGGTCTTCGACGCCATCGAGACCCTCGAGCTCCTGCTGCCCGCCCTGGCCGGCATGATCTCGACCATGACGGTACGGGTGGACCGCCTGGCCGCGGCCGCCCCGGTCGGCTTCTCGCTGGCCACCGAGGTCGCCGACTGGCTGGTCCGCAAGGGCGTCCCGTTCCGCGACGCCCACGAGATCACCGGCAAGCTGGTCGCGCTCTGCTCGGTCCGCGAGTGCGAACTCGAGGACCTGACCGACGACGACCTCAAAACGGTCAGCGAACACCTGGACCCGTCCGTCCGCCAGGTCCTCACCGTCGAGTCGGCCCTGGCCTCCCGCACCACCCCCGGCTCGACCGGCCCCGGCCCGGTCGCCGACCAGCTCGTCCAGGTCCAGCACCACCTGGACACGTGGCGCACCTGGGCGGTCGAAAAGGTCGTACCCCGCTAACCGCGGATCACGCCGGGCCGGCCACGCGACACCCGTGGCCGGCCCGGCTCCGTTAGGCTTCGGCGCCGTGGAGATCCGGAGCTTGCTTGGGGGCGGTGGGCGTGAGGTTCCCGCGTATGGGAGTGCCGGGCTCACCGCGGAGGCGCTGGTGCGGGCGGAACATACGGCGGTGACGGTGTTGCGGGTGGCGGCGGGTGGCCGCATCGGGCGTCATCCGGCCACGGGGGACCAGCTTCTCCTGGTCGTTGAGGGGCGCGGGCGGGTTCGCTCCGGCGACGGGGACTGGCAGCCGGTCGCGGCCGGTGATGTGGTGCGCTGGCGTGACGGCGAGGACCACACCACCGAGGCGGATGAGGCCCTCGTCGCGTACGTCGTGGAGTACGAGGACCAGGTGTGCTGTCCGGGGAGGTTGCTCGAGGTTGTCTGACGATCCGGGTCTGATGTTGTGAACGAGTGAAGGCCTCCAGCTGTGGAGTGGAGCTGTCTAGGAACCAGTTCCAGCAGGCGGGAGGCCTTCGTGTCCCGGCGAAACGCTGGGCCGGGCGCTATCGCGAACTCGGTGCCGCCGGTATGCGGGACCGTTCGTCAGGGCCACCGGCGCGCACCCCGCAGCCGCAGGTCCGCAAGATTGTGCGTCGGTGATGCAAGCACCGCCTCGGCCCGGTCCAGATCGGCGGCCGTCTCGGTATGCCGGTCTCGACCGTGCACGCGGTCCTGACCCGTTGCCGGCTCAGTCGGCTGAGCCACCTCGACCGGGTGACCGGCGAGCCGGTCCGACGCTACGAACACGACCGGCCCGGCGCGATGCTGCACGTGGATGCCACCGAATACGGCAACATCCCCGATGGCGGCGGCTGGGGCTACGTCGGTCGAGCGCAGGGCAAACGCCATCAGCAAGCCACCGCCAAACGCACCGGCCGCCCACCACCCATCACCAGGTTGACCAACGTCGCTGGCCAGCACAACTAGGGCACGATTCTCGTCTTCGGGGTGTCGCCGGGGAGGCCGCCGCTGTCGGTTTCGAAGGGGGGAACCGGGGTGGCGCCGAGGACCGAACCGTCGGCGGCGAACGCCGTCACCGTCGCGTCGCCGTCGGCCGGGAGGGAGGCGAAGGCCGCGCCCGTCGTGTCGGGGACGCCGCCCGGGGACAGCCGGGCCGTGCCGGGTGGGCCGACGGCCACCACCTGGTCCGTGCGGTCGTCCTTGCCCTCGGCCCGCATGCGCCAGGCGATCGGGCGCTCGTCGGCGCCGGCGGCCGGCAGGAGCAGGCGCAGATCCTGACGGTAGGTGTTCGCGCCGCCGTGGAACGCGTACGCCAGGACCCCGCCGCCGTTCGGCTGCACCGTGAGCAGCGCCGCCGGCTGGCCATTCACCGTGCCCGTCCACCGGACCCGCACCGTGGTGCCCCGGGCGGGCAGGCGGGCGTCGATCAGCGCGCTTTCGATCCAGCCTCGCATCGTGGGCCGGTCGAAGGCCCGGCCGCCGAGCGCGTCCGTCAGCGTCCGCTCGCTGATCTCCTGCGTGCTCTGGCCGGCCCGGCCCGTCCATCCGCCGTACGCCGGTCCGCTGTGGATGACCCGCCCGTGCGAGTCGTACACCGTGACCGTGGTGCCGGGGTCGAACGGCGCCGCGGGCAGGGTGAGCTCGGCCAGCCCGCTGCCGGGCGTGCCCGTCCGCGGCGCGGCGTGCTCGACCCGGCCCGCCGGGCTGTAGGTGAAGCCGCTGCTCACCGCCACCGTCGAGCCCGAGGGGGCCACGACCACCAGCGCGCCCGGGGCGTCGGTGCGGCCCTGCTTGAAGATCGCCACCGGGTCGTCGCCGTCGGTGCGGGCGTCCTCGCTCATCTCGGCCGGCGCCGCGCCCGGCTCCCCCCGGTACCACATCAGGGTCTGGCTGGTCAGGAACCCGAACCGCAGCGGCACCAGCGCCAGCGCCAGCCGATGGCCGGGCACGTCACCGGCGTACAGGAACCGGATTTTGCTCCGGTCCTGGATCTTCCACAGCTCGCCGGGGTCCTCGACGTCCTTGATCTCGCCGCGCAGGCCGTCCAGCCACGCGGTGTCGTCGGCCAGCGAACCTCGGGGCGGGCTCTTGGCCAGCGCCGTCTCCCATCCCGCGATCGCGAGGCCCGGCGCCCAGCCGGGCAGCGGCACCACGCCGGTCTGCACGCCCACCGCGGCCACCAGGGCGGCCGCCACCACGGCGATCCGGATCCGCCGGTTGCGCTTGTGGGTCTTCTCGCGCTTGGCGAAACCCTTCCACGGATCTTGCGGTACGCCCAGGGCGCCGGCCTCAGCCGCCAGCGCGTCGCGCAGCGTCGCCTCGGTGGTCATGCGCGCTTCCCTTCGAGAGTCGGGGCGGGCCGGAACTCGGCGCGCAGCCGGTCGAGGCCGCGTGAGGCCTGGCTCTTGACGCTTCCGACCGAACAACCGAGCGTCGCCGCCGTCTCGGCCTCGCTGAGGTCGGCGAAGTAGCGCAGCACCAGCACCGCCCGCATCCGGGGCGGCAGGCCGCGCAGCGCTGTGATCACCTCGTGCCGCTGGTCGAGCGGCCCGTACGGATCCCCGGCCGGCGCGTCGCTGAGCAGCAGCGGCACCTCGCTGACCCGCCGTCGCCGCCGCCACGACACGGCCGTGTTGACCATGGCTTTGCGGACGTACGCGACGGGCGCCTCCATCCGCGACACCCGCGGCCAGCGGCGGTGGGTCTTCTCGAGGGCGGCCTGCACCAGATCCTCGGCGTAGCCGCGATCGCCGGTGAGCAGGTAGGCCGTGCGCAGCAGCGGCGCCCACTCCCGTTCGACGAACGCCCGGAAGTCCTCAGCAGAAGGCATGCGAGGTTAACGCCACCACACCGGCAAAAGGTTGAGCCCGGCCGATCGCGGGATCGGCCGGGCTCGCACACACCGAACCTTAGACGGCGAAGCCGCGGTGGCGGCGGAACAGTTTGCGCATCATGAAGACGGTCTGGGCGATGGTGGCGATGTAGAGGATCGGCCAGCCCAGCGACAGGATCGCCGACTGCACGGACACGCTCTGCTGGCTCCACGCGTAGGTGGCGCCGCCGAGGACGGCGAGCAGGACCACCAGGGGCATGACGTACGCCGAGCCCTTGCCCTTCTCGGCGTTGGCCTGGGCGGCCCAGTTGTCCTTGTCCGTCTTGGCCAGGAACTGCGTCCAGGCCGACACGAAGTGCCCCATCCGGATCCACATGTACAACTCGGCCGGCAGGGCCAGCGCCGCGTACAGGATGTCGGAAGCGCTCTTGTCCTTCATCGACAGCGCCAGGCGCAGGTTGAGCAGCGCCGCCACGGCCGGCGGGATCAGCCAGATCGGGTTGAACACGAAGGCGTGGATGGACAGCGCCGCCACCAGCAGCAGCAGGAAGCCGAGGCGGGAGGCGATGTTGAACGCCATCGCGATGTTCTCGTACCAGCGCAGCCGCAGGTTCGGGTGCAGCGGCTGGCCCTGGTTGTCGCCGCGCGTGCCGGGCCAGAACAGGTCGATGGCGCCGAAGTTCCATTTGACCTGCTGGCCGTGCAGGGCGCGCAGGTTGGTCATCGGGCCCACGAAGGCGCGGGCGGTCGAGCTGATCTTCGTGCTGTACCCGGCGTCCTTGATCTGCAGGGAGAGCTTGCTGTCCTCGACCTCGCTGTCGCGGACCCACGGGGCCTGCTGGTGGTGGCGGACCATCACCGTCTCCAGCGCCCGGATGCTGAACAGGCTGCACTGGCCGCCGAGCACGGCCATGTTGCGGCCGCGCAGCAGGTTGTCCATGTTGAAGGCGGCGAACTGTGCGCGCTGGCCGGCGATCAGGAAGCGCGCCATGAGGCCCTTGTAGCGGTTCTTGTCGATGCTGTAGATGGCGCTGAGTCCCCCGATGCGGGGGTCGTCGGTCATCTCCAGTTCGAGCCGTTCGACGGCGTCGCGGGCGAGCGTGGTGTCGCCGTCGACGCCGAGGATGTAGTCGTAGCCGCGGGACAGGAAGTAGCCGTAGTTGAGCGCGCCGACCTTCTTGTCGGGGTTGGAGCCCATGTCGTGGACGTGCACGACGGTGACGAATTCTTCACCCTTGACGGTACGGGTGTGCCGGCCCTCGAACGACCGCGCGATCTCCGGGGTGTCGTCGTCGGTGTTGTTGATGATGACGTGGATGACGTCCGGCAGCCGGGTCTGCCCGAGCAGGCTCTTGAGGACGTCGGCGATCGTGTCCTGCTCGTTGTAGCAGGGGATGATGCAGCTGATCGTGGCGTTGCGGGGTGTCGCCGTGGAGGCCATGGCGATCTCGCCCGACACCACCTCGACGTTCTCCAGGTCGGACAGCTTCGGCACGGCCGGTGGCAGGGCGAGCGGCCCCGCCTTGGCGCTGCGCGGCATCAGGATCTGGCGGTCGGTGGCCCGGCGCAGGCCGGGACTGGACTCGGTCATCGGGCGGCACCGTTCGTGAGCAGCGGCAGGGTCAGGGTGTCGAGAGCGGTGGAGCGGTAGTAGCTGTTCGATTTCGGCGCGGTCTCCACGAGGAGGTCGAGCCGGATCGTCAGCGTGAGCTTCGTTGCTCCCGCCGTCGCCGCCGGAAGGGTCACCACGGTGTTGTAGGGGTAGGGCGGCGTGACGTCGAACTTGCCGCTGTCGGTGGTGACCACGGCCCGTTTGGCGCTGTCGTCCTGGATCACCTGGAAGGTGGTGACGGTGACGCGGTGCGTGCTGTCGGCGTCCTCGATGTGGGCGGCGACGTTGATGGTCTTGGACGAGGCCGCCGTGTACTGCTTGGCGTTGTCCGAGGTCCAGTAGGTCAGCTGCACCGAGAAGTTGCCTTGGTCGACGCGGTGGGTGACCGTTCCCGTGTCGAGCGGGCCACTGGCGCGGGTGGGGGTGGGTGCCGGTGCCGCCGACGCCGACGCCGACGCGGCCGGTGACGCGGACGGCGAGGACTTGAGCAACGGCTTGCTGCTGCTGGTGAGGTCGGTGATGCTGCTGCAACCGGTGAGCAGAACGGCTGCGATGCCGGCTGCCGCAATGCGAACGATGTGCCTAGCTGTACGAGTCAACGGCCCGTCCTGCTGTTCGAGATGACCAGGGGTAAGCGTTCTGGTCGGCCGGCGGGACCCGGACTTGAGAGGACGTGACAGTGGACACTCAGCAGATCCGGTGCATTGGCATCGGTTGATCGGCTGAGCGCGGTATCCGTCGCGTGACAAGCGCGTTACCGTGAGGAGGCGTCGGATCGACGGGCACCTGTGGCTCTCCACCGCCACGTCACCAGATCAGCCAGGCCCGTCCCGCAGTGCCCATCGGGGGAAGGTGATGTGGTGATCCGGGTAGCGGTGGCCAGGGAAGAGGGATATTTCGGCGTTCCCGTGCGCGCTCTGCTCGAGACGAATCCCGACATGGCGTTCGTCGGCACGCTGCCGTTCGGCAACGAGCTGCCCCGGCTGGCCGCGCGGACGTGGCCGAGCGTCATAGTGATCGACACCGACCGCATGGTCAGTCAGGTTCTGCCGGTTGCGACCGAGTTGCATTCGTCGGCGCCGGCCTGCGCGCTGCTGCTGCTCTGCGATCCGGCCAAGCGCGGCATGCTGCCGCCCCGCCACCGGACCGGCTGCCTGAACTTCCTGCTCAAGACGGCCAGTGCCCACCTTCTCGCCGATTCCGTACGCCGTCTCGCGCTCGGCGAGCGGGTGGTGTCCCCGATGTTGCAGGCGGCCTCGCTCACCACCGAGCGTGGCCTGACCACCCGGGAGCTGGAGGTGCTGGGCCTGGCCGCCGAGGGCGACTCGGTCAAGGAGATCGCGGGCCGGCTCTACCTGTCCGGCGGCACGGTCCGTAACTACCTGTCCGCCATCATCGCCAAGACGGGCGCGCGCAACCGTCTCGACGCCATTCGAATCGCCCGTAAGGACGGCTGGCTGCGGTAGGGCGCCCACGTATCCTCAGAACGGTGCAGCGATTGGTAATCCCCGCGATCCCCGTCATGCTCGTCCTGGGGATCGCCCTGATGGCCTTCGCCGCGAGCCGGGTGCGCGACCGGGCGCAACTGGTGAACGCGTGGCTCGCCGGCTGGTACGCGGTGGCCGTCCTCGGCGCGACCATGCTGCCGCTGCACGTGGGCTGGGGTCCCGGTTCCCCCGACTGGTACCGGATCATTCTGGTGCCCATCCTGGAGATGCGCCCGGCCGACTTCATCCTGAACGGCGCCATGATGCTGCCGCTGGCCTGGTTCCTGCAGACGGTGTTCCGGGTCACCCGGGAGCCGCGCGTGGTCCTCATCGGCTTCCTGATCAGCCTCACCATCGAGCTCACCCAGCTGTTGCTGCTGGTCACGGTGCACGGCACCCGCTGGGCCGACGTCAACGACCTGCTCTCCAACACGCTGGGTGCCTGGCTGGGCTTCATCTTCCTGGAGAGCTTGCTGCGGGTTCCTTTCGTACGGGATCTGGCCCGGCGCTGTGCGATCGGCCGGCCTCAGCTGGCGGCGACCCGCTCGTAGAGCTCGTTCACGTCGGCGGCCATCCGGTTCGCGCGGTAGCGGTCGGGCAGGGTCCGCGGGGGCAGCCGGGCCCCGTACCTCTCGAGGTGGCACAGAACCTCGGCTCGCAGGGCCCGGGGCAGCGACTCCGGATCGTGCGGGGTGAGCCGCCGGGTGTGCTCCACCGGCGTGCGGGCCGCCGTCATCTCCTCCAGAGGCGGGCAGGCCGCGTACAGCGCCGGCAGTCCGGCCGCTATCGCCTCCAGCACGGCCAGCCCGAAGGTCCCACGGCCGGGTGACGCGAAGACGTCCATGGCGCACAGCATCTCGCGGGGGTGCTCGACCGGCCCGGCGAACAGCACCCGGTCGCTGACCCCCTCGATGCCGGCCAGTAGTTGCAGCGCGACCCGGGCCGGTCCGTCGCCGACCAGCAGCAGCGTCGCCGCCGGAACTTCGGCCACGGCCCGGATCAGGGTGTCGAGGCGCCGCTCGGGTTCGAGCCGGCCGACGGCCCCGACGACCGGGGTGCCGGGCGGGATGCGCAGCCGGGCCCGGGCCGCCGAGCGCAGCGCTGGATCGAAGGCGTACTCGCCGGCGTCGAGCGCCTTGGGGATGACGGTGACCCGGTCGAGGGGCACGCCCCAACGCCGCAGCCGGTCGACCACGGCCGGGGCGGCCGCGACGGTCACGCCGCTGTGCCGTTCCCCGGCCAGGTAGAGCGCCCGCACCCCGGCCGCGGTCCGGCGGCCCTCGTCGGCGTGGTACTCGGTGGCGACCACCCGCGGTGTCCGGGCCAGCCGGGCGGCGACCCGTCCCTGCACGCACGCGCGGAAGAGATGGGTGTGTACGACGTCGAAGCGCCCCTCGCGGATCAGGCGGCCCATCCGGCGGATCGCGCCGAGGTCGCGGTCGCGGGTGGTCGGCCACTCGTGCAGGGTGGCGCCGGTCGCCCGCAGGACCGGGGGAGCGGGACCGAGGGTGAGCACGTGCCCGTCGTACGGCAATCGCCCCAGCAGCAGGCGCAACTGATGCTCGGCGCCGCTGCCGGGCCGCGCTCCGATGACGTGCAAGACCCGCATGATGGCCTCTCTCGACAAATGGACGGTCGCAGACGTTCCGGCGCGATGAAAGTCGCAAATGTCATGCCGAACAAGAGCGATATTCATCTTATTGGGCGACGTAGTGCCTGGTCAGGTCCCATGTCATGTGGAACATGAGAGATATTCAGATCGCTCGTGACAATTGCCACTGTGGAGGTGAGATAACGACTGCGAGCCTTTTAAAGCGCATTCCCAGCGCTGTTTTCGGGGGAGGACTCCATGGTCGTAAGCAGTGCGGCGCGCGAGGTCACCGAGGACCCGAGCCACCGCGCCCGGGCCGGTGTCCTGCCCGGCCGGGCCGCCCGGGCCGGGGCCGACGCCGCCGCGCTGGCGCTGGCGCTGCTGATCGCCACCCTGCTGCGCCACGACGGCGACCTGGCCGAGGCCGATCTGACCGGCCTGGCCGTGCTGGCCGCCGTGGCCGCGGTCGTGCTGGCCGTCACCGGTTCCTGGTGGGGCCTGTACACGGGCCGCTGGCAGTACGGCTGCTTCGAGGAGATCGCGGCGCTGGCCAAGACCCTCGCGGTCACCACGCCTGTCCTGTTCCTGCTGGACACTCTGCTCGGCCGGCTCGTGCCGCGGTCGGCCATCATCGGCGCCGGGCTGGTCGCGCTCGTGCTGGCGGCCGGCGTGCGGTACGCCGTCCGGCTCCTTCAGGACCAGCGGCTGCGTCCCTCGGCCGAACACGGCCTGCGGGTGGTGGTGATGGGCGCCGGCGAGGGCGGCGCCCAGGCCGTCCGGTCGATGCTGCGCAGCCCGTCCAGCCCGTACGTGCCGGTCGCCCTGCTCGACGACGACCCGGCCAAACGCACCCTGCACATCATGGGGGTCCCGGTGGCCGGCACCCGGCGCGCGCTGGCCGAGGTGGTCCGGCGCTACGGCGCCCACTCCGTCCTCATCGCCATCCCCAGCGCCGGTGCCGACCTCATCCGCGAGCTCACCGAGGCCGCCGGCCCGATGAACGTCGACGTCAAAGTCGTGCCGCCGGTGGTGGAACTGTTCGGCCGCACGGTCAGCGTCGACGACATCCGCCCGGTCACCCACGCCGACCTGCTCGGCCGCCGCGAGATCGGCATCGACCTGGCCGCCGTGGCCGGATATCTGGAAGGCCGCCGGGTGCTGGTCACCGGGGCCGGCGGATCGATCGGATCCGAGCTGTGCCGCCAGGTCGCCCGCTTCCGCCCGGACCGGCTGGTGATGCTCGACCGCGACGAGTCCGGCCTGCACGCCGTGCAGCTCTCGCTGGACGGCCGCGGCCTGCTCGACGACCGCAACCTCGTGGTGGCCGACATCCGCGACCGGCAACGCCTCGACGAGGTCTTCGCCGAGCACCGGCCGCACGTCGTGTTCCACGCCGCCGCCCTCAAACACCTGCCCCTGCTCGAGATGCACCCCTCCGAGGCGCTCAAGACGAACATCCTCGGCACGTACCAGGTCCTGCAGACCGCGCTGCGGCACGGCGTCGAGCGGCTGGTGAACATCTCCACCGACAAGGCGGCCGACCCGGTGAGCGTGCTCGGCTACTCCAAGCGCATCACCGAACGGCTCACCGCGGCCGCCTCCTTCTCCTCGGTGCGGTTCGGCAACGTGCTCGGCAGCCGCGGCTCGGTGCTGACCGCGTTCGCGGCCCAGGTCGAGGCGGGCGGCCCGATCACGGTCACCGACCCGGACGTCACCCGCTACTTCATGACGGTCCAGGAGGCCGTACGGCTGGTGATCCAGGCCGGCGCGCTGAAAAGCTCCGGCGAGGTGCTGGTGCTGGACATGGGCGAGCCGGTCCGCATCGCCGACGTGGCCAAGCGCCTGGCCGAGGCGGCCGAGCGGCACATCGCGATCGTCTACACCGGACTGCGGCCGGGCGAGAAGCTCGAGGAGAGCCTGTTCGGCGCGGGCGAACACGACAGCCGTCCGTACCACCCGCTCATCTCGCAGGTGCCGGTGCCGCCGCTCGACGGCTCGGTGCTGTCCCTGCTCGACGCGTCGGCGCCCCGCAACGACCTGATCGCCGTCCTGCGCTGGCTCTCGGCGAGCCCCGCCTTCGTCAAGGAGCGCGTCTCATGAAGGTGGTCGTCGCCGGGCAGGGATACGTCGGCCTTCCCCTGGCCGTCCAGGCCGCACGGGCCGGGCACACGGTCGTCGGCTACGACGTCGACGAGGAGCGCGTGAAGAGGCTGGCCGCCGGCGAGTCGTACGTCGACGACGTCTCCTCGGACGACTTGCGGGCGCTGCCCGGCTTCCGCGCGTCCTCGGATCCGCGGTCCTGCGCGGGTTTCGACGTCGCCGTCATCGCGGTGCCGACCCCGCTGCGCGAGGGCACGCCCGACCTGACGTACATCAAGCAATCGGCTCGGACCCTGGCCCGCTATCTGCGGCCCGGCGCGACTGTCGCGCTCGAGTCGACCACCTACCCGGGAACCACCTCCGATCTGGTCGCGCCGATCCTCGAGGAGGGCTCGGGTCTGATCGCGGGAACCGACTTCTTCCTCGGATACAGTCCCGAGCGGATCGATCCGGGAAACCGGGAATGGCGCCTGGCCGTCACCCCGAAGGTCGTCTCCGGCATCAATCCCGAGTCCCTGCAGCGGATCCGGGCCTTCTACGACACCATCGTCGAGCACACCGTGCCGGTCTCCGACTGCAAGGCGGCCGAGCTGGCCAAGCTGCTGGAGAACACCTTCCGGCACGTGAACATCGCGCTCGTCAACGAACTCGCCGTCTTCGCGCACGAGCTCGGCATCGACGTGTGGGAGGCGATCGACGCCGCGTCCAGCAAGCCGTTCGGCTTCATGCGCTTCACCCCCGGACCCGGCGTCGGCGGGCACTGCCTGCCGATCGACCCGTCGTATCTCTCGTGGCGGGTGCAGCGCACGCTCGGGCAGAGCTTCCGCTTCGTCGAGCTGGCCAACGACATCAACAACCACATGCCGGACTACGTCGTACGGCGTCTGGTCGCCGCCCTCAACGAGCGCCGCAAACCGGTGAACGGCTCCCGCGTGCTCCTGCTCGGCCTGGCCTACAAACGCGACAGCGGCGACGCCCGCGAGTCACCGGCCCGCCGCGTCGCCGCACTGCTGCTGCAGATGGGCGCCGACGTGGCCGCGGCCGACCCGCACGTCGTCGAGGACACGCACATCGACCCCCGCGTGGCCCGGGTCGCCCTCACTGCGGAGCAGGCCGCCCGGGCCGACGCCGTCGTCGTGCTGGCCGACCACTCCGAGTTCGACCTGAGCCTGGTGGCCGCGCACGCCGCGTACGTGCTCGACACCCGGCACTGCCTGACCGGACCGACCGTGGAGGCACTGTGATGTGGGACTTCCTCAACCGCGTGGTGGCCGCCCTGCTGATTCTGCTGCTGCTCCCGCTGATCGTCGCCGTGGCCGTGTGGATCCGCGTGGCCGACGGCAAGGGCGTGCTGTTCGTCCAGGACCGCGCCGGCCGCGGCGGCGTGCCGTTCCGCATGCTGAAGTTCCGCTCGATGGTCCACGATTCGGTGGCCCTGTCGTCGTCGCTGGGCATGGCCGACCCGTACGGCCTGCTCGAGAACGATCCCCGCATCACCCGGTGCGGCCGCTTCCTGCGCCGCACCAGCCTGGACGAGCTGCCTCAGCTGTTCAACGTCGTCCGCGGCGACATGCTGCTCGTCGGCCCCCGCCCCGACGTGCTGCCCCAGGTGGCCCACTACTCCCCGCTGGACGCCCGCCGCCTGGAGGTGAAGCCGGGCATCACCGGCTGGGCCCAGGTGAACGGCCGCGACGACATCGACTGGCCGCAGCGCTTCATCCTGGACCGCTGGTACGTCGACCACCGCACCCCGATGCTCGACCTGCGCATCCTGTGGCGCACGGCCACCTCCCTGAACCGCGGCGAGCCCCCCGTCCACGTCGACCACCTGAACATCGACCGTGCCGCCTGACATCGGCTCCGAGTTCCACTGGGAGCCCGGTGTGCTGGGCGGCGACGGCCCGCCCGCCTGGTTTCCCGCCCACCGCGCCCTGTTCGCCACCGCGTGCGGCGCCCTGCACGCGGTGCTGCGGCTCCTGCAACCCCGGGGCCGCTTGTTCGTCCCGTCGTACTTCTGCACCGGCGTAGCCGAGTCCCTGGCCCACGTCGTCCCCATCGGCTGGTACCGCCACCTGCCGGACGCCCTCGACCTGACCGCGTTGCCGGCGGTGCCCGGCGACGTGGTCCTGGCCCAGAACCTCTTCGCCCGCGAGGAAGCCGCCCCGTGGCAGGCCTGGATCGAGGCCCACCCCGCGGTGCCCGTCATCGAGGACCACTCCCACGACCCGTTCGGCGAGTGGCCCCGTCACAGTACGGCCGCCTACGCCGTGGCGTCCCTGCGCAAAACCCTGCCCCTGCCCGACGGCGGCCTGCTCTGGTCCCCATCGGGCCGCCGCCTGCCGGCCTCGTCCGGCCCGCCCGGCCCGGGCGGCGACCTGAAGCTGGCCGCCATGCTCCTGAAATCCGCCTGGCTGGACGGCGAGGACGTTCCTCGTGAGGTCTTCCGCGCCCTGCAACAGCAGGGCGAGCAGACCCTGCTGGGCAGCAGCGCCCGGCCGTGCGCCACAACGGCCGCCGTCCTGCCCCTGATGGACATAGCCGGCGTTCGACGACGAAGCACCGAGCGGGCCCGGGCCCTGGCCGCCCTGCTCCCCACCGAGACGCCGGACTGGCGGCTCCTGCCCCCGGGCCGGACACCGTTCCGTCTCCAGTTGGTGTGCCGCTCCGAGCCGATCCGGGACGCCTTGCAGCAGCACCTGGCCCGGCATCACATCTTCGCCCCGGTGCATTGGCGGCAGACCGCCTTCCACAGCCACGACGAGCAGACCACCACCCTGACCACCCGAATGCTCACCCTCCCGGTGGACCACCGCTGCACCGACGCCGACCTCCATCGGCTGGCTCGCGTCCTGTCGAGCGCCGGAAACGGCGCGCCCGATCCACCAATTCGGTGACTTCAGAGGACGGGCTTGATGTCGACGAGCGGCGTGCCGTCGACGGCTTCCAGGCCGGCCACCTTCACGCGGAGGCCGTCGACCGTGAGCACCCGCACCCGGTGCAGCCCGACCGGGTTGGGGCGGTCGGCCGACCGGGTGCTGAAGACCCCGGTCAGCGGATTACGAGGGTCGTCGCGCGGGTGGACGACGAGTGTGGACCGGTCGGCGAGGTGCAGCCAGGTGAGGACGACCACCTCGTCGCCGGCCGCGAGGTCGCGCAGGCCCTCGGCCACCCTCGGCTCGAAGGCCAGCCAGGCGTCGGCGCCGCCCTCGGTGCCCTGTTTGGGGGCGCTCGCGGGATCGGTCAAGGCCGACTCGACAACCCCGATCGGGTGAATCTCGTACGTCACGACGCCTCCTTTTGATCGCCTCGTACACCGGGGGTGATGGATCCGCCGACAAGGCGTGGTGGTACATCACGCTGCTGACCATCGGCTACATGGTCAGCCGTGGGCTGGCCAAGGCCGGCAGCCGCAGCAGCGACGCCGACCCTCGCACGCACTGACGCTGTAGGGCGTGACCGGGCCGCGGGCCCGGTCACGCCCCGGCGGATCAGTCAACGGTAGGGCGGGAAGCGGCCCTCCAGCGCCTCCGGGGTGGGGCTGCCCGGTTTCTCGTACGCCCGAGGGTCGCCCGGTGACGCGCCAGGTGTGGAAGTCCTGACCGCCCGGCGAGAAGGCCGCCTTGTAGCGGAACGGCGCGCCGGCCTCGGCGTACCGGAAGGCGATCGACGATCCGGCGTCGAGCCGCGCGTACTCGGGCCGGTGGTAGACGTCGTGCCGGACCATCGCCTGCGTGTCGGCCCACGCCCGGTCGCCCGGCTCGAGTATGGCGGCTTCAGCCATAGGTGCCCCTTGCCGAAAGGCGGCGCCGGGCGCGGTGCCGGCGGCGCGCCGACAGGGCGCCGCGCAGCATGGCCCGGGTGACCGCGGTCTGTGTCGTCAGGTGCAGAACGTACCGCCACAGTGGATAGTCGCCGCGGCGGTTGGAGAGCGCGTACGAGAACTGCTTCGCCGGCAGGTCGGCATAATTCGGCATCCGCTCGAACCAGCCGCTGCTGGCCAGCGCGGCCCTTTGCAGCGGGGCCAGCGCCGAGCGGCGGCGGTGCTCGTAGCGTTCCAGGGCGGCCGGCAGGGACTCGTCGGCAGCGAGCGCGTCGGACAGGGCCATCGCGTCCTGCATGGCCAGTTTCGTGCCCGAGCCGATGGCGAAGTGCGTGGTGTGTGCGGCGTCGCCGAGCAGGGCCACCACGCCGTGGTCCCAGCGCCGGTTGGTGACGCGGCGGAAGTTCATCCAGCCCGTACCGCCGGAAGCCGCCCGATGGTCGATGAGCGGCCGGCCGTCCAGGTGCTTGGCGAAGATCTTCTCCAGGCGCGCGCATCCGGCCGCCGCGTCGAGGCGGTCGAGGTGGAGCGCCGACCACGTCTCGGGCGTGCATTCGACGATGAAGGTGCTCGCGTCTCGGGAGAACGGGTAGGCGTGGTACCAGATCCAGCCGGCGTGGGTCCGTTCGAAGCCGAACGTGAAGGTGCGGAAGACCTGCGGCGTGCCGAGCCAGATGTACTTGTTGCGGCCCGTTTCCACCTCGGCGCCGAAGTGCTCGGCGGCCTGGTCGCGCAGGCGGCTGCCGGCGCCGTCGCACGCCACCACCAGGTCGGCCGCCGGCAGCACAGGCCGCCCGGCCGACTCGGTCTGATACCGCACGTCGACGCCGAGTTCGGCCGCGCGCTCGGACAGGATGTCGAGCAGGCGGTGCCGGCCGAGGCTGTACCCGTAGCCGGGCAGGTGGGTGACGTCCTTGCCGGTGCACCGCACCTCGTACTCGTCCCACTTGTAGGCGGCGTCCCAGACCCGGCGGGCGCTGACCGGGTCGTAGCGGAACAGGTCGTCGAGCAGGTCGTCCCAGAACACGACACCCCAGCCGTAGGTGACCCCGGCCGGGTTGCGCTCGAGCACGGTGATCCGGTGGCCCGGGTCGGCCAGCTTGGCCAGCACGGCGAAGTACAGTCCGGCGGGGCCGCCGCCGACGCAGGTGATGCGCATGGTGGCCTCCTAGCGGTAGGGCGGGAACGTCCCGGCGAGGTCGGCCGGGTCGGCGCCGGGCTTCATCCGGACCAGTTCCAGGTACGCCGGTGGGTCCGCTATCACGCGCCACGTGTGGAAGGCGTGCCGTCGCGGGGAGAAGCCGGCCTTGTACGAGAAGAGCGAGTCGCTGCGCCCGCCCCGCCCGCCGCCCAGGTGGAACGCCGTGTCGCCGCGTTCCTTGCACCAGCGGCGCACCTCGTCGTAGAGCAGTTCGTCGGCGTACCGGTGCTTGGCCCGCCGGGTGGACGACACGTATCCGGTGGCGATCCCGTCGTACTCGAAGAAGGTGTTCCCGCCGACCACCTCGTCACCCTCCAGGGCGACGGCCAGGTGCATCCGGTCGCCGATCGCGTCGTGCAGGGCGGCCAGATGCCCGTACGTGAAGAAGTAGTACGGCTGCGCGCCGACCCGGCGCATGTTGTCGTGGTAGACGGCGACCCATTCGGCCAGCCGGTCCCAGTCGTCGAAGACCACCCGCGTGCCGGCCCGGCGGGCCCGGTTGATGTGGTTGCGGTGGTCGGCCCGGGTCTGCCGCCACATCTGTTCGGCGCTGACCGTCAGATCCATCGACACCGTCTCGCCGTGCCGCACCAGCGTCCCGAAGTCGGCCAGCACCGGCAGCGGCGGCGACGGCACGAGCGGATGCATCCGTACGAAGGCGCTCACCAGACCCGCCTCGCGCATCGTGGCCACCATCGAGGCGCAGGCCCGTTCCCAGAACGGGCGGTCGTCGGGCCGGGCGCTGCCGACCAGACCGGGATAGCCGTACGGGGACATGGCGTCGTGCCGTCCCGTACCCGGAATCTCCCGCACGATCAGTGGTAACAACGCGTGCCGGCCCGCGTCTTCGTACCAGAGCGCCACCGGCCGTCCGCCGCACAGGGTGGCGTCGAGGCTCACGTAATCGGGCAGGTGATAGATGTCGTGCGCGGTCCGCTGAAGGGCCTCCTTCCACTCCCGGGCTCCCGGGTCGAGCAGCGCGGCGTGCGCGGTGAGTGTCATCTCGTCATCCCTTCGGCGTGAAGGATTCGGGCGTTGAGCGCCATGTTGGCCGCGAACTGGTCGTTCACCACCTGGTGGTCCTCCAGCCGCCGCTGCACCGACGGACTCGAGCGGCCCAGCTTCACGAAACCGTCGGCCAGCCAGCCGTTGTCGGAGCCGGTGCCGTCCACATAGGCCCGATAGTCGCGGCCGCCGGGCCAGATCACCGGCAGCACGGCCGAGAAGGCGGCCAGGTCGGCGGCGGTCCAGGAGCGGGATTCCACGACGTACGCCATGACGCCGTTGCCGTGTCCCACATCCTGGCCGGGCCGCTTCGCCGAGCCCCACACGTCGCTCCAGAAGTAGGCGGTCGGCTCGACCGGGCTGCGCCGCATCTGGTCGCGCAGGCGACGGTCGATCTCGGTGCGGACGGCCTGGTAGCGCGCGTCCGGGGTCAGCACGTCGAGATGCCGGGCGATGAGCGCCCAGTGCGCGGCCATGTGGGTGCGCTCGCGGTACACGAAGTCGTCGGCCCCGCGCTCGTACCACTTGGTGAACACGTTGGTGCCGGCGAAGGCGAGCAGCCGGTCGAACCGGGCCTGGTATCCGCGATCGGCCATCACCATCGCCGATTCCCGCATGGCGGCGAGCAGGCCGGTGGCGTAGCGCCAGAAATAGCTTTCGTACAGCGGGATCTCGTCGCCGTCCTCGCCGTTCATCGACGACGGCCAGCCGAGGTAGCCGTCCTTGAACCGGCTGCCGGCAAGGGACTTCGACGGGACCGCGGCGGCCATCACGTTCTCGGCGAACTCCAGGGCGCGGTCGAGGTAGCGGCGTTCGCGGGTGGCCCGGAACATCGCGACGAGAGCGTCCAGCGTGTACGAGAGGTTGTAGTGGTCCCAGCTGTCTCCGGACCGGCTCTGCGGCAGGCTGCTGCCGTACTGGAAATCCCAGCCCTGGCCGAAGACGCCGGCCCAGTGGGAGACGGGTTTGATGCCGGCCTCGGTGGCCGGGCTCTCGCGGATCGGTTCCGGCATCGGCGGTACGTGTTCCGGGCCGGCCGAACCGCAGGCGGCGGTCACCGACCCGGCGGCCAGCAGGATCACGGCCCGGCGACTCAGCTTCATGACGGCACCGCCTGCCTTCGCCGCGCCGGCAGCGGTGTGACCGTGGCCGCGGCGGCCAGAGCGGCGAACAGCCAGAAGAGCCGGGCGTCGTAGTAGTCACCGGAGAAGAGGCTGCACAGGGCGACCAGCGCGGCCGCCGCCACGGCGAGCCCGGTCAGCCGGGGCCGCGGGCCGCCACCGCGTACCGTCCCGGCCCACAGCAGCACCGCCAGGGCGAGCAGGCCGAGTCCGAGGAGCCCGCCCTCGGCCGCGACGCCCAGCACATAGTTGTGCGGGTATTCGACCCGCTGGTTGACCCCGACCGTCCCGTAGAAGCCGTCCAGCCCGGTGCCCGCGACCGGATGCTCCACGGCGAGCCGCCAGGCCGCACCCCAGATGTCGGTCCGGTCGGAGAGGTAGCGGTCCCGCACGGTCTGCTCGACGAACCGCTCCTGAAAGAGGCTCGTGAACGCCGGCGGCGCGAGCACCCCGATGACCCCGGTCACGGCCGCCAGCAGCCCGACGACCGCGACGACGGCTCCGGCCCGGAGCCGGCCCCGGATCTTGAACAGCGCCGCCGCGCCCACGACCATCCCGGCCAGCAGTCCGGCCCGCGACCCGGAGAGCACGGCGGTCAGCAGGAACAGCGGAACGGCCACCAGCGGCAGCTTGCGCCCGCTGAGCATCGTCAGGGCGATCGCGCTGATGACCCCCAGCAGCTGGATGCGGACGAAGACGTTGGGCCCGCCCCCGAACGCCGAGTAGCGCCCCTGCTCGCCCGGCCCGGCCGCGAGGGCGGCCAGGGCGAACAGGATCGCGGCGACGTAGAAGAGCACGAAAGCCGTACGGAGGACCGCGTCCGGATCGCCCGTGGCGTACAGATAGAAGGCCAGGACGAGGACCGCCATCAGCACCAGATCGAGTGTCTGCGGCCCGACCCGCGCCGGTTCGGGCGCCCACAGCCCCGAAGCGATCTGGAAGACGAAGAACAGCGTGGCCGCGACGAGCCAGCCCTCCCGCCGAGCGCCCGTCCGCTCCCGGCGCGGCCGCCGCGCCACGTCCACGCCGAGCGCGACCAGCCCCACCGCCAGCCCGATGACCCGCAGGTCGACCCAGGCGAGATCGGTGAAACCGGCCCGGTCCAGCGTGTACCGCCCGCCGATGGCCACCAGGATCAGAACCAGGCCCGGGGCCAGGAGTACGCGAGGATGCCAGACCCACGTCACGACGGCGCCACCCGGCTCGCGCCCAGGGCGAACAGCAGGCAGGCCCCGTACCCGATCAGCGATCCGTACGCGGCCCCCGCGATGCCGAACGGCGGAATCAGCAGGAGGTAGCCCACGAAGCTCACCCCGAACCCGACGATCTCGGCCGCCGAGACCAGCCCGCCCCGCCCCTTGGCGATGAGCACCCCCAGGCTGACCCGCGACACCGCGTAGAGCGCCGCCGCCACGACCAGCGGCACCACGATGGCCCGGGCCGGCGCGTAGGCCTCCCCGAACACCGGCACGATGAGCAGAAGCAGCCCGACCGCCGCGATCGGCGCCACCACCACGCAGTACAGGCTCGCCGCCAGCACCAGGGGCCGGCTGCGCAACGTCCCCTCCCGGTACGCCACCCGCCACCGCCCCAGCCGCGAGTCGGCGTAGGCCCGCACCGGCCACGCCAGCAACTCGGTCATCGTGGAGACACTGGCGTAGAGCCCGAGCGCCGACGTCGAGGCGATCGCGGGCAGGGCGAGCCGGTCCACGCGCAGCATCGCCATGTTCGACAGGGCCGCCGGGAAGAGCGCGATCCCTTCCCGCCGCACCAGCCGGTTGTGGTCGCGCTGCGGCCCGGCCACGCCGCGAAGCCAGAGCACGAGATAGGCCCCGGTGGGCACGATCCCGGCCACGAGATAGGCCAGAATCCACACTTCGGGCCGCGCCGCCCCGGCAACGGAGAGCGCAACGAGCAGCGAAAGCAGCAGAACGGCCTCGACAACCCGCAGAACGAGGAAGTCGGTGACCCGCCCGGCCGCGATCGCGATCGACCGGATGGCCAGCCCCCAGGTCTCGACAAGCGCGTAGGCCGCGATCAGCCCGACAACGGCCGTACCCGGATCGGGCGCCATGACGGCGAAGCCGACGGCCGCGGCGAGCCCGATCCCGCAGGGAAAGGCGAGCAGCCGCGCGTACGCCCGCACCCCCGCCGCCGGCGTCGTGTCGTGATAGGCGGCGACGAAGCTCCGCTCGGTCCCCAGCAACAGAACCTGCGTCGACAGATAGACCACTTGCAGCAGCAGCGCGACTTCGCCGCGGTCGCCGGGAGTGAGCGCCCGCACCATGAGCACGTTGGCGACCAGGGCCACCCCACCCACGAGAAGCTGAGAGGCGACGAGCTTGACGTACGGTTCCCGCAGCTGCCCCCAGACCCACCCCAGCCGCCCGCGAGCACCGGCCTCCACGGCCCCTCCGGCCCGCTCCACCAGCTCACTCATCCCCACGCCCCGCCGTCGCGGTCGCTGTTGCCGTCGCGGTCGCTGTTGCCGTCGCGGTCGCTGTTGCCGTCGCGGTCGCTGTTGCTCTTGCCGTCGCGGTCGCCGTTGCCGTTGCCGTTGCCGTCGCGATTGCTGTTGGCGTCGCGGTTGCTGTTGGCGTCGCGGTTGCTGTTGGCGTCGCGGTTGCTGTTGGCGTCGCGGTTGCTGTTGGCGTCGCGGTTGCTGTTGGCGTCGCCGTTGGCGTCGCGGTTGCTGTTGGCGTCGCGGTCGCCGTTGCCGTTGCCGTCGCGCTCGCGGTCGCCCCGAGCGGCTTCCTCGTGGGCACGCGCAGCCTCCGCGCCTTCCCCGCGGGAGTAGCCGACCTCGTCCACGGCTTCCTTCGTGCCCGCGTTTGCTCCGGCGGCGGTACTTCCCGCGAGCCCCAGCAAGGCTCCTAAATCGGATTTATCCGATGAGGAGAGGCCGCCTTCTTCCTTATGGACCGCACCTTCCTCCGCCTCCGTTCCGCCCATATCGGATTTATCCGGCGAGGCGGAATCGCCGGGCTCCCGTACGTGCGCCGTGCCGCGCGCGATCGGTGGCGCCTCGCTCTCGGCGGCGGCGCTGGAGGCGGAGACGTGGGCGGTCGCCCGGACGACCGTGGGAACAAACGGCGGAATGCCTGCCGGGATGGCGGGCGAGGTGGAAACCGGCTGCTCGGCATCGGCCGGCGGTAGCACGGAGTCCGGGAACGCGGTCGGTGGTGGCGCGGTGCCCGGGAACGCGGTCGGTGGTGGCGCGGTGCCCGGGAACGCGGTCGGTGGTGGCGCGGTGCCCGGGAACGCGGTCGGTGGTGGCGCGGCGCCCGGGAAGGTGGTCGATGGTGGCGCTGAGCCTGGGAAAGCGGTGGGCGTCGGCGCGGCGCCCTCGGAAGTGGTCGGCGAAGGCGTGGAGTCGCCGGGAGCGGCCGGCGGTGGCGCTTGCGGGGTGTCGGTGACGCGGGCTCGGCCCTGGACCGTGGCGGGATAGGCCGGGATCAGGCCCACCGACGTCTCCTCGTCGTCGGAGGGGCCGCCGACCAACGTCTGGATCAGGCTGGGGCTGTCGGCCGGTACCTGCGGTGGGCGATGCCGGATCGCGCCCGTCGGCAGGCGGCGGGGCAGGGCGTTCAGGACCGCGCCGACCAGGTGGGCGCCCACCCTCTCCAGCAGGTCGGCCGCGCGCTGGACCTCCGCCGCCCGGGTTCGGTTGGCCCGTACCACCAGCAGGGCGCCGTCCGTCACCTTGCTCAGGACCGTGGCGTCGGCCGTGCCGGCCAGGGGCGGCGCGTCGACCAGCACGACGTCGAAGCGGCGGGTCAGGTCGTCCATCGTCGCGCCCAGCCGGGGCGATGCCAGCGCCTCGCCCGGGTCGGGGATGTGCGTGCCCGGCGGCAGCACCGTCAGGCGGCCGTCGAGCGGGTTGTGCAGCACCTCCGTCACCGTCGCCGTGCCCGCCAGCACCTCGGCCAGGCCCGGGCCGGGCTCCAGCGACAGGTAGCGTCCCACCCCGGGCGAGCGCAGGTTCGCGTCGACCAGCAGCACCCGGGCGCCCGTCTCGGCCATCGCTATCGCCAGGCCGCAGGCCACCGCCGTCGTTCCCTCTTTACGGGTGGCCCCGGTCAGCAGCAGCGAGCTGCCCCCGTCCAGGGACGGCAGCAGGCTGCGTAACCTCCGGAACGCCTCGGCCAGTTCCTCGTCCGGTTTCGCCGTACGGCCGTAGCGGTTTCCGATCGCGATGACGCCCACGGTTCCGATGCCGAGGCGGCGCAGGTCGTCCTCCTCGCTCACCTTCTTGCGGGTCATCTCGCGGACCGCCACCACGATCGCGCCGATCAGGAGGCCGAGGACCGCCGAGAAGCCGGCGTTGCGGACGAGACCGTCCGGCTCTTTCGTCGTCACCGCGTCCTGGGCGATCGAGACCGCCGGCGCCGGCCCGAGCCTTTTCACCAGCGCCACCAGTTCGGCCGTGGCCGTGCGCACGATGGCCCGGCTTCGTTCCGCCGACGGGTCGGTTGCCGTCACCATCAGCAGGTCCGTGCCGTCCTGGACCTGTGCCGTCAGGTGGTCGGTCACCCCGTCGACCGTGAGGCCCTGTCCTACTTTCGCGACCACGCCCTGCGCCACCCGCGGGCCGGTGAGCAGCACGATGTAGGAGTTGAGCCGGCTCGCCCCGGTGTCGGCGTCGTCCGCCCCGGTGGTCACGAACAACACCATCGACGACCGGTACGCGGGCGGCCGGCTCAACGTGAGCGCGGCGGCCGTCCCGGCCGCCAGCAGTACCGGCACGACGATCCAGATCCAGCCGCGCCGGCACGCCCTCGCGTATTCGCGCAGTTCCACGTCAGGCCGCCGCTCGGTCGAGCACGGCCGCGAACTGCTCGAAGAGTTTGTCGCGGGAGAACCTTTCGACCGCCATGGTGTACGCGGCCGCGCGCGCCCGGGCCAGCCATTCCTCGTCCCGGCAGTGCGCTTCGAGGGTCGCCGCGGCCGCGGACGTGTCCACCGGGTCCAGCACGAGCCCGGCCCCGGTCGAGCGCAACAGGTCGGCCTGCCACCCGCCGTAGTTGACGGCGATCGGCCGCCCGGCGGCCAGGGCGTCGAAGAACTTGTTGGCCGAGTTGTCCCACAGGGCGGGGATCGGCCGGACGAAGCTGGTCGACAGCGTGGCCGCGCCCAGGATCACCGGCAGTTCGGACTTCGGGACCTTCTCCCACATGTGCACCGACACGTCGAGCAGCCCATGGGTTCGCGCGAGCGCCTTGGTGGACTCCCATTCGCGGCCGTGCCCGACGATGAGCACCTGGATCGAGGGGTCCATCTCCCGTGCCGCCTCGACCAGGTACGAGACGCCGTTCACCGCGCCCAGCGCTCCGGTGTAGACGATCAGCGGCCGGTCGGCGAGCCAGCGGTGCTCCGTGCGGAACTTCTTCACCTCCAACTCGTCCACCTGGAAGAGGGCGAGGTCGGCCGCGTTCGGGATGACCGTCGTCCGCGTGGACGGGCGCCGCGCCGCTATCCCGGCCGCCATCCCGGGCGAGAGCGCCACCACCTCGCGGGCGTTGCGGTAGGCGAAGCCGGCCAGCGCGCCGGCGAGCCGCCGCGTGACCGGGTTGCGCAGCGCGCCCATCTCGATCGGCACCTCGGGCCAGAGATCGCGCACCTCGAAGACGAACGGCACCCGGCGCAGCTTGGCGGCGACCACGCCGGGTACCGCGACGGTGAGCGGCGTGCTGGTCGCGAAGACCAGGTCCGCTTTGAGGGCGGCCGCCTTCGCCGCGGCCAGCACCATGAATTCCGCGAAGGCCCAGATCCGGCGGCCGTACGACATCTCGTTGTTGTACGGAACGGCGAACCAGTGCACCTGGATGCCGTCGTCGTCCGTACGCCGCCAGGTCAAGGATTTTGAGACGCCGGTGATGTCGGTCGTGATGACGTGGACCTCGTGCCCGCGGGCGACGAGCCGCCGGGCCTGTTCGTAGGAGCGGATGCCGCCGGCCATCCGCGGATTGCAGTAGTACTGGTGGATGTAGACGATGCGCACCCCGCGCTCACCCCTTCTGCTCGGCCGCTACCGCGCGGACGACGTCCACGACGCGCTCCCGGTCGTGCTCGGTGAGCGCCGATCCGCTCGGCAGGCACAGCCCGCGGCGGAACAGGCCGGCACTGACCTCGCCGCCGCGTGTCACGCAGTCGGAGAAGACCGGCTGCAGGTGCATCGGCTTCCAGGTGGGCCGGGCCTCGATGTCGTGCGCGGCCAGCCGGTCGAGGATCCGGTCGCGGCTCGCGCCGAACCGTTCGGCGTCGACCAGCAGGCAGGTGAGCCACCAGTTCGACTCGCCGTAGGCGGCCATCGGCATGAAGCTCAGCCCGGGCAGGTCGCCGAGGGCGGCGCGGTAGTGGCGGCCGGTCTCGCGGCGCGCGGCGATCATCGCGCCGAGGCGCTGGAGCTGTCCCCGGCCGACCGCGGCCAGCAGGTTGCTGAGGCGGTAGTTGTAGCCGACGGCGCGATGTTCGTAGTACGGCAGCGGTTCGCGCGCCTGGGTGGCGAGGTGGCGGGTGCGGGCGGCGGTCCGGTCGTCGTCGGTGACGAGCATGCCGCCCCCGCCGGTGGTGATGATTTTGTTGCCGTTGAACGAAAGGATCCCGGCCAGGCCGAAAGACCCGGCGGGCTTGCGGTGGTACGAGGCCCCGAGCGCTTCCGCCGCGTCCTCGATCAGCGCCACGCCGTAGCGGTCGCACGCGTCGAGCAGGGGATCGTAGTCGGCGCACTGCCCGTACATGTCGACGGCGATCACCGCCCGCGGCGGTTTTCCCTTGGCGCAGCGGCGGCGCAGCTCCTCGACGACCAGCGCCGGGTCGACGTTCCAGCTTTCGGGCGTGCTGTCGATGAAGACCGGCCGGGCGCCGAGGTACATCACCGCGTTGGCGGTGGCGGCGAAGGTGAACGACGGCACCAGAACCGTGTCGCCGTGCCGGACCCCGGCCGCGACCAGCGCCAGGTGCAGGGCGGCGGTGCCGCTGCTGAGGGCTACCGCGTGCCGTACGCCTGTCAGTTCGGCCACCTGGGCCTCGAACGCGTCCAGGTCGGGACCGACCGGCGCCACCCAGTTGGAGTCGAACGCCTCCAGCAGCAGCTTTCGCTCGACGTCGCCGACGTCGGGCGGGGAGAGGTAGATCCGGGTGTCAGGCATGGACCCGCGTCCTCACGGCCCACAGTGGCCACGCCGGGTGCAGGCCCTGCCGGTGGATACCCATCACGGGCCCGCCCGGGTGCATCGCCGGGCGCAGCGTGGTGGCGAAGCTCCGGTAGCCGGCCTCGCGCGCCGCGGTCACCTCCCGCTCGCCGAAGTCGACGGCCGGATTCCCGTACGGGGCGGCGAAGTCCCGCACCTCGACGGCCACCTCGTCCTCGATCTCCCGTTTGGAGGCGGCCAGTTCCCGTACGACCTCGGACCCGGTCTGATCGGCGAGCCGTTGGTGGGTGACGGTGTGCGAGCCGAAGGCGAAGCCGGCGGCGGCGATGGCCCGGCAGTCGGGCCAGGTGAGGTTGCCCGGCCGCCCGACGAGCCCGGTGGTGAGGAAGAAGGTGGCCGGCACCTTCTCGGCGGCGAGGATGGGCACGACGACGTCGCGCCAGCTCAGGTGGCCGTCGTCGAAGGACAGGCAGAAGACCGGCCCGTCGGGGTCTCGCCGGCCGGCCAGGATGTCGAGCGCGTCGTCCCAGCTCACCATCGGCCCGCGCTGCCGGAAGGCGCGCAGGTGCCGGCGCAGGTCGTCCGCGTACCGGCCCGGAACGTCGTGGTAGAAGGGAAAGTAGAGCCCGGCCGTGTCCGGCAGCCGTTTGAGAATGCCGGCCGGCGCGAGGATCCGGCCCTGCAAACGCGGCCGCGCCCGCAGCCGGCTGCGCAACTCCAGCTCGTTCAGGCGCCGTTTGATCGTGGTCGGCGTCTGCATCGGACCCTCCCGAAAGATCGTTGACCGGGAATGTCTCGACCTTCCCAAACGGCCGTCCGCGAGCATCAGTGGCATTTGTCATCAAGAACGTGAGAATCCTTCAGTGTCTTGATTTGCCGACACGCCCCGGCGCATCGTGAGGCCCATGCTGCGACTGCGAAGGGTGGACCCGACGGCCGCGCTCTGGTCCGACCGGGCCACCTACGACGACCGACTGATCTTCCACACCCGCCCCTGGCTGCGCTTCGTCGCCGAGGCTCAGGGCGCGTCACCCGTGCTGGCCGTGGTCGAGGACGGCCGCGACACCGTGGGCCACTTCACCGGCCTGGTCAGCCGGCGCTTCGGCCTGCGTATCCTCGGCAGCCCGATGGCCGGCTGGACCACGTCGTACATGGGCTTCCTGCTCCAGCCCGGGATCTCGCGCCGGGCCGCCCTCGAGGCCCTGACGCCGTTCGCCTTCGACGATCTGGGCTGCGCCCACGTGGAGATCCGCGACCGCCACCTGACCCCCGGCGACCTGGACGGCCTGGCCTTGCGCTGGGACACCGCCCCGACCGCGGTGATCTCCCTGACCCCCACCGAGGACGAACTGTTCGCCGCGATGACGAGTGCCTGCCGCCGCAATATCCGCAAGGCGGGAAAGTCCGGCATAGTCATCGAGGAGGCGTCCCCGGACGATCCGTCATTCGCCGCCGAATTCTATGATCAGCTCCGCGACGTATTCGCCAAGCAGAATCTCGTACCCACTTATTCCATTGACCGAGTTCGATCACTGATGTCGTGCCTGGGCCCCTCCGGAAACCTGCTCCTGCTGCGCGCCCGCGACACCACCGGCCGCTGCGTGGCCACCGCGGTCCTACCCTGGCATCACCGCACGATGTACTTCTGGGGCGGCGCCAGCTACCGCGCCGACCAGTTGTCCCGACCCAACGAGGCCCTGATCTGGCACGCCCTGCGCTGGGCCCGCACCCGATCCCTGACCGAGTTCGACTTCGTAGGCGGCAACACTTACAAGGCGAAGTACGGCACCACCGACGTCCCCGTCCCCTGGGCCCGCCGCTCCCGCTCCCCGCTGGTGGCCCGCCTGCGCGACACCGCCAAGCAGGGCTTCGCCTTGAAGCAGCGAGCCACGGCCCGCCTGATCCGCGCTCGCTAGGCGTCACTCCGGCGGTCTGTTATGACAAAGGCCAGATCAGGCGCTTGCGAGATCACGTCGGCCCGGTTGTCGATCAGCCGGCGCCCCAAGAACGCCAACCATTCTTCCCAAGGATCGGACGATCCCGGCTCCGCACCTTCGACGACGGTCGGAACGCCGAGCAGCGTCTGCCGTTTCCCGTCGTAGAGCTCGGCAACCTCCCCGACGTCCACCCCATCGGACCGGTCCTCGACCTTCTGAATCTCGACCTTGAAGTCGAACCCACCATCGCGGTGCCTGCCGAGCCGGACCAACACTAGGAATTGACGGCCCTGCGGCACAGGTATAGCCAGTTCGAGGTTGAACCCTTTGCCGAGGGGACACGATCCTTGAACATGGGTGGGCTCTCTCGCGCTTCCTGCCCGAGGCTGTCCGGCACCCTTTCGGAATTCGATTGGTCGGGAAAGATCCCAGTGTCATCGTAGGCATCCCAGCTTGGAACTTCGGGCGAGGGATTGTCGTCCCCATCCTCAGGGTCGGCAGGAGAGTCGAGCCATTCCGCGTCGTCCATGAAGGCAGCGTGTCACGGCCGTCCCGGCGAGAGGGCGGAGAGATTACGCAGAATCTGCAAGAAGTTTCAGGAGGCGGGTGTGCCCACGGGAACGGCTCGACGGGCCGGGGCGATCGCGGTGGAGTCGCGGGCGACGAGTTCGGGGCGGAACAGGTATTCCGAGTGGGGGGCGCCGTGGCCGTTGATCTCGTCCATCAGGGAGCGGACGGCGGCCACCGCCATGGCCGGGACCGGCTGGCGCAGGGTGGTCAGGGGCGGGTCGGTGAAGGCGATCAGCGGTGAGTCGTCGAAGCCGATCACCGAGACGTCGCCGGGCACCGACAGGCCGCGGCGGCGGGCGGCGCGGATCGCGCCCAGGGCCATCAGGTCGGAGCCGCACACCAGGCCGGTCACGCCCATCGCGAGCAGGCGGTCGGCCGCCACCTCGCCGCCCTCGACGCCGAACAGGGTCAGCGACACGAAGTCGTCGATCGAGGAGTCGGGCACCTTCAGCTCGCGCTGCAGCGCCTGCCGGTAGCCGGCCAGCTTGCGCTGGGTCGAGATGAACCGGTGCGGGCCCGAGATCATGCCGATCCGCCGGTGCCCCAGCGCGACCAGATGGGTCACCGCCAGGTCGCCCGCGAGGCGGTCGTCGCACGAGACGAACGGCGCCTCGATGCCCTCGGCGTAGCCGTTCACCAGCACGATGGGCAGCGGGCGGTCGAGCAGGCGCTGGTAGCGGGCGTGGTCGGCGGTGGTGTCGGCGGACAGGCCGGACACGAACACGATGCCGGAGACCTGCCGGTCGAGCAGCATCTCCACGTACTCGTCCTCGGTGACGCCGCCGGGGGACTGGGTGCACAGCACCGGCGTGTAGCCCTGCTGGGCCAGCGTCGACTCGATCACCTGGGCGAAGGCCGGGAAGATCGGGTTGTCGAGCTCGGGCACGACCAGGCCGACCAGGCCGGCGCTGCGTTTGCGCAGCCTTTCGGGCCGCTCGTAGCCGAGAACGTCGAGAGCGGTGAGCACCGCCTGGCGGGTCTCGTGGGAGACCCCCGGGCGGTCGTTGATGACACGCGAGACCGTCGCCTCACTGACCTGGGCCTGACGGGCGATGTCGGCCATCCGTGCACGCATGGCGACAACTCTAGTGCCGCCGGGTTTCCGGCGAGTTCCTGCAAGCTCTTCCATTGATTGCAAGGACTTGCTAACGTCCCCGCAACGCCAGCGACACAAGCCGATCTCTATGAAGAGGCAGTGAGCTGCGCTTATTCGTATATGACGATCAACAGGCCGGCAAGTCCTTACGTTGCTGGCTTGCATTTGACGCAAGATCCTTCAAAGGGAGACCACCATGCGCCTCCGTGCAGTGGGTGTAGCCGCCACTATGACCTGCGCTCTGCTCATGACGGGCTGTGGCGACAAGACCGACGCCAGTTCCACCAAGCCGTCGGCCGAGGCCGCCGCGAAGGGTGAGCTCGTCATCTGGGCCGACGACAAGCGCTCGGCCGCCCTCAAGCCCTTCGCCGACAAGTTCGGCGCCGAGAACGGCGTGACCGTCAAGGTCCAGGCCATCTCCAAGGACCAGCAGACCACCTTCGTCACCGCCTCCCAGCAGGGCAGCGGCCCGGATGTGATGGTCGGCGCGCACGACTGGATCGGCAACCTCGTCCAGAACGGCGCCGTCGATCCCGTACAGCTGTCGGCCGAGCAGACCGCCGGCCTGGCCCCGAACGCCCTCAAGGCGGTCACCTTCAACGGGCAGACCTACGGCGTCCCGTACGCCATGGAGAACCTGGCCCTGATCCGCAACACCGACCTGGCCCCGAAGGCTCCGGCCACCGTCGAGGAGCTGGCCACGGCGAAGCTGTGCGTGCAGGTCGGCCAGAACGGCGACGCCTACCACCTGTACCCGCTGTACTCGAGCGCCGGCGGCTACCTGTTCGGGACCACGGCCGGCGGCGACTACGACCCCAAGGACCTGGGCGTCGGCAAGCCCGAGTCGGTGGCCGCCTTCAAGAAGATCGCCACCATCGGTGAGAAGGGCAGCGGCCTGCTGAAGCGCTCGATCACCCCGGAGAACTCGATCGCCACCTTCACCTCGAAGAAGTGCGGCTACCTGATCTCCGGCCCGTGGGCGATCACCGACGTCAAGAAGGCGAACATCAAGTACGACATCAGCCCCGTACCCGGATTCGCCGGTGGCAAGCCCGCGCAGCCGTTCCTCGGCGTGCAGACGTTCTACGTCGCCTCGAAGGGCAAGAACAAGGCCCTCGCGCAGGAGTTCGTCACCAACTACGTGACCACGCCCGAGCTGGCGGTCGCGCTCTACCAGGCCGAGCCCCGGCCGCCGGCCCTGACCGCCGCGTTCGACCAGGTCAAGGGCGGCGACCCCGACCTGCAGAAGTTCATCGACGCCGGCAAGAACGGCATCCCGCTGCCGGCGATCCCCGAGATGGCCGCGATCTGGGACCCGTTCGGCAAGGCCGAGGCCGCTGTGGTCGGCGGCGCCGACCCGGCGAAGACGATCACCACCGCCGGCCAGACGATCCAGGCAGCGATCAAGTAAATGGTCATGCAGCTCGACGGGCCTGCCACCGACAGGCAGGCCCGTGCCGCCGAGGAGACCCGGCGGACGTACCCGATCGTGAAGATCGTCCTTCTCGGCTTCACGGTCGCCATCGCCGTCTGGGCCTCGTTCCCGCTGATCGAGAACGAGGCCTGGACAGGACTGGCCATCCTGGCCGCCACCACGGCGGGCCTGCTCTACCTCTACCTGACCCCGCGCCACATCCCCGCGAAATACCTGGCCCCCGGCACCGTCCTGCTGATCGCCTTCCAGATCTTCCCGGTTCTCTACACCGCGAGCACCGCCTTCACCAACTTCGGCGACGGCCATCGCGGCAGCAAGGCCGAGGCCGTCGTGGCCATTCAGACCGCGTCGGTCACTCAGGTGCCGGGTTCGGTTCAGTACGCCCTGACGGTCGCGACCACCGGCGACGCGGCCACCGGCCCGCTCGTCTTCCTGATCACCGACCCGGCCACGAAACGGGTGTCCGCCGGTGACGCGAACGGCCTCGCCCCGATCGAGGCCACCGTCACCGGCGCGGGCCGGGTCACCGCGGCCGACGGCTACACCATCCTCACCACCGGCCAGGCGAGCGTGCGCAGCAAGGAGATCACCGCCCTGGCCGTGCCCACGGCCGGCGGCGCCATCCGCTCGTCCGGTCTCTCCCGGGCGTACGAGGGCAAGGCCGGCCGGGTCTACGACGCCGCGTGTGACTGCGTGCGAGACACGGCGACCGGCCGGTCGTGGCGGGCCGACGAGAGCCTGGGGTTGTTCGTGGCCGGTGACGGCGAGCGCCTGGCCCAGGGCTGGAAGGTGACAGTCGGTTTCGCCAACTTCTCGCGGGTGCTGACCGATCCCGCGATCTCCGGCCCCTTCCTCCGTACCCTCGTCTGGAACTTCGGTTTCGCCCTGGCCTCGACCGGCGGAACGTTCGTGCTCGGCCTGCTGTGCGCGATCGCGTTGCACTCCAAGCGGGTCCGGGGGCGCACCTTCTACCGGGTGCTGCTCATCCTCCCGTACGCCATGCCGTCGTTCGCGATGTTGCTGGTCTGGCGGGACATGTTCAACACCGACTTCGGCCTGATCAACAACCTTTTCGGTACGGACGTGGACTGGTTCGGCGGATCGGCGTCGGCCCGCTTGGCGGTGATCCTGGTGCAGTTGTGGCTGGGCTATCCGTACATGTTCCTGGTCGCCACGGGCGCCCTCCAGGCCATTCCGGGCGAGCTCACCGAGGCGTCCCGGATCGACGGCGCCGGCCCGTGGTCGGCGTTCCGGAAGATCACGCTGCCGTTGCTGATGGTCGCGCTCACCCCGCTGCTGATCTCGTCGTTCGCGTTCAACTTCAACAACTTCAACGCGATCTACCTGACCACCGAGGGCGCGCCCTTCCCGGCCGACAACCCGGCCAACGGAGCCACCGACCTGCTGATCACCTACACGTACCGGCTGGCGTTCGGCGGCGCGGGCGCTCAGTATGGCTTTGCGGCCGCTATATCGATCTTCATCTTCCTCATCGTCGCGGTCGTCTCGGCGATCAGCTTCCGGCGCACCCGGCGTCAGGAGGAGGTCTACTCATGAAATGGCTCAAGCAGGTCGGCTGGCGCCACGGGGTGGCGATCCTGATGCTGGTCTTCGCGATGGTGCCGATCGTCTTCGTCGTCTCGGCCGCGCTCAACCCGCTCGGCACGCTCTCGTCGTCGCAGCTCGTGCCGAGCGGGGCCTCGTTCGGCAACTTCACCCGGCTGCTGGGCGACACCGCGTTCGGCAGCTGGTTCCTCAACTCGGTGGTCATCGCGGCGACCGCCTCGGCCGCCTCGGTGTTCCTGAGCGCGCTGGCCGCGTACGCCTTCAGCCGCCGCCGTTTCCGCGGCCGGCGGGTGGGGCTGCTGTCGCTGCTGCTGATCCAGATGTTCCCGCAGTTCCTGGCCATCGTGGCCATCTTCCTGATGTTCTCCACCATCACCGACTACTGGCCGGCGATCGGCTTCAACACGTGGTGGGGCCTGATCCTGCTCTACCTGGGCGGCGCGCTGGGCGTGAACACGTGGCTGATGAAGGGTTTCTTCGACACCGTGCCGCGGGAACTCGACGAGTCGGCCACCATCGACGGGGCCAGCCATCCGCAGGTGTTCTTCCGGATCCTGCTGCCGCTGGTGGCGCCGATCCTGGCCGTGACCGGGCTGCTGGCCTTCATCGGCACCATCAACGAGTTCCTCATCGCCAACGTCTTCCTGACCGACACCGGGGCCAAGACATTGTCGATCGGGCTGTGGGGCCTGGTCGCCGGGGAGCGGGACGCCAACTTCGGCATGTTCTGCGCGGGCACGTTGCTCACCGCGATCCCGACCGTGCTCGTCTTCCAGTTGTTGCAGCGCTACATCACCGACGGTCTCACCGCGGGGGCGGTCAAGGGATGAGACCACACCACGACGGCAGCGAGCTGTACGTGAGCGACCCGGCGCCCGGGCTCGGCGACACGGTCAGTGTCTTCGTGCGGGTGCCGCGCGGCACCGGGGTGTCGCGGGTGCACATGCGCTGGGTCCGGGACGGCGAGCCCGTCTTCACGTCGGCCGTCGTGGATCGCCGTGGGCCGGGCGGCGACACGTGGTGGCGGGCCGATCTGCCGGTGCACAATCCCGTCACCACGTACCGCTTCCTGCTCGGCACCACCCGCGGCATGCGGTGGCTGACCGGGATGGGGCTGACCACGCACGACGTGCCCGACGCGACCGACTTCCGGGTGGTCGCCCACCCACCGCCGCCGTCGTGGTCGCGCGACGCCGTGGTCTACCAGATCTTCCCCGATCGGTTCGCCGCGTCGACCGAGCGCGCGCTTCCGGACTGGGCCGTCGCCGCCGACTGGAACGATCCAGTGGTGCGCGGGCCGGACGCGCTGCGCACGATGTACGGCGGCGACCTGGACGGCATCGTGCGGCATCTCGACCACATCACCGGCCTCGGCGCCAACACCGTCTATCTGACCCCGTTCTTCCCGGCCCGGTCCAACCACCGCTACGACGCCACCACCTTCGACCACGTCGATCCGCTGCTGGGCGGCGACCGCGCGCTCGAGCGGCTCTCCGCGGCCGCCCGCGAGCGCGGCGTCCGCCTGCTCGGCGACCTGACCACCAACCACACCGGCGACGCCCACGAGTGGTTCCCGCACGAGAAGGAGCTCTATTACATCCGCCCGGACGGCGGTTACGAGTCGTGGCGCGGCGAACCGACACTGCCCAAGCTCAACTGGGGCAGTGACGAGCTCCGCCGCCGGTTCGCGCGGATCGTCCGGCACTGGCTGTCCGAGCCGTACTCGCTGGACGGCTGGCGCATCGACGTGGCCAACATGACAGCCCGCCTCGGCGCCGACGACTTCACCCACGAGGTCGCCACCCTGCTCCGCCAGGCCATGCACGACGTCCATCCGGACGGTCTGCTCATCGCCGAGCACACCCACGACGCGTCCAGCGACCTCGACCGCGACGGCTGGCACGGCACGATGAACTACTCCGGATTCACCCGTCCGGTGTGGAGCTGGCTGCGCGCCGCCGACCTGCCCTTCGACAGCTTCCTGGGCGTCCCCGAGGAGGTGCCGGTGGCCGACGCGGCCGCGGTGGCGGCGACCATGTCGGCGTTCGCGGCCCAGATGTCGTGGCGGTCGTGGACGACCTCGTGGCAGCTGCTGGGCTCGCACGACACGGCCCGCATCCGTACTGTCGTCGGCTCCGAGCAGCGGCAGGAGGTCGCGGCCGGTCTGCTCTTCACCCTGCCCGGCACGCCGATGGTCTTCGCCGGCGACGAGCTCGGGCTGACCGGCGCCGACAACGAGTCGGCCCGCGTGCCGATGCGCTGGGACGCCCCGGTGCTCGGCTTCTACCGCGACCTGATCGCGCTGCGCCGGTCGTCGCCGGCGCTCCGGAGCGGCGGCCTGCGCTGGGCGCACGCCGACGGGGACAGCCTGATGTTCCTGCGCGAGAGCGCCGATCAGAGCCTGCTGGTCCTGGCCCGCCGGTCGCCCGGCCCGCCGTTCAGGCTGGCCGGCCTGATCCCCGGCACGACCTCCGAGAACATTTACGGCGGCGCGCGGCCGCTGTACACCGAACCCGATGGTTCCACAGTCATCGATGGCTATGGCCCGACCTTCCAGGTCTGGTCCGTCCGCAGTTGAAGGAGACGTAGTGGTCTCAAAGCGCCGGGGGCTGTTCGCCGCCGTACTCTCGCTTCTCGTTCCTTTCCTCATAGCCACACCGGTTTCGGCGGCCGCTCCCGCCGATTCCCTGATAGCCCGGTGGGGCGCCGACACGGTGAACCCGGGCGAGCAGTACTACTTCGTGCTGCCCGACCGCTTCGCCAACGGCTCCACCGCCAACGACAAGGGCGGCCTGACCGGCGACCGGCTCACGACCGGCCTGGACACCACCGACAAGGGCTTCTACCACGGTGGTGACCTGGCCGGCGTCATCGACAAGCTGGACTACATCCAGGGCCTCGGCACCACCGCGATCTGGCTGGCCCCGGTCTTCAAGAACCGGCCCGTGCAGGGCAGCGGCAGCGACATCTCGGCCGGCTACCACGGTTACTGGATCACCGACTTCACCCAGGTCGACCCGCACTTCGGCACCAACGAGGAGCTGCGGAAGCTGGTCCGGCTCGCCCACCAGCGCGGCCTGAAGGTCTACCTCGACATCATCACCAACCACACGGCCGACGTCATCAAGTACGCCGAGAACAAATACGACTACATAGACAAGGCCACCAGCCCGTACGAGGACTCGCGCGGCCGCCCGTTCGAGGACCGCAACTACGCCGACTCGCGGAACGGCTTCCCGCGCGTCTCCACGAAGTCGTTCCCCTACACGCCGGTCGTCGCCCCCGCCGACCGCAACGTGAAGGTGCCGTCGTGGCTGAACGACCCGACGATGTACCACAACCGCGGCAACTCGACGTTCGCCGGTGAGAACAGCGAGTACGGCGACTTCTACGGCCTCGACGACCTGTGGACCGAGCGGCCCGAGGTCGTCCGCGGCCTCACCGACATCTACGCCCACTGGATCGGCTACGCCGGCATCGACGGCTACCGCCTCGACACCGTCAAGCACGTGAACCTCGACTTCTGGCCCCAGTTCGCCGCCGGCATCGAGAAAGCCGCGGGCAAGAAGGACTTCTTCATGTTCGGCGAGGTGTACAGCGCCGACCAGGAGATCGAGTCCACGTACGTACGCCAGGGCGGCCTCCCGGCCACCCTCGACTTCTCCTTCCAGGCCGCCGCCCAGGGGTTCGTGGCCGGCAACGGTTCGGCCAAGGCGCTCTCCGACCTGTACGCCAAGGACGACCTCTACACCGCGCGCGACACCTCCGCCGCGAGCCTGCCGACGTTCCTCGGCAACCACGACATGGGCCGCATCGGCTCGTTCATCGCCGCCACCGGCGCCGACGACGCCGCGAAGCTGCGGCGCGACCAGCTCGCGCACGAGCTGATGTTCCTGACCCGGGGGCAGCCGGTCGTCTACTCCGGTGACGAGCAGGGCTTCACCGGCCCGGGCGGCGACAAGGACGCCCGGCAGGACCTGTTCGCCTCGAAGACCGCCGACTACCTCGACGACGACCTGATCGGCACCGGCCGCACGCACGCGGTGGACAACTACAACACCGCGCACCCGCTCTACCAGACGATCGCCGCCCTGGGGGCGCTCCGCAAGGCGCATCCGGCCCTGCGCGACGGCGTCCAGGTGACCCGGTACGCGGCCGACGGTCCCGGCGTCTTCGCCGCCTCCCGCGTCGACCAGCGGCAGCGCAACGAATACGTCGTCGCGTCCAACAGCGCGACCACCCCGCAGACCGTCACCCTGGACACCTGGTCGGCCGGCCAGACGTTCCGCGGTGTCTATGGCACGAACACGGTCACGGCGGCCGGCGATGACGGCAGACTGACGATCACCGTGCCCGCGCTGTCGTCGGTGGCGCTGCGGGCCGACCGGCCGATCGCGGTGCCGCCGGCCGCGCCGGCCGTCTCGCTGAACACTCCCGATGCCGTGCCGGCCCGCACCGAGCTGACCGCGACGGTGACCGGGGACCCGCTGTCCACCGTCACGTTCGCCGCGCAGGTGGGCGACGGGCCGTGGAAGCCGATCGGGACGGCGGCGCGCGCCCCCTACACCGTCTACCACGACCTCACCGGCCTGGCCGGGGGAACGGCGGTGAAGTACAAGGCGGTCGTGCGCGACGGCAAGGGGCGGCTCGCCTCGGCGACGAGCTCGACGAAGGTGGGCACGCCCGAGGTGGCCACCAGCCCGGACTACGCGATCGTGCACTACCAGCGGCCGGCCGGCGGCTACGACGACCAGGGGCTGTACGTCTTCGGTGACGTCGACCCGTCGATGACGACGACGTGGCCGGCCGGGCAGCCGTTCGCGGGCGAGGACTCGTACGGCCGCTTCGCCTATGTGAAGTTGACCCCGAACGCCAGGAACATGGGCTTCATCGTGGTCGGCAAGGACGGGGCGAAGGACGTCGACGCGGACCGGTTCCTCGACCCGTCGGCCACGCCCGAGGTGTGGCTGAAACAGGGCGACGCCACGGTGTATCCGACACGGCAGGCGGCGACGGGGCAGCCGGATCCGCCGCAGGACCAGAACACGGCGGTCATCCACTACCGCCGCGCCGACGGGAACTACGACGGCTGGGGTCTGCACGTCTGGGACGGGGCCGCCACCCCGACCGACTGGGCGGCGCCGCTCCCGCCCGTGGGCACTGACGCGTTCGGGGTCTATTTCCGGGTGCCGCTGGCAGCCGGGGCCACCGCGCTGAACTACATCATCCACAAGGGAGACACGAAGGATCTGCCCGACGACCAGACGCTGACGTTCGCCGACGGCGGCCGCGAGATCTGGTTGCTGGCCGGCGTCTCGCCGAGGCTCGTGCCGGTGGTGAAGAGGACCGGCGCCGGGGGAGTCGTCGACCCGGCCAAGTCGTCGGCGGTCTGGATCGACCGGACCACGGTGGCCTGGAAGCCGGGCGGCGACACCGACGGCAAGGTCTACGACCTGGTGGACCCGGCCTCCGGGCCGATTCGCCTGACCGTACGGCGGGACGGGCTGACCGAGGCGCAGCGGGCGAAGTTCCCGCACCTGTGGCAGTACGACGCCTTCCGCCTTCCGGCCGGCGTCGACGTGAAGGCCCTCCTGCGCGGGCAGGTCACCATCACCGAGCGGGACGCGGCCGGCAAACTGCTCGCGGCCACGGGCGTGCAGACGGCCGGCGTGCTCGACGACGTCTACGCGGCCGCCGCCTCGGCCACGCTGGGTCCGGTCGGCACGACGCTGTCGGTGTGGGCGCCGACCGCCCAGAACGTCGCGTTGCAGCTGTACGACACGGTGACCGCCTCGCCGTCCACAGTGGCCATGAAGCGCGACGACCGTACGGGCGTGTGGTCCGTGCGCGGGCCCTCGTCGTGGAAAGGCAAGTACTACAAGTACTCCGTCACGGCGTGGCAGCCGGCGGCCCAGAAGGTCGTCACGGCCGCGGTCACCGACCCGTACAGCCTCGCCCTCTCGACCGACTCCAAGCTGAGCCGGATCGTCGACCTGTCCGACCCTTCGGCCGTGCCCGCCGGTTGGTCGTCGCTGCGCAAGCCGGCCGCCGTTCCCGCCGCCAAGATCCAGATTGCCGAGGCTTCTGTTCGGGACTTCTCGATCGCCGACTCCTCGGTGCCGATTGCCGCCCGTGGAACATATCGAGCATTCACCGCTTCTCAATCTGCTGGAATGAAGCAGCTGTCGTCCCTGGCGAAGGCCGGGGTCACCCACCTTCATCTGCTGCCGGTCTTCGATTTCGCGACCATTCCCGAGAACCGGGCCGACCAGAAGCAGCCGGACTGCGACCTGGCCGCGCTGCCCCCGGACTCTTCGCGGCAACAGGAGTGCGTCGCGGCGGTGGCCGCGACCGACGGCTACAACTGGGGCTACGACCCGCTGCATTACACCGTGCCCGAGGGCGGCTACGCGGTCGATCCGGCCCAGCGCACCCGCGAATTCCGCGAGATGGTCGGCGGCGTCAACAAAGCGGGGCTGCGCGTCGTGATGGACGTCGTCTACAACCACACCTCGGCCGCCGGCACCGACCCGAACTCGGTTCTCGACCAGATCGTCCCCGGCTACTACCAGCGGCTGCTGGCCGACGGGACGGTCGCCAACTCGACCTGCTGCGCCAACACGGCCCCCGAGAACACGATGATGGGCAAGCTGATCGTCGACTCGGTCGTCACGTGGGCCAAGGCGTACAAGGTCGACGGCTTCCGTTTCGACCTGATGGGCCACCACCCGAAGGCCAACATCCTGGCCGTGCGGGCCGCCCTCGACCGGCTGACGGTGGCCAAGGACGGCGTCGACGGCAAGAACATCTATCTGTACGGCGAGGGCTGGGACTTCGGCGAGGTGGCGGGCGGCGCGCGCTTCGAGCAGGCGACCCAGGCGAACATGGCGGGCACCGGGATCGGCACGTTCAACGACCGGCTTCGCGACGCCGTACGCGGTGGCGGGCCGTTCGACGCCAATCCGCGCGTGCAGGGGTTCGGCTCGGGGCTGCTGTCGGCGCCGAACGGGGACGCCGTGAACGCCGACGCGGCCACCCGGCTGCCGCACTACCAGGACCTCATCAAGGTGGGGCTGAGCGGCAACCTGGCGTCCTATCGCTTCGTGTCGTCGTCCGGAAGCACGGTCACCGGGGCGCAGGTCGACTACAACGGCTCGCCGGCCGGCTACACGGCGGCACCCGGCGAGGCGATCACCTACGTCGACGCGCACGACAACGAGGTGCTGTACGACGCCCTCGCCTACAAGTTGCCCTCCACCACCTCGGCCGTCGATCGGGCCCGGCTGCAGTCGGTGGCCTTGTCCACCACGGCTCTGGGGCAGGGCGTGGGATTCTTCGTGCTCGGCAGCGAGCGGTTGCGGTCGAAGTCGCTCGACCGCAACTCGTTCAACTCGGGTGACTGGTTCAACGAGATCATCTGGGATTGTTCGAAAGGCAACGGCTTCGGCCGCGGGTTGCCACCCGCCGCTGACAATGCCGACAAGTGGGATTACGCGCGGCCCCTGTTGGCTTCGGCCGCGCTCGTGCCTTCCTGCGAGGCCGTCAATCTGGCCGACGCCCGGTACAAAGAGCTGCTCGCGATTCGCGGCTCCTCGCCGGTGTTCGGCCTGCCGACCGCCGCCGAGGTGCAGAAGCGACTGTCGTTCCCGCTTTCCGGCGCGGCCGAGACCCCGGGGGTCATCACGATGACCCTGGACGGACGGGGTATCGACCGCCGGTGGAAGTCGGTGACCGTCGTCTTCAACGGCACCTCGGCGGCAACCGCTCAGACCGTCCCCGCCCTTCGGGGCAAGACGGTCGCGCCGCACCCGGTGCAGCGCAACTCGGCCGACCCGCTCGTCCGTACCGCAAGCTTCGCTCCCGCGACCGGAACGTTCACCGTCCCGGCGCGGACGACCGCTGTGTTCGTACAGAAGTGACGAGCTGACCCTCCGAAGCCGGTACGCCCGGGGAGTCCTGGGCGTACCGGCGGAGCAGCACGGAGGTGATCGCCATCAGCACGGCGACGCCCGAGGCGAGGCCGACCACCGCGGTCGGCAGGTCGAAGAGCTTGAGCGCGCTGGCCAGCAGCACGACCACCAGCGCGGTGCGCACCAGCCCGGCCGGGGCCCGCGACGAGATGCGCGACCCGATCAGCACGCCCGGGATCGAGCCGAGCAGCACGGCCCCGGCCAGGTCGAGCTGAAGATCGCCGAAGAGCGCGTGGCCCAGCGCGGCCGCGCTCACGAGCGGGATCGCCTGCACCAGATCGGTGCCGACGAGGTCGTTGGCGCGCAGCTTCGGATACATGGCGAGCAGAGCCACGATGATCAGCGAACCCGACCCGACCGACGTGAGGCCGACCACCAGCCCGCCGGCCGCTCCCAGCAGCGCGGTGGGCAGCGGCCGGACCACGATCGGCTCCGGCGGCCCGTCGTGGTTCCCGCGCCGGCGGGCCGCCCACGACTTGAGCACCAGCCCGCCCGCCGCGAGCAGCAGGGCCACACCGAGCGCGAGCCGGATCGCCCGCTGCACCGTCTCGTCGTCCCCGAGCAGCCGCAGCAGCAGCACCCCGAGGAACGCCGCCGGCACACTGCCCACGCACAGCCACCGCACGAGAGCCCAGTTCACGGTCCCCCGGCGGGCGTGCATCGCCCCGCCGAACGGCTTCATGACCGCACTGGCCGCCAGGTCGCTGGACACGGCCGCCACCGGAGGCACCCCGAAGACGAGCACGAGAATCGGCGTCATCAGCGCCCCGCCGCCCATCCCGGTGAGCCCGACGACGACACCGACGCCCAGCCCGGCCAGCGCTAGCGTGAGGTCCATCGGACGATCCTGCGAGACGATCCCCTGCCTTGTCTACTAAGACGGTGGATTTTGTCGAGTTTCCGCCCGTGCGTGGCAGTGGGGTTACGGATCCGGCGCTGGGGTATGGCGTCGGCATGGAGGAGCTCCAGTGGCTCGCCGTGGTCCGGCACGGGCAGAGCACCGGCAACGTCACCGCGCAGGCCGCCGAGGAGGGCGGCGCCGAGGTCATCGAGATCCCCGAACGGGACGCCGACGTTCCGCTGTCGGACCTCGGGCGTGAGCAGGCCGAGGCGGTCGGCGAACACCTGGGCCGCCAGGCGCCGGACGTGGCGGTCGTCTCGCCGTACCTCCGCACCCGCCAGACCGCCCGGCTGGCCCTGGGCGACCGGGGTGTGCCGTTGATCGTCGACGAGCGGCTGCGCGACCGTGAGCTGGGCGTTCTCGACCTGCTCACCGGTCGTGGCGTGCAGGCCCGGCTGCCCGACGAGGCGCGCCGGCGCAGCCGGTTGGGCAAGTTCTACTACCGGCCGCCGGGCGGCGAGTCGTGGGCCGACGTGCTGCTGCGGCTGCGGGCGCTGCTCCGGGAGGTTCGCGAGGACTATCCGGAGGGCCGGGTCGTGCTTTTCGCGCACGAGGCCACCGTGCTGCTGGTCCGCTATCTGGCCGAGCGGCTGGACGAGGCCGAGCTGATGGCGATCGCGCACCGCACCACCATCGCGAACTGCTCGATCAGCAGCTGGCGCCGCGAGGGCGACCTGCTCGTGCCGGAGGCGTTCAACGCCGTCGACCACCTGCACCGCGAGGGTACGCAGCCGACCAGGCAGGAGGACGTCAATGCCTCAGCAAGTCATCACCCCTAAGGTCCTGCGCGAGTGGCCGCTGCCCGATCCGGAGGGCGGCAAGGAGTCCCGCGGCACGGTTCTGGTGGTGGGCGGCTCCAAGTTCACCCCCGGCGCCGTCCTGCTGGCCGGGGTGGCCGCGCTGCGCGCCGGCGCCGGCCGCCTGCAGCTGGCGGTGGCCGAGGAGACGACCATCGCGCTGAGCATCGCGGTGCCCGAGGCGAAGGTGGTCGGCCTGCCCGGCGCCGACCTGGCCGCCGGGGCCGACGTGATCGCGCTCGGGCCGGGTCTCGACGACATCGACGAGACCACCAACCTGATGCGCGAGGTGCTGGGCAAGGCCGGGCCGGAGACGGCGGTGGTGCTCGACGCGTACGCCCTGGGCGCGCTCAGCAAGGACGCGAGCCTGCTGCCGGCCCCGGAACGGGCGGTGCTGACGCCGAACATGGTGGAGGCCGAGCACCTGCTGGGCCACTCGCCCGGCGACGACCCGGGCGCCGCCGCCGTCGAGCTGGCCGGGAAGTACGGCGCGGTGGTCTCGCTGTTCGGTCACATCGCGGCCCCCGACGGCCGGCGCTGGGTCGAGGAGAGCGGCGACGTCGGCCTGGGAACGTCCGGCAGCGGCGACGCGCGTGCCGGGATCGTGGCCGGCCTGCTGGCCCGGGGCGCCGACCCGGCGCAGGCCGCGTGCTGGGCCGCGTACGTGCACGCGGTGAGCGGCCAGCGCCTGACGCCGCGCCACGGCCGTACGGGCTTCCTGGCGCGCGAGCTCGTCGACGAGGTGGCCCACACGATTGCGACTCTTTGATACGGGTACCCCCTTCTTCAACAGAAAGGGAGGAACCACTCATGACCACCGCTCGCGAAATCATGACTCCCGACGTCACCTGCGTGGGGGAGAGGGAGACGCTCGCGGACGCCGCCCGGAAGATGGCCGATCTGGGCGTCGGCTCGCTGCCCATCTGCGGCGAGGACAACCGCCTCAAGGGCATGGTCACCGACCGGGACATCGTGGTGAAGGCCCTGGCCAAGGGGCGCAACCCGGGTGAGGTGACGGCCGGCGAGCTCGGTGCGGGCAAGCCGGTCACGATCGGCGCCGACGACGACACGGCCGCCATCCTGCGCACGATGTCCCAGCACAAGGTCCGCCGTCTGCCCGTCATCGACGGCCACCAGCTGATCGGCATCGTCGCGGTGGCCGACGTGGCCCGCGCCCTCCCGGACCGCCCGGTGGGTGACCTGATCGACGCCATCAGCGAATAGCTCTCCGGAAACCGCGCCCCGCCGGCCTCGTGCCGCGCGGGGCGCTTCGATGTGCAAAGCACTTCGGTGTAATGGGTTGCCATAGTGTGTGTCGCACACTATCGTGAGTCACATGACAACGGACGTGACACTAGCCAGCCACCTACAGGAGCTGCGCCGGGGAACGGTCGTCGTCGCCAGCCTCATCGCTCTGCGCACGCCGGGGTACGGCTACTCGCTGCTGGAGACGCTCAGTGAGGCCGGTTTCGACGTCGAGGCCAACACGCTCTACCCGCTGCTGCGCCGGCTCGAGTCCCAGGGCCTGCTGGTCAGCGAGTGGAACACCGACGAGGCCCGCCCGCGCAAGTTCTACCGGACCACCGGCCAGGGCGACGCCGTCGCCGAGACGCTGCGCGGCGAGTGGACCCGCATCGACCGCGCCATCAACGACCTCTCCTTCACCCACCCCGGGAGCGACAAATGACCAGCCTCGTCGACCGCTACGTGTACACCGCCCTCCGCCGCATCCCCGAGCAGCAGCGCGCCGACATCGACCGCGAGCTACGCGCCTCCATCGACGACGCGGTCGACGCCCGCGTCGAGTCCGGCGAGCCGCGCGACGCGGCGGTGGAGAGCACGCTGCTCGAACTGGGCGATCCCGACAAACTCGCCGACAGCTACGCCGACAGACGCAACTTCCTGATAGGCCCGGAGCTGTACGGCGTCTGGCGCCGCTTCATGCTCATGCTCTTCTCCACGGTCCTGCCGATCGTGGTCGTGGCCACCAGCATCGGCCGCGTCTTCGACGACAACCCCGACGTCGGCGCCATCATCGGCAACGCGATCGGCACGGCCCTCACGGTCGCCGTCCACCTGGCCTTCTGGACCACCGCCACGTTCGCCGTCATCGAACGCACCGGCCTGGGCCGCGAGGACCTGCGCGGCGCTCCCTGGACCCTCAAGGACCTTCCCAAGTACGAGTCGGGCGCGGTCAGCGTCGGTCAACTCGTCACCTACATCGTGTGGCCGGTCCTGCTGATCGCCGCCATCGTCCTGCAGCGCTTCACCTTCACCGACGTGCCCGTCCTCGACCCCGCCGGCTGGTCGTTCTGGTGGCCCCTGGTCATCGTGCTGATCGCCCTGAAGGCGATCTGGGCGTCCTGGCTGTACCACCAGGGCTGGACCCGCCCGGTCCTGATCGTCAACGCCGTGCTGGCCCTGGCTCTCGGCGCCGTCCTGGTCGGGATGCTGGCGTCCGGCAACTTCTTCAACCCCGCCTTCGACTGGATCACCGACAACAACACCGACCTGCTCGACTGGATCACCCCCGCCGCCATCGTCACCACCATCGCCGGCACCCTCTGGGACATCATCGAGCCCACGATCCGGGGCGAGCGGGCTCGCCGGGGCCTGCCCACAAAGGTCCCCGGCTCCGGAAACACCTACAAGTTCGGCTGACACCGCCAGGAAAGGGCGCTCCTCGTCCGAGGGGCGCCCTTTCCACGCGTCCGGCGCGGGTAGCATCCGGCGGGATGGACAAGCTTGATCGAATCGCCGCTGACGTGCTCGGCGTCACCCTGCGCCCGGCGCAGCGGCGCGCCCTGGAAGCGCTGACCGGGCACGGCGACACCCTGGCCGTCCTGCCCACCGGCAGCGGCAAGAGCGCGATCTACCAGGTCGGCGGGCTCGCCCTGGGCGGCCTCACGGTGGTCGTCTCGCCGCTGATCGCGCTGCAACGGGACCAGTTGAGGTCGATGACGGCCCGGGATTCCGTACGGGCGGTGATGCTCAACTCCTCCCAGCATCACGCCGACCGGGCGGACGCCCTGGCCGAACTGGCCGGCGGACGGGTCGACTTCGTCATGCTCGGCCCCGAACAGCTGGCCAACGCGGAGACGATGGCGGCCATCACCGGCAGCCCGCGCCCCATCACCCTGGTCGCCGTCGACGAGGCCCACCTGGTCAGCGAGTGGGGCCACGACTTCCGGCCCGAATACCTGCGCCTGGCCGACGTCGTCGAGGCGGCCGGCCGGCCACCGGTGCTGGCGTTGACCGCCACCGCGGCGCCACCCGTGCAGGCCGACATCACGCGGCAGCTGCGGATGCGCGACCCCCAGGTCATCGTGGCCGACTTCGACCGCCCGAACATCTCCCTCGCGGTGCGGCGCACCCGGCGCGACCGGCCCGAGGCGCAGGCGGTCGACGACCGTACGGTGGAAGTGGTCCTCGCCCATGAGGGCCCGGCCCTGGTCTACGCGCTCAGCCACGCCCGCTGCGAAAGCCTCGCGGAAAGGCTGCGCCTCGACGCCTACCGGGCCGAGCCCTACCATGCGGGCCTGCCCGCGGCCCGCCGCAGCGAAATCCAGGACGCCTTCTTCGCCGGCCGGCTGGACGTCGTGGTGGCCACAAGCGCCTTCGGCATGGGCATCGACAAGCCAGACGTACGCACGGTGGTCCACGCCGGCGTCCCCGGCAGCCTGGACGAGTACTACCAGGAGATCGGCCGAGCCGGCCGCGACGGCCACCCGGCCACAGCGGTGCTGGTCTACGACCCCCGCACGGTACGGATCCCCCGCCTGCTGGCCGCCCGCTCCCGCATGGGCGCCGCCACGGTCCACGCGGTGATAGACGCCATCGAGGCCGCCCAGGGCCGAACAACGGTGAAGGACCTGGCCGAGTCGGCGCAGGTGGGCCGCTCCGCCGCCGAACGCGTGGTCGACGAGCTGCTGGACTTGGGCCTGGTCCACCCCGACGGCAACAACGCCATCCTGCCCGCCCCCATGGGCGACGCCTTCCGCCAGGTGACGGCCGCCGGCAACCGCCGCCAGGCCATCCTGCGCTCCCGCATAGAGTCCGCCCGAGGTTACGCCGAAACCACCCATTGCCGCCGAGCCGACCTACTGGCCTACTTCGGCGAGCACTACACCCCACCTTGCGGCTCGTGCGACAACGACAAGCACCCCACCACCCCGGCCGCCCCCATCCCACCAGCCCGCGCCGCCTATACCCCCGCCACCAATCCGCCCCCCTCTTCGCGCGGAGCCGATTCGGCTTCCTCTTCGCGGGCCACCGATTCGGCTTCTTCTTCCGGCGCGCACGACTCGGCCTCCTCTTCCCCCGTGGACGAGCCTGCGTCCCTCTCCCGCGTGGACGATCCCGCCGCCCTCTCCCGCGTGGACGATTCCGCCGCCCAGTCTCGCGACGACCAGAGCGCCGGGCGCGCCTACCAGACCCAGGCGAAGCGTGTCCGTCACCGATTGTGGGGACCGGGCACCCTGCTCAGCCAGGACGATCACGAGCTGGTGGTCGCCTTCGACTCAGTCGGCTATCGCCACCTCGTCGCAGCGGCTCTGACCAACGGTCTACTGACCCTGGAGTGACCGTTAGTGGGACTAACTGATCGTCCGGCGCGGCGAGTGGGTCGGCATGAGCGCGAGCGTTAGTGAGGCTGACGATTCCGCCAACGAGGTCCGGTGAGGGCGGCTGACTCGGGGGTGAGTGTTAGTGCCGCTAACTGATCGTTATGGCGCTGCGCGATGGGTCGCCGGCGCTGGATGAAGCGCGTCCGCGGCCCGCTGGAGGAGCGGGCCGCGGACGGCTTTGAGTGCGGACGGTTCCGGTGGGGGAGGGTTAGACCATGACTGCGGTTCCTGCGTTGGCGTTGGCCTCCTCGCGGCCGGCTTTGACCAGGACCAGGGCGATGATGGCGGCCAAGCCGATCAGGGCGGCGCTCCACCAGAACGCGACCGTGTAACTGTGGACCGTTGCCGCGGCCGTCAAGGATGCCGGGTCGGAGGCTGTTGCCTGGCGGTCGACGATGTAGGCCGCCACCGCTGAGGTGAAGATGGTGTTCAGCAGGGCCGTGCCCAGGGAACCGCCGATCTGCTGGGTGGTGTTGATCAGGGCGCTGGCCACGCCGGCGTCGTGGTCGGCCACTCCGACCAGGGCCGTGTTCGACATGGGGCCGAAGGTGACGCCCATGCCGAAGCTGATGACCAGCTCGGCGGGGAAGACGTGGGTCCAGAAGCCCGTGTCGACGCCGATGCGGGTCAGCATCACCATGCCGATCGTCGACATCAGCAGGCCGCCGAACATCAGCAGGCGCGGGCCGACGCGGGTCTGCAGCTGGGCCGACACGCCGGCGCCCAGGATGATGCCCAGCGTGAACGGCAGGAACGCCACGCCGGTCATCAGCGCCGAATAGCCCAGCGTGATCTGCAGGTAGAACGTCAGGAACAGGAAGACGCCGAACAGGCCCGAGCCGATCAGCAGCGCCGCCAGGAACGAGCCGCCCCGGTTGCGGTCGAGGATCACGCGCATCGGCAGCAGCGGGTGCGACGAGCGCAGTTCGATGACGACGAAAGCAACCAGCAGCAGCACGGCCGCGACCAGGAAGCCGATCGTCGTGGGTGAGTCCCAGCCGTCCTCGCTGGCCTTCGTGAACCCGTACACCAAAGCCACCAGGCCGGCCGTGGACGTCAGCGCGCCGGGCAGGTCGTAGTGGGTGTTGCCTTCGGCGCGGCTCTCGCCGACGAAACGGGCGGCGGCCAGCGCGGCGATGATGGCGATCGGGGTGCTGACGAGCAGGGTCCAGCGCCAGGAGGCGTACTCGGTCAGCAAACCGCCCATCAGCAGGCCGACCGCGCCGCCGCCGCCGGCGATGGCGCCGTAGACGCCGAAGGCGCGGGCCCGCTCACGCGGCTCCGTGAAGGTGACCGTGAGCAGCGACAACGCGGCCGGGGCCATCAACGCTCCGAAGGCGCCCTGCAGCGCGCGGGCCGAGAAGAGCATGAACGCGTTGGTGGCCAGGCCGCCGAGGGCGGAGGCGGCGGCGAAGCCGAGCAGGCCGATGATGAACGCCCGTTTGCGGCCGGTGAAGTCGGCGATGCGCCCGCCCAGCAGCAGAAGACCGCCGAAGGCCAGGGTGTACGCCGTGATCATCCACTGCCGGTCGGCGTCGCTGATGTGCAGTGCCTTCTGGGCTGTCGGCAGGGCGATGTTGACGATCGTGGCGTCGAGCACGATGAGGAGCTGCGCCACCGCGATCACGGCCAGCGCCAGCCATCGCGATCGTGATTTAGGCGATATATCCGGCGTACGGTGAGCGTCAGAGGTCGTGATGGACATGAGGGGTCCCCTTTCAGGGCACGCGGAGATCCACCCAGGGCGGAAGGCGAGGGCGTGGAAGGTCGAGCCGGCGGCCGGGCCGCAAGCTGAAGGGTGGGAGGAAGTAGGGGTGAAGGGTTAGGAGCGCGGCTCCCGGGTGAGCAAGGGCAGGACGATGTCGTCGACGAGGTGGTCGATGAAGGCCTGGTCGAGCGGCTCGCCCAGCGCGAACCGCCGCATGAAGACCATGGCCGGCACGATCTCCTCGATCAGCCGGGCGTCGTAACCGGGCCGGAGTTCGCCCCGGGCCACGGCCCGCTCGCAGATGGATTCCGCGAGCGGCAGTTTGGACTCCTGCATCTGGCGCAGCTGCATGGCGAGCTCGGGCTCGGTGTGCAGGGCCATGAACAGGCCGGCGAGGATCGGCCCCTGGTCGCTGCCGATCATGGTGGCCATGTCGCAGAACCAGGCTGTCAGGTCGCCGCGCAGCGTCCCGGTGTCGGGAAGCGGCTTGTCGACGGCCTTGCACACCCGTACGGCGTCCGCCACCAGCTCCGCCTTGGTGGGCCAGTGACGATAGAGGGTGGCCTTGCTCGCCTGGGCCCGGGCGGCCACCGCGTCCACCCGAAGCCCTTGATAGCCCGTCTCGCCGAGCAACTCGTAGGTCGCGCGCAGGATCGCCTGCTCCCGTTCCTGGTCGAGTTTGCGGGTGCGCGCAGCCTGGTCAGCCACGGCGGTCACCCCCTCTGCGAAACGAAACTGTTTCGTACACTACGCCTCCCGCTCAAACGACGCGATCTCCGAAGGCGATTGTGACGCAGCCGACGTACGGGGCCGAGGGTCGTACCGCTCGAAGGTCGTCTCCAGCACGCCCTCGCCGTGCGTGAGACCAGGAATCGCCTGCTCCAGTGCCCGGACCCGCGCCGCCGGCACCAGCCCCTCGACCAGCGCCGCTGTGGAGCTCTCGGGAACCGCGCCGAACTTCCCGAGGGCGGCCAGCACCGCACCCAGCGTGGATTCGGGCACTTCGAGCCGAAAGCGGGAGATCGGCTCGCACACCACGGTCCCGGCCCGCTCCAGCGCCTCCCGCAGCACGATCGGCACCAGCTTGCGAAAATCGGCGGCCCGCGTCGCCGGCGAGACGAACCCCGTCCGCGTCGCCGTCACGTGCACATCAGTCACCCGCCAGCCGAAAAGACCGAAGGTCAAGGCCTCATTGACGTACGCCGTGAGCGACTCCCGAAACAGCTCGACCGCCTTGAACACGTGGATCGGCACCTGCTCCACCGGCACCTGAAGCGCGAAGGTCACGCCCGTGCCCGGCTCGACCCGCAGGTCGAGCGTCGCCAGCGTCGGGTTGCCGTCCTTCCCGAGCGTCCGGCCGGCACACCCGGTTCCGGCCGGCCGCTCGACGTGGATCGTCCGGGTCTCGGCAAAGACCACTTCGATGCCGTACGCCTCGGCGAGCGTGGCCCCGATGACCTCCTTCTGCACCTCGCCGTAGAGCGACACGGAGAGCTCGGCGCCGTCCTGCCGCAGATCGATCAGCGGATCCTGCCCCGCCAGTTCGCTCAGTGCCGCGTGCAGCCGCCGCCCCTCGGCCGGATCCCGGGGCCGCACCACGGATTCCAGGGTCGGCGGCGCGAAGATCTGCCCACCCACCGTCCCGGCCCCCAGGGTGTCCCCGATCCGCGCTTCCCGAAGCCCGTGCACCTTCCCGATCTGCCCCGCCACCAGAGCGGGCCGCCGTACACCGCCGCCACCCTCGATCGCCTCGATCGCGGTGACCACAGCCGGCACCCGATCACGGACGTGGACAGCACCGGAGAACATGCGGACGTAGGCGACCCGCCGCCCGTGGTCGTCCCGGTCGACTTTGAAGACCGTCCCGCTCAGGGGCCCGTCCGCGCGGCCGGGCGTCGTGGGCAGCAGGGTCGGCAGGGCGGCCATCAGCTCGCCGACGCCGGCACCGGTCACCGCCGACCCGAAGAAGACCGGATGCAGGAGCCCCGCGCGGGTCCGGGCGGTCAGAACGTCCCGCAAGCGGTCGTACGGCACGGACCGTTCGTCCCGCGCCCAGTCCGAAAGCAGGACGGGATCGCCCGAAACATCGACCAGTCGAGCGATGAAGTCCGCGTCCGCCGGGGCCGCGCCGAGCAGGCGGATCGTGGCGTTGGCGGTGCCCGCGTCGAGGACCGTGGCGGTGGGGAGGATGTTCGGGGTCAGGCGGGCTGCCAACTCGCGCAGGAGGGACTGTTCGCGGGCGCCGGGGCGGTCGATCTTGTTGACGAAGATCAGGGTGGGGATGCCGAGGCGGCGCAGGGTGCGCATCAGGATGCGGGTCTGCGCCTGTACACCCTCGACCGCCGACACCACCAGCACGGCCCCGTCGAGGATGCGCAGGGCCCGTTCCACCTCGGCGATGAAGTCCGGGTGGCCGGGAGTGTCGATGAGGTTGACCGTCACCTGGCCCACCGGGAACGACGCCACCGCCGTCTTGATGGTGATGCCGCGGCGGCGTTCGAGGTCGAGCGAATCGGTCTGGGTGTCGCCCGCGTCGACGCTGCCGATGTGGTCGGTCACCCCGCCCTCGTGGAGCAGGCGTTCGGTCAGGCTGGTCTTACCGGCGTCGACGTGCGCGACGACGCCCAGGTTGAGAAAGGGCACGCGGAGTCAGGTCCTTCGAGGCGGCGACGGTGGGCTTCGGGTGGGACCGGAAACCGCGCATCTCTCCTCCTCAAGAACAAGACCTGACCCCGGCACCGTAGCGCCCGCGAAAGCCGGGCGCTTCCTATTTAGTGGCCTCGTCGGCCGCCCGCGGGATCATCGCCGCCAGCCCCACCATCACGATCGCGACCAGCACCATGCCGATGAAGATGCGGTGCACCGCCTCGGTCAGCTTCGCCGGGTCGACCACGTCGCCCGAGCCGATGACCGCGTTGGCCAGCGCGCCGAACACCGCCGCGCCCAGGGCGCTGCCCAGCGAGCGCAGGAAGATGTTGTTCGCCGTCACCACGCCGCGTTCCGACCAGCCGACCGACGACTGGGCCGCGATCAGCGTCGGCGCCGCCGTCAGGCCCATGCCCAGGCCGATGACCAGGCAGTACGCGCCGACCGCCCAGATCGACGAGGTCTCGTCCAGCAGCAACAGCAGGGCCGAGCCGATCAGCACCAGCGTCGTGCCGATCAGCGCGCACATCCGGAATCCCAGGCGCAGGTAGACCCGGCCGGCCTGGCTGGCCGAGATCGGCCAGCCCAGGGTCAGGGCGGCCAGCGCGAACCCGGCCACCAGCGGGCCGGTGCCCAGCACGTCCTGGGCGTACGTGGGGACGTACGACGAAAGCCCCAGCAGGATCGCCCCGACACCGACCGCGAGTTGGCCGCTCGTGACCAGCAGCCGCCGGCGGAACACCCACAGCGGCAGGATGGGGGCGTTAGCCGTACGCTCGACGAACCCGAAGATCACCAGAAGGATGACGCCGAGCCCGAGCACCGCGAAGCTCGTCGTCGAGTCCCAGGCCCAGGCCTGCCCGCCCTCGAGCACGCCCAGCACCAGCAGCGTGAGGCCCGCGGTCAGCAGGGCCGCCCCGCGATAGTCGATCACCGGGTGGCCGCGTTCGACCCGCTCGTGGAAGCGGCGGAACATCACCGCGCCCGCGGCCAGGCAGAGCGGGATGTTCACCCAGAAGATCCACCGCCAGTCGACCCACTCGCTGAACACGCCGCCCAGGGTCGGGCCCACGACCGACGCCACGCCCCACACGCTGGCCACATAACCCTGGACCTTCGCTCTTTCCTGTACGGAGTAGAGGTCGCCCACGATCGTGATGGTCGTCGGCGCGATGGCGCCCGCGCCCAGGCCCTGCACGATCCGGAAGACGATCAGCGGGAGCATGCCCCAGGCCAGGCCGCACAGGATGGAGCCGACCAGGAACAGCCCGATGCCCCAGAGGATCACCGGCTTGCGGCCGAACAGGTCGTTGAGCTTGCCGTAGATGGGCACCGAGACGGCCTGGGCCAGCAGGTAGACCGTGAACAGCCAGGGGAACTCGGTGAAGCCGCCGATGTCGTCGACGATCGAGGGCACCGCGGTCGCGAGAATCGTCGAGTCGATCGCGATCAGCGCGGTGGAGAGCATGACGGCGCCGAGGACGGGCCCGCGCTCGGACCTCAGTCCAACGTTGTTAACCACCCTGATCGTCTACCCCTCGCCGTGGCCCGGCGCACACTCGGGCGGGGGAGAAGAGTGCAGTATCACCCCTTTCCTGACCACCGCGTGCCTAGCGTGGTCACTTGTGTCGCTTGTTGTCGTGGCCGAGGACAATCTTGATCACCAGAGGGTGATCGCGCAGGTCATCCGCCGTCTCGGTCATGAGGTGGTGGTGGCCGGGGACGGCCGGGCCGGGCTGGAGGCGGTCGCCGCGCACCGGCCGGTCCTGCTGGTGGCCGACGTCGACATGCCGGAGATGGACGGGCTGGAGCTGTGCCGCGCGCTGCGCGAGGATCCGGAGCTGGCCGCGACACCGGTGGTGCTGATCACCGCCTATCTGCTGCCCGGCGATCAGCGCCTGGCCGGCACCGGCGCGCTCGACGTGATCGGCAAGCCGTTCAGCGTGCCGGAATTGACCCAGAGGCTGGGTCTGGTCCTCGAGAAGTTGGACAATGCGGTCGACGTGACCGTCCAGGCGCTGCTCGACACGCTCGACGCCGGAGTGATCATCTGCGACGCGACCGGGCGGATCACCGCGACCAACCTGGCCGTCCCCGAGGCGTACGGCGAAATCCTGTCCCGAGCTCTCGCCGGGGAGAAGCTCCGCGATGTCGAGGTGATCGGCCGGGACCGGTGGTACGCCGTGAACGCCACCCCCGTCACCACGGCGGACGGCACGATCACCGGGGCCGTGGCCACCTTCCACGACCGCACGTACGAGCACCGCTCCCGCGAGTACCAGCAGTGCGAGACCGAGGTCCTGCGCGTGCTGGCCGACCACACCCACGCCCTCGACGCCACCGACCGCATCCTGCACGCCATCGGTTCGACGCTCGGCTGGCCGTACGTCCGGCTCTGGCTGGTCGACGAGGTCACCGACGTGCTGCGCCCGGCCGGCAACTACACCGCGCCGGGGGAGCGCTCGCTGCCCACTCCGGCCAGCATGTCCCGCGGCTCCGGCCTGGCCGGATCGTGCTGGGCCACGATGGAGCCGCTGTGGATCCCGGACATCCACGCCCACGACTCACCGGTCCTTCCGTACGTGGCCTCGGAAAGCGCCTTCCAGGCCGGCGGCGCGGTGCCCGTGCGCAGCGGCGACCGGGTGATCGGGGTGCTGAGCTTCTTCACGCACACCCGGCAGGAGCCCGACCCGGCCCTGGCCGTGCTGCTGACCGGCGTGGCCGGGCTGATCGGCGCCTTCCTGGAGCAGCGCCGGGCCGAGGTGCTGGCCCTGCACCTGGCCGCCGCCACCGACGAGTACATCGCGCTGGTCGGCCACGAGCTGCGCACCCCGCTGACCTCGATCGGCGCCTACGTCGACCTGATCGCCGAATCGCCCGACGAGACGCCGATGGGCGAGGTCCGCGAGATGCTCGACGTGGTGCAGCGCAACAACGTGCGCCTGCGCGACCTGGTCGAGAAGCTGCTCGACCTGGCCGCCCTGGAGTCCGGGCACGCCCAGCTCACCATCGTCCCGGTCGACCTGGTCGAGGTGGTGGCGGCCGCGATCGTCGCCATCTCGTCCGCCGCCGGTGAACGGCGGATCACGATCGAGACCACGATGCCGGCCGAGCTGACCGTCCCCGGCGACCGCGACCGCCTGCGCCAGGTGGTCGACGCCCTGCTCGGCAACGCGGTGAAATTCAGCGGCACCGACTCCACGGTGGCCATCACCCTCACCGACGAACACGGCGAAGCGGCCGTCATGACCGTGGCCGACCAGGGCGTCGGCGTGGCCCCGAGCGAACAGGCCCGCCTGTTCCGCCGCCTCTACCGCGGCGGCAACGCCCGGCACACCGGCATCCCGGGCGCCGGCCTGGGCCTGGCCCTGTGCCGCGTGGTGGTCGAACGCCACCACGGCTCGATCACCCTGGCCTCCCAGGAGGCGGCCGGGACGAAGGTGACGGTCCGCCTGCCCCGGCACCGCGACTGAAAAGGCGCAACCGAACGTAGGGTTCGCTCGTCTTGGTGCTCATGAAACGACGAGAGGCGTCAGATGGCCCGCGGTGACGACGACTTCATCGCGTTCGCCCAGGCGAGTTCCTCACGGCTGCAACGTGCGGCGTACCTGCTCACCGGCGACCAGCACCAGGCCGAGGAGGCGGCCCAGGCCACCCTGGTCCGGGTGTACGCGGCCTGGGGGCGGGTCCGCCGCAAGGACCCTTACGCGTACGCCCGTGTGGTGCTCACCAACCTGGTCACCGACCAGTGGCGCCGGCCGATGCGGGAGTACGCGACCGAGACCATGCCGGAACCGCCGGCGTCCGAGGACGTGGCCGACGTGGTGTCGAAACGGCGCTGGCTGATCGGCGCTCTGCGGGCGTTGTCACCGCGGGAACGGGCGGTGATCGTGCTCCGGCACTTCTTCGACGCCAGCGAGGCGGAGGTGGCCCGCGAACTCGGCCTGCCGGCGGGCACCGTGAAAAGCCTCAACTCGCGCGCCCTGGCGAAACTGCGCATCACGGCCGGCCTCGTGCCGCCGCTGCGCACCGAGACGGAAGCAGGGGTAGGGCTGTGACGACGCTGCAGGACCTGAAGGACGCGATGCACTCGCCACCGGATTTCCGGGCCGCCCCTGTGGACCTGGAGCGGGTGATGGCCGCCGGTGGGCGGATGCGGCGCCGGCGCCGGTTCGCCGTCGGTGGCGCGTCCGCGCTGACGGTGGCGGCTCTGCTGATCGGCGGCAGCCAGCTGGCCGGCCTCGGCGGTCCGGCCGGCTCCCGGCCGGCGGCCGGCCGATCGGCGCCGTCAGCCGACGGTCCCTCCGGTGGTTCCCCGGCCGCCGGCGTGCTCGGCCCGATCGTCGAGACCGGCCGCCAGAGCGAGGGCCGGCGATGGATCCTCTACGTCGAGACGGCCGACCCGGACCGACTCGACGAGACGCTCACCCTGGTGCTGGGGCGCACCCGGACCGGCACGATCGACGACTTCCGCCGCGAGATCGTCAGCAGCGACGCGCAAACCGATCGGATGGCACCCGGCTTCCACGCGATCACCGCCGGCCGGCTGCTCGACGGCCATACCACTCCGACTTTCGGCTACTACGTCGGCGACGCCGCCCGGATCACCGCCCGCGACACCGCCACCGGCCGGACCGTCGAAGCGAAACGGGCGCCCTGGAGCGGCTTCGCCGCCACGGACGAGGCACAGATCTTCTGGTTCGACTTCGCCGAAGGGCGGCCTCCGGCCACCCTGACCGATCTGACCGCGTACGACAGCAAGGGCACCCCACAGCACGCCGGCGGATGAGCCGGGTTCACGCCGCCGAGTCGCCCAGGTTGGACGCGGCCAGCGCCAGCCGGCCCCGGCGCCGGCGCCGGCCGCACCCGACATCACTTCTACAGGCTCGCTGTAGACTCGGCTCATGGAGGACAGCGAGCTCGCGGAAGCGCTCCGGGCCGCGATCGGCGACTTCGTGCGACGGGCCCGCGCCGGCGATCGCATGCCGCCGGGCCAGGCCGCCGTTCTCGGGCACCTCGACCGGGAGGGGCCGCTCTCCATCGCCGATCTCGCCCGTCGTGACCAGGTCCGGCACCAGTCCATGACCCGCACCGTCCACCTGCTGCACGACCGGGGCCACGTCACGCTGAGCCCGCACGAGGCCGACAAGCGCCAGCTCGCCGTGGAGATCTCCGCAGCCGGCCGCGCGGCCCTGGCGGACGAGCGCCGCCACCGGGCCGACGGCATCACCCGGGCCCTCCGTGACGACCTCAACGAACAGGAGCGCGAGGTAGTGCGCCGGATCCCCGAGATCCTGGGCAAGCTCCGGGTCTAGCCCGGGCCCAGCTGCCGTTCCAACTCGGCCATCCGGGCCCGCACCGGGCCGAGCCGCGGGGCCTCGGCGCCCAACTCGGCCAGCAGCTCTCGCGCCGCCTCGAGGTCGGCCCGTCCGGACGCCGTCTCGCCGAGCCGCGCGTGCACGAGCGCCCGGTCCACCCGTGCCGTCAGCAGAGCATCGTGCGGCTGCTCCAGTCGCTCGGCGGCCGCGATCGAGTCGCCGGCCCGCCGCAGCGCCGCCGGCCAGCGCTCGGCCTCCACCTCGATCTCCGTCAGGAAGCCCCGGACGCCTGCGACGATGTACAGCGCGATGCGCGGGGACGGGGCGGTGGCCGGGTCTGTCACCGCCTCGATGACGTCCTCGAAGAGCGGAACGGCGTCGTCGGCCGAGCCCATGCCGCGGACCGCCATCGCGCACAGGGTCAACCCGTTGGGCAAGCCCTCCCGGTCGCCGGTGGCGCGGAAACCGGCGACCGCGGCCCGGGCGTGCTCCAGCGATGCGGACCACTGCCGCGCCTCGTGCGACGCCCATGCGGCGTAGTACTCGGCCCACGCGATCTGTCTCCGGTCGCCGGACCGCACGGCGCACTCCAGCGCCCGCCGGGCCGGCTCGATCGCCTGCTCCGGCTGTCTCAGGCAGACGATGTGGACCCAGGCCAGATATCCGAGGTGAACGGCGCGCAGAGCGTCGTCATCCAGTCGCTCCGCGGCCCGGCTGGAGAGCGTGAAGACGTCCTCCCATTGCGGCCACGACGCCCAGCCGTCGGAGAACCAGTGCAGTGACTCGGCGACGTCGACCACCCGCCGGTCATCGCCGTCCTCCGCGGCCTGCCGGAGCGCGGGCAACCAGTTCTCGGCCTCGGCGCGCAGCCAGTCACCGGCCCGCGCCTCGGTGGTCAGCCCGGCCGCCACGGCGGCATCCGGCCGGGTGGCGTGGAATTCGGGTTCGAAGAACCGGCCGGCCATCGTGGCGGTGTCCAGCAGCCAGACGTCCCGGCGGCGCGTCAGGCGCTCCCGCTCGGCGGCGCTCTCCTCCCGGCCCAACTGGACGCGGGCGTACAACCGCAGCAGGTCGTGGAACTCGAAGCGCCCGTCCGGCCGCAGCTGGAGCAGACTGAGCTCCACCAACTCGTCGAGCGCCGTCTCGGTCACCGGCGCCGGCTCGCCCACCAGCACGCCGGCCAGTTCCGTACCGGTCGACGGGCCGGCCACCAGGGCCAGCCGCCGGAACAGCCGGCGCGCGATCCCGGACAGCTGCTCGTACGACAGCGTGAAGGCGGCCTCGATCCGCAGATCGCCGGCGGTCAGCGCGTCGAGTCGCCGTTCTTGCGCGGCGAGCCGGACGATGAGGTCCTCCGGCGTCCATCCGGGCCGGCTGGCCAGCCTGTTGCCGGCGATCCGCAGCGCGAGGGGGACGTTGACACACAGCTCGGCGATGCGGCGCAGGCCCTCCGGCGGGCTGTCCTCATCGAGGATGCGCGTGAGCAACGTCAGCGCGTCCGGATCGGGCAGCGCGTCCAAGCGCACCCGGTGGACGCCCACGAGGCCGCTCAACCGCCGCCGGCTGGTCACCAGCACGACGACCGGGCCGTTCGGCGGAATCACCGGGCGCACCTGGTCCTCGTCCACGGCGTTGTCCAGCACGACGACGAGCCGCCGTTCGCGGACCAGGGAGTGCCACAGCGCCGCCGCCTCCTCGGTCTTGCGCGGAACCGCCCGCTGCGCCGGGCTGACCGCGCGGATCAGCCGGCCGAGCACCGCGTCCGGTGTGAGAGGCCGGGTGTCCAGGCCACGCAGGTCGACGAAGAGCCGCTCCTCGGCCGTCCACGCCTGAGCGGCCTGTACCGCGAGAGAGGTCTTGCCGATACCCGGGGCGCCGGAGATCACCACCAGCGCCGGCGTCAGCTCGGCCCAGCCCGCGATGCGGGCGAGGTCGTCGTCTCGACCGGTGAAGTCGAGCGCCGCCCGAGGCAGCGGAAGCCCTCCCACGACCGCCGGGGGCCGCGGAGCCCGGGCCGCCGCGGCCAGAGCGGCCCGCTGATCGGGATCGAGCCGAAGCCCGTCCGCGATCAACTGCACCGTGCTGACCCGAGGGCGGCGGCTGACGCCGCGTTCCATGTCGCTGATCGCCCGGCCGGTGACCCCTGACGCCTCGGCCAGTTGGTCCAGGGTGAGCCCGGCGGTGACGCGCAGCCGGCGCAGCAGCGTCCCGAACGAGGCACCATCGTCTGCCATATGCCATCTCCCCAGCTCACGCGAAGGGTCCACCCTCTCACGGTTCGTTTCTTCATCCTTTCTTCGTGGCGGGGAGATCGGCCCGGTTGATCGAATGACGTGCCCGTACCACAGCGTCGTGCCGGAGGGGATCGCATGGGGTCACCAACGTTGGCCGGACGTGAGCGCGAGCTCGCCCACCTCGGCGCCTTCGTCGAATCGTCGACGACCGGGCCGCGATCGCTCGTGCTGCTCGGCGAAGCCGGCATCGGCAAGTCCGCGCTGCTCGGCGCGGCCGCGTCGCTGGCCCGGGCGCGTGGCTTCCGGGTTTTCGCCCTCCATCCGGGCCGCCCGCTGCCGTGGGCGTTGCTCCGCGCGCTGTGCACCCCGCGCCTCGACCCGGCGGCGCGGGCCTGGCTCGCCACCGGCCAAAGGCTCGATCCGGCGCTGCTCACGGCGCTGCTGCTCGGCCTCGACCGGCTCACCGCACGGCGGCCGGCGCTCCTGCTGATCGACCGCGCCGGCCGGTGCGACCCCGCGACGATGCGCCTGTTGACCGAGGTACTGCGGCACGCCGGAACCAGCCCCGTCGGCGTGCTGCTGGCCGCCCGCGGCGATGAGGGGCCACCGGGGCTCGGCGCCGAGATCAATCGATATCCGGTGGGGCCCCTGGAGAGCCGGGCCGCGGCCCGGTTGCTCACCAGCCGGGCCGGCCTCGAGGCGGGCGCACCCCGCAGCGTGGCCCTGCGCCGAGCGGCCGGCAACCCGCTGGCTCTGCTCTCCACCCGGGCGCCGGTGGAGTTCCGGCAGCGGCTCGACGGCCTTCCGCACGCCACCCGCCGGCTGTTGCTGTGTGCGGCGGTCGCCGCGGACACCGAGCCTCTCGCCGTGCTCAACCGGGCCGGCGCGGGCGCCGCTGACCTGCGTGACTGGCAACCGGCCGAGGACATCGGCCTGATCAGCGTGGTCGACGGGCGGGTCAGCTTCCGGCATCCGCTGATCCGGGAGGCCTGCACCGAGGCGGCGGGCGAGGCGGAGGTACGGCGGGCCCACCACGACCTCGCCGCCCGCACCGACGATCCGTACCATCGGGCGCTGCATCGCGCCCTGGCCGCCGACCGGCCGGACGAACCGGCGGCCGCGGCGATCGAGGAGAACGCCGACCACCTCGGCCGGCGGGCCGACTTCGTGGCCGAGGCGCAGGCGATGCGGACAGCGGCGGAGCGCAGCCCCGCTCCCGCCGACGCGGCGCGGCGCTACGCCAAAGCCGTCGTCGCCGCTTACCGCTCGGGCGAGCCGGCCTGGGCGATCGAGCTCTATCGGGCGGTGGCCGCGCTGACCAGCGACCCGGACGTCCTCGGTGCCGCCAGTGTCGGTGCCGGGATCGCGATGATTCACCTGGGCCGGCTGACCGAGGCGTTCGAGCTGCTCCGGGCGGCGGTGCTCGGCCGGCCCGGCGACGGGCAGGTGGCCATGGTCGCGGTGGCCGCGGCGGCCAACGCGGCGATGCTCTCCGGCGTGGCCGCGCACCGCGAGCAGCTGCCCGCCCTGCTCGATCTGGTCGTCGACGGCACCGGCGGCGAGCTCGGCGAGGCCATGATTCCCGGATCGGCGAACCCCGCCACCCGGGCCTCCGTGCTCGCCGTCGCCGGCCTCGGCGGCCCAGGACACGACGACGACCCCGCTCCGCTCTCCGCGATCGCCGAACACGCGCGGCTGATGGGCACCAGCACGGTCGCCTGGCTGCGGGACGACTCAGCGCGTGCCGCCGCCGAGCTGTCCGCGCTCTGGCAGGGCTTCCGCGCCTACGGGGCGCCGGGTGCGCTGGCCGCCCGGGTCCCCGTGATGATCCTCGCGATGATCGACAGCGGCCGGTGGGCCGAGGCCGACGAGGCGCTCGAACAAGCCGACGGCGTGGCCGCCGTGGGCGACATGACCCTGCTGCTGAACGCGCTGCCAGCCCTGCGTTCCACGTTGGACGCGCTACGGCACGGCGGTGCCGCCCCGGTGCGGGTCCGGCCGTGGCCGACCGGCGACGCCTTCACCGAGAGCCTCCGGCGGCGGGCGTTCGGGACGATCGCTCTGACGGCGGGCGACTACGAGACGGCGTACGGGCACTTCCGTGCGATGTTCGGTTCGGACGGCGGGCCGATCCACTATTTCCTCGGCCCGCGCTCGCTTCCCCAGTTGGCGCTGTCCGCCACCGGCGGGGTGCGGCGCGCGCAGGCGCGGCGGATCCTGCGAGCCTGCCGCCAACGGGCCGGCGAGAACGTCACCGCGCGTCTGGCGATGCTGCTGGCCCACTCCGAGGCTCTGCTCGACGACACCGAAGCAGCCGCCGGGCACTTCCGCGACGCGCTGAGCGATCCGGACCTGGCGGCGCAATGGCCGTTGGAGTATGCCGAGGCACAACTCAACTTCGCGGTGTGGCTACGACGGCGACGGCGGCCGGTCGAGGCCCGCCGGCATCTGCCGCCCGCGCTCGAGACGTTCCGGCGGCTGGGGGCGAACCCGCACGCCGAGCAGGCGCTCAAATATCTGCCCCAGGACGACGAGCGCTCCGACCCGGCGCGCGCGTTCGCCGCGCTGACCGCGCAGAAGCAGGCGATCGCCCGGCTGGCCGCCGGCGGAATGACCAACCGGGAGATCGGCCGGCGTCTCGCCCTGTCCCCGCGCACGGTCGGCTCCCACCTGTACGGCATCTATCCGCAGCTGCGCGTGAGCAACCGCAACCAGCTGCGCGTCCTGCTCGGCGGCCGGCGCGATGCCTGACATCCTCGGCGTCCCCGGCCCGGGTCTGATCGGCCGCGAACGCGAACAGGACCGGCTCGCGGAGTGCCTGAGCGGCGGCGGCGCCGTGCTTTTCACCGGCGAGCGGGGGATCGGCAAGTCCCGGCTCCTCGACGCGGCGGCCGGACAGGCCCGAAGGGACGGCCACCGCATCGTCCAAGTGCACGTCCCGCCCGATCCGCAGGCCGGTCCGCCGCCCGATCCGCAGGCCGGTCCGCTGGTCGGCGCGCCGGCCCTGATCCGGCGGCTGCTCCTGGCCCTGCGCCACGATTTGCCGGGCCTTCCCGGCCCGGCCGCGCGAGCCGCCCGAGCCGCCCTCGGTCTGCACACGGATCAGGCGCCGGCCGCCGCGCCGCCGACGGGCGGGGACGTCTCGATGCGTTCCGCGCTGTGCGCGGTGGTGGCCGCGATCGACCGGCGCCGGCCGGTGCTGATCATCGCGGACGACGTGGACCGTCTCGCCCCGGACGAGGCGGCCCTGCTGGCCGAGCTCGGCGGGGCGGCCCGCGCACTGGTCGCCGCCGGGTGCGGAGGACGGATCCCGGCCGCGCTGGCCGGACTTCCCGTCGTCGAGCTGGGGCCGCTCGACCGCGAGAGCGCCGTACGCCTGGTCGAGGCTCAGGCCGACCCGCCCCTCGGGCGGCGCCGGGCCGAGATCCTGCACCGGGCCGCCGGCAACCCGGCCGCCCTGGTCGAGCTCTGCGCCGGTCTGCCCGCGGCCCGCATCCTGCAGACCGAGTTCGGCTCGAAGCTGGCGGCGCTGCCTGAACCCACCCGCCGGCTGCTGCTGCATCTTGCCGTCGCCGTCCCGCCGGCCGATCCGGAAAGAGTCGCCGCGGCCGCCGGAGATGAGACCTGGCCGCCCGCCGAGCGGGCGGGCCTGGTGTCCCGGACCGGAGCGGTCGCCCGCTTCGCTCATCCGCTCGCGGCCGAGGCGGCGTATCGCAGCGGCTCCGTCCACCAGCGCCACCAGGCGCATCACAATCTGGCCGCGAAGCTGCCGCCCGCCTCCGCGGAGTACGCACTTCACCTCGCCGCCGTGACCTCCGGCCCCGACGAGCCGATCGCATCGGCGCTGGAGTCGGCCGCCGCCGTCTTCCGGGCCCGCGGCGCGCTGTTCGAGGCCGCGACGGCCATGGAACAGGCGGCCGAGCGGTCGCCCGCTTTCCCCTCCGCCGCCCGGCGCTATGCGCAGGCGGCCCTGGACGCCCGGAACCTGGGGGAGCCCGAATGGACCGGCGAGCTGTACGCCCAGGTGCGGCGCCTCACCAGCGACCCGGACCCGGTCAACCTGGCGGCGCACGCGGCGGCCACCGCGCTGTCCCGGGCCGGACGTCAGCACGAGGCGTATGGGATGGTGGCCGCCGCCCGCCGGGCCGGTTCGCCGGCCGATCCGCGGACCGCGTCGGCGCTGGCCGGGCTGGCCGCTGTCGTCGCCGCCACGTCCGGGGACGAGGAGCACCGGCTCGGTCTCGCGCCGATGCTGGCCGAGACCGCCCCGGACGCCGACCCGCTGGTGGCCGCCTTCGTCCGGCTGGTCCTGGAGCCGGCGTCGCACGCCGGCCGCGCGGTCTGCGACGCCACCCCCGTCCCGGCCGGTGATGCCGTGCTCACCCCGGCCGACCGGTACCGCCTCAACATCGTCGGCACGATCGCCGCGTACGAGAATCGCTCCCGGCTCGCGGTCGGCCTGCTGCGGTCGTCGATGGGCGGTGAGCCCGACCCGCGCTCGTCCCTGACCGGCATCGAGATGATGCCGACCCTCGTCGGTGCGCTGATCGACGTCGGGGACTGGGCGGAGGCCGAGCGGCAGGCGCAAGCGGTCGACGGGGCTGGGCTGCCCGTGCTGGCCGCCGGCATGGCTGCTCTGCGAGCCCAGGTGCACGCGCTGCGGGGCGACGCCGCGCGGGCCCGTCGCCTGGCCCGGCAGACGGTGACCCGGATCGACATCCGGCAGCACCGGGCCATTCACGTCCGCCTGCTGCGCGCGGAAAGCCTCGCGTCCACGATCGACGGCGACTACGAGAACGCCTACCGCCACCTGCGGTCGATGTTCGACGGCAAGGGCCGCCCCCTGCATTCCTTCCTGGCGCCGCGGCACGTCGCCGATCTGGCGGCCGCGGCGGTCCGGAGTGGCCGGGCGGCCGATGCCCGCGTCATCGTCGACCGGGTCCGGCTGGGCGCCGGAGATCGGCCGAGTGTCCGGCTGACGCTGTTGCTGGACCTTGCCGAGGCCCTGCTGGGCTACGGCGAACGGGCCGAGGAGCATTTCCGGCGGGCGACCGGCGATCCGGCCGCCGGCGAATGGCCGTACGAGCGGGCCGTCGCCTGGCTGCACTACGGCGAATGGCTCCGCCGGGCCCGTCGCCCGCGCGACGCCAGGACCGTGTTGTCCCGGGCCGAGGACGCCTTCCATCGGCTCGGTGCGGTCCACGCCGCCGAACTGGCCGGCCGTGAGCTGCGTGCGGGCGGGCAGAGAAGCGGGGGCGAGGGCCCGCTCACCGCGCAGGAACGGCAGGTGGCCGAGCTGGCGGCTCGCGGTCTGCGGAACAAGGAGATCGCCGAACGGCTGTTCATCTCGGTTCGCACAGTGGCCGCCCACCTGCGCAGCGTCTATCCCAAGCTCGGCGTCAGCGGCCGAGGACAGTTGGGAGACGCGCTCCCGCGGTGAGCTCAGGCGTCGAGACTGTCGCCGGGTGTGAGGCGGTGCAGGGGGAGGCCGGTCAGGCCGTTCTCGCCCAGGAGCATGGCGGCGGAGTTCTGCCCGAGTTCGCTGAGCATGAGCTCGTGGATCTGGATGACGCGGTCGGGGCGTACCGACCGTACGAAATCGGCCGCCTCGCCGAACTTGGTCCAGGGGCCGCTGGTCGGCAGGAGCAGGGTGGGCACGGGGACGCCGGGGGCGAAGTAGGCGTCGCCGGGGTGGTAGACCGAGCCGTCGATGAGGTAGCCGACGTTGCCGACCTGCGGGATGTCGCGGTGGATCAGGGCGTGTTCGCCGCCGTGGGCGGTGACCGCGAAGCCGGCCGCCTCGAAGCTGTCGCCCGGGCGGACGGTGATCAGGCGCTCGCTCAGGTCGCCGGCGGCCTCGGGCGGGGTCTGCTCGGCCAGTTTGGCGGTGACCGCCGCCGGGCCGTAGACGTGCAGGCCGGGACGGTTCCGCATGGCGGCCAGCACGATGCCGTCGTCGAAGTGGTCGAAGTGCTCGTGGGTGATCAGCACCGCGTCGGCCTCGGTGATCAGGCGGGGTGCGTCGGGGGTGAAGGTTCCCGGGTCGAGAAGGACCGTGCGGCCGTCCTCGGTGAGGGTGACGCAGGCGTGGTCGTACTTCGTGAGCTTCATTCGGTGCCTCCTCAGGTACAGCGCAACTGTACAGTCTTGCTGTGTATAGAGGAGAAAGGGTCAGGCGAGGGGCTGACCGGCGGACTGGGTCTCCGTCGGCACGGGGGCGGCGTGATGCGTCAGCACCGCGCCCGTCATGAAGGTGCCGCCCACGGCCAGGGCGCCCAGGATGCCCAGCGAGATCTGCTGTTCCAGGTCCCGCTGGCGCTCGTAGTCCGACTCGTTCACGACCGTCAGGCGGCCGTTGTCGTTCAGGACGTACTGGCCGTCGCGAATCTCGGTGTCGCCGTTCAGGCCGGCGAAAGCCAGCACCACCGCCAGCCAGAAGGCGAAGAACATCACCCCGGCCAGCATGCTCGCCCAGTGCGGCACGTGCGGCGGCACCCACGCCGTCAGGCTCCAGGCACGGCGCGGTCGGGTGGTCCGGTAATACCAGCGGTTGCCGATCACTCCCGCGATCACCCCGGGCACCGCCATGGCCGCCGCCACGCCCACCGCGGCCGGTGTCGGGAGAAGGCGTACGCCGGCCAGCAGGCCTGCGATGAGCACGGCCGACCAGAGCAGGCCGGCGGAGCACATCGCGCCGCACACGATCAACCACCGCTGGGGAACCATCAGTCCGGACGCTAGCCGCCCCGGACCTCACGCGCGGTGGTTTCCGCCGGACCGTCCGCCGCGACCGGAACGGTCGTATGATCTGGCGCGAGATGAGCGATTCGTATGCGTGCGTGATCCCCACCGACCCCACCTGGCAGCCGGAGGGCGAGGCGGCCGAGCGCGCCGAGGATTACGTACGCAGCGTCTTCCTCGACCCGGACGGCTCCGGTCAGGAGATCACCACCGAGTTCTACGACCGGATCACCGCCGTCGACGCCGGCGAGAACCTTTCGCGGATCACCTGCCCGCGCTGCGGCGCCGACATCCCGCTGGAGTGGTGGGCCGAGCTCTCCGAGGAGTCCGAGCACGAGTTCGACGATCTCGCCGTCGTCGTGCCCTGCTGTACCGCGGAGCTCCAGCTCGACACCCTGATCTTCGACTGGCCGTGCGGCTTCGCCCGCTTCGAGATCGCCGTCCTCAACCCGGCCCGCGACGACGCCCGGTTCGCCGACGACGAGCTGGCCGAGCTAGCCATCCTCCTCGGCCACCCCGTACGGCAGATCCTCATCCACCTGTAGGACCTCGTAGCGCAGCCAGACCGTGCCGTCCGCGGTGGCGTGCGTGGCCAGCAACCGCAGTGACGCCGGCATCTCGCCCGGGGCCAGCGGATCACCGTCGAACAGGGTCGGCGTGCCCGCGCCCCCGATCAGCGCCGGATAGATGACCACCTGGACCTCGTCGACCAGCCCGGCCCGCAGCAGCGCCCCGTTCACCCCGCCGCCGGCGTTCGACACGACGCACGAGACGCCGAGACGCGACCGCATCTTCTCCAGAGCTTCGCGAAGGTCCTCGCCGACGAGATACGAGATCTTCTCCTCGCGCAGATAGGACAGGTAGCCCGCCGGTGTGGTGGGGGAGACGAGAACGAGCAGGTGGTAGCCGTCGTTCTCCGTCATCGTCCAGCGGACCCGTCCCCGCCTGTCCACCACGGTGAACCATTTGGCGGCCGGAATGACGAAGTCCTCGTACAACGCGGGCGAGGCCGGCGACGCGCCGAACAGCGGCCCGGCCGTGGAGGGCACCAGCGACCCGCTTCCCTCGAGCACGGCCGTGGGTTGCTGAAGCGCCAGCTGAGCCGTACGCGCGGCCTCCACCGCGTCGGCGCCGGGCGGGCGCAACGACGCCCAGATCCGCGGCGAGGTCATCAGCAGATGGTCACGGCGCAGCGTGATCCGCCCGTCGAGCGACATCTGCGCCGAGACCACGACACGGGGGCGGGGCGCGGTCATGCGGAGGTCCTTCCCCGGCGGGGCGTGTGGCGGCGGTAGGCGCTGACCGAGGGGTCGTCCTCGATCCAGAAGCGCCAGGGAACGTCATGGGCCGAGGTGACGCCCACGCGGGGACCCGCCGCGACCGCGAAGTCCGTCGAGTCGGGGGGAGAGACGGTCAACGGCCCGGTTCCGTCGATCACCGACGTGCCGTTGGCGGAGCGGTTCAGGGCCAGCACCTGCATCAGCTTGGCCGGGCCGGCGGCCAGATCGCTGTCGCGCCGGGTCGCCGGCCGGCGGGAACGGGCGACCGGGAGGCCCGAGACGACCGATCCGGCCCGGAGCAGGACCGCCGCCGGCCGGCCTTCCTCGCCGCAGACGATGTTGGCGCAGAAGTGCATGCCGTAGATCTGATAGACGTACAGGTGGCCGGCCGGGCCGAACATCACCTCGTTGCGGGCCGTCATCCCCCGGTGGGCGTGGCTGGCCGGGTCCTCGCCCAGCCCGCTGTACGCCTCCACCTCGGTGAGCCGCACGGTCACCCCGTTGGCGGTCAGCCGCCATCCCAGCAGCAGCCGAGCCGCCTCGTCCACCTCGTTCGCCGGCAGGTCCAGCCACGAAACAGTCACCGGTCCAGCCAATCACACGGGATCATGCGGCTATACGCCCCGATCCCGGCCTGCTGCAACGGCAGGTCGCGCTCGAGGGCGTGCCCACGCCCGGGGGTCGCGCAGCGCCTGGTCAGTTCTTCCGGCCTACTGCTCCGAAGATGGAGGCCTCGACCGGGCTCGGGTGTTCGTCGGCCGAGGGGTCGGGCCGCCAGTCCGCCACCGGCGCGATGCCGGGCGCGACGAGCGACAGGCCGGCGAAATGGGCCGCGAACTCGTCTTTCGTACGGGGGTGGACGTCCGAGCGTCCCGTCCGCAGCGACTCGTCCCACGCCTCTTTGAGGGCGGGGGTGAGCAGGTCGGTAGTCGCCATCGTGGCGATCAGGTGGCTGCCCGGCGCGAGCGAGTCCAGCAGCGTCCGCACGATCGCCGGCGACTCCTCCTGCGAGGGCAGGAAGTGCACCACCGCGACCAGGATGAGCCCCACCGGCCGGCTGAGGTCGAGCACCTGGGCCGCCTGCTCGAGGATCGTCGCCGGGTGGCGCAGGTCCTCCTCGAGGTAGCGGGTCTCCCCGTCCGGGGTGCTGGTCAGCAGCGCCCTCGCGTGGGCCATCACCATCGGGTCGTTGTCGACGTACACGATCTTGGAGTCCGGCGCGACGCGCTGCGCGACCTCGTGCGTGTTGCCGGCCGTGGGCAGGCCGGTGCCGATGTCGAGGAACTGCCGCACGCCGGCGTCGGCGGCGACGTAGCGTACGGCCCGGCCCAGAAACGCCCGGTTGGCCCGGGCCGCGATCCGCGCGGCCGGGTAGGACTTCGCGAGCAGGTCGCCGGACTCACGGTCGGCGGCGAAGTTGTCCTTGCCGCCCAGCCAGTAGTTGTAGCGCCGCGCCGGGTGGGGGACTCCGGTGTCGAACTTGTCGGTCACGGTCCTCATTGGATCATGTGGACGCCCATCCGAGGAACCTCTCGTACAGGTCGGCGGGCGCCGGCGAGCCTCCGGCCGCGCAGTCGTCGATGGCCGACAGCATGCACGAGCCGAGGAAGAACACCAGTGCCGGCTGCTGACCTCGGTACTCCTCGGCGAGCTCCACTTTGGCCGAGGCGCACGGCCAGTGCTGCCCGCAGACCACGCATTCCCAGGCCGGCCGCGAGCCGAGGTGTTCCGTCACGCTACTCCCCGCGTTCGATCTCTTACAGAGAGCAGTCTCGATGGCTTACGCTGATTGCTCAACGGTTCCCGGCGAGATTCCCGCGAATGGATTCTCGCTGTCTCGCTCGAGGCGGTCGAACTGTCTCGAACGGAACACCGAAAGAGAGTGATCGATGACCGAGACGGGTTCGACGGTTCCGCGGCGCCAGGTCGGCCGCCTGCTGAAACAGCTCCGCGAGCAGGCCGGTGTGTCCCTGATGGGCGCCGCCGAGGAGCTGGAGTTCTCCCGGGCCCGGATGTATCGCATCGAGAAGGGCGAGGTGGCCGTCCGCAAGCACGACGTCATCGCGATGTGCGGCGTCTACCGGGCCACGCCCCGGATGACCGAGGTGCTCATCGGCCTCGCCCACGAGTCCAAGGCCAAGGGCTGGTGGCACGCGTACGGCGACGTCGTGCCGGCGTGGTTCGAGCTCTATGTCGGCATGGAGCAGGCCGCGAGCCGTCTGCGTTCCTTCGCGCCCAGCGTGATTCCGGGCCTCCTGCAGACCGCCGAGTACGCCGACTGGATCTTCCGGAAGTGGATCGGCGACGACGAGCCGGCCGTGCGGAACGCGGTCGGCATGCGCCTGGAACGCCAGTCGCTGCTGACCCGCACCCGGCCCGGCGCCCCCGATCTGGAGGTGCTGATCGACGAGGGCGTGCTGCGCCGATCGGTCCCCGACACCCTCGGTATGCAGCGGCAACTCGCCCATCTGGTGAACGTCTCGACCCGGCCCAACGTCAGCGTGCGGGTCATCCCGTTCGCCGCCGGCCCGCACAAGGCGGCCAGCTCCGGGCAGTTCACGATCCTGGAGTTCCCGGCTGTCGGCACCGCCTCGCCGGAGCCGACAACGATCTATTGCGAGAACCTCACCGGCGCTCTCTATCTGGATAAGCTCGCGGAAGTACAGACATATGAATCGATCTGGGGGGAACTGGAGTCGGTTGCTCTGGGGCAGGCCGAGTCCGACGATCTCATCGCGACGATCATCAAGGAGAGCGATGACTGACCTGACCGGTGCCGTCTGGCACAAGAGCACACGCAGCGGCGGCAACGGTGGCGACTGCGTCGAGGTCGCGGTCAACCTGCCGGGGATCGTCGCGGTCCGCGACACCAAGGACCGCGAGGGCGCGGCTCTGATCTTCACGCACGCCGAGTGGGTCGCTTTCCTCGGCGGCGTCCGCGACGGGGAGTTCGACCTTTAGATCTGCGTGTGCCGATCCTTAAGCATTCGTTAGCCGACGGGACGCCCTGGGTGGACGACCCCATAGTGGGGTTGGCCGTCCCCCGTCCCGAAGGTGATCTCGATGAATGCTGCTGCCCGCGTCCGCTACACGCTGGTGGCCGGAGTCACCTCTGTCGTGATCGGCTCGGGCTTCACGTTCGTGGGCCTGTCCCGGGGCGCCGAAGCCGAGACGACAGCGCCCAGCGCCGCCGAACAGCCCCTGGCGCCGCCGCCGGCCACGGCCGAGACGACCACGCCCCCGCCCGCCACCACGCCGGCGACCACCGCGCCGGCCCCGAAGCCGTCCCCCTCGAAGTCACCGAGCGCGAAGCCGAAGCCGAAGGCGACGCCGAAGCCCACCCCGAGCCGGACCAGGGTGAAGAAGACGGCGCAGGCGGCCCCGGCGACGACGGCGCCCCGGACCAGCGGGTCGGTCGTCGAGCAGGTGCTGGCGCACATCAACGCCGCCCGCGAGGACGAGGGCCTGTCCGCCCTCACCCTCGACGAGGACCTGTCCAAGGCCGCCGCCCTCCACAACCAGCTGATGATCGACGGCTGTGGCCTCTCCCACCAGTGCTCGGGCGAGGGCGGCATCGGCACCCGGTTCAGCGCGCAGGGCGTCAAGTGGTCCTCGGCCGGCGAGAACATCGGCTTCGGCTCGAGCGGCTCCAGCGACTCGGCGAAGGTGAACGCGGCCAACGGCCTCACCGACAGCATGCTGGCCGAGACCCCGCCGAACGACGGCCACCGCAAGAACCTGCTCAGCACCGGTTTCAAGCGCATCGGCCTGAGCATCGTCCGTGACAGCAAGGGCATCACCTGGATGACCCAGGACTTCGTGGGTTAGGACCGCCAGGCGTGGCCGGGGTGCACGAGGTCGAGCGCCCGGTCGAGCCAGTCCCGCTCCGCGGCGGTCAGATGCGGGGCGGCGGCGAGATAGTCCTGCTGGTCCTTCTCGCGCGCGTGCTTGGCCTTGAAGAGCAGGGTCACGTCGGGGCTCAGGTAGGGGATGCCGTCCGGGGTCCGGCGGATGATTTCGCCGTACGGGCGGCGCAGGCTCTCGTGGCGACGGGAGATCCAGATGTCGCCGTCGTGCGGCTCCCGGAACACGTCCAGCCGCCACACGTCCTCGCTCGGGTCGAGTGCCCAGGTCTGGTGGTGCTCGGCCAGCGCCCGCGGCGTGGCCGGCACGAGCACGCCCGCCCCGGCCGGGGCGTAGAAAGCCAGCTCGGGGAAGCGCCCGGCGATCTCGGCGAACCGGCTCTCCGGCACGGCGATCTCGGTGTCCTCGTGCTCGCGGAGCTGCCCGCCCAGGTGCAGGTCGATCGCCCAGCCGCCGGCCACGTACCAGGGGGTTTCGACGCCGGCCAGCCGCTCGGCGACCAGCGACGGGTGCCACGACTGCCAGGCTTCGATGTCCGGTGTCATAGCGGCAGCCTAAAGTGCAGCCGTGGCCAAGATTCTCAAGACCCTTCTCCGCCGGATCACCGGCAAGGCGACCCCGGCGCCGGCGCCGCGCGCCCCGCAGCCGCAGCCGAAACCGGTGCGGCACGTTCCCACCCACGAGCGCGGCCGGCACGTCGAGTACTCGCCGAACCTCGACGGCGACGCCGACCCCGGTGAGGTCGTGTGGACCTGGGTGCCGTACGAGGACGACCCCGCCCAGGGCAAGGACCGCCCCGTGCTCGTGGTCGGGCGCTCCGGCCGTACCGTCCTCGGACTGATGCTCTCCTCCCAGAGCGACCGTGACGGTCAGCGCAACTGGATGGGCCTGGGCGCCGGCTCGTGGGACAAGGAGAACCGGCCGAGCTGGATCCGCCTCGATCGGGTGATCGAGGTCGACCACGACGGCATCCGCCGCGAGGGCGCCGTGCTCGACCGCACCCGTTTCGACCGGGTCGCGGCGAAGCTGCGCCAGGACTACGGGTGGCGCTGAGGCGAGCCGGATAGCGTTGACGCCATGCAGAAGGACGTAATGGTCGGTTTCGGCGGCAAGCAGGCATGGCTGGCCGTCCGCAGCGAGCCGGGCGCCGACCGTGACCCGGGCCGGGTCATCGACGCGCTCGGCCTGCGCGACCTCGGCTCGGTGCCGTGGCGCGACGGCATCGACCTGGCCCACCTGACCGACGACCGGGTCGCCGTGACGCCGCCGCTGCCGGGCGCCCGCGACACCGCGTGGGTGCTGGTGGCCGGCCGCTGGCTGATCCGCCCCGGCACTCCGGTCGACGTCATCGCCCTCTCGGCCGAGCTCGGTACCGAGGTGCAGTTCTTCGCCACCCACCGGGTCACCGAGCTGCACCGGTGGCAGCGCGCCGCCGAGGGTGAGCTGATCCGCGCTTTCGGGTATGTGGGGCAGACCGGCGAGGTCACCTCCTGGCACGGCGATCCCGACCCGGCCGAGCGCGAGGCCGGCCTGCCCGGCGAGCTGACCGAGGACACGACCGTCCTGGTGGGGGAGAAGGACGTGCTTTCGGTCGCCCGTGCCTGGAGCATCGACCCCACCACGCTGACCGGGCGGCCCGCGCCGGGACCGCTGCGAATCGGCGCCGCCGACGGAGAGGGCTGACATGCGCAAGTACGTGATCATGGGAGTGCAGGGCAGCGGCAAGGGCACCCAGTCGCAGCTGCTCTGCGACGACCTCGACCTCGTGCACATCGCGGTCGGTGACATCTTCCGCTGGCACGTCAAGAACCACACCAAGATCGGCGCCCAGGTGCGGCGCACGATGAACGCGGGCGACCTGGTCGGCGACGACCTGGTCGAGAAGATCGTGCGCGAGCGCCTGGACGGGCACGACTGGAACTACGGCTTCGTCATCGACGGCTTCCCGCGCAACGGCCGGCAGGCCGAGTTCTTCATGGAGAGCTTCGACATCGACGGGGTGATCCATCTCGAGCTGGCCGAGGACGAGGTCCGCCGCCGGGTGCTCAGCCGCCGGCTGTGCCCGAACTGCGGCATGGACTACAACCTGATCGCCGACCGGCCCCAGGTCGAGGGCCGGTGCGACATCTGCGGCCACGAGCTGATCACCCGCGCCGACGACACGCCCGAGGCCCTCGACGCCCGCCTGCGCGACTACAACGAGAAGACCCGGCCGGTCCTCGAGCTGTTCCGGCGCAAGGAGTTCGTCCACGACATCGACGCGAGCCCGTCGGCCGACGAGGTGCAGCAGCGGATCCGCGATGCGCTGGGGCTGCCCGACTACAAGGCGGCGAGCTGAGGCGCCGGGCGCCACATGGCCACGACGGCCGCCGCGGCGATCACCAGACCGCCCGCCAGCAGGCGATACCCGAAGTGCATGCCGGCCGTGAAGTCGGCCGTGGACCGCAGCGCGTGGTGCGAGTTGAGCACCGTGCCGATGATCGCCACCCCGAGCGCGGCGCCGATCTCCCGGGCCGACGAGTTGACGCCCGCGCCGAGGCCGGCCCGGGCGTGCGGGAGCCCGGTCATGATGCCGTGGGTGAGCGCCGGCGTGCACAGACCCATGCCGGCCGCCGTCACCAGCAGGTAGAGCGCGTAGATTCCGTACGGCGTCGAAGCCGTCGCCGTTGACAGCGCCCCGAGCCCGAGCGCGATCATCCCGAGGCCGGCCCCGACGATCCACCGCGCGCCGAACCTCTCGGCCAGCGGCACCGCCCGCCGCGTCACCAGGCCCATGCCGACCGCCAGCGGCGCGATCGCCAACCCGGTCACCAGCACCGAGTAGCCCTTCACGTCCTGCAGGAACTGCGCGTTGACGTAGAACAGCCCGAAGAGCACCAGGAACCCGAACCCCACCCCGAGGGCGCCCGCCCGAACCGTCGGAATCCGGAACACCCGCGGGTCGAGCAGAGGGTCGGAGGCCCTTGCGGCGTACGCGATGAAGACCGTGATCAGAAGCAGCCCGAGGCCGAACCCGCCCAGCACGGCCACGTCGCCCCACCCGCGCCCGGGCCCCTCGATGATGCCGAAGAGCAGTGCTAACACCCCGCCGGTGAGCAGCGCGGTACCGACCGGGTCGAGGCTCGCGTGGTGTCGCGGCGCCCTGGGCACGAAGGCGGCGACCCCGGCCGCCAGCAGCAGCGCCACCGGCACGAAGAGCGCGAAGAGCCAGCTCCAGCCGGCCCACCGCAGCACCACCCCGGCGACCAGGTTGCCGGCCATGCCGCCCATCCCCATGGCCGCGGTCCAGACGGCGATCGCCTGCGGGCGGCGCCGCGGCTCGGTCGCGTTGACGAGCAGGGCGAGGGTGGCCGGTTGCGCGAGCGCGGCCGCGACGCCGGCCAGGGCGCGGCCGGTCTCGAGCACGGCCACGTTCGGGGCGAGCGCGCTGACCGTGTTCGCCACCGCGAACAGCACCAGGCCGGCGATCAGCACCCCCTTGCGCCCGAAGCGGTCGCCGAGCGCGCCGGCCGGGATCAGCAGCGCGGCGAAGACGATGACGTACGTGTCGACGATCCACACCAGCTGACCGCCGGAGGGGTGCAGATCGCTCGCGGCGAGCTGCGGCAGCGCCAGGTTGATCCCGGCGACCAGCGCCTGCAACGTCACCGCGGCCGCGCACATGAGCAGCAGAGTCTTGTTCTTGACCATGGATTCGACGCTAGGAAGCGCCTAATCTAACGTCAAATGCAAGCTTCACAAGAGAGAGTTGCGTCTGATGCAGTTCGATCTGAACCTGCTGGTCGCGCTGGACGCGCTGCTCGAGGAGGGCAGCGTCGGCGGGGCCGCCCGTCGGCTTCATCTCAGCGAGCCGGCGACCAGCCGCGCGCTCGGGCGGATCCGGGCCGCCACCGGCGACCCGATCCTGGTGCGCTCCGGCCGGTCGATGGTTCCCACCCCGAGAGCCCAGGCCATCCGTACGGAGGTGCACGCGCTCGTCGAACGGGCCCAGGCCGTCTTCACCCCGCCCGGAGCGCCCGACCCGTCGTCGCTGGAGCGCACGTTCACGCTGCTCGCCTCGGACGTGGCGATCTCGGTCGGCCCCGCGCTGCTGGCCCGCGTGCGGGCGGAGGCGCCGAAGGTGGCGCTGCGGTTCCTGGCCGAGGGATCCGGAACCGAGGGGTTCGAGCTGCGGGACGGCGTCGCCGACCTGGACATCGGGGTGGCCGACCGTACGCTCCCCGAGATCCGGGTCGAACCGCTGCTCACCGACCACGTGGTGGCCGTCGTCCGGCCCGGGCACCCGCTCGCCGCGGGCCCGCTGACCCGGGAGCGGTTCGCGGCGGCCCAGCACGTCAGCGCGTCACGCCGGGGCCACCTCACCGGGCCGATCGACGACGACCTGGGCGCGCACGGGCTGCGCCGCACGGTGGCCATGGCCGTGCCCACGTTCTCCGCCGCCATGTTCGTGGTCGCCGGCACCGACCTGGTGGGCCTCATGCCGTGGCGGCTCGGCGGGCCCACCGTCGCGGCGCTGGGACTGGTCGCACTCGATCCGCCGATGGAACTGCCGTCGATCGAGATCAGCATGTCCTGGCACCAGCGCTACGACGCGGACGGGGCACATGGGTGGCTGCGTGACCGCGTACGGGAAACCTTTGATCAGAACTTGTGACCACGCTTGGTGAGCTCGGCCTCGATGGCCTCACACACCGTCTCGACCACGGCGAACCGGGCGTAATGCTTGTCGTCGCCCTGAATGACGTGCCAGGGGGCCCACGTCGGATCGCAGCGCTCGAGCATTTCGCCGATCGCGGCCTCGTAGGCGGGACGCTTCTCGCGGTTGCGCCAGTCCTCATCGGTCAGCTTCCACTGCCGCAACGGATCGTTCGCCCGGTCCTCGAACCGGCGCGCCTGCTCGTCGGCCGACACGTGCATCCAGAACTTGACCATGATCATGCCCTCGGCGGTCAGGGTCCGTTCGAATTCCACGATTTCGTTGTACGCCCGTTTCCACTGCTCCTTGGTGGCGAAACCCTCGACCCGCTCGACCAGCACCCGGCCGTACCAGGACCGGTCGAAGACCGCCATGCCGCCCCAGCCCGGCAGCTTCGGCCAGAAACGCCAGAGGAAATGGTGGCGCTTCTCGTCGTACGTCGGCGCGGCGAACTGCGAGACCCGCACGAACCGGGGGTCGAGCGGAGCGACGAGCCGCTTGATGGCGCCGCCCTTACCGGACGCGTCCCACCCCTCGAAGACACAGGTCAGCGGCGGCCCGATCCGCTTCTCGCCGATCTGGCCGCCCAGGATCAGGCGCAGCCGCAACAGGCGCTGCTGCGCCTCCTCCAGCCGGGCCACAGCCTTCTTCTTGGAGATCTCGATCGGCGGCGCACCGCTACCCAGGCGACTCATTCCTTGTGTTCTACCCGTGCCGCTCCGCCGAGGAAACCCAGTGTGATCGCGCCCGCCGAGTGAGGGACAATGCCGAGGTGACTCTCGTAGACGACCTGACGTGGCGTGGACTGATACAGGACTCGACCGACCCGGCCGCCCTGGCCGCAGCACTGACCGGCGGGTCCATCACGTTCTATGTGGGCTTCGACCCCACCGCCGCGTCCCTGCACGTCGGTCACCTCATGCAGGTCATGACCGCGCGCCGGCTCCAGCAGGCCGGCCACCGGCCGCTGCTGCTGGTCGGCGGGGCCACCGGCCAGATCGGCGACCCGCGCGAGTCCAGCGAGCGCACCCTCAACCCGCCCGAGGTCGTGCAGGGCTGGGTGGAGCGCATCCGCGCGCAGCTCTCGCCCTTCGTGACGTACGAGGGTGACAACGCGGCGACCCTGGTCAACAACCTCGACTGGACCGGGCCGACCTCGGTCATCGAATTCCTGCGCGACGTCGGCAAGCATTTCCCCATCAACAAGATGCTCGCCCGCGACGTCGTGAAGAACAGGCTCGAGAGCGGCATCAGCTTCACCGAGTTCGCGTACCAGCTGCTCCAGTCCAACGACTTCTACCAACTGCACGTCCGCCACGATTGCGCACTGCAATTCGGCGGCTCCGATCAGTGGGGAAACATCACGGCCGGAGTCGATTTCGTACGCCGGCGCGGCGCCGGCCCGGTGCACGCGTTCGTGACGCCCCTGGTTCTGAAGGCCGACGGCACCAAGTTCGGCAAGACCGAGGGCGGGGCGGTCTGGCTCGACCCCGAGATGACCACGCCGTACGCGTTCTACCAGTTCTGGATCAACTCGGACGACCGCGACGTCAACAACTACCTGCGCTACTTCAGCTTCAAGAGCCGTGAAGAGCTCGAGGAGCTGGAAAAGGCGACGGCCGAGAAACCGCAGGCGCGCCTGGCCCAGCGAGCGCTCGCTCTGGAGCTCACCTCCCTCGTGCACGGCGAGGAGGAGGCGCGGCAGGCGCTGGCGGCCAGTCAGGCGCTGTTCGGGCGGGGGTCGCTGGAGGAGCTGGCGCCGTCGACGTTGGAGGCGGCGCTCTCCGAGGCGGGGTTGCAGACGTTCCGGGGTGAGCTGCCGTCCTTCACCACGTTGCTGAAGGAGTCGGGTCTGGTGGCCTCGGCCAACGAGGCGCGGCGGACGATCAACGAGGGTGGTGCGTACGTGAACAACGAGCGGATCACCGACGGCGAGGCCGTGCCGGCCGTTTCCTCGCTGTTGCACGGGCGGTTCCTCGTGCTTCGCCGGGGGAAGAAGTCGTTCGCGGGGGTCTCGTACGAGGGATGACCCCCTCGGCAAACCGGCTCTGACCTTTAGCTTCTCCATGATCGGCCTCCTGTGATCGGGCTCGCAGGGGGCCGATTTGGCATCCGGGTTCAGACGCCTGTAATGTTTTCCAAGCCGCCAGGGAGACGGGCGAGCGAGCGGGACCCACACGGGGCCCGGAGCGGCCGTCCTGACGGAACCCCTGAAATTCGCTCGGCGAATAGCCGTGCTAATTTCTTGGGGCTCGAGCGATTTGTTTGGTCGATTACCGGGAAATTTCCGGGAGTTGACGAAGCGGAAAAGCGAGAGTAAAGTTGAGCGAGTGCCCCGGGGTGGTTAACCGGGTAGCGGTTGTTCTTTGAGAACTCAACAGGGTGCTTGATAAGCCAGTGCCAATTAAGTAATACCCCGGCCGGCTTCTCTTTGCGGAGAGTCGGTGGGAGATTCCTTTGGCAACACTTATTGTTGCCGGGACGCTTTTCCAAAGATTTTGTTGGAGAGTTTGATCCTGGCTCAGGACGAACGCTGGCGGCGTGCTTAACACATGCAAGTCGAGCGGAAAGGCCCTTCGGGGTACTCGAGCGGCGAACGGGTGAGTAACACGTGAGTAACCTGCCCCAGACTTTGGGATAACCCTCGGAAACGGGGGCTAATACCGAATACGACTCTTCACTGCATGGTGTGAGGGTGGAAAGTTTTTCGGTTTGGGATGGGCTCGCGGCCTATCAGCTTGTTGGTGGGGTGATGGCCTACCAAGGC